>NZ_JBWKDP010000016.1:0-202047 GCF_056435905.1 Streptomyces sp. NPDC043861 | reverse complement strand
GCCCGGTAACATTCCGAACCCGGAAGCTAAGCCTTTCAGCGCCGATGGTACTGCAGGGGGGACCCTGTGGGAGAGTAGGACACCGCCGAACAATTATTGGGCCGTGGTTCCTGGATTTCGATCCGGGAACCACGGCCTTTTTGTGTTTAACAGGCTTCTTCGAGTCCCGTCACCCCTCTGTACGATTCCCGGAGAGCTGAGGGTAGGGTCAGGAAGCACATCGTAGACACGTTCCCACAGGAGGCCCCCGGGTGGAGGTCCAGGAGACTCGCGTTCAGACGGACCGGGTGCTCACCATCCCCAACATCCTCAGCATGGCCCGCCTGCTCGGGGTGCCGCTGTTCCTGTGGTTGATCCTCCTGCCGGAGTTCGGCGGACCGAAGATGGACGGATGGGCGCTGCTCGTCCTTGCGCTGAGCGGCGTCAGCGACTATCTCGACGGCAAGCTGGCGCGCCGTTGGAACCAGATCAGCAGCCTGGGCCGGATCCTTGACCCTGCTGCCGACCGCCTTTACATCCTTTCCACTCTCGTGGGGCTCACCTGGCGCGGGATCCTGCCGCTATGGCTCACCGCGGCACTTTTGGCCCGGGAGCTGATGCTGCTGGTGATGGTGTGGATCCTCCGCCGGCACGGCTATCCGCCTCCCCAGGTGAACTTCCTGGGCAAGGCGGCTACCTTCAACTTGATGTACGCGTTTCCGCTGCTCCTGCTCAGTGACGGAAACACGTGGCTTGCGTCACTCGCCGCTGTTTTCGGATGGGCGTTCGCAGGATGGGGTACAACTCTCTACTGGTGGGCAGGGATCCTCTACGTGGTCCAGGTCCGCCGACTCGTCAAGGCTGATGCCGTGGCCGATTGAGCCGTTTGCACGGAGCTGTGCAGAGTCCGCCGGGCCGCACGTGACATTGAAGGCCTTCCCGGACGGGTGAAGTCGGCTGGACCGTCGTCTCTTCAAGGAGGACGCTTCCGACATGAAGGCCGTCGTGATGGCTGGTGGCGAAGGAACACGACTTCGCCCCATGACCTCGAGCATGCCCAAGCCACTGCTTCCGGTGGCCAACAGGCCGATCATGGAGCATGTGCTGCGCTTGCTGAAGCGGCATGGGCTCAATGAGACCGTTGTAACCGTCCAGTTTCTCGCCTCTCTCGTCAAGAACTATTTCGGCGACGGCGAGGAACTGGGGATGGAGCTGACCTATGCCAACGAGGAGAAGCCACTCGGCACCGCGGGCAGTGTGAAGAACGCCGAGGAGGCGTTGAAGGACGACGCATTCCTCGTCATCTCGGGTGACGCCCTCACCGACTTCGATCTGACCGATCTCATCTCCTTCCACAAGGAGAAGGGCGCACTGGTCACCGTGTGTCTGACTCGGGTACCGAATCCGCTTGAATTCGGTATCACGATCGTGGACGAGCAGGGAAAGGTCGAGCGATTCCTTGAGAAGCCGACCTGGGGGCAGGTCTTCTCGGACACGGTCAACACCGGCATCTACGTCATGGAGCCCGAGGTCTTCGACTATGTCGAGGCCGACGTACCCGTGGACTGGTCCGGAGATGTCTTCCCGCAGCTCATGAAGGAGGGCAAGCCGATCTACGGCTATGTCGCCGAGGGCTACTGGGAGGACGTGGGCACGCACGAGAGCTATGTGAAGGCACAGGCCGACGTTCTCGAGGGCAAGGTCGACGTGGAGCTCGACGGCTTCGAGATCTCGCCCGGGGTGTGGGTGGCCGAGGGCGCCGAGGTCCACCCCGACGCCGTGCTCCGAGGGCCCCTGTACATCGGCGACTACGCCAAGGTCGAAGCCGGCGTGGAAATCCGCGAGCACACGGTGGTCGGCTCCAACGTGGTCGTGAAGAGCGGTGCCTTCCTCCACCGGGCCGTCATTCACGACAACGTCTACATCGGGCAGCACAGCAATCTGCGCGGCTGCGTGATCGGCAAGAACACCGACATCATGAGGGCCTGTCGCATCGAGGACGGTGCCGTCATCGGTGATGAGTGCCTGATCGGCGAAGAATCGATCGTTCAGGGCAATGTGCGGGTGTACCCGTTCAAGACGATCGAGGCGGGCGCCTTCGTCAACACGTCGGTGATCTGGGAGTCGCGCGGCCAGGCGCATCTCTTCGGTGCCCGAGGTGTCTCCGGGATCATCAATGTGGAGATCACGCCGGAGCTGGCCGTACGGCTGGCGGGCGCGTACGCCACCACCCTCAAGAAAGGCGCCACCGTCACCACGGCGCGTGATCATTCCCGTGGCGCCCGGGCACTGAAACGCGCTGTCATCTCCGCGCTCCAGGCCAGCGCCATCGACGTACGCGACCTCGAGAACGTGCCGCTGCCCGTGGCGCGCCAGCAGACGGCACGCGGAAGCGCCGGCGGGATCATGATCCGCACCTCGCCCGGGGTACCGGACTCCGTCGACATCATGTTCTTCGACGAGCGCGGGGCGGACCTCTCCCAGGCCGGGCAGCGGAAGCTGGACAGGGTGTACGCGCGTCAGGAGTACCGGCGGGCGTTCCCCGGTGAGATCGGGGACCTGTACTTCCCTGCCAGCGTGTTCGACTCGTACACCGGATCGCTGCTGCGCAATGTCGATACGACGGGGATTGCCGACGCGGGCCTCAAGGTCGTGGTCGATGCGTCGAACGGCAGCGCCGGCCTTGTGCTGCCGAGCCTGCTCGGCCGACTCGGCGTGGACGCCCTGACGATCAATCCAGGTCTCGACGAGTCCAGGCCCACCGAGACGGGCGACGCGCGCAGAAAGGGGCTCGTGAGGCTCGGGGAGATCGTGGCGTCGGCGAGAGCGGCGTTCGGGGTGCGCTTCGACACCGTCGGTGAGCGGCTCTCCCTCGTCGACGAGCGAGGCCGGATCATCGAGGACGACCGTGCCCTGCTGGTCATGCTCGACCTCGTTGCCGCGGAGCGGCGCAGTGGACGGGTCGCCCTGCCGGTGACGACGACGCGGATCGCCGAGCAGGTCGCGGCGTACCACGGCACCCAGGTCGAATGGACCACGACATCGCCGGACGACCTCACCAGGGTCGGCCGGGAGGAGTCCACCATTTTCGGTGGGGACGGGCGCGGCGGCTTCATCATTCCCGAATTCAGCAGCGTGTTCGACGGAACGGCGGCCTTTGTACGGCTGCTCGCTCTGGTGGCCCGGACACAGCTCACGCTGAGCCAGATCGATGCCCGGATTCCACGGGCGCATGTGCTGCGCCGGGACATGGCGACACCGTGGGCGGTGAAGGGCCTCGTGATGCGCCGGGTCGTGGAGGAGGCGGGAGACCGTTCCGTCGACACCACGGACGGGGTCCGGGTGGTCGAGGCCGACGGACGTTGGGTGATGGTCCTGCCCGATCCTGCCGAAGCCGTCACCCATCTGTGGGCGGAAGGCCCCGATGACGCATCCGCTCAAGCACTGCTCGACGAGTGGGCAGCCGTCGTGGAGAGCACTGGCGACTGAGGGACGAATGCCGTGTGCCGGGAGGTGGCGTGACCTGCCTCCCGGCACAACGGTGGGGCCATTCGGCGGTAGCGGTTGCGACATGCGACGATGTGCGGCATGCCGCAGCAGCCCCCCGTTCGGAGCACAGCCTCACCACCACCGCGTCCCGATGCGTCGATGTCGCTGCTGACCAATGTCATGGACCACAGCCTCGACGACGGCTATGCGGAGGCGGCGGCCCGCAGGGACGCAGAGGGCGGCGGACTTCCCAGGACCCTGCGCGCCAAGCTGGGCCTTGCGGCCGGGCTCGTACTCGCGGCCCTGGTGGTCACGCTGGGAGCGGCCCAGGCGCGGATATCGGCACCGGTGGTGGCGAAGGAGCGCGAGGAGCTCATCGACCGGATCGACGCGGAGACTTCGGCGGCCGACGACCTCGAGGCCGAAGTCGAACGGCTCCGGGACGAGGTGGGAGACCGGCAGCGCAAGGCGCTGCAGCACCAGGGCGGGGGACAGGGGGACCTCGTCGCGCTGCTCTCGGGGGGTACGGAGGTCCGCGGCCCCGGTATCAAGCTGGTCGTCGACGACGCCAAGGGCGCGGATTCCGACGGTGGCGGACCGCGGGAAAGCAGCGGCTTCTCCGATACGGGCCGGGTGCGTGACCGGGACATGCAGCGGGTCGTCAATGGTCTCTGGCAGGCCGGCGCGGAGGCCGTTGCCATCAACGGGCAGAGGCTGACCGCCCTGTCCGCGATCCGTGCGGCCGGTGACGCGATACTGGTCGACAACAGACCGCTGGTGCCGCCGTACACCGTGCTGGCGGTGGGGGACGGGAACAAGCTGAGCACCGCCTTCCAGGACAGTGCCGACGGCCAGTACCTCCATGCGCTGCAGGAGAACTTCGGCATCCGTACCAGCATTTCCGCCCAGGAAGAGGTGCGGCTGCCTGCCGCGCCGAGCCTGATCGTTCGAACCGCAGAGCCGAGGACCCCCGATGCCGGAAGCGGCAGCGGGAAGGGCATGGCAGAGACTGGGAAGGGCACATCGTGATCGCCGTACTGGGCCTCGTCGTGGGAGTCGTGGCAGGACTGTTGCTCCGCCCCGAAGTGCCGGCGGTGGTCGAGCCCTACCTTCCGATCGCCGTGGTCGCGGCCCTCGACGCGGTATTCGGCGGATTGCGCGCCATGCTCGACGGAATCTTCGTCGACAAGGTCTTCGTGGTCTCCTTCCTGTCGAACGTCGTGGTCGCGGCTCTGATCGTGTTCCTCGGCGACAAGCTGGGAGTCGGCGCACAGCTCTCGACGGGTGTCGTGGTGGTGCTCGGTATCCGGATCTTCTCCAACGCGGCCGCCATTCGCCGGCACGTGTTCCGGGCGTGAGGCCGATGCGGGACGACGAGCAGATGGATACCGAGGGTCTGTCGCAGGACGACGTAAGGACCACGAAGGAGCCGCAGCCCGGGCAGGACCGGGCGGAGCGACGGGAGCCGGCCGGCCCGCCCGGCGAGCAGGCGGCTCTGCCGGGGCCGGACGCTTCGGGCGATGAGGCAGGGCCGCACGAGCGAGCCGGTCTGCCGGGGCAGGAGAGCCAGGACGAGGCCGAGCGGCCTGACGAGCAGGGCGGGCAGGCCCCTGACGGGCTGACCGGTCGCCAGCGACTGATCGCCGGGCTCTGGCCGCCCCGTGTCACCCGCGCCCAACTCGTCGTCGCCCTCCTGCTGTTCGTGCTGGGCCTCGGTCTCGCCATCCAGGTCCAGTCGACGAGCGACAACAGTGCGCTGCGCGGTGCCCGCCAGGAGGATTTGGTGCGCATCCTGGATGAACTCGATGACCGCACCACGCGTCTAGAGGATGAGAAGCAGCGTCTGGAGGACCAGCGGACCGAGCTGGAGACCAGCTCGGACCAGGCGGAAGAGGCGCGCAGGCAGACGCAGGAAAAGGAGCGGCAGCTGGGCATCCTTGCCGGTACGGTGGCGGCCACCGGACCGGGGATCGCACTGAGCATCGAGGACGGGTCCGGAGCTGTCGAGCCCGACATGCTGCTGGATGCCATCCAGGAGCTGCGTGCCGCGGGCGCCGAGGCCATCCAGGTCAATGACGTCCGGGTCGTCGCCGATTCGTACTTCTCCGGCGGAGGCGGTGACATCCGGATCGACGGGAAGAAGATCGCCGCGCCCTATCGGTTCGAGGTCATCGGCAAGCCGCAGGACCTGGAGCCCGCGCTCAACATCCCGGGTGGTGTGGTCCAGACCTTGGAGAAGGAGCAGGCCACGGCCACTGTGACCCGGTCGGAGAAGATCGTTGTGGACGCCTTGCGACGGGTGGAACGGCCTGACTACGCTCGGTCGTCCTCCCAGTGAGACGAGGGGCGCATGGGGCTGCTGGACGAGGGCAAGAGGTTGCGGGGGGTCGACGCATCGTAAGCGTGCAGCGTGGTGGAAACTGTCCGGAGGGTACGGACGTTGTGAGGATGTCCGGGTCGGCAGGTGTGTTCATTCAGGATTCCTGCCCCACGGGCGGGTCTGTTTCGGTCAAGGGGAATCGCCCGTGAAGTTGTTTGCGAAGTTGTTCGGCAAGAGTGCACGCGAGGGCAGCGACAACGCCCGCCATCGCGCACCGCGCCATGGGCAGGAGGAGGAGCAGGCCGGCGAGCGCCCGCTCTTCCGCGACGAGGTCGCCGGACCGGGCGGTGACATTCCCGGCACACAGGGCGCGTCTGCTGTTGACCCTGCCGGTCCCGGCCGCATAGGTTTCGGAGAACCGTCAACCTCAAGTACGGGTGGAGGGTTGCCCTCCGGTGACCCGTACGCGTCCCAGGCCCCCGCGGGGCAGCCGCGGCAGGAGGATCCGTCCATGCCGGTATGTACGCGTTGCGGGCACCGCAACGCCGAGACCAGCCGTTTCTGCTCCAACTGCGGAGCGCCGCTGCGCGCCGGGGCGCAGCCGGAGCGTGCCTCGGAGACGACCTCGACGATCTCCATCTCGGGTCTGGAAGCCTATGACGCGGAGATGACGGGGCAGACGGTCGTTCCTTCGCTGTCTCCCGAGGCCCAGGCGGCCGTCGATGCGCTGCCTCTCGGCTCGGCGCTGCTCGTCGTGCGCCGCGGGCCCAACTCGGGCAGCCGCTTCCTCCTCGACGGTGAGCTGACCACGGCGGGCCGTCATCCGCAGAGCGACATCTTCCTCGACGACTTCACGGTGTCCCGGCGCCATGTGGAGTTCCGCAGGGCCCCCGACGGCACCTTCACCGTCACGGACGTGGGCAGCCTCAACGGCACGTACGTCAACCGGGAGCCGATCGACTCGGTCCAGCTCTCGAACGGCGACGAGGTACAGATCGGAAAGTACCGGCTGGTCTTCTACTCGAGCCAGCGGGGCGTGTGACCCCTCAGGGAAGGTCCATGCTGCGAACAACACCGACGGGCGGTGCCGACCGAGGCACCGCCCGTGGCGACCGGCTGGTAAGCATCGGCGCGGTGCTGCACGAGCTCCGCGAAGAGTTCCCCGAAGTCACCATCTCCAAGATCCGTTTCCTGGAGGCGGAGGGGCTGGTCGAGCCGCGGCGCACTCCTTCGGGTTACCGCAAGTTCAGCCCGGACGATGTCGAGCGACTTGCCCAGGTGCTGCGTATGCAGCGGGACCACTATCTTCCCCTCAAGGTCATCCGGGAGCATCTCGATGCCCAGGCCCGGGGCGAGGACGTTCCGCCCCTGCCCCGGGGCGGCGGGCTGCAGGACCAGGGACCTGCCGGTGCGGGCGCCGGACCGGAGGGGCCCACGGCGGCCCGGGTCGGTCGCCCCGAACTCCTGGCCGCCGCCGAGGTGACCGAGGCGGAGCTGGAGGCCTGGGAGTCCTACGGGCTCATCACTCCTGCGGCGGACGGCGGTTATGACGCCGAGTCCGTGACCGTGGCCAAACTGGTGGCGCACATGGGCCGTTTCGGTCTGGAACCCCGGCATCTGCGGGCCATGAAGGCGGCCGCGGACCGTGAGGCCGGACTGGTCGAACAAGTGGTCGCCCCGTTGCGCCGGCATCGCAACCCGCAGACCAGGGCCCATGCCGAGGCGACCACGAAGGAACTCGCGGACCTGTCCGTCCGGCTCCATGCCGCGCTGGTCCAGACCGCCCTGGGTGTCCGGTTGCGCTGATCCCGCCCCGGTCTTGTGCCGATCTTGGGGCTGCCCGACTACCCAAACCTGCCGGGCACGTCCTAGGGTTGCTGTGTGAACGAGCTCGACGTTGTGGGTGTCCGGGTGGAAATGCCCTCCAACCAGCCGATCGTGCTCCTGCGCGAAGTGGGAGGCGACCGGTACCTCCCCATCTGGATCGGCCCCGGGGAGGCGACCGCGATCGCCTTCGCGCAGCAGGGCATGGCCCCCGCCAGGCCGCTGACCCACGACCTGTTCAAGGACGTGCTGGAGGCCGTTGGGCAGGAGCTCACCGAAGTCCGCATCACGGACCTTCGTGAAGGCGTGTTCTACGCCGAGCTGGTCTTCGCCAGCGGCGTCGAGGTCAGCGCCCGTCCGTCCGACGCCATAGCCCTCGCGCTGCGCACCGGCACGCCCATCTACGGCAGTGACGGCGTGCTGGACGACGCCGGCATCGCGATCCCGGACGAGCAGGAGGACGAGGTGGAGAAGTTCCGCGAGTTCCTCGACCAGATCTCGCCCGAGGACTTCGGCTCCAGCAGTCAGTGACCTGCTTGCCCTTCGCGGGACGGCGCTCACCGGGTGAAGCCGCGCATCCGGCCATCCGTTCCCCGGATCGGGCCACGCAAAACCACTCTCAGGGTGATTATCACTCGGCGTGCCGAGTGTGGCGATCGTTGACGCGCCCCAGGTGACTGCCTACCGTCGAGAAGGCAGGTCAAGGACGGAGGTCGGCGTGAGAAGCAGCGGCGACGGTACGGCAGGGGGTTCCCTCGGAGTGAGTCCGGGGGCGGGCGAGCCGTATCCGCTTCACATGAGTTCGACGGCCGACTCCTCGACCGAGGACATCGGCTACAGGGGACCGACCGCGTGCGCCGCGGCCGGTATCACCTATCGGCAGCTCGACTACTGGGCACGCACCGGACTCGTGGAGCCGAGTGTGCGTCCTGCCTATGGATCAGGCAGTCAGAGGCTGTACAGCTTCCGGGACGTCGTCGTTCTCAAGATCGTGAAGCGATTCCTGGACACCGGCGTCGCCCTCCAGAACATCCGGACGGCGGTGCAGCATCTGCGGGCCCGCGGCTTCACCGATCTGGACCGGATGACGCTGATGAGCGACGGGGCGACCGTCTACGAGTGCTCCTCGCCCGACGAGGTCGTGGATCTTCTGCAGGGCGGCCAAGGCGTCTTCGGGATCGCCGTGGGCGTGGTGTGGCGGGACGTCGAAGCGGCACTGTCCCAGCTGCACGGCGAGCGCATCGACACCGGCGAGACGCTGGTCGGGCACAATCCGGCGGACGAGCTTGCCAGGCGCCGCCGCGACCGGGCCGTGTGAGCAGAGGGTTCCGGTGTCTGCCGGGGGACGCGGAGGCGTTGGTTCGCCGCACGGACGCATCGCACGGTGCACCTGAGCTGCGCACGGCCGACTGTCAGTGGTGTACGGCAGCATCAGAGGTGTGAGATCCGCGCCGACGATTCTGCATCTGGACATGGATGCGTTCTTCGCCGCCGCCGAGCAGGCGGCGAAGCCCAGTCTGCGCGGAAAACCGGTCGTGGTCGGCGGACTGGGGCCGCGTGGAGTGGTGGCGACGGCGTCGTACGAGGCGAGGCGTTTCGGCGTGCATTCGGCCATGCCGATGGCCCAGGCGCGGCGGCTCTGCCCCAATGCCGCGTACCTGGTGCCGCGGTTCTCGCTGTACCGGTCGGTCAGCGACAAGGTGATGGAATTGCTCGGGCGTCTGTCGCCGCTGGTGGAGCCACTGAGCCTCGACGAGGCGTTTGTGGACCTGGAGGCGGGTGGGGCGGCCGATGACTCGCGCTCGGCACGGGAGGCCGCTGAGCGGCTGCGCAGGGACATTCATGCGGCCACCGGGTTGACCGGCTCGGTGGGCCTTGCCGGCTCGAAGATGCTGGCGAAGATCGCATCCGAGCAGGCGAAGCCCGACGGTCTCGTGCTGATCGAGCCGGGGACGGAGCGGGAGCTGCTGTGGCCCATGCCGGTGCGGACCCTGCCCGGGGTCGGGCCCGCGACCGGGGAGCATCTGCGCCGGGCGGGGATGACCACGGTCGCCGAACTGGCGGAGGCCGGTGAGGACGAGCTCGTACGCCTGCTGGGCAAGGCGCACGGGGCGGTGCTGTTCCGGATGGCGATGGGGCACGACGACCGGCCCGTCGTTGCCGAGCGTGACGCGAAATCGGTCTCGGTCGAGGACACCTTCGACGTGGATCTGCACGACAGGGTGCGGATCAGACTCGAGGTCGAGCGGCTCGCCGAGCGTTGCGTCCAGCGGCTGCGGGCGTCCGGACACTCGGGGCGGACCATCGTGCTGAAGGTGCGGCGGTTCGACTTCTCGACGCTGACCCGGTCGGAGACCCTGCGCGGGCCGACCGACGACACAACAGTGGTGCGGGAGGCTGCAGCGCGGCTGCTGGAGTCGGTGGACACCACGGGCGGGGTGCGTCTGCTCGGCGTGGGGGTGAGCGGCCTCGCCGACTACACCCAGGAGGACCTGTTCGCGCAGGCTGCCGCGGGGGAGAGCGGCTCCGGCGCACATGAGAGCGCCGTGCCCGGCCCCGGGGGTGTGCCCGAGGACCCGGAGCCTCCCGAGCCGCAGCCGAGACCCGAGCGGCGCTGGGCCGCCGGGCGCGATGTGCAGCACGCCCGGTACGGGGCGGGCTGGGTGCAGGGCAGTGGGCTCGGGCGGGTCACGGTCCGTTTCGAGGAGCCCTGGTCGACGGTGCCGGGACGAGTGCGGACGTTCTCGGTCGACGACCCCGAGCTCGAGCCGTCGGAGCCGCTGCCGCTGGTCAGGCAGGAGCCGGACCACCCGTCGGTGGAGGATCCGCCGACGGCTTCCGCCGCCCCGGATCCGTCGTCACCGGATCAGTCGTCGTGGCCGGCCAGCCGTCCGAAGTCGCGGTCCCCCGTGGAGTCCGGGGCGGCCGGATCCGGGCCACCGGACGGCGAGGGCTTCTCCGGGGGAGCGGGGAGGTCGAGTCCGTAGTGGTGGTACAGCTGCAGTTCCTGTTCGGGGGAGAGATGCCGGCCGACGCCGAAGTCGGGGGCGTCCTTGATCAGTGCCCGCTCGAAGGGGATGTGGAGGCCGTCGCCGGCGAGCTCGCTGGGCTCCAGCGGGACGAATGCGTCCCTGCTGAACAGCCCGGTGCGCACGGCCGCCCACTCGGGTACTCCCGTCGCGTCGTCGAGATAGACCTCGTCCACGGTCCCGATCTTGGTGCCATTGCGGTCGAACGCCTTGCGGCCTATCAGGCTGCGCGGATCGATATCGGTCTGCACGGTCCCTCCAACCGGTCGCACTGCTCCGTAAGTACTACGAAAATGCACAATTGTGGCCTCGGCCACTCGACAGCTTTGGCCAAGGCCTCGCTGGTACGCTGGCAGACGGCTGCTGACCCCGTGCGGGAGAGTGCTCCGGTCATGTACCGGAGACGCCGAAGGAGCAAATCCTCCCCGGAATCTCTCAGGCCCCCGTACCGCACGGACGAGGTCACTCTGAAAAGCAGAGCGGACGTCCGATGGCGTCCGCTCTCACCGACGGTGAAAACCGGAATGCCGGCGAGCGGGCGGGCGGACCGGTGAAGCTCTCAGGTTAGATGACAGAGGGGGAGGCCGTCCGGGCACCCGCGCCGTGGTGCCCCTCGCAGGTCGCATCGACCAGGAGGCCTCACATGACCGCCAACCGCACTCCGCTCTCACGGCTGGAGCAGGGCACGCCCTTCGAGCAGCGCCACATCGGGCCCGACGCCGAGGCCCAGGCGAAGATGCTCGCCCAGGTCGGCTACGGATCACTCGACGAGCTGACCGCCGCCGCCGTACCGGACGTGATCAAGAGCGCCGAGGCGCTCGGGCTGCCCGACGCCCGTACCGAGGCCGAGGTCCTGGCCGAGCTGCGCTCCCTCGCGGACCGCAACCAGGTCCTGGCCCCGATGATCGGCCTCGGCTACTACGGCACCTTCACCCCGCCGGTCATCCTGCGGAACGTCATGGAGAACCCGGCCTGGTACACCGCGTACACGCCGTACCAGCCCGAGATCTCGCAGGGCCGCCTCGAGGCGCTGCTCAACTTCCAGACGATGGTCGCCGACCTGACCGGACTGCCCACTTCCGGTGCCTCGCTGCTCGACGAGGGCACCGCGGCCGCCGAGGCCATGGCGCTGTCGCGGCGCGTCGGCAAGGTCAAGAACGGCGTGTTCCTGGTCGACGCCGACGCCCTGCCGCAGACCATCGCGGTGATCGAGACCCGTGCCGAACCGACCGGTGTCGAGGTCGTCGTCGCGGATCTGAGCAAGGGCATTCCCGCGGAGGCCGTCGAGCGCGGTGTCTTCGGTGTCCTGCTCCAGTACCCCGGCGCATCCGGAGCCGTCCGTGACCTCAGGCCGGTCATCGAGCAGGCCCACGGGCTCGGCGCGATCGTCACTGTGGCCGCCGACCTCCTGGCGCTGACGCTGCTCACCTCTCCCGGCGAGCTCGGCGCGGACATCGCCGTCGGCACCACCCAGCGCTTCGGCGTTCCGATGGGCTTCGGAGGCCCGCACGCCGGTTACATGGCGGTCCAGGACAAGCACGCCCGCAGCCTGCCCGGCCGCCTCGTCGGTGTTTCCGTCGACGCGGACGGCAACAAGGCCTACCGTCTCGCCCTGCAGACCCGTGAGCAGCACATCCGCCGTGAGAAGGCGACCAGCAACATCTGCACCGCGCAGGTGCTGCTCGCCGTGATGGCCGGGATGTACGCCGTCTACCACGGCCCCCAGGGTCTGCGGACGATCGCGCAGCGCACCCACCGGTACGCCGCGATCCTCGCCGAGGGGCTGCGCGCGGGCGGAGTCGAGCTCGTGCACGGCGCCTACTTCGACACGCTGACCGCCCGGGTCCCCGGCAAGGCCGCCGACGTCCTTGCCGCCGCCCGCGAGAACGGCGTCAACCTGCACCTCGTGGACGCAGACCATGTCTCGATCTCGTGCGACGAGACCACCGGCCGCGCCCAGCTGACCGCCGTCTGGTCCGCCTTCGGCGTCGAGGGTGACATCGAGGCGCTCGACGCGACGGTCGACGACACCCTTCCGGCCGGGCTGCTGCGCACGGACGACGTCCTCACGCACCCGGTCTTCCACGCGCACCGCTCCGAGACCGCGATGCTGCGCTACCTGCGCAGGCTCGCCGACCGTGACTACGCGCTGGACCGGGGCATGATCCCGCTCGGCTCCTGCACGATGAAGCTGAACGCGACCACCGAGATGGAGCCGGTGACCTGGCCGGAGTTCGGGCAGATCCACCCCTTCGCACCGGTGGAGCAGGCGGAGGGCTACCTCACGCTGATCCATGAGCTGGAGGACCGCCTCTCGGAGGTCACCGGCTACGACAAGGTGTCCATCCAGCCGAACGCCGGTTCGCAGGGTGAGCTCGCGGGCCTGCTGGCGGTGCGCGCCTACCACCGCGCCAACGGCGACGAGCAGCGCACCGTCTGCCTCATCCCGTCCTCGGCGCACGGCACCAACGCCGCGAGCGCCGTGATGGCCGGCATGAAGGTCGTCGTCGTCAGGACCGCGGACGACGGCGAGATCGACGTCGCAGACCTGCGCGCCAAGATCGAGCAGTACCGCGACGAGCTGTCCGTGCTGATGATCACGTACCCGTCGACGCACGGCGTCTTCGAGGAGCATGTCGCGGACATCTGCGCGCAGGTGCACGAGGCCGGCGGTCAGGTGTACGTCGACGGAGCCAACCTCAACGCGCTGGTGGGTCTCGCCAAGCCGGGCAAGTTCGGTGGCGATGTCTCCCACCTGAACCTCCACAAGACCTTCTGCATCCCGCACGGCGGCGGCGGCCCGGGTGTCGGCCCGGTCGGCGTCCGCGCGCACCTCGCCCCTTACCTCCCGAACCACCCGCTCCAGCCGACCGCGGGCCCGGAGAGCGGTGTCGGCCCGATCTCGGCCGCTCCGTGGGGTTCGGCGGGAATCCTGCCGATCTCCTGGGCGTACGTCCGTCTGATGGGCGGAGAGGGTCTCAAGCGCGCCACCCAGGTGGCCGTGCTCGCGGCGAACTACATCGCCAAGCGCCTGGAGCCCCACTACCCGGTCCTCTACACCGGCCCGGCCGGGCTCGTCGCGCACGAATGCATCGTGGACCTGCGCCCGATCACCAAGGCGACCGGCGTCAGCGTCGACGACATCGCCAAGCGCCTCATCGACTACGGCTTCCACGCGCCGACGATGTCGTTCCCGGTGGCCGGCACGCTGATGATCGAGCCCACCGAGAGCGAGGACCTGACCGAGATCGACCGCTTCTGCGAAACGATGATCGCCATTCGTGCGGAGATCGAGAAGGTCGCGTCGGGCGAGTGGCCCGCCAACGACAACCCGCTGCGCAACGCCCCGCACACCGCGGCGGCGCTCGGCGGGGAGTGGGACCACTCGTACAGCCGTGAGGACGCGGTGTTCCCGGTCGGCGTCGAGGCCGCGGACAAGTACTGGCCGCCGGTGCGCCGGATCGACGGCGCCTTCGGTGACCGCAACCTGGTCTGCTCCTGCCCGCCGCTCGACGAGTACGACAACTGACGCAGGCACGGCACATACGTCAGGGCCGGCTCGGAGCTGCCTCCGAGTCGGCCCTTCTGCCGGATGCCGAAGTCCCCGGGGTTGTGCCGGAAGGCGCCCAGGGACCCCCGAGGGGCAGTTCGTCCCCCCGGTCCGGCCGGTTCAGGCCGCCGTGGCCACCTGCTGCGGCCGGTGCGGGGCGATGATCTGCCCGTCCGGAAGCAGCTCACCGGTGTCCTCGAAGAGCAGGACGCCGTTGCACAGCAGGCTCCAGCCCTGTTCAGGGTGGTGCGCCACGAGGCGGGCGGCCTCCCGGTCGGCGGAGCTTGCTGATGGGCAGGGTGGCTGGTGCTGGCACATGGATGGGTTCTTTCGCTGCGATGTGAGTGTGCTGCGGCTCGATGCGGTGTTCATGGGCCGCCCCCCGTATCTGTCGGTCCGATCCCAGTGTTGCCCCACGGGCGAGAATCCGCAGGGATTTCGCGGCAGCTCGTCTTACCACTTAATGACGTATCACCCGCGCGGACGGTTCAGCTCAACTGCACCATCTGTTCGGATGGTTCGCAGTGGCCGGACCGGGCTAGTCCGGACGGGGCATGGCGACGCCCCGTGATCGACGGATCACGGGGCGCGGCGCCTGGGAGTCGCCGTTCAGGCCGGTGAACCGAGCAGGGGCGCCGGCGTCACGCGCAGCGTGAGCACCGGCAGCAGGTCGGCGACCCGGTGCGGCCGGTGCGCGGCGATACCCGGCGGGGCCGGCGCCAGCGGCACCAGCAGATCGGCGGGTGCGGGCACGCCGTCGGAGGGATCGGCCCCGGTGTCGCCGTGCAGCCACAGCGTGAGCATGTAGAGCTCGGGCACGGACAGCAGACGTGGCTGATAGCCGTCTGTCAGCGCCTCCGCCTGTTGGAGTGCCCGCTCGGTCGAGGCGATGTACGGGCCCTCGAAGAAGTGGGAGAAGGCCCACCCGTCCGGGGTCAGCATCGTGTCCGCGGCCGCGACGGAACGCTCGCCGCTGCGGATCAGAAACCGCCAGCCTGCCAACCGTGTGCCTGGAGCACGTCCTGCGCGCGGCACGACCTGGTCCAGGACATGGACGGGAAGCGGAAGTTCGGGAGTCACTGTTCCCTGGACGGAGCGGAGTGCGGGGGTGGGGGCCTCGCGGACTGCGGCGGGGGATCCGAGTGCTGCGAGGACGCTGCGCAGGGCAGGCGCGGGTGGCGGGGGGACGTGCAGCGGCATGGTGGGTCGCCTCTCACTCAAGAGACACGGTGATGCGAGGGCAGGTGCGGACGGCACTGTCAGCGTGGGCCAGAGGGGGCTTGAAGGCCATGGCCGGGCGCCAACTCTCTGCCTCGTTCGCGGAGTTTATACGACCCGTGTTCACGCAATGTTTCTGCTAGCCGTCCCCGGTATTGCGGGCAAGACTGGATCAGGACTTTTTCTTGGGCAGTTCCTGGTGGTTTTCCATGAACGCACAAGCGTCACCTGGTGTGTTACCCCTGCCGCGGTCGGCCGAATCCCATCGTGGTTTTTCACCAGGTTCCGGACGGTGGTAACTGCACAGTGCACCATGCCGCCGGAATGTGCCCGGCGAGAGCGGGAACAAGACTAACGCCCCGCCATCGCGCGCGGGGCGTTATGGATCAGTCGGTCTGGGCATTATCGTCCGTGACGCGAGCGGCCGGAGCCGCAGGCCGCCCACTCGAGGAAGGGTGCTTCGATGGGGGAGAAGGTCGTGGCAGGCGGGTTCGACCTGTCCGATCGGCAAAGGTACCGGAGGAAGCTCCAGCAGTGCCTCGCGGGACTGGGGAGGCTCCTGGCGGAGAAGCGATTCGACCGGCCCAAGAATCTGATGGGCCTGGAGATCGAACTGAATCTTGCAGGAGCCGACGGTCTGCCGCGGATGATGAATGCCGAGGTGCTCGACCGGATAGCCAGCCGGGATTTCCAGACCGAACTGGGAATGTTCAACCTGGAGGTCAACATAGCGCCGCACCGCCTGGGCGGACGTGTCCTCGACCAGCTGACGGAGGAGCTGCGGGCCGGTCTGGGATATGCCCACCGCAAAGCCACCGAGCTCGGTGCCGGCATCGTGATGATCGGTATTCTCCCGACCCTCGGCCGGAATGATCTGGTCTCCGCGAATCTTTCGGACGTCGACCGCTACGTCCTGCTCAACGACCAGATCCTCGCCGCGCGGGGCGAGGACTTCACCCTCGACATCGACGGCGTCGAGCGGCTGCACTGTACGTCTGCGTCGATCGCGCCCGAGGCGGCCTGCACCTCCGTGCAACTGCACCTCCAGGTGACACCCGGCCGCTTCGCGCAGGTGTGGAACGCTGCCCAGGCCATCGCCGCGGTCCAGATCGCCGTCGGCGCCAACTCGCCCTTCCTCTTCGGCAGGGAGCTGTGGCGCGAGTCCCGGCCGCCGCTCTTCCAGCAGGCGACGGACACCCGGCCGCCCGAGCTCCAGGCGCAGGGCGTGCGGCCACGTACTTGGTTCGGTGAGCGCTGGATCGGCTCGGCGTACGAGCTCTTCGAGGAGAACCTGCGCTTCTTCCCCGCGCTGCTGCCGATCTGCGACGAGGAGGATCCGCTGCGGGTGCTCGACGACGGCGGCGTGCCGCGCCTCCAGGAGCTCGCCCTGCACAACGGGACCGTCTACCGCTGGAACCGCCCGGTGTACGGACTGGCCGACGGTGTTCCGCATCTTCGCGTCGAGAACCGGGTGCTTCCCGCCGGGCCGACGGTCACCGATGTCGTGGCGAACGCGGCCTTCTACTACGGACTGGTGCGGGCACTCGCGGAAGAGACACGCCCGGTGTGGACGCGGATGCCGTTCGAGGTGGCCGCGGACAACTTCGACACCGCATGCCGCCACGGCATCGACGCCGAGCTCCTGTGGCCGCGCCCCGGCCGCAGCGGCGGCATGACGCGGGTGCCTGCGGTCAAGCTCGTGCGCGACGAGCTGCTTCCGCTGGCCGCAGCGGGGCTCGACGCCTGGAACGTGGAGCCCGCCGACCGCGACCTCCACCTCGGAGTCATCGAGGGGCGGTGCCGACGCCGGGTGAACGGGGCGTCCTGGCAGGTGGAGGCCTTCCACCGGGCGATGGAGTCCGGACTGGACCGGGAGGCCGCGCTGGCGGTCGTCACCCGTCGGTACTGCGAGCTGATGCGGCTGGGCGACCCCGTGCACACCTGGCCGGCCGGTCCGGAGGGCTGAGGCCCGGGCCGCCCGGCCGCCTTCCCACGGGGCCTGCCTTCGTCCGCCGTACTGTCGTCGGGCAAGCTGTGACGGCGGTACGAGCCAACGGGAGGCAGCTGTGCAGGCGGAAGCGGGACGAGTGGCCGGTTCGCTCCCCGAGGGGGGTTTGTCGCGGAGGATCCTGCGGTCCGAGACGCTGATCGTCCTCGCGCTCTCACTCGGCGCCAGCGCCTTGTCGTCACTGATCAGCTTTATGGGCTCATTGACGAAACCGGGCGGTCTCAAGGACCAGGCCGCGACGCTCAACAGCTCGTACGCCCCCGGGCGGCCCTGGCTCGACCTCGCCTGGCAGCTGTTCGGCATCGCCACGGCCCTCGTCCCCGTTGCGCTCGTGGCCCACCTGCTCCTGCGGGAAGGCGCGGGCGGGCTCAAGGCAGTCGGCCTCGACCGCACGAGGCCCTGGCCCGACCTGGGGCGGGGCGCACTGGTGGCCGCGGGGATCGGTGGTGCCGGGCTCGCGTTCTATCTGATCGCCAGGGCGGCGGGCTTCAATCTCACCGTTGTCCCCGAGGCCCTGCCCCAGGTGTGGTGGAAGTACCCGGTCCTGATCCTCTCCGCGCTGCAGAACTCCGTGGTGGAGGAAGTGATCGTCGTCGGGTATCTGCTGCGCAGGCTGGGGCAATTGGGCTGGACGCCGATGGCGGCGCTCGTTGCCAGCTCCGTGCTGCGCGGCTCGTACCACCTGTACCAGGGGATCGGCGGTTTCGTCGGGAACATGGTGATGGGCGTGGTCTTCGTGCTGCTCTACCGGCGGTGGGGCCGGGTGGGCCCCCTGGTGGTGGCACACGGACTTCTCGATATCGTGGCCTTCGTCGGATACGCACTGCTCGCCGGCAAGGTGAGCTGGCTGCCGACGATGTGAGCCGCCCGGACGGGTGCCGGCACGGCTGCCGCAGCCGTACGGCCCTCGTCCGTCATGGCTTCGCGAGCAGCTCCCCGTCGATCACGGTCACGGCCCGTCCCGTGAGGAGCACGCGGTCGCCGCGCAGCGCCGTGTGCACGAGGCCGGAGCGCGCGGACGCCTGGAGTCCTGTCAGCTCCTGACGCCCGAGCCTGGCGGACCAGAACGGCGCCAGCGCCGTGTGTGCGCTGCCGGTGACCGGGTCCTCGTCGATGCCGACGTTCGGGAAGAAGCCCCGAGAGACGAAGTCGTAGCCGCGGTCCGGGTCCTCGGCCGGGGCGGTGACGATGACGCCCCGGCTCGAGTGGGTTGCCAGGGCGGGGATGTCGGGTACCAGGCCGCGCACGGTCGCCTCGTCCGCCAGCTCGACGAGCAGATCCCCGATGTGCGGGCCGGTGTCGAGAACCGTGAGCGGAGCCGCACCCAGTGCTTTGGCGACCCCGAACGGGGCGTCCGTACGGCTGAGCGGCGAGACCGGGAAGTCCAGGGTGATCGAGCCGTCCTCGTGGGTCGCGGCACTGAGGATCCCGCAGCGCGCGGCGAAGCGCACGGTTCCCGCCGCGGTCCCCGTGCTGCTCAGTACATGGGCGGTGGCCAGCGTGGCATGACCGCACATGTCGACTTCGGCGGCCGGGGTGAACCAGCGCAGCGCCCAGTCGGCGTCGCCACCGCCCGGGATCCGGTGGGCGAAGGCGGTCTCGGAGAGGTTCACCTCCCGTGCCACGTACTGGAGCCAGCCGTCGTCGGGGAAGGCCGGTGCGTCCAGGAGGAGCACCCCTGCCGGGTTTCCGCTGAAGGGCCGGTCGGTGAAGGCGTCCACGATTTGAATCCGCATGCCGATGACCGTAGGGCTCCGGCAAAGCCGCAGGCCAAGGCCAATCCCCGGATGGTGGCCCTGCTCACCATTGCCAAGCGAAACATTCCGATATATCGTTGACGCATCGCGACAGATCAACGATGGAAGGAGCGTAGCGATGCGTTCACATGGACATGGCAACTGCGGGCCGGGTCATCAGGGTCCGGGCGACTTCGAAGGGCGGCGTGCCGCCTTCGGTCCTTTCGGACCGGGGTTCGGCGGGCCTCCGTGGGCCGGCGGGCGCGGCCGCGGCGGCGGCAGGGGGAGGGCGCGGCGCGGTGATGTGCGCGCCTCGATCCTTGCGCTGCTGAAGGACCGGCCGATGCACGGTTACGAAATGATCCAGGAGATCGGCGAGCGCAGTGCGGGGGCCTGGAAGCCCAGTCCCGGCTCCGTCTACCCCACGCTCCAGCTGCTGGAGGACGAGGGGTTGATCGTCAGTGAGAGCGAGGGCGGCAAGAAGCTGTTCACGCTCACCGACACCGGGCGGGCCGAGGCCGACTCCGGTCCTGACGCGCCGTGGGAGGAAGCCGGTCGTGGTATCGACTGGGAGGCCATGAACGAGATCCGGCAGGCCGGCTTCGGCCTGATGGAGGCGTTCAGCCAGGTCTGGAAGACCGGTACTCCGGATCAGCGGATGAAGGCGGTCGCCGTCATCAACGAAGCCCGCAAGAAGCTGTATCTGATCCTGGCCGGCGAGCACTGACGCACGTTGCGAGGTCCCGGCGTGTGATCGGCCGACCGCATCGTCCGGCCGTGGCCGGTCGGTCCGCGAGTCCGGGCCCTGTGTCCGACCCGACGGCAGTACCTCGGTTCGCGTCGGGGCCGGCTCCCGGCCGGCAGGTGAAGGGCCCCGTCTCCCGGTGGGGCCCTTCTGCTGTGCGGCCTGCTCAGGCCACCAGCCCGCCCAGCTTGCGCAGGGACTCGTTGAGTGCGGCGGTCGCCGAGTCCTTGAGCTTGCCCGCCATCAGCGACACGGCCGCACCGGTGAACTCCCCGTCTATGCGGACCTTCGTGGCGCCGCCGTCGGGTGTGAGTGCGTAACGGGTGCCCACGGTGACGCCCATCGGCCCCTTGCCCTTGATCGCCAGGACCCGTTCCGGCTCCAGTTCGTCGACCGTCCAGGTCACTTCGGCCGGGAAGCCCATCAGTTTCATGTTCTCCGCGAAGGTCGCGCCCTTCTCCAGCGTGCCGGGGCCGCCCTGCGGGAAGCTGGTGTGGGTGGCGTTCCACCGGCCGTACGAGGCGAAGTCCGTCAGCTGCGCCCAGACCTTGCCGGCGGGCGCCTCGATGCGCGCCTCCGCGCTGACCTCGGCCATGCGACCACCCCTTCGTGTCGGGTTGCGGATGTCGCGGAACGTAGCCGTGAGACCTCGAACATTCAATACTGATGGGCCGTCAGGTCTGTGGCGTCTCATCCGCAGGGAGGAGGGGGCACCGAGGAAGCCCAACCTCCGTGGGACGCGGGAATGCTCCCGGACGGGGATGCCCGGGCCACGGGAGCCTGATGGGGTGGAAGAGTGCAGATCCCTGTCCCGCGGGTGTCCCCGCAATTCGAGTTCCTCCGTGCCGGGACCGACGCCGGGCTCACCGCAGAGCTGGCATCGGCGGTCGCGGGCGCGCGCCGGCGAGCGCTGCGGGACGGTGACCGTCAGATCGACACCGCTCATCTGCTGCACTCCCTGATGGAGGCGGACGCCGAGGTGCGAGCCGCTTTCGCCGGTACGGGGCAGGTCGCCCGTGTGCTCGGATATCTCGTGCAGCGCAGCATCGGCTACGGGCTGCGCTGGCAGGGTTCGGTCGAGGGCTCCGCCGCGCTTGCGCCGGCCCGGGGCGTCGGGGCCGCCGGCTGGTCCCCTTCCGCCTCCGCCGCCATGGAGTACGCGCTGGAGCGGGCGGCACTGCGCGGCGAGACGCGCGCCGCCGGTCTCGATCTGCTGGGGGCGATCGCCGCGGACCGGCGCTGCCGGGCCGTGGAAGTGCTCGAGCGTGCAGGGGTGGACAGTGCCTGGCTGGGGAGCCGCGCCGGGAAGCTGTCTCAACAGGCGTCACAGGCGTGACGCTCCTGTCGCGACCTGTCATGATGTGCCGGTGCTTGCGTCTCAGGGAAGGAGCGCCGGCCTGGGACTCGCCCTGGTGTCGGCCTTCGCGTTCGGTGGTTCGGGTGTGGCGGCCAAGCCGCTCATCGAGGCGGGACTCGACCCGCTGCATGTGGTGTGGCTCAGGGTGGCCGGCGCCGCCCTCGTCATGCTCCCCATTGCCTGGCGCCACCGCGACCTGCTGATACGCAAGCCGGCCCTGCTCGCCGGCTTCGGACTGCTCGCCGTCGCCGGTGTCCAGGCGTTCTACTTCGCGTCGATCTCCCGTATCCCGGTCGGGGTGGCGCTGCTCGTCGAATACCTCGCCCCTGCACTTGTTCTCGTCTGGGTCCGATTCGTCCAGCGAAGGCCGGTCACCAGGGCCGCCGCGCTCGGAGTCGTTCTCGCGGTCGGGGGCTTGGCCTGTGTCGTCGAGGTGTGGTCGGGGCTCCGCTTCGATGTGATCGGACTGCTGCTGGCTGTCGGCGCCGCGTGCTGCCAGGTCGGCTACTTCGTCCTGTCCGACCAGGGGGGCGACGACGCCGACGCCCCGGACCCGCTCGGTGTGATCGCCTACGGGCTGCTGGTCGGTGCCCTGGTACTGACCGTCATCGCACGCCCCTGGAGCATGGACTGGGCGGTACTGGCCGACGACGCGGCCATGGACGGCACGGCCGTCCCGGCCGCGCTGCTGCTCGGCTGGATCGTGCTGATGGCGACAGTCGTCGCGTACGTCACCGGTGTCATCTCGGTCCGGCGGCTGTCCCCTCAGGTGGCGGGTGTGGTCGCCTGTCTGGAGGCGGTCATCGCGACCGTGCTGGCATGGGTGCTGCTGGGAGAGCATCTGTCGGCGCCGCAGATCCTCGGCGGGGCAGTGGTCCTGGTCGGCGCGTTCATCGCCCAGTCGTCCACACCGAAGGCGCCGTCGGGGCCCGTGGCAGGCGGTCCCGGACCCGGCGGAGCGGTGGACCGCGAGGAGTTGTCGGCCGGACGGGCCGCGGCATAGGGTTCCGGACATGCATTCGACCGTCCTTCCGCCGCCCGCCGCGTAGCGCGGGCGGCCATCCGCTGACGAAGACCGGGCCCGGGTTGTCATGTCCCCCGGGCGGTTCGTCGCTGCCCGTGTGCGGAGCCCAGCGGCCACCTGTCCTGTCTTCACCGGTCCGTCGTGGGGTTTCCCACGCCCCCTGACGCAGGGGGAGGGCCCCGGGGGCTGCCCCCGGACACTCAGCACGGAGAGATCACGTGTCGAAGCCTTCAACCAGCCCTGCCTCCGGTCTGCCGGTCGGACGCAGCCTCTTCTACCTCGTCGTCGCGGGTGTGGCCTGGGGGACCGCCGGGGCCGCCGCCTCGCTGGTCTTCGGGATCAGCGACCTCGGCCCGCTCGCCCTGTCGTTCTGGCGGTGCCTCGGCGGACTGGTGCTGCTCGGCGCCGCGCTCGCGCTGCGCCCGCGCAGGTCCTGCACGAGCGCCGAGCCCCGGCGCCGCCGTCTGCTGCGGATTCTCGGCACCGGCATCGGTCTGACGATGTTTCAGAGCGCCTACTTCGCGGCCGTCGAACAGACGGGGCTGGCCGTCGCCACGGTCGTCACGCTCGGAGCGGGCCCCGTTCTCATCGCCCTCGGAGCGAGGCTGACCATGGGGGAGCGACTCGGACGCGGCGGGATCGCCGCCGTCACCGGTGCACTCACCGGACTCTGCGTGCTGGTACTCGCCGGCGACGGCGGCACAGTGCGCCCGGCCGGCGTGGCACTGGCGTTGCTCTCGGCCACGGGTTACGCGGCCATTGCCCTGCTGACCCGCCGACTCGGCCGCGACGGCGGAAGCGGGGACGCGCCGGCGACCACCGCCTGGACGTTTGCGGTGGGTGCGGTCGGGATGCTGCCGTTCGCGCTCATGGAGGGGCTCCTGCCGCACACAGCCGAGCCCGTCACGGTGCTGTGGCTGCTGGTGTACGTGGCCGCCGTGCCGACCGCGCTCGCGTACACGCTCTACTTCGCCGGCGCCGCCGCCGTCCGCGCCGCGACCGTCTCCGTGGTGATGCTCCTCGAGCCCGTGAGTGCGGCGGTGCTGGCGGTGACCGCGCTGGACGAGCGACTGAGCACGGCAACGGTGGCCGGAACGCTGCTGCTGCTGGCCGCCGTTGTGGGCCTGGCCTGGCAGGAGGCGCGTCTGGCTGCTCTCGGGCGCGGCCGCGCCGAGGCAATCGCCGTCTGACGCGGAGGAAGCCGGAGGCGGGGCGGGTCCGTGCGATGGAGCAGGCCCGCCCCGGGCCGGTCCCGACCTCCGTACGCGCAGCCGGGGCCCGCGACAGCGTTCCGCCGCCCGAGGCGGGCCGATGGCTCCACGGGCGGTGGAACGAACGGGCCCGACCTGCTCATGCCCGAGCGCCATCCGTGTGCCGGAGGCTCGTCGGCGTCCCTGACGACTGGTGCGCGGGCAGATAGCCGGGCAGCGCGACGGCCGGGTCGAGGTCGTCCGCGGGGACCGGCGGGCCGTAGCCGTGGGCCAGCGGGATCACGCCACTCCAGTACGGCAGGGACTGGTCCTCCGGTTCGTCGTTGGGGCCCCCCGTACGGCACTTGGCGGAGACCTCGTCGAGATCGAGACGCAGCACCGCGGTGGCCGCGAGTTCCCTGGCGTTCGCCCGACGCGAGTCGTCGGAGCGGCCGGGGATCACATGGTCGACCAGGGCGTCGAGGGCGGTGGTCTTCTCCTCCGGGTCGGTGACCTGGTGGGCGGTGCCATGGATCACGACCGAGCGGTAGTTGATCGAGTGGTGGAACGCGGAGCGTGCCAGGACGAGCCCGTCCACATGGGTGACGGTCAGACAGACCTCCAGGCCGGGGTCGGCCTCCCCGGCCATGCGCAGTGGCCGGGAGCCGGTGGAGCCGTGGACGTAGACGGTCTCGCCGACCCTGCCGTAGAGGGTCGGCAGCACCACCGGTGCTCCGTCGCGAACGAAGCCCAGATGGCACACGTATGCCTCGTCGAGTATCGCGTGCACCAGCTTGCGGTCGTAGGAAGCACGCGCGCGTCCACGGGTCGGGCTGGTGCGCTCGGTGGTCCGGTAGGCGGAGCCGGTCGGCAGCGAGGTCATTGCCATCTCCATTGCACTAGTGCATAATGTCTTTTGTGCTAGGAGAGTATCGGATTGCGGGCCGTCGTGCATCGGAGATCGCCGTGAGCGTCGAACGCGGGGTGGGCACTGGAGCGCTCGCGCCTGGTCAACTACTGCCGCCCATGCGCGAGTTGGCGACCACGCTGGGCGTCAACCCGAACACCGTCGCGGCCGCCTACCGGACGCTGCGCGACCGCGGAGTGATCGAGACGGCAGGGCGTCGCGGAACCCGCGTGCGACCGCGTCCCGCGAGCACGGCACGCGGGTCACTCAGGGTGGACGCACCACCCGGCGTACGGCAGGTCTCCGACGGCAACCCCGACCTCGCTCTGCTCCCGCCGCTGCGGGACGCGTTCGAGGCCGCCGCCCGCCACCAGGCCGAGCGGCCGGTCCTCTACGGGGAAGCGCCGGTGGACCCCGAGCTGGCGCGGCTCGCCCGGGCCGGGCTGGACGCCGACGGGGTGCCGGACGGTCCCCTCGCCGTCACCTCCGGCTCGCTCGACGCCATTGAGCGTGTGCTGAACGCCCACCTCAGACCCGGGGACACCGTCGCCGTCGAGGACCCGTGCTGGGGCCGGCTGCTGGACCTGGTCGCAGCGCTCGGACTGCGGCCGGTGCCGGTCGCCCTCGACGAGGACGGACCGCTCACCGTGGAGGTGCGGCGCGCCCTTGAAGGCGGAGCCCGGGCCCTCGTCGTCACCGACCGGGCCCAGAACCCCACGGGGGCCGTGGTCACCCGTGTGCGGGCGCGCGAACTGCGGGACGTGCTGGCCGCGCATCCCCAGGTGCTGACCATCGAGGACGACCACGGCTGCGCCATCGTCGACCAGCCGCTCCATCCGCTCGCGGGGGTGACGGAGCACTGGGTGGTCGTCCGTTCCACCGCCAAGGCCTACGGGCCGGATCTGCGGCTCGCCGTGCTGACCGGGGACGCGGTCACCGTGGACCGGGTGCAGGGGCGGCAGCAGCTCGGCCCCGGCTGGGTCAGCCGGCTGACCCAGCGGGCGGTCGCGGAGCTGTGGGCCTCCGGAGCCGTCGATCCGGCGGCGGTGGCGCGTGCCTACGGGGAGCGGCGTGACGCACTGCTGAGGGCCCTGGCCGAACGCGGCGTCGAGGCGCACGGTCGCAGCGGCATGAACGTCTGGGTGCCCGTGTCCGACGAGACGGGGACGGTGGCGCGACTGCTCCATGCGGGGTGGGCGGTCGCGCCGGGGGCGCGTTTCCGGATCTCCTCGCCGCCCGGAGTGCGGATCACGGTGTCCGGTCTGACGGGGGACGACATCGGACGGCTTGCCGACGCGGTGGCGGCGGCAGCCCGCCCGATGCCCGCCCGTGCCTACGGCTGACGGGGCTTCGGCCTGCTCTGGGTGAGCGCGGCACCCGCCAGCACGACGAGGGCGCCGACCGGTGTGTTCCAGCCGAACTTCTCGTCGAGCAGTGTCACTCCGGCGATCGTGGCGATGACCGGGATGAAATACGTGACCATCGTCGCGGTCGTGGGGCCGACCTCGGCGACGAGACCGTACTGCAACAGCATCGCGAAGCCCGTCCCCAGGGCGCCCAGGGCGATCACCGCGAGCAGCGGAACCACGGGGAAGGAATCCGGGAGGGTGGTGAACAGCGGTGTCACCAGCGCCAGTTGGATCGTGGCGAGCAGCAGCTGCGCGCCGGTGAGCGAGAGGGCCGAGTGGGTGGAACCGGCGAGGGTGCGGCGGACGTAGATCCAGCCCACCGGGTAGCAGAGCGAGGCGAGGAGTGCCATCGCGGTGCCGCCCGCATCCAGTCCTGCGAAGCCCTTCCACGCGCCCAGCACGGTGAGCACGCCCAGGAAGCCGACACCCAGCCCGGCGACGCGACGGCGGGTCGGCCGGTCCTCGGAGAGCGCCACCAGGGAGAGCACCATGCCCCAGAGCGGGGAGGTGGCGTTGCAGATGCCCGCCAGGCTGGAGGGGATCGTCAGCTCGGAATAGGCGAAGAGCGAGAACGGCAGAGCGTTGAGCAGGAACGCGGCGACGGCGAGATGGGCCCAGGTGCGGAGATCGCGTGGCAGGCGTTCGCGCTTCCACATCATCGCCGTCGCCAGTACGGCGGTGCCGAAGAGCAGCCGGCCGAACGTGACCTGGAACGGCGCGTATCCATGGGTCCCGACTTTGATCAGCAGAAAGCTGAATCCCCAGATCAGGGCGAGCACCGCGAACCTGATGCGCCAGTCGAGGGTGCGGCGGCGCCTCGTGGTGACGGGCGGCGGGACGAGTGGGGTGCGATCATGCGAAGTCGGCGTAGCGGCGCTCATGGCACCTACTCTGGAGGGCCTGATCTCGTAGGACAAGCGAGACTTCATTCACTGCTTGGCTTAGCATTGCTTACATGTTGAATCTGGAGCGCCTGCGAACCCTGGATGCGCTGGCCCGGCATGGCTCGGTGAGCGGGGCGGCCGACGGACTTCACGTGACGACCTCGGCCGTGTCCCAGCAGATGGCCAAGCTGGAGCGGGAGGTGGGACAGCAGCTGCTCGCCAAGTACGGGCGCGGGGTGCGCCTGACCGACGCCGGGCGGCTGCTCGCCGATCATGCCGCGCGCATCCTCTCCCAGGTCGAGCTCGCCCAGGCCGATATCGAGGCGCAGCGCGGCCAGGCGGTCGGTGAGGTGCGCATCGGAGCCTTTCCGACGGCCGCGCGAGGCCTCTTCCCCGCGGCCCTCGCGGCTCTGCACGGCGACCACCCCGAGCTGCGCGTACGCTCCAGCGAGCTGGAGCCGGAGGACGGAGTGCGCCGGGTGGTCAGGGGTGACCTCGATCTGGCGGTCGTGCTGGACTGGAGCAACAAGCGACTGCCGGTACCCGCCGGCCTCGCCCGCGCACAACTGATGGACGACGCGGCGGATGTCGCCATGCCGGTGGACCACCCGCTCGCCGCGAGCGCCGAGGTGGACCTCGAGGACTTCGCGCATGACGAGTGGGTGTCCTGGCCCGAGGGCGAGTTCTGCTACGAGTGGCTCGTCTTCACCCTCCGCTCCAAGGGCGTCGAGCCCCGGATCGCGCACATGGCCGGGGAGCACCACACCCAGTTGGCGCTGATTGCGGCGGGCCTCGGCGTGTGTGTCACACCCCGACTCGGACGCGGTCCGGTGCCGGAGGGCGTCAGGCTCGTTCCGGTCCGCCAGAGGATGCACCGGCACATCTATGCGATCTGGCGTGCGGACGCGGACCGCCGCCCGTCGATCCGTGCGGCCCTGGAGGCACTTCAGGGGGCCGCGGCGGCGGTGACGACGGCCTGACGCGCGACGCGGGGGCCGGAACCGGCGCGCCGGGTCAGAGCGCCGCGAGCTTACGGAAGTCCCATGAGGCGACCGCGTCCGGCGTGAGCCGGACCCAGGCGTGGCGGCCGTCGTGGGGCATCGTGTCCAGGCCGAAATTCTTCCGGGCGAAGAGCAGTTCGGGGGCATCGAGCGCAGGGCAGGGCACGCCGGTCCTCGGGGACTCGCCGACGAACTCGGCCGTGCCCGAGAGCTCCACGCCGCGGAGATCCCCGTAGTCCTCGCCCGCGTCCACCACCACGGCGATCCGCGGATCGCGGCACAGCTCCGACCAGCGGCGGCTGCGGGTGATCGAGTACAGCCACAGGGACGTGCCGTCCCAGGCGAACCAGAGGGCGCTGACGTGCGGGCGCCCATCGGCCGACACGGTCGCGACCCGGCAGGTGCGCTGTTCGGCGAGGAACGCGTCGAGTTCGGCCGGCGTCATCATGATCCGGCGACCGTGGCGCTGCGTGACGGCCATACGAGGACCCTCCCAGTGGCTGACGAGGTGTCAGAAATAATCGGGGCTCTTCCCTCCCCGCGCAATGCCCGTTACCGTCACGCGGCCGGACACCCGTGGTGCGCCCCTGCGGCGAGCCGGACTCCCGGCACCGGGGCCGGTCGGAGAACCGGGACCGAGGACCCGATCCGGAGAGCCGGGACCGCGCAGCGCGAGAGCCTCGCGGGAAGACGTGGAGCGGAAGAGGGGGAAGTGGGGAAATGCCGTCGTTCGAACAGCTACTGGAGCAGCTCGATCCGGCCGGCACGGTGCTGCTCACCGTCGAGTGCCAGAACGGCGTCGTCGGGACGGACAGTGCCCTCCCGGAGCTCGCGGCGCAGGCCCGCTCCTCCGGGGCCCTGACGCGGGTCGCCCGGCTCGTCGCCGCCGCGCACGAAGCCGGGGTCCAGGTGCTGCACGCGGTCGCGGAACGGCGGCCCGACGGGCGCGGTTCCAACCGCAACGCCCGTCTGTTCCGGGCCGCCGAGCGGCTGCCGGTCCAGCAGCACTCCGGCAGCAGCGCGGTCCGTGTCGCCCCGCCGATCGAGGTCGCGGACGAGGACGTCGTCGTACGCAGACTGCACGGGCTGTCCCCCGTCGCCGGCACCGGCGTCGACGCCCTGCTGCGTAATCTGGGCTGCCGCACCCTCGTCGTCGTCGGCGTCTCCGCCAATGTGGCGATCCCGAACGCCGTCTTCGACGCCGTCAACCTCGGCTACACGGCGGTCGTCCCCGCGGACGCCATCGCGGGGGTGCCCCCCGAGTACACCCCCGCGATGGTCAGGAACACGCTTGCCCTCGTCGCCACTGTCACCACGACCGACGAGGTGCTCGCGTGCTGGAAGCGCCCGCGCAGGGTCACGCGAGCCTGATCGAGTCGCCGTCGACGACGATCGACGCGGCCGGCAGCGCGGACGTGGCCGGGCCGGCCTTCACGCTGCCGTCCGTCGCGTCGAACATGCTGTTGTGGCAAGGGCAGTTGATCATGCCGTTGGAGACCTGCTTCACGGCGCAGCCCTGATGGGTGCACTTGGACGAGAAGGCCTTGAACTCGCCCGCTGTCGGCTGCGTCACCACGACATCGCCGATGACCTTGCCACCGCCCTGCGGGATGTCCGCGGTCTTGGCCAGGACCTTTCCGCCACCGCCGCCCGTCGTGCCACCGGTGCCGCCCGTCGTGCCACCGGTACCGGCGGGCTGCTCGCCCGCACTGCCCGCGCTCTCCGATTCGCCACCGCACGCCGTGAGGGCCGCGGTGAGTCCCGCTCCGCCCGCTGCCGCCACCACGGTGCGCCGTGTCACCGTGCGGGCCGTTCCCTGGGTTCGGGTCATGCCGCCTCCCTTTCCGGACCGCGATCCGGCCCCGCCCCGGGGCCGCTCGTGATGTTGTACGGGACCGGAGCGCGCCTCGTTCAACGACCACGCCGGAAAGCGCACAGTAATCTTGCTCAATGCTCTCCGAAGTGATCGCGACCCGCTATGTCACGCCCCTGCGTGAGGGCGGCTCGCTCCCCGGCATCGTCGAGGCCGACGATCTCGGTACGTACGTCATGAAGTTCACCGGTGCCGGGCAGGGCCGCAAGACCCTGGTCGCCGAGGTCGTCTGCGGTCAGCTCGGCCGCCGGCTCGGACTGCGCGTCCCGGATCTCGTGCAGATCCAGCTCGATCCGGTCATCGGCCTTTCGGAACCCGACCAGGAGGTGCAGGAGCTGCTGAAGGCGAGCGGCGGCCTCAATCTCGGGATGGACTTTCTGCCCGGATCGATCGGCTTCGATCCGCTCGCGTACGAGGTGGACCCCCTGGAGGCGGGCCGGGTCGTCTGGTTCGACGCGCTGATCAACAACGTCGACCGTTCCTGGCGCAACCCCAACATGCTCGTCTGGCACGGTGATCTGTGGCTGATCGACCACGGTGCCACCATGATCTGGCATCACAACTGGCCGGGCGCGGTGGCCTCCGCCGCCAAGCCCTACGACGCTTCCGACCACGCCCTCGCTCCCTTCCGGCCGGACATCGAGGCCGCCGCCGCCGAACTGGCGCCCCTGGTCACCGAGGAGTTGCTGACTGAGGTGGCCGCGGACGTCCCGGACGAGTGGCTGGTGGACGAGCCCGGGTTCGACTCCACGGACGCGCTGCGCCGTGCCTATGTCGAGACCCTGCTGTCGCGGGCCGGGACCATCCATGAGCGGATCACGCTGACCGCCCCCTCGAGGCCCCGTCCTTCACAGGCGCCCGGCTGGCTGACCGAGCACCTCACGCCCTGGCCCCACCCGACGAAGAAGAGCAACGGCGGCACGAAGGGTGAGGGGCAGTGAGCGATCGCGGCGTCGAACGGGATGTCTTCGAGTACGCGCTGCTGCGTGTGGTGCCGCGCGTCGAGCGCGGCGAGTGCTTCAACGCGGGCGTGGTGGTGTACTGCCGGGCCAAGTCCTATGTGGCCGCCCGTACACATCTGGACGAGGCCAAGCTGAGGGCCCTGGACCCGGGGGCCGATGTCACGGGAGTCAAGGCCGCGCTGCATGCCGTCGAGGGCATCTGCAAAGGCGGGGAGGGCGCGGGGCAGGCGGCGGGCGACGACGCGGGGCGGCGGTTCCGCTGGCTGATCGCGCCGCGCTCGACGGTCGTCCAGCCGGGGCCCGTGCATACCGGCCTGACCGCCGATCCGGAGGCCGAGGTCGAGCGGCTCCTCGATGTGCTGGTGCGCTGAACCGGGCCCACAAGAGGGACGAGTGACCCCGGGCACCCGGTGGGCCGTTGACACCGGGTGCCAGGCCTTCTAGCGTCTCGTCACTGAAGGTACTAAGCGGTCGCTCATCTTTTTGGGTCGTGTCCGGGCGGCCGCATGCCACGGGAATCCAAGGGCGAGGAGAACCAACCATGTCCACCACCGAGCAGCGCGTCGCGATCGTGACCGGGGCGGCGCGAGGCATTGGCGCTGCCACCGCCGTACGTCTGGCGGCCGAGGGCCGTGCCGTCGCCGTACTCGACCTCGACGAGGCGGCCTGCAAGGACACCGTCGAGAAGATCACGGCGGCGGGCGGCAAGGCCCTCGCCGTCGGCTGCGACGTCTCGGACTCCGCCCAGGTGGAGGCCGCAGTCGCGCGTGTCGCCGCGGAGCTCGGCGCGCCGACGGTTCTCGTCAACAACGCCGGCGTGCTCAGGGACAACCTGCTCTTCAAAATGAGCGAGTCCGACTGGGACACCGTCGTCAACGTGCACCTCAAGGGCGCGTTCCTGATGGCGAAGGCATGCCAGAAGCACATGGTGGACGCGGGCTTCGGCAGGATCGTCTCCCTGTCCTCCAGCTCCGCGCTGGGCAACCGCGGCCAGGCGAACTACTCCGCCGTCAAGGCCGGTCTCCAGGGCTTCACCAAGACGCTCGCCAAGGAACTGGGCAAGTTCGGCATCACCGCCAACGCCGTCGCCCCCGGTTTCATCGTCACCGAGATGACCGCGCAGACCGCCGCCCGCGTCGGCATGGGCTTCGAGGAGTTCCAGGCCGCTGCCGCCACCCAGATCCCGGTGCAGCGTGTCGGCAGGCCCGAGGACGTCGCCAATGCAATCGCCTTCTTCACGGGTGACGACGCCGGATTCATCTCCGGCCAGGTCATGTACGTGGCCGGCGGCCCGCTCAACTGAACCGGAGAAGACAGAGATGACTGCTCAGGAACTTCCTCCCCTGTCCGGCAAGGTCGCCCTCGTCACCGGTGGCAGCCGTGGCATCGGCTACGGCGTCGCCGAGGCGCTGGTCGCCCGCGGTGACCGCGTCTGCATCACGGGCCGGGGTGAGGACGCGCTCAAGGAGGCCGTCGAGCGCCTCGGCGCCGACCGGGCGATCGCCGTGGCCGGCAAGGCCCACGACGAGGCGCACCAGGCGGCTGCCGTCGAGCACGTGATGGACGCCTTCGGCCGTGTCGACTTCCTCGTCAACAACGCCGGCACGAACCCCGTGTTCGGTCCGATCGCCGACGTCGACCTCGCCGTGGCGCGCAAGGTCTTCGAGACGAACGTGATCTCCGCGCTCGGTTTCGCCCAGCAGACCTGGAAGGCATGGCAGAAGGACAACGGCGGTGCGATCGTGAACATCGCGTCGATCGCCGGGATGTCCGCCTCCCCGTTCGTCGGGGCGTACGGCATGAGCAAAGCAGCGATGATCAATCTGACCCTGCAGCTGGCGCATGAATTCGCTCCGGTGGTCCGGGTCAATGCGATCGCTCCCGCCGTGATCAAGACAAAGTTCGCGGAAGCGCTCTACGAGGGCCGGGAGGCGGAGGCGGCCGCGGCCTATCCGATGGGCCGGCTGGGTGCTCCCCGGGACATCGGAGGAGCCGCCGCATTTCTCACTTCCGACCAGTCGGACTGGATCACGGGGCAGACACTCGTGGTCGATGGCGGTATTTTCCTCAATGCCGGAGTCCACTGAGTCGTTTTGTGCCTGAATGGCCAGGGACAGCCTGAAGTGCCCCGCCGGACCACCCATTGATCCGGTGGGGCACTGCGGTATGGTTCGCCGACCCATGGCTGAACGAGGAGCGTGTGCACGTGTTCAACCGGACGATGCTGCGGGCGGCTGCAGCCCTTGCGTCCATATCCCTGGTGGCGGGATGCGGTCTGTTTTCGGACGATGACGCCGATGCGGCCAAGCCGGTGGTTGTCGGCACGACGAGTGAGCCCAGCACGCTCGATCCTGCCGAGGCGTGGGACGGCTCCTGGGAGCTGTACCGGAATGTGTTCCAGACGCTCCTGAGTTTCCCGACCGGGAGCACGAGTCCGCAGCCCGACGCTGCCGAGGACTGCAAATTCACTGATCCGACCAATACGGCGTTCCAGTGCACTCTCCGGGAAAACCTCAAATTCTCCAACGGGCACAAGCTGGACGCCGCTGCGGTCAAGCACTCGATCGACCGGATCAAGAAGATCAATGCGAAGGGCGGTCCCAACGGACTGCTCGGTTCGCTCAGCTCGGTCGAGACGGAAGGTGACCGGACCATCACGTTCCGGCTCACCAAGGCGGATGCCACCTTCCCGTTCATCCTCGCGACACCCGCGATGTCCCTCGTCGACCCAGCCGAGTACGCGGCGGACAAGCTGCGCAAGGACGGCAAGCTCACGGGGTCGGGCCCGTACACCCTGGAGTCGTACTCCGAGGGGGGCAAGGCCGAGCTGAAGAAGAACGCCAGCTACGTCGGCTTCGCCGACCGCAAGAACGAAGCGGTCACCATTCGCTACTTCAAGGACTCCGAAGCGATGGTGAGTGCCCTCAAGAACAAGGAGATCGACGTCACCAACCGCGGCCTCACCGCGGAGGAGGTCGTCGCGCTGCAGCAGAAGAAGCCGGAGAACGAGGGGATCCAGGTCGTCGACACCGTGGGTGCCGACATCCGCTACCTGGTCTTCAACCCCAAGGACAAGGCCGTGGCCAAGCTTCCGGTACGCCGGGCGATCGCCCAGGTCGTCGACCGTGAGGCTCTCGTCGGGAAGGTCTACCAGGGCACCGCCGAACCGCTCTACTCGATGATCCCGAAGGGCATCGCCGGGCACACCACCAGCTTCTTCGACACGTTCGGTGAGCCGGATGTGAACAAGGCCCGCGAGATCCTCGAGGAAGCAGGGATCAGCACCCCTGTCGATCTGACCTTCTGGTTCACCACGGACCGCTACGGCTCCTCCACGGCACCCGAGTTCGCCGAGCTGAAGCGCCAGCTGGATGCCTCCGGCCTGTTCAAGATCTCGTTGCAGAGCAAGCCCTGGAAGGAGTTCCAGGAGGGCTACAAGGAAGGGAAGTACCCGGTCTTCGGCCGAGGCTGGTTCCCCGACTTCCCGGACCCGGACAACTTCGTCGCGCCGTTCGTCGGCAAGGAGAACGCGCTCGGCACCCCGTACGACAGCAAGGAGATCGCCGAGCAGCTCACGCTGTCCCGCAAGGAGAGCGACCGCGGAGCCGTGTCCGGGCAGTTCGAGGTGGCCCAGGAGGTCCTCGTGCAGGACGTCAGGCTGCTGCCGCTGTGGCAGGGCAAGCTGCACATCGCGGCCAGCGAGGAGATCGCCGGCTGCGAACGTGCACTCGACCCGCAGACGATCATGCAGGTGTGGGTGCTCGAGCGGAAGACCAGCTGGTAGACGGCCCCGGCCGGGCCCCGCGCCCGGCCGGCAGCCGCGACTGTCAGTGGCCACCGGTAGGTTCTGGACCGAGAACTGATCGCACACCGGAGGTTGTTGACGTGACCGACACCGACATGCTGCCCGAGTCCTGGCGCGGCGTCCTCGGCGAGGAGCTCCAGAAGCCCTACTTCAAGGAGCTCGTCGACTTCGTCGAGGACGAGCGGGCCAAGGGGCCGGTGTACCCGCCGCGCGACGAGGTCTTCGCGGCGCTGGACGCCACGCCCTTCGACCGGGTCAAGGTGCTGGTCCTCGGCCAGGACCCGTATCACGGCGAGGGCCAGGGGCACGGTCTGTGCTTCTCGGTGCGCCCGGGCGTCAAGACCCCGCCCTCCCTCCGGAACATCTACAAGGAGATGCAGGCGGAGCTGGGGCACCCGGTGCCGGACAACGGCTATCTGATGCCCTGGGCCGAGCAGGGCGTCCTCCTGCTCAACGCGGTGCTGACGGTCCGGGCGGGCGAGGCCAACTCCCACAAGGGGAGGGGCTGGGAGAAGTTCACGGACGCGGTGATCACCGCCGTGGCCTCGCGGCCCGACCCCGCGGTCTTCGTCCTGTGGGGCAATTACGCCCAGAAGAAGCTGCCGCTGATCGACGAGAGCCGTCATGTGGTGGTGAAGGGCGCCCATCCCTCGCCGCTCTCCGCGAAGAAATTCTTCGGGTCGCGTCCGTTCACGCAGATCGATGCGGCCGTGGCGGCCCAGGGCCACGAGGCGATCGACTGGCGCATCGCCGACCTCGGCTGACGGTTCCCGCACCTGGCTGACAGGCTCGGGCCCCGTTCCGAGCCTGTGCCGGATCATCACCGGTGGCGGCTAAGGGCTGTCCCGTAATCCCCGGCGGGCGCACGACGACAGCTACGGCACTCCCCCAGCTGCCGCTGGGAGCCACCCCCACGCTGCGTTGTCGGAGTGCCCGAATACGCCCAGTATGAGGACACCCCTCCGCCTTACGATGCTTCCCCTCGACCCTGGCGGGCCAGGGGAGACCCCATGCATCTGACGCCGCGCGCTGATCCACCAGAGATTACGGGACAGCCTTTAGCGTCGGGATCATCCCGTCAAGGCGCTGGAGGCCAGGTATGGAGCAGCAGGAGACGTCCGAGGACGCCGTCATGACCAGGATCGGGCAGGCGGCCATGCTGCTTCACGCAGGGGACCGTGAAGAGGCGCGCAACCGCTTCGGGGAGTTGTGGGCGCAGATCGGGGAGTACGGCGACCCGCTGCACCGATGCACCCTCGCGCACTACATGGCCGACACCCAGGACGACCCCGGCGACGAGCTGGCCTGGGACCTGCGTGCGCTGTCGGCGGCGGAGGGCGTCTCCGGCGAATGCCCGGCCGGGCCCCGCTCGGCGGTCGCGGTGCGCGGGATGTACCCCTCGCTCCATCTCAACCTCGCCGCCGACTATGTGAAGCTCCACCGGCCGGAAGCCGCGCGCGCCCATCTCGACCGTGCGCGTGCGGCGTCGGACGCCCTGGGCGACGACGGGTACGGGCACGGAGTGAGGGCGGCGATCGCGCGGCTCGACCGGAAGTTGTCGGGCTACTGACACGGCGGGGTCGTGCACCGGTCGTGCCGTCGCTCCGCTCACGGAGCGGACCGGCGTGGCCACTGCGGCGGGCGTACTCCTCGCTTGTCGGGCGCACTCCTTGATCATCCGGACCTGGATCCGGTGCAGATTGAACCCTTCGCCGGCTGTCGACTGTCAGTACCGTCGGCCCGACCGGCGGGGGACCGTGCCGATGCGCGCGGGCGCGTGCGATCTCGGCCCTCCAGGTCGTGCGACGCCTCACAGGTCCGCGTCGGTGAGACGGGACTCGCCGTCCGGATCCACCGTGTCCCAGGAGAGCGGAGTTGCCTCCTCCGGGGCGCGGACACGGCGGAGGACAGTGCCGTACGGCGCCGGCCAGGTGCCGCAGGGGCCCAGTGGGCCATGATCCCCGTCCTCGGCGGCGCGCCGCGTGCAGAACGGGGAGTTCACGGACCGAGCATGCCGCCGAGCAGCTCGCCGAAGCCCTTCCGCAGCTCGTCCGCGGTCGGTACGCGGGAGTGGTACGAGCCGACCGCGCAGGAGAACATCAGCCCTTCGCACCAGGCCACCAGCGAGAGGGCATGCCGCTCCGGCTCTGCCGACCCGGCGCCCCGCATCAGTGCGACCAGAGGGTCGCGGAAGGCCGCGCCCGTCCGGTCGTAGTACTCCCTCAGCTCCGGCCGCCGGGTGGCCTCCAGGGCCAGTTCGTAACGGCAGACCAGCAGGGTCCGGTAGCCGGTGAGATAGCGGTGCAGGGCCGACGTCAAGGCGTCCAGCAGTTCGTCCACGCCTCCGTGCGGCGCCGGCATCTCCTGCGGTGCGAGCACCTGTGCCTCGCGCTCGGCGAGGCGGCGTACGGCGGCCTCGAGCAGCGCCTGCCGGGTGCGGGCGTGATTGGACGTCGAGCCCTGGGGGAGTCCGGCCAGCTCGTCGACCGCCCGGTGGGTGAGTCCGCGCATCCCGCGTTCCGCGAGCAGGGTCAGGGCGGTGTCTGCGATCAGCTCGGAGCGGGCTGCGGAACCGGTGGTGCGTGCAGTCATGGGGACAACCTACCGTCGCCACTACGGATGTAGTACGGTGAGCATCTCACTACGGTTGTAGTTCAGGAGGGGTCATGAGGCACCACAGGACACCGCGAGCCGTTGTCGTCGGGGCCGGCATAGGGGGGCTCACTGCCGCCGTCGCCCTGCATCAGCAAGGCTGGGACACCACCGTTCTCGAACGCGCCTGCGCCCTCACCCCCGTCGGTGCCGGTATCGGGCTCGCGCCCAACTCCCAGCGCGCCCTCGACGTCATCGGCCTCGGTGAGCGGGTCAGGTCGCTCGCCGCCTGGCAGGGGGACGGCGGGCTGTGCACCCCCAGGGGCCGCTGGCTGAACCGCACCGACAGCGTGGCCGCCGCCGAGCGCTTCGGCGGCCCCCTCGTCCTGTTGCACCGCGCGACCCTCGTCGACATCCTGGTCGCCGCGCTGCCCGAAGGTGCCGTACGCACCGCTGTCGCCGGCGCCGTCGCCGACCCGGGTGACGACCTGCGCCCCGCCGTGGTCACCACCCCCGGTGGGGACCTCGAAGCCGATCTGGTCGTCGCGGCGGACGGCATCAACTCCACGACGCGCAGGGCGCTGATGCCCAGCCACCCGGGGCCCCGCTACTCCGGGTTCACCACCTGGCGGGTCGTCGTTCCCGCATCCGGCCGGTCCTTCGCACCGCACGAGACCTGGGGCCGCGGCCGCATCTGGGGCACCCAGCCGCTGAAGGACGGTCGCATCTACGCCTACGCCGCCGCCCTGGCACCCGCGGGGGAGCAGGCCCCGGACTCCGAGCAGGCCGAGCTCCTTCGCCGCTTCGGCGACTGGCACGACCCGATCCCCGGGATCATCGCGGCTGCCGTGCCCGGTACCGTGCTGCGCCACGACGTGCACCACATGGCCGAGCCCCTGCCCGCCTACCACCAGGGGCGTGTGGCCCTCGTGGGCGATGCGGCCCATGCCATGCCGCCCACCCTCGGCCAGGGCGGCAACCAGGCCATCGAGGACGCGATCGTGCTCGCCCACCACGTGGGCCGGGGAGCGGACGTTGGACCGGGCCTCGCCGCGTACACGAGCGAGAGGCTGCCGCGCACCATGGCGATCGTGCGACAGGCCACCCGGACGGCCCGGATGGCGATGGCACACGGCGCCGCGGCCGTCGCCGTACGCGACGCACTCGTCGCGGCGGTCTCCCGCCTCGGCCCGGGCCTCGTCCTGCGCAGCTTCGACGGCATCGCGGACTGGCGCCCGCCCCAGCACACGTATGCTGCCGGAACGGCGAAGATGCGCCGGTGACGCGATGACGCGAGAGGGAGGCCAGGGTGAAGGTCGGCTGCATCGGTCTCGGGGACATCGCGCAGAAGGCGTATTTGCCGGTGCTCACCACCCGGCCGGATGTCGAACTGCATCTGCACACCAGGACCCCGGCGACCCTCGACCGGGTCGCCGCGGCGCACCACATCCCCGGGGCCCACTGCCACACTTCTCTGGACTCCCTCCTCGCGCAAGGCCCCGACGCCGCCTTCGTCCATGCGTCGACGCCCGCCCACCCCGAGATCGTGGGGCGGCTTCTCGAGGCCGGTGTGCCGACGTACGTCGACAAACCGCTCGCCTACGAACTGGCCGACTCGGTCCGGTTGGTGGAGCTGTCCGAGCGGACCGGGACCAGCCTCGCCGTCGGCTTCAACCGCCGCTTCGCCCCCGGCTATGCCCAGTGCATCGAGCACCCGCGCGAGCTCATCCTGATGCGCAAGAACCGCGTCGGACTTCCCGAGGACCCGCGCACCCTCGTTCTCGACGACTTCATCCATGTCGTCGACACCCTCCGCTTCCTTCTCCCCGGCCCGGTCCAGTACACCGCCGTACGGGCCAGGATCCGTGACGGCCTCATGCATCACGTCGTCCTGCAGCTCTCCGGTGACGGGTTCACCGCGATCGGGATGATGAACCGGCTCAACGGCTCCACCGAGGAGATCCTCGAAGTCGCGGGACAGGACACCAAGCGGGAAGTCGTCAACCTCGCGGAGGTCATCGACCACAAGGGCCAGCCCACCGTGCGCCGGCGCGGCGACTGGGTCCCCGTGGCGCGACAGCGCGGTATCGAGCAGACCGTCCACGCCTTCCTCGACGCCGTACGCGCGGGGAAGTTCCTCAGCGCCCAGGACGCACTGCTGACCCATGAGCTGTGCGAGAGGGTGGTTCGGGAGGCTCTGGAGCAGGCCTCCTGAGCGCCCGGAACCCCTCGACCGCGCAGAGCGCCGCGAGCACCGCGAGAGCTCCGTACACCGGCCAGTCGCCGAGCCGCACATACGGGGTGGTGCCGCGGGCGAGCGGGATCTCGTAGACGGCCGCGGCGCTGGTACCGGTCCCCAGCCGGCCGCCGATGCGCTCGCCGTCCGGACCGTGGACCGCACTCACACCCGTGAGCGTGGCATGCACCATCGGGCGGCCCGTCTCCGCCGCCCGCAGCGCCGCCAACGACGCGTGTTGGGCGGGTGCCCAGCTGTCCTGGAACGTCGAGGTGGCGGACTGTGCGATCAGCAGCTGGGCGCCGCTCCTGGCGAGCCGGCGGCTCATGTCGGGGAACGCCGACTCGAAGCAGACCACGGGCCCCACCCGCAGCGCGGAGCCGGGCCCCTCACGCGGCACCGTCATCACCACCTGACGGCTGCCCCGCATCCGGTCCTCCCCCGCGGCCCTGCCCACCGACGTGGCCCATCCCAGCAGCGCCCGGGCCGGAACGTACTCGCCGAAGGGCACCAGACGCATCTTGTCGTAGCGTTCCCCGGTGAGACCTTCGGGTCCCACCAGCACACTGCTCTTGAAGATCCTGCCGTTCGCACCGCCGGAGGAGCTCGTGGACAGCTCCGGGCGACGGGCGTCGACATTGACCAGAACATCGGCCCCCACCGCACGCGACAGTGCAGCGATCCGTGCCGTGAGGCCGGGTCGTGCGTCCAGATCCAGACCGACGCTGCTCTCACCCCACACCACGAGATCCACGTCCCGGCCGGCCAGCTGCCGGGTCAGCTCCTCGCTGCGGGCGAACCGCCGCTCGGCGCCGCCGACCCCGTTGATGACCCCCGGCTGGACGACCGCGACGCGGACAGTGTCGCCGTCCCGCACCGGCTGCGGCGACCACACCCACACCGCACCCACGGCCACCGCACAGGCGCAGAGACCCGCCACCGCGACAACACGTGCCTCGGGGACGGACAGCAGCACCGTCACGGCGGTGTTCACCGCGACCAGCAGCAGGCTCACCAGCCACACCCCGCCCACCGACGCGAGCCGCAGTGCGGGGGCGACCTCCCACTGGCTCGCCCCCAGCAGCCCCCATGGGCCGCCCAACCCCTCCCAGGACCTGACCAGTTCCACCATCAGCCAGCCCGAGGGAACCACCACGACCGCCGCGGCGGCCCGGGCGGCCGACGGGCTTCCGCCCAGCATCAGCCGGACCAGCCATCCCCAGGGTGCCCACAGCAGCGCGAGCAGCGCCGCGAGCAGCAGGATGAACACATGCAGATTCGGCAGCAGCCAGTGATGCACGGCCAGCACGAATCCGGTGCCCCCGATCCAGCCGTCAAATGCCGCACGACGGGCCGTCCGGGCCGAACGGATCAGCAGCAGCCAGGGGACGAGGGCGAGGCAGGCGAACCACCACAGCCCCGGGGCAGGGAAGGCGAGCGCGGGCAGCGCACCCGCCACGAGCACGGCCACGCCACGCCACCAGGGCGACGACAACAGCTTCGTCAGCTGCTCCCGCCGGCCGACCGGGATCTGCATGCCGAGCCTCCCCGAGAGCAGTGTCTGACTCCAGTGTGAAGGAGCGGTGCGGCCCCCGACAGGTCACGAAACGATCATTCGGCGGGCGGATTCCCGCCGGGAGCCGCCGGAGCGAGGAACGGCGCATGCCGCCACTTCTCCTCCACGGTCACCGTCCGCAGCCTCCAGCCACCGTCCGTGCGCGCCAGCGTGAACGCATAACGCCCGCCGGAGACGAAGCCGTCACCCGACTCCAGCCGCATCGGATTGACGTAGTCGGCCAGCACCTCGGCCCCGTCGCCCGGATAGCCCCCGAGGTCCTGGATGCGCACCCGCCGGTTGACGATCAGGTGCTGGCGCATGGGAAACAGCCGCATCGTTTCCGCCAGCCAGCCCGCGACCTCCGCCGCAGGACCTTCGATACCGCCCGCGCCGCGGTAGTCGGCCCGGCCGCCCGGGGCGAACAGGGACCGGTAGCCGGCCCAGTCGGCGTCGTCCACGGCCACCGCGTAACCGGTGACCAGTTCGTCGATGGCAAGCCGGTCCATCACCGTCGCGAGATCCACGCGCTGTGTCATCGGCCAAGTGTCGGTCAGCCACAGCGCCCCGCCAAGAGCCCGTGCGGGTTCAGCGCCGCGACCGGCGGGCCGGCTCGCCCCGCCGCACCGCACCGGGCGCGCGAGCAGCCGGGTGGTCGGCATGGGCGGACGAGCTCAGTTGCCAGGGCACGCTGGTCACCACCACCCCCGGCGTGAACAGCAGCCGGCTCTTCAGCCACAGCGCCGACTGGTTGTGCAGCACGTTCTCCCACCAGTGTCCGACGACGTACTCCGGAATGAACACCGCGATCACGTCCCGCGGACTCTCGCGCACGATGGAGCGCACATAGCCCAGGACGGAACTGGTGATCTCCCGGTACGGGGAGTCCAGGACCTTCAGCGGCACTTCGATGTCGAACTGCTGCCACTGCCGCTCCAGCTCCGCCGCTGCTTCCCGGTCGACTGCGACGGTCAGGGCCTCCAGCCGGTCGGGCCGGAACGCGCGGGCGTACGACAGCGCCCGCAGCGTGGGCTTGTGCACGGTGGAGACCAGCACGATCGCGAAGACCCTCGAAGGCGGGGCGAGTTCGCTGCGCGGATCGGTCACGGCCAGTTCGGCGGACGTGGTGTCGTAGTGGCGGCGGATACCCCGCATCGTCACCCACAGCACCAGCGCGGCGAGCACCGCCAGCCAGGCACCCTGGGTGAACTTGGTGAGCAGCACGATGACCAGTACCAGACAGGTGACCACCGCACCTGTCGCGTTGATGAGCCGGGACGTGTGGTGGCGCCGACGGACGACGGGGTCCCTCGCCGTGCGCAGTTCCCGGTTCCAGTGACGGACCATGCCGGTCTGGGAGAGGGTGAAGGAGGTGAACACGCCCAGGATGTAGAGGTGGATGAGGCTGGTGACATTCGCCCGGTACGCCCACAGCAGGAGGCCCGCCACGACCGCGAGGGCCAGGATGCCGTTGGAGAAGGCGAGCCGGTCACCACGGTTGTGCAACTGGCGCGGCAGATAGCGGTGCTGGGCAAGGATCGAGGCCAGCAGGGGGAAGCCGTTGAACGCGGTGTTCGCGGCGAGGATCAGTACGAGCGCCGTGGCGGCCTGGACGTAGTAGAAGCCGATGCTGTTCTCGCCGCCGAACACCGACGCGGCCAGCTGCGCGATGACGGTGCGCTGGGTGTAGTTCTCGCAGTCCGCCAGCCCCGTCAGACTGCAGGCGTCCGCGGCGATGTGCACCTTCGCAACGATCGCGAGGGTGGTGACCCCGACGAACATCGTGACGGCGATGAGGCCCATCGCGGCCATGGTGGTCGCGGCGTTCCGCGCCTTCGGCCTGCGGAAGGCCGGCACTCCGTTGGAGATCGCCTCGACCCCGGTCAGCGCGGTGCAGCCGCTGGAGAATGCGCGCAGGACGAGCATGACCAGCGCCAGTCCCATGAGGCCGGCGTCCGCGGGGACCGCGGCGATGCCGTAGCGGGCCGTCTCGGCGACGGGGGCGTCGCCGAGCAGATAGCGGATCAGCCCCGTGGCACACATGATCAGTACGCCTGCGATGAACAGATAGGTGGGCGCGGCGAACGCCCGGCCCGACTCGCGCACTCCACGCAGATTCATCGCGGTGAGCAGGGCGACGAAGAGGAGCGCCATCAGCACCCGGTACTCGGCCAGTTCCGGGATCGCCGAGATGATGTTGTCCACGCCGGAGGCCACCGACACCGCCACGGTCATCACATAGTCGACCATCAGCGCGGCGGCGACGACCAGACCCGCGGACGCGCCCAGATTGGTGGAGGCCACCTCGTACGAGCCGCCACCGGTCGGATACGCGTGCACCACCTGGCGGTACGAGAGCACCACGACCGTCATCAGCAGCACGACCGCAGCCGCGATCCAGGGTGTGAAGTGCAGATAGGCCAGCCCGCCGAGGGTGAGGACCAGCAGGATCTCCTGCGTGGCGTACGCGACCGACGAGAGCGGGTCAGAGGCGAAGATCGGAAGAGCCAGCCGCTTGGGCAGAAGCGTCCCGCCCAGCTCCTCGCTGCGCAGCGCACGCCCGATGACCAGCCGTTTCAGAAGCGCCGTCACGTTGAACACGGCGTGAGCGTATGCGCCGCACCCCGCGCGGCCGCGGCCCGCCGCGCCGGGCGGGCGCACACTCGGATCGGCCCGCACACGCACGAGCGCGGAGGCGCCCCACCGCACCCGCCCGGGGCCCCTCCGGTCACCGGCGGGGCCCGGGGCGGCAGCTCCTGACGTCCTGGGGGTCTTGTGCAGGGGGCGCGGCGTCGGGCCTGGGTCAGCCGCCCGACTCGCCCGCGTGCGGGCTCAGCGTGTCCGTGCCGACGAGAATGAAGATGACGATGCCGAGAATGATCCGGTAGACGACGAACGGCATGAAGCTCTTGGTGGTGATGAACTTCATGAACCAGGCGATGACGGCGTATCCGACACCGAAGGCGATGATCGTCGCGAAGATCGTCGGCCCCCAGGACACATGCCCCTCGCCCGCGTCCTTCAGCTCGAACAGGCCCGAGGCGAGCACGGCCGGGATGGCGAGCAGGAACGAATAGCGGGCCGCGGCCTCGCGGGTGTAGCCCATCAGCAGACCACCGCTGATGGTCGCACCCGACCGGGAGACGCCGGGGACCAGGGCCATCGCCTGGCAGATGCCGTAGATCAGGCCGTCCTTGACGCTCAGCTCCTGCAGCGTCTTGCGGTGCTTGACGGCGCGGTGCTTTCCGCCGTCCTCGTCGCGGGCCGCCAGGCGGTCGGCGATACCGAGCACGATGCCCATCACGATCAGGGTGGTGGCGATCAGCCGGAGATCCCGGAAGGGTCCTTCGATCTGATCCTTGAGGGTGATGCCGAGCACGCCGATCGGGATCGAGCCGACAATGACGAGCCAGCCCATCTGGGCGTCGTGGTCACTGCGCATCGCCTTGTCCGTGAGCGAGCGGAACCACGCCGAGACGATCCGGACGATGTCCTTGCGGAAATAGATCAGGACGGCTGTCTCCGTGCCGATCTGGGTGATCGCGGTGAAGGCCGCGCCCGGGTCGTGCCAGCCGGCGAACGCGGCCGTGAGGCGCAGATGCGCGCTGGACGAAATGGGCAGGAATTCCGTCAGCCCCTGGACGAGTCCGAGGATGAACGATTCGAACCACGACATGAAAGCTAAGCCATCCAAGTACTGGTCAGGTCGGAACGTACGGTGCGGCCGCGATCATGCGTCCTCGCCTGGCAGCGTAGCGTCAACGGATTCCCGGCCTGCGGGCGGGCTCCTGCCCGGTACCCCGGCGGCCCTTGGGTCCGGGTTCCCGGCAGCCCGAGGACGGGTCGGGCGGCCGTCCGGGAGGGCGCCGCGCCAACCGTCGCACCGGTGGGCGGCGTTCGCGGGCGCAGACCACTGCCGGGCCGGTGACCGTCCAGCCCGGCGCGTGGACGTGGGGGTCGGGGTCCCGGGCGCCGCCTCACCACGCAGGACGCACAACGACGACAGGTGTGAGCCTCTCACCCCATGGGTGCGACGAGGTCTGCGGTCGGACGGGCACCCGGGCTGCTGACCGGTGCTCGGGCCCGACGCACGCTGCGTGATATCTGCGGCCGCGGTCCCTGCACCATGGCGCCGCACCCGGTCGAGCCGCGCGCGGGCGAGCACGTCATGCGGCCCGGCCGTCGCAGGTCATGCGACGGGCAGTCGATGACGCCTGCGCCAAGCCACCACGGCCGCAGCCAGGGCCGACAGCACGATGAAGCCCATCGCCGCCAGGAACACGGGCGAGGTCGGCGACGCGGCACTGCTGCCCGCGATGACGTACGCCGCCGTGTTGGGGACCGAACCGATGGCCGTGGCCAGAAGAAAAGGGGCGTAGCCCATACGGGAGACCGCGGCGCAGTAGTTGGCCGCGGCGAACGGAACGCCGGGGAACAGCCGGACGGCCAGCATCGAGCGGAAGCCATGGCGGCTGAGCTGGCCGTCGGCGGCCTTCAGCCATCGTCCGCGGAGCAGCGGGCGCAGCGCGTCCTGGCCCAGCACCCGGCCCAGGGTGAACGAGATCCCCGCACCGAGAACCGTCCCGGCGATCGCTGCCGCCAGGCCTGCCTGGGAGCCGAAGAGCGCGCCCGCCGCCAGGTTCAGCAGCGGCCGCGGTACGAAGGCCGCCGTACACAGGCCGTACGCCACGCCGAAGAGGACCACGGCGGCGCCACCGCTGACCTGCGGCGGCCAGCCAGACGCCAGCAGTCGCTGAGGTTCGTACCACACCACCGCGGAGGCGGCGCACACGAGCAGCAGCAGGAGCAGCGCCAGCCGGGACCAGGGCGACAGGATCGCCCGGCCACAGCGGAGAGCGAGGCCGTCGCGCGGCCCGGGGACGGGGTCGAGCATCCGGGGAGACTAACCGACGAATCCACCTGATCGCCGTAATCTGTGCCGCATGACTCCTCCGGCCGTGCCGCACAGCGACGTCGCCGACACCGTGATGGAGCGGCTCACGGTGCTCTACCCCGCCGCCGCCGACCCGGTGCGGGCCGCGGAGGCCGCCGCGTACATGAAGGGCGTGGCGCCCTTCCTCGGGATCCGTACACCGGAGCGCCGCACCCTGTCCCGCACCGTCCTCGCAGGCACCGCACGCCCGGCGGAGGAGGACTGCGCGGCCATCGCCCTGCGTTGCTGGAACCTGCCCGAGCGCGAGTACCACTACTTCGCCGCGGACTATCTGCGCCGCCACGCCGGACGCTGCTCCTCCGGCCTCCTGCCCGTGGTCCGGTACCTGATCACCACGGTCTCCTGGTGGGACACGGTGGACACCCTCGCCGCCCATGTGGTCGGCCCGCTCGTCGCCGCCGACCCGGAACTGGTCGCCGCCATGGACGGGTGGATCGAGGACGAGAACCTCTGGATCGCCCGCACCGCCCTCCTGCACCAACTCCGGTACAAGAACGCCACCGACGGCGAACGGCTCTTCCGCTACTGCCTGCGCCAGTCGGGCCACACCGACTTCTTCATCCGCAAGGCCATCGGCTGGAGCCTGCGCGAGTACGCCAAGACCGACCCCGACGCGGTACGCGCCTTCGTCGACGGCGCGCGCGACCGGCTCGCCCCGCTGTCCGTGCGGGAAGCGCTCAAGAACCTCTGAGGGGCCAGGACGCAGGGATACCGGGGGAGTTGAGGAAGGTGCGGACCGCCGCCGCCCCCGCACGGGCACGGCATCGCGGGCCGGCCACTGAATCGCTGGTCAGGAGAGGGGAGAACGACCTCTCGCCGGTCCAACTGACCCAGGTGCCGGAACACTTGACTCCACAGGTCACACACCAGCACTATTCCGTTCCCACGGGGCCATGAGACGTCCGCTCCCGAACACGCACAACCCTTGAGCAACATGTACGAGGAGCACCACCGTGACCCCGACCGCCGACGGCGAACCGCTGATCCTGCGCGCCTTCCGGACCCTGGATCCGTCTTCGCAAGCGGCCCTGCGCCCCGAACCGGCCGACGAGCCCGCGGACACCGATGCGCCCGCGGACACCAGCGCGCCCGGATACGTGGACATGCCGGGAACCGCGGACGTGCCGGCGGACGAGGGCGGACCTGCCGCCCCCGCATCCGCATTCCGAGCCGATCCCCCGGCGGGCACTGAGGGCACGTCCCTCGTGCTCGCCCGCCGACAGCTGGGCGAGGCGTATCTGCGCGCCTACGCCGCAGAAGCTCCCGGCCGTGCCTGCCGCCACCTCACCGCCGTCATGGACGACACGGTGCGAGGCGGCCTCTCCAAACGCTCGGACGAGCTCGACCGGCACACCGGCGCCTGCCGCAGCTGCGCCCTGGTCCGCGCCGAACTCACCGCCATCCACAACGGAACGGCGGCGGCCCTCGCCGGGCTGCTGCTCCCCGGCACTGCGGGGGCCACCGGCGAGCCGACGGGCGACGGCTTCGGCCACGTCGTGGCCCCACCGGACGTGACCGCCCGCACGTCGCCCGGCCCCCATTCCCTGCCGACCCGGAAACGCAGGCTCCGCGGTGTCGTCGCGGCGTCACCGGTCGGTGCCGCGGCCCTTGCGGGGGTGGTGGTCACCGCGCTCGCGGCGACCGTCCTCGTCGTCACCGCGACCGACCCGGTCCACGACAGCCGTACACTCCCGTCCCGCACCTCCGCCACGCCCCCCAGACTCGCGCTCCCGGCCGACCCGGCGCCGACGCCCACGCCCGCCACCACCTCCGCGCCGCCCGCGCCGCCCGCGCGCCCCACGCACACCCCGGCCCGCTCCGCCCGACCGACGGCCACCGCCGCCGCAGCAGCGGTCCAAGCGCCATCGCCCACCCGACCCGTCGGCTTCCGGCTCGTCAACCGGAGCACCGGGCTGTGCGTCGGGGTCGAAGGCGAGGGCAACGGGGCGATGCTGCGTCTGGAGGACTGCACTGCGGCCCCACGGCAGCGCTGGGAGACCGTCGACGCCGGACAGGGCACCTACCAGCTGCGCAACACCGGTACACACGAGTGCCTCGACGGCACCGGCAACGGCGGCAATGTCGTACGGGTCGTCCAGAACGACTGCCGAGACAGAACCTCCGCCCTGCGCGCCGCACAGCTGTGGACGATCGCCCCGGAGGCGGGCACCGCCGCCTTCCGGCTCTACTTCGTCCCGTCCGTCCCCGCGAGCGACTACTCCTCGCACCTGCTGGGACCGGAGGACTGGTGGCACGAGAACCCGCCGAGGAAGGGCTCGTACCTCGCCCAACTGCCCAACTACTACAACTCGGAGAGCTTCGTCTTCGTCAGGGACGAGAGGGTCTGACGGCAGCGGGACGTCCGGCCCGCACCTCACGCCACGGCTCCCTGAAAACCATTCGACGTGGCCCGCGGGCACGGGCGATCATCGACGCATGTTCCGGCACGCCTTCCCCGTAGCGCCGTCCGCAGTCGCGGACGCGCCGAAGGCTGCCGAATTCCTCGCCGCCGCCGTGCTCGACGCGGCCGCGACCGCAGCTGCCGTCGCGGCTGTCGCAGCCCTGGCTGCCGCAGCCGCCGCGGCGACCTTCGACGGCGCCCGAAGCTGACCCTCCCCGGAACGTCCGGCGGACCCCGCAGGGGGAGGGTCGGTCCGGCCCAGGGGTCCCCCTCCGCAGGGAGTTCACGCTTCACGTTCCGGGAAGGAACTGCAACAGCCATGCCCAAGACGGCATACGTGCGCACCAAGCCGCACCTCAACATCGGCACCATGGGCCATGTCGACCACGGCAAGACCACCCTCACCGCCGCCATCACGAAGGTCCTCAGCGAGCGTGGTGCCGGCGGCAGCACCCAGTACGTGTCGTTCGACCGCATCGACCGTGCGCCGGAGGAGGCCGCCCGCGGGATCACCATCAACATCGCGCACGTCGAGTACGAGACCGACACCCGGCACTACGCCCATGTCGACATGCCGGGGCACGCCGACTACATCAAGAACATGGTCACCGGCGCCGCGCAACTCGACGGGGCCATCCTCGTCGTCTCCGCGCTCGACGGGATCATGCCTCAGACCGCCGAGCACGTCCTGCTGGCCCGTCAGGTCGGCGTCGACCACATCGTCGTCGCGCTGAACAAGGCCGACGCGGGGGACTGCGAGCTCACCGACCTGGTCGAGCTCGAGGTCCGCGAACTGCTCACCGCACACGGATACGGCGGGGAATCGGTACCCGTGGTGCGGGTCTCCGGGCTGAAGGCCCTGGAGGGCGACCCACGCTGGACGGCAGCCGTCGAGGCCCTCCTCGACGCGGTCGACACCTATGTGCCGATGCCCGTCCGCTACACGGACGCTCCGTTCCTGCTGCCGGTGGAGAACGTGCTCACCATCACCGGGCGCGGCACCGTCGTCACCGGCGCCGTCGAGCGCGGCACCGTTCGCGTCGGCGACCAGGTGGCGGTGCTCGGTGCGGACGTCACCACTGTCGTCACCGGCCTGGAGACCTTCGGCAAGCCCATGGAGTCCGCCGAGGCCGGTGACAACGTGGCGCTCCTGCTCCGCGGTGTGCCACGTGACGCCGTACGCCGCGGCCATGTCGTCGCAGCGCCGGGCAGCGTCACACCGAGCCGCCGCTTCACCGCACAGGTGTACGTACTCTCCGGCCGTGAGGGCGGACGTACGACCCCGATCGGCACCGGATACCGGCCGCAGTTCTACATCCGGACCGCGGACGTCGTCGGGGACGTCGACCTCGGCGCGACGGCCGTCGCGCGCCCCGGCGACACGGTCGCCATGACCGTGGAGCTCGGCCGTGACATGCCGCTCGAGCCGGGCCTCGGCTTCGCGATCCGGGAGGGCGGCCGAACGGTCGGTGCCGGCACGGTGACCGGACTGCTCTGAGCAGCACCCTGGAATCGAAGGTTCCGCCTCCCGGCCCATGCGGGGGGCGGAGCCGTCGCCCAGAGGCCACACTGCTGCCATGGCGGACAAGGACGACGCGGCCGGGAGCGCGGCGAACAAGCACCGTACGGCCCTCGTGCTGGGCGGTGGCGGGCTCGCCGGTATCGGCTGGGAGATCGGCATCCTGCACGGTCTGGCCCAGGAAGGCGCCGACCCGACCGGCGCCGACCTGATCGTCGGCACGTCGGCGGGGTCGGTCGTCGGCGCGCAGCTCGCCTCGGGGCTCCTCACCCTGCCCCAGTTGTACGAGCGTCAGCTCGCCGATCCCGACGGGGAGGTGCCCGCCGGGATGGGCGCATCCGTGCTCGCCCGCTATCTGTGGGGCGTCCTGTGGTCCCGCGACACCGAGGCCTACGGCGCCCGTATGGGCCGACTGGCGCTCGCCACCCGCACCGAGCCGGAAGCGGTTCGGCGGGCCGTCTTCGCCGAGCGGCTCCTCACTCACTCCTGGCCGAGCGCACGGCGACTGGTCATCACCGCCGTCGACGCCCTGACCGGCGAGTTCAGGGCGTTCGACCGGGACAGCGGAGTGGAGCTGATCGACGCGGTCGGAGCAAGCTGCGCCGTGCCCGGCGTATGGCCGCCCGTCACCATCGACGGGCGGCGTTTCATCGACGGCGGAGTCCGCTCCTCCACCAACGCGGACCTCGCACTGGGCTACGGCACGGTCGTCGTCGTCGCCCCGATCGCCGTCGGCGGCGGTCCCGTCGCCTCGGCCCGCACGCTGGCCGCGCGTCTCACCGCATCGGGCGCGCACGTCGTCCTGATCACCCCCGACCGCGGCGCACGCAGGGCTTTCGGGCGCAACGTCCTGGACCCGGCCCGCCGGGCTCCCTCGGCGCGGGCGGGTCTCGCTCAGGCGGCGGCGCACGCCAAGGCGGTCCGGACGATCTGGCAGGGCTAGTCCACGGCGCGCCCGGCGGGGGAGCCTGCGGGCGGGAGAGCCAGGCCCGCGGCCGACGGTCGAACCCGGACGGTGGAGCGGGCAGGCGCACAATGGGCGGGTGAACGAGGCCATACCCGTCATCCGCGCCGTCGACCACGGCACCGCCAAACTCATGCCGGACATCGACCGCGAGCGGGCGTGGCTGCTGACCGTGGACGGGGCGCCGCAGTCGTACGTCGACCTGGACGAGCCCACACACCTCGAGTTCGAATACGCGCGCCGGCTCGCCCATGTCATCGACTGCGCGGCCGACGCCGGAACGCCGCTCGACGTGCTGCACCTCGGCGGCGGAGCGCTCACCCTGCCGCGCTATGCGGCGGCGACCCGGCCCGGCTCGCGGCAGGACGTCGTGGAAGCGGACGAAGGGCTCCTCTCGCTGGTGGCCGAGCATCTTCCGGTCCCCGAGGACACCGCGATCACCGTGCACTGTGCGGACGCCCGACGATGGCTGGAGGGGGCTCCGGCCCGCTCGGCCGACGTCCTCGTCGCCGATGTGTTCGGCGGCTCCAGGGTGCCCGCACATCTCACGTCACGGGAGTACGCACGGGCCGCGGAGCGTGTCCTGCGCCCCGGCGGTCTCTATGCCGCGAACCTCGCCGACGGAGCCCCCTTCGGCTTCCTCCGCTCGCAGCTGGCCACTTTCGCCGCCGAGTTCGAGAACGTGGCACTCATCGCCGAACCCGCCGTGCTGCGGGGCCGCCGGTTCGGCAATGCCGTCCTTCTCGCCTCGCACACCGGGATCGACACCGCAGCGCTCTCCCGCCGCACGGCCTCCGACGCCTTCCCGGCGCGCGTCGTGCACGGCGAAGCCCTGCGGACCTTCACCGGTGACGCCCGGCCGGTGGGCGACCGGGACGCCGTCGACTCACCCGAGCCGCCCGGCGGTGCCTTCGGCATCGGCTGAGGCCACGACCGGTGCGGTGACATGACCGGCAACCCGCTTCGTACGCCTCGTCAGATTCCGCACATCGGGCACCAGCAGCACCAGTGCCGTCACCAGGACGATCAGCGCCGCGCAGCCCCACAGTGCGTGCTCCCGGCCGACCAGACCCTCGGCGGGCCCGGCCAGCGCGAGGGCCAGCGGAAGCAATGCCGTCGAACCGAACCAGTCGTACGCGGCGACCCGGGACAGCTTCTCCTCCGGGATCTCCTGATGGAGCGTGGTCATCCACGCGACGCCGAACACCTCGATCGACACGCCGCTGATGAACATCACCACGGCCAGCGGTCCGAACGGCAGCGGCACGGCGAGCGCCGCCGACGGCAGGGCCAGCGGGAACACGCACAGCGTGCCCACCAGCAGCATCCGCCTCGGCTTCCAACGCATCATCAGCAGCGCACCGCCGAGCGTGCCGGCACCGAACGCGGCCAACGCCAGGCCCCACGGCCGTGCGCCGCCCAGTGACTCCTCCGCGACCAGGGGTCCGTAGACCGCATCGGCGGCGCCCACCACCGCGACCACCACGGAGAACTGAGCCACGATGGACCACAGCCAGGGACGCCCGACGAACTCCGTCCATCCGTCCCGCAGATCGGCGAGCAGCCCGCCTTCGCGCGCCCGCTCCGGGATGTGGCTCACATCGAGGAACGCACGGAGGGCCCCGGCCAGCGCGAAGGCGGCCGCGTCGATCGCGAGCACCCAGCCGGGGCCCACTGCCGCGATCATCGCACCACCGAGCGCCGCGCCCCCGATACCGGCCCCGTGCATCGCCATCCGGAAGAGGGCGAAGGCACGGCTCGCCTGCTCCCCGTCGACGCTGGACATCAGCATGCCTTCGGCGGCGGGGTTGAAGAAGGCCTGCCCGGTCCCGCAGAGCGCCGTCAGCAGCATCATCTGCCACAGCTGCGCGTCCCCGGCCAGCACGAGTGCTGCGAAGGCAGCCTGCGAGAGACAGTTGAGGGCGTTGGCGGCGACCATCACCCGGTGCCGCGGCAGGCGGTCCGCGATCGCCCCGCCGATCAGCAGGAAGAGTACGAGCGGCAGAGTCCGCGCCGCCGCGACGAGCCCCACGTCGCCCCCGTCACCGCCGGACTCCAGCACGGCGAACGCCCCGGCGATCAGCGCACCATGGGCACCCAGATTGGTGACGATCGCCGCGGCGGTCAGCAGTGTGTAGTTGCGGCCCGCCCATTCGGGGCGGCGGGGGCGGGGCATGCGCCTCGGGGCGGCGGCGGGACTGTTCACCACGGGACTATCGCTCCCGTCGGCCGCCCGTGCCAAACCGGTTTTCCACGCCCGACCGGATTGTCGCGTCCGGCCCGATTGCGGTCAGGAAGCGGAAGCGTCCGTGAGCCGCACGGTGCTGAGGATCTGCTTGATCGTCGTGTCCGGCAGCTCCTCCTTCACACCCTTGCTGGCGTACAGGACCCAGGAGGAGAAGTCACCGTTTGCGGTCTTGAACGTGAAGGCGATCGACTTTCCGTCGGTGTCGCACTTGTTCTCCTTCTTCACACCGACCGCGGTGGCTGTCGCGAAGTGCCCGCTGAGTCCGGACTTCGTCGTGTACGGCACCGGCTTGGTGATCTTGACGATGCTCTTCGGCATCTGCTGGGCGTAGGCAGCCCACACCCAGGTCCCCGCTTCGCTCCGGGAGCTGCTCGCCGTGTCCGTGGCTCCCTGGCCGCCCTTGGTGCCGGTCCCTCCGAGGCCCGAGTCCTCCATGTCCCCGTCCTTGTCCGAATCGACGGAGCACCACTTGCTCTTGTAGTAGGCGGGCGCCGACATCATGATCAAGGCGGACCCGTCGCCCTTCTCGCGGTCCTCGAACCCCGAGCCCACGCCCGTTCCCGCCACCTCCCACTCCGGGGGCACGTCGAACTGCGTGCCGTACTTGGGATTGGTGACGACCTTCCAGCCCGCGATTGTCGCCTTGGCGTTGTTCGAACCGTCCCGGGGGTTGTCGGCGGGGGAGGGGGTCTGGTCGGACGGACTCGCCGACGTCGCGGGCTTCTTGCCGTCGGCCCGGTCCGGTCCCTCCTCGCCGCCGTCCCTCAGCACCACGACACCGGTGATGACGGCGGCGGCAACGACCGCCGTGGCCGCGACGATCGCGACGATCGCGGTCTTCCTCCGGTCCGACGACGGGCCCTGTCCACCCGGCTGCGGCGGGCCCGGAACCGAGTACTGCTGCCCACTCTGCTGCTGGTACGGATTCGGCTGCGGGTACCCGGGCTGCTGCTGCGGGTACCCCGGCTGCTGCTGGTACCCGGGCTGCTCCTGGTATCCCGGCTGCGCATACGGATTCGGCTGCTGGTACCCCGGCTGTGTGTACGGGTTCTGGTCCTGCGGGTTCTGCTCGCCCCCGGGCGGCTGCTGTCCTGGCCACATGGCCAGTAACCATAGAGGTGGCGGGTTCCCGCTGCCATGCCCGCCCCCGGAGGGGATGGCCAAGCAGGGCTACTCGTGGGTAACATCCGTGGCATGAGCGCAGACCAGATGTCCGTCGGCGAGATGCTCGCCGCCACGGTTCCCATGGCCAGGACCCTCAATCTGGAGTTCCTGGAGACCACTGCCGACCGGGCCGTGGTCCGTATGCCGGACCAGGCCGACTACCACAACCACGTCGGCGGCCCGCACGCCGGAGCGATGTTCACCCTCGCCGAATCCGCCAGCGGTGCGATCGTGCTCGCCGCCTTCGGTGACCAGCTGAGCCGCGCCGTGCCCCTCGCCGTCAAGGCCGAAATCGGCTACAAGAAGCTCGCGATGGGCGTGGTCACGGCCACTGCCACGCTGGGCCGGACCATCGCCGAGGTCGTCGCGGAACTCGATGCGGGCGAGCGGCCCGAGTTCCCCGTCGACATCGCCATCACGCGCGCCGACGGTGCCGTGACCGGCGAGATGACCGTCGTCTGGACGCTGCGCCCGAACTCCTGAGGCTCGCGGACCCGAGGGTTCGCAGCACCTGGTGGACGCGCGGCGCCGCGGGCCGCCGCAGCACTCGAGCGGCCCCCGTTCCGGAGTCGCCCGCAGCAGCCGGCCGCCCCTGGATCCGGACCCGGACCCAGGGGCGGCTCTACTGTGCCCGCCGTTCGGATGCGCCGTCTCCGCTCCTTCATGTCATCCATGACTTCCGAGCGCCGTCGCCTGCTCGGTCCTCGGCCGGGCGGGCGGCCGTCTCTCGTCGCGGGCCCGGGTCCGCCGCCGCCGGACTCCGCGGCCCCGGTGGCGTGACCAGGTAGGCTGCCCGGGTGTGCGCCGCAGGACGTGCACACCCGGGCAGCCAGGCCCGACGAAACAGGTCCGGGCCCGACGACACGGGTCCACGCGCCCCACGACCACGGGCCGGGACCTACGACAACGGGAGGAACCGGCGTTGCACGTCCAGGAGTGGCTCGAGACCGTCCCCGCGGTCAGCATCTACATCCTGGTGGGGGTGGTCATCGGACTGGAGAGTCTCGGTATCCCGCTGCCCGGTGAGATCGTTCTCGTCAGTTCCGCCCTCCTCGCCTCCCAGCACGGCGACATCAACCCGTGGGTGCTCGGCATCTGCGCCACCGCGGGCGCGATCGTCGGGGACTCGATCGGCTACGCCATCGGGCGCAAGGGCGGCCGCCCGCTGCTCACCTGGTGCGGCGGGAAGTTCCCCAAGCACTTCAGCGAGGCCAACATCGCGATGGCCGAGCGGTCCTTCGAGAAGTGGGGCATGTGGGCGGTCTTCTTCGGCCGCTTCGTGGCGCTCCTGCGGATCTTCGCCGGACCACTCGCCGGCGTCCTGCGCATGCCCTACTGGAAGTTCCTCATCGCCAATGTCTTCGGTGGCATCCTCTGGGCGGGCGGCACGACCGCGGTCATCTACTCGGTCGGCGTCGTGGCCGAGGCATGGCTCAAGCGCTTCTCCTGGCTGGGTCTCGTCCTCGCGGTGCTCTTCGGCCTCACCTCGATGCTCGTCCTCAAGAGCCGGGCCAAGAAGGCGGCCGCTCGCGCCGAGAACGCTGCCCCGGCCCCCGAGGCGGGCGCCGACGAGGCCTCGCCTACTGTGCCTGTGGGTGTGGCACAGAAGCCGTGATGAGGAGAGAGCCATGGCAGGAAGCGATCGGGCACTGATCTCGGGAGTCGGAGGGAAGGAGCCGCGGATCGCCTCCGAGGCGTTCGCCGCCCCCACCTCGGTCGTGATCGGCGAGGTCACGATGGCCCCCGGTGCCAGCGTGTGGTACCACGCGGTGCTGCGAGCCGACTGCGGCCCGATCGTTCTCGGCGCGGACAGCAACATCCAGGACAACTGCACCGTGCACGTCGACCCCGGCTTCCCGGTGACCATCGGTGAGCGCGTCTCCGTCGGACACAACGCCGTCCTGCACGGCTGCACGGTCGAGGACGACGTACTCGTCGGCATGGGGGCAACCGTCCTGAACGGTGCGCACATCGGCGCCGGCTCCCTCATCGCCGCGCAGGCGCTCGTCCCACAGGGGATGCGGGTGCCCCCGGGGTCGCTCGTCGCCGGAGTGCCCGCCAAGGTCAAGCGCGAACTGACCGACGAGGAACGCGAGGGCATCAAGCTCAACGCGATCATGTACCTGGAGCTCGTGAAGGAGCACCGGGCCGCGCACGACGGCTGATTGGCCTCCGGGCCATGGGGTACCTGCAGCGCACGGGGGGACGACCACAGGCATCCGAAAGGTCCGGCCATGAGTACTACGCAGCCGCCCCCCGACGGTCCGGAACCCGTACCCAGCGGGCCCGATCCCGTACCACGCGATCCGCAGCCGCCCGAGCCGCCCGAGCCGGCCCCGGAGCCGGACCACGAGCCGCCCTCCGGTCCCGGACCGGGCACCCGTCCGGTGCCCGAACCACCCGACTGACCATGTGCTTTGCGTCACCGATTGCGGACCCTGAGTGAACGGCGCAAGGTGGATTACGCCAGTCCACCCCCACCGAAGGGACAGCCGTCATGGGTAAGGCAAAGGCGAAGACGAAGCAGGTCAAGGGCAAGATGAAGGAAACCGCGGGCCGCGCCATGGGCGACAGCGGCATGCAGGCCGAGGGTCGCGGCGAGCAGATGGCAGGCAAGGCCCAGGAGGCCGCGGAGAACGCGTCCGAACGGATGAAGAAGTCCGGACGGTAGTCCCGCCGGACTCCACGTCCTGACTGAGGCGGCCGCACCCCGTGACCGACGGGGGCGGCCGCCTCCGCGTACGCCGCCTGCACGGTCGGCCCCCGGTCCGCGGGCGGTCCGGCCCTGGTCCGCGGAGGTCCGGCGCTCGTCCGCAGGCCGGTGGCCACTGGTCTCAGCCGTCCGCGCCCCCACCGCGCCGCACACTGTTGCGCACCCGGTGCTTCACGTCGTCCAGCCACTGCCATCCCGTGGGGCGCGAGCTGGAGTGCCGGTCCAGCTCCTCGATCAGCCGCTCGCTGCGCTTCTCCACGTCCAGCTCGTCCAGAATCCGGTCCGCCTCCGCCAGCAGGGCCCCGTGCAGCTGCCAGTGCTCCGGCTTCTCACGGATGCCGTCCAGGAGAAGGAGAGCGACCCGCTCCCGGCACCGTCTGCCCTCGGCGAGCTCCGCCGAGAGGCGTTCCTCCGCCTCCTCGGCGTTCGCCGTGGCCTGCGCGGTGATCAGCACGGCGAAACTGCCGATCGCTCCGGACAGATGCCCGAAGAGCTCCTGCAGAGCGGCGGTCAGGGGCGGGGGGAAGAGCGTTCCCGAGGTCTGTGTCCTGGCGAGGTCGGTGAGGGTGCGGCAGGAGACGCGCAGGATCACCGCGGAGATCTCCAGCGCGTCCAGGCCCGTGCGCAGCACCAGCCGGGAGAGCAGCGGCTCCTTGACCCGGGGATTGAGTCGCAGACTGTCCTCCGCCTGCCGCAGGGCCGCGTCCACCTGCACGATGTCGTGGTCGAGGCGCCGGGCTTCGTGGAGCCGTGCCGCGGCCTTCTCGACCGGCGTGTGCTCGCCCAGCTGATCGGCGATGTGCGCGAGCAGTCCCCGCATCCTGGCCGCAAGGTCGGTGATCGCCGCGCTTGCGTCGCTCACCCACACGGGTGGCACGAACAGCACATTGAACAGCAGTCCCACGACCGCGCCGATCAGGGTCTCGAGCACGCGGTCCCAGGCCGTCGCGGTCACCTGGGTCACCCCCAGCACGAGCATCGCGCTGATCGCCACCTCCGGCACGAACTCGCCGACCTTGACGAACCGCCCGATCACCAGCGACGCCAGGATGACCAGTCCGAGACTCCACCAGCTCAGACCCACCAGCGCGCTGAAGCCGATGGCGATCAGCACACCGGCGACGACCGAGTTCACCCGCCGGATCCCGGTCGTCAGGGTCGAGTACAGGGTGACCTGTACGACCAGAAGAGCGGTGAGCGGTGCGGTGAGCGGCAGTGGCTCGCTGCTGAGCTGGAGGGCGATGACGTACGAGATGACCGCAGCGGCGGTGGAACGCACCGTCTGGACGACGGCCGGTTCATTGTGACGCCGTACGAGATTGCGCAATGGTTCCCTGGCTACGGCCACCCTCTTCCTCTCCCGCCGGCACCGTGGGTGGTGGGCTGTGGGCCTGTCGGTGTCCGCGAGTCGTGGGGATGTACGAGCTCGTTCCACTCCCAGACTGCCGCCTGCGCCGCCGGCCGCAATTCCGCTGCCGCACACGACGCTGCCGAGCCGTCATGGGTCGGGTCCGCACGGGGCGTTGGACGCCGCCCGATCCTCCCGGCCGCGGGCCTGGGGCGAAGATCACAGCCTGCCGCCCTGATCAGCGGTGCCCGCGCCCACTACCGTGTCGGGGTGCCCAAGGACAGAAACACGTTCTCCTCGCTGACCGCCCGGCGGCGCCGCGTTCTCGCGGCCGTCGTCCACCGTGGTTGGCGCTGGGTGCAGAACGCCGGTGCGGTCACCGCGGAGTCACCGGGCCCGCTGCGCTTCCGCAGCATCGGGACCGGCACCCGGCTGGCGTTTCCGCAGGGCACCGTGTTCGGTGAAGCGTGGATCGAGCTGGGTGACCACTGCATCATCGGGGAGCAGGTGACCCTGACCGCGGGCATGATGCCGGACCTCGACCTCGGGCCCGACCCGATCCTGACCCTCGGCAACGGAGTGGTTCTCGGGCGAGGCAGCCATGTCATCGCCGACACCACCGTGACGATCGGCTCCGACACCTACTGCGGCCCGTACGTCTACATCACCTCGACGAACCACAGCTACGACGATCCGCACCAGCCCGTCGGCAGGCAGTGGCCCCGGGCCGAGCCGGTCGAGATCGGTCCCGGCTGCTGGCTCGGCACGGGCGCGGTGATCCTGCCCGGTGCCCGGCTGGGCCGCAATGTGGTGGTCGCTGCCGGTGCCGTCGTACGCGGTGAGGTGCCGGATCACGCCGTGGTGGCCGGGGCCCCCGCCAAGGTCGTACGCCGCTGGGACGCCGAGTCGGGCTGGCAGCCGCCGCTGCGGACACCCGCCCCGGTGCCGATCCCGGAGGGCGTGACTCCGGAGGTCCTGCGGGCTCTCGCGGAGCTGGAGCCCGACGAGAGCTGATCAGCCGCTCGCCAGCAGCACCGTGCCGACCAGGGCGAGTCCGGCTCCGGCGGCCTGCACGGCCCGCAGCCGCTCCTTCAGGACGCCGCGCGCGGCCAGTGCCGTCACCACGGGGTAGAGCGATGCGAGCACCGCGGCGATGGTCACCGGACCGTTCTGGGCGGCGATCGAGTAGGTGCCGTTGGCCGCCACGTCCGCGAGGCCGACGAAGGCGAGTGCGGGCAGCGCACTCCCGATGGCCCGCATGCCGCCCTCCTCCGGCAGGGCCCGCCCGCCGCGCTGCACGGACACGATCAGCGCAGCACCGCCCACCGCGACATTGGTGACCCGCTGGACGAACAGCGCCAGGAACAGTCCGGTGAGGGTGGTCGACGCCTCGGCGATCAGTGCCATCACGGCCCCGAATCCGAAGGCCGCGAGCAGCGTCAGCAGGATCGCCTGCCGCTGCACGGGGGCCCCGCGCAGCTCGGGCCCGCCGGCGAGCAGGATGCCGACCACGGCCACGCCGATCCCCGCGAACTGCACCAGCCCGGGCCGGTCGCCCAGCAGCAGACCCACCGAGACCGGCACGACGACGCCGAGGGAGCCGAGCGGCGACACCACTCCCATCGGGCCGAGCGCCAGCGCCTTGTAGAAGCTGAGCATCGCGACGGGGCCCACGACTCCGGCCGCCACCGCGTACCAGAGCTGCGGGCCCGCCTCGGAGAGGCCGCCGGTGGCCAGCACGGCCGCGCCCAGCACGACCACCGCGATCGACTGTGACACCACGACCACAGTGAGTGCCGGGATCCGTCGGGTGAGCAGGCCGCCGCCGAAGTCGGCCAGCCCCCAGAGCAGGCTGGTTGCCAGGGCGAACAGCACGGTCATGGGAGCCTCGCAGTACAGTTTGATGAACGCTGGGGTGCAGCCCAGCGTAGTGCAATGCACTGGACCCTATCATTCAAAATATTGGACGGAATGTGTCGGACCTCGACCAGCTCACGCAGTCGCTCGCCCGTAACCTCAAGCGCTGGCGCGGCGAACGGGGGTTCACACTCGACGCACTCGCAGCCCGCTCGGGGGTCAGCCGCGGCATGATCATCCAGATCGAGCAGGCCCGCACCAACCCGAGCGTCGGCACCACGGTGAAGCTCGCCGACGCCCTGGGCGTCAGCATCACCACGCTCCTCGACTACGAGCAGGGCCCGCAGGTGCGTCTCGTGCCCCGGGAGCAGGCGGTCCGTATGTGGTCCACCCCCGCGGGCAGCTCCACCACCCTGCTGGTCGGGGCCGACGCCCGCGGCCCGCTCGAAATGTGGGCGTGGACACTCATGCCCGGCGACGAAAGCCCCTCCGACCCCCACCCCGACGGCACCGTCGAGCTGCTCCATGTCTCCGCCGGTGAGCTCACCCTGGTCATCGACGGCACGCCGCACTCCGTACCGGCCGGGACCTCGGCGAGCTTCGAGGCCAATGTGCCGCACACCTACCGGAACGACGGCGCCGAGACGGTTGAGATGACCATGACCGTCGCGGTGCCGCCCGCCCGCTGAGACGCCCAATCGCGGCCCGCCCCGCGGCTGTTAGCGTGAGGTGTATGCGCGCGCCCATCGGAAGCTTCGACAACGCCGGGCCGGCCTGCGACTGCATCGACGAACTCACGGGGCCCGTCGCCGACGCGGTGCGTGCCTGGAGCGGGAATGTTCCCGTCGAGCAGCTCGTCTACGTCGACACCGACCCGGCGATCGCCGACACCGCGGCCTTCGTGGCGCACTACGGCGCCGGGCTGCATGACGTATCCGCCAACTGCGTCGTCGTGGCCGGCAAGCGCGGTGGCGAGTCCGGCCTCGCCGCCTGCCTCGTCCTCTCCCGCACCCGCGTGGACGTCAACGGTGTCGTACGCAAGCAACTGGGTGTGCGCAAGGCCTCGTTCGCCTCGATGGACATCGCCACCGGTGAGACCGGCATGGAATACGGAGGCATCACGCCCATCGGGCTCCCGGCCGGCTGGCCCCTGCTCGTCGACCCCGCCGTGGTCGACTCGGAGTGGGTGCTGATCGGCAGTGGTCGTCGCCGCGGCAAGCTCATCGTGCCCGGCAAGGTGTTCGCCGGCCTCCCGGGCGCGCTGGTGGTGGAGGGTCTCGGAATCGGCTGAGACCCGGATCCCGACGCGGGCGCGGTCGGCCGGCGGTCGCCGGCGCGTGGCACACATCAGTCCAGGAGAGGGATCTCGATCGCGGGGCAGCGGTCCATCACCATGTCGAGCCCGGCGCCCCGGGTCCTGTCGTACGCATCCTCGTCGATCACACCGAGCTGGAACCAGACCGCCTTCGCGCCCTTGGCCACGGCATCGTCGGCCACCGCCCCTGCGTGTTCGCTGTTGACGAACACGTCCACGACGTCGACGGCGAAAGGGATCTCGGCGAGCGAGGAGTACCCCCGCTCCCCGTGGACCGTCTCAGCCTTCGGGTGCACGGGCACGATCCGCTTGCCGTAGTGCTGCAGGACCCTGGCGACCCCGTGGGCGGCCCTGGACTCGTTGTTCGACAGGCCGACCACGGCCCAGGTGTCGCCCGACCCGGTGAGGATCTTCCGGATTGTCTCTGCGTCTGCGTACATGCCCGCTCAACGGGTCGCCCGCGCGGAGCATTCCCGCGCCGGGCATAGGCTGGCCCGATGCAGGAGCAGTACCGGACGGTCGCCCGCGAGGGCGTGCACGAGACCGAGATCAGCCGATCGCGCTTCATCTGCGCGCTCGCCCCCGCGGCAACCGAGCAGGAGGCGCAGGACTTCGTCGCACGCATCCGCAAGGAACACCCGACCGCCACCCACAACTGCTTCGCCTATGTCGTCGGTGCCGACGCGGCGGTCCAGAAGGCGAGCGACGACGGCGAGCCGGGCGGCACGGCGGGGGTGCCGATGCTGCAGATGCTGATGCGGCGCGAGCTGCGCTATGTCGTCGCCGTCGTCACCCGCTACTACGGTGGCGTCAAACTCGGCGCGGGCGGGCTGATTCGCGCGTACGGGGGCGCGGTCGGCGAGGCTCTGGACGCGGTCGGCACCCTCACCCGGCAGCGTTTCCGGCTCGCCACGGTCACGGTCGACCATCAGCGTGCAGGCAGGCTGGAGAACGACCTCAGGGCGACCGGCCGGGCCGTACGGGACGTGCGGTACGGCGAAGTGGTGACGATCGAGATCGGTCTGCCGGACGCGGACGTCGACGCCTTCCGCGCATGGCTCGCCGACACGACCGCCGGCACTGCCGAACTGGACCTGGGCGCGGAGGCGTACGGGGACGTCTGACCATTCCCCCGAGCCGCATGTGCCGTTCCGCACGGGCGTGCCGGGGGACGACGAGGGAGAACCAGGGAAGGCACGACCCTGGGAAAACCGAGGTCCTTGACGGACCGGGTGCCGGCCGGCGCTAGCGTGGTCGGTGGTGATCGTGGGTCCCGCACCGTTCCGGTGCTGGTTCTGGGGGCGGAGAAGGGAAAACATGCAGGTCGGAGCAGTATCTTGAGGATTCTGCACACCTCGGACTGGCATTTGGGGCGGTCGTTCCACCGGGTGAGCCTGCTCGACGCACAGGCCGCGTTTCTCCGCCGTCTGGTGGCCACGGCCATCGAGCGCGAGGTGGACGCGGTACTGGTGGCGGGGGACGTGTACGACCGGGCGGTGCCGCCGCTCGCAGCCGTGGAGCTCTTCGACGAGGTACTGCACCGCCTCGCCGACGCCGGGGTTCCGACGGTCCTGATCTCCGGGAACCATGACTCGGCGCGGCGCCTCGGCGTCGGCGCCGGGCTGATCGACCGGGCCGGGATCCATCTGCGCACCGACCCGGCCGGCTGCGGAACCCCCGTCGTGCTCACCGACACCCACGGGGACGTCGCCTTCTACGGACTGCCCTATCTGGAGCCGTCCCTCGTGCGGAACACGCTGCAGGCGTCGGCCGCCGGGCACGAAGCGGTCCTCGGTGCCGCGATGGAGCGCGTCCGGACCGACCTGGCTCGGCGGGCCCCCGGCACCAGGTCCGTCGTCCTCGCGCACGCGTTCGTCGTGGGTGGCCGGCCGAGCGACAGCGAACGCGACATCACCGTCGGCGGGGTCGCCGCCGTGCCCGTGGGGATCTTCGACGGTGTCGACTACGCCGCCCTCGGGCACCTCCACGGCTGCCAGACCGTCAGCGACCGAGTCCGGTACTCGGGTTCACCGCTCGCGTACTCCTTCTCCGAGGCCGACCACCGCAAGACCATGTGGCTCGTCGACATCGGGCCGGACGGGACGATCGAGGCCGAGCGGCTGGACTGCCCCGTGCCGCGGCCGCTCGCCCGTATCCGGGGACGGCTCGAAGAACTGCTGGGCGATCCCGGGCTGGAGCACCACGAACAGTCCTGGATCGAGGCGACCCTCACCGATCCGGTACGTCCCCCTGACCCCATGGCCCGGCTCAGCGAACGCTTCCCGCACACCCTGAGCCTGGTCTTCGCCCCGGAGCGGACCGAGGAGGACCCGCTCGCCTCCTACGCCGAGCGGCTGCGCGACCGCGACGACCACCAGATCGCCGAGGACTTCGTCGCCCATGTGCGCGGCGGCGCGGGCCCCGACGAGCGGGAACGGGTGGTGCTGCGCGGCGCGTTCGACGACGTACGTGTGGACGTGGCGGTGCGCGAGGTGGCCGGATGAGGCTGCACCGACTGGGCATGACCGCCTTCGGGCCCTTCGGAGGGCGGCAGGACGTCGATTTCGACGCCCTTTCCACCGCCGGGCTGTTCCTGCTGCACGGCCCGACCGGTGCGGGCAAGACCTCGGTCCTCGACGCGGTGTGCTACGCGCTCTACGGGGCGGTGCCGGGCGCCCGGCAGAGTCCTGGCGCATCACTGCGCAGCGACCATGCGGCGCCCGGTACGCACACCGAGGTGACCCTCGAGCTCACGGTCGCCGGACGGCGGCTGGAGATCACCCGGCGGCCCGCGCAGCCACGCCCCAAGAAGAAGGGCACCGGCTTCACGACGGAGAAGGCACAGAGCCTGCTGCGCGAGTTCGATTCCGGGCGCGGCGAATGGAAGGCGCTCAGCCGCTCCCACCAGGAAATCGGCGAGGAGATCACCCAGCTCCTCGGCATGAGCAGGGAGCAGTTCTGCCAGGTGGTCCTGCTGCCGCAGGGCGACTTCGCCCGGTTCATGCGGGCCGACGCCGAGGCGCGGGGCAAACTGCTCGGCCGGCTCTTCGACACACGGCGCTTCGCCGCGGTCGAGGAACGGCTCGCGGAACTCCGGCGCGGCGCGGAGCAGCAGGTGCGCGAAGGCGACGAGAAGCTGCTGGCCGTCGCGCATCGAATGGCCCAGGCGGCGGCCGGTGCGGCGCAGGACTGGCCCGTCCCCGGGGCCCGCCCCGGGGACCCGGGGCTCGCCGGGGCCGTTCTGGAGTGGGCAGCGGTGGCCCGCGCCGGTGCGGGGGAGGCGTACGACATCGCCGAATGCGCCCTCTCCGCGGCGGAGAGCCGGCAGACCGCGGCCCGGCGCGCCCTGGACGCCGAGCGGGAGCTGGAGAGGCTGCAGGCGCGCCACCGGGAGACGGAGCGGCGCTCGGCGGAGCTGGAGGCCGGGCGGGAGGAGCGTGACCGTGTCCAGGCGCACCTGGAGAGGGCTCGCAAGGCCGAAATGGTCCGCCCGGCACTGCAGTTGCGCGAGGAGGGGGAGCGGGAACACCGCCGGGCGCGCGACGCGTGGGAGCGGCTGCGGGGATCCTTGCCGTCGACGCTCGTGGACGCGGGCGCGGAGCAGCTCGCCGCGCTGGAACGCGACCTCCGCCAGGAGCTCGGCGGCCTCGGCGCCGCCCGTCGTGCCGAACAGCGGGGCTCGGAGCTCGCCCGTGAGCGCGCGGACCTGGACCGCCAGGCAGGCGCCGACGAGGAGCTCCTCCACGACGCGGACACATGGCTGGCGGGATGGGACACCGTACGCCGCGGGCTCCAGGACGGCATCGAGGCCGCCCAGGAGGCGGCGACCCGTGCCGAGCACCTGGCGGGCCGTCTCGAACCGGCCCGCCGCCGGGCGACGGCCGCCCGGCGGCGCGACGAACTCGCGCAACGCGCCACCGAGTTGGGGGAGACGCTTCGCACGGCACGCGATCACGCGAGTGCCGCCCGGGAGACCTGGCTCGACCTCAAGGAGCGGCGTCTGCGCGGCATCGCCGCCGAACTGGCCTCCGTCCTCGTGCCGGGCGAAGCCTGCACGGTCTGCGGTTCGCCGGAGCACCCCGCACCGGCTGCCGCCGGCGTGGACCACGTCGACCGCGCACGTGAGGACGCCGCCTATGACACCTACAGCACGGCGGACACGGCCAGGGCCGATGCGGAGCGCGAACTGGCGGTCGTGGAGGAGTCGTTCACCCAGGCACGGCAGGCCGCCCGCGAACTGCCGCAGGGACAGTCCGTTGCCGAATCCGGCGAGGATCAGCCGCCCCCCGGCATCCCGGCTCAGACCGGACGCGACCTGGCCCCGACCGCAGCCCACTCGAGTGCGGCCGGCCATCGTCCGTCGGCCGAAGGCCGTGCGGGGTCCGGGCGGCCCGGCGGAACCGTTGTCGGGAGCGCCCACGGTGCCGCGGCCGCTTCCGAGGCCGACGACGGTGCAGCGCGCACCGGTGTCGCCGGCCGGTCCGAGCCGGGGCCGGAGGCGGAGGCGGACGGGCAGGCCGCCGTGGTCGGTGCCGGGGGTGACGGCGAGGGTGCGGTGAGCGGCTCCGGTGTGAGCGGCCACCGCTCAGGCACCCGTCTCCCGGGGCCCCGCACACTCGACACGGTGGCCGGCGGCGCTCATGAATCCGGCGCACAGGACGAAGCCGACCCCGACGCACGGGAGCTCGCCGCAGAGGTCGAGCGGCTCGAGCGCGAGCACCAAGAGGCGCGTGCGCTCGCCGCCGGGATGCACGCGGCGCGAGAGGCGCTGGACCGTGCCGGGCGGGAGCACGAGGAGCGGCTCGCCACGCGGCAGGAAGCCGAGCGGCGAGCAGCCGCCCGGACCTCCCGCCGGGAGGCGCTCGACCGCGAGCAGACAGTGTTGGACGCCGAGGTGCACCGCGCGACCGGCGGAACCGGCACGGTCGCGGAGCGGGCCGCGCTGCTGGAGCGACGGATCGGGCTGCTCGCCTCCGGCGCCGAAGCCGTGCGTGCGGCCGAGGACACGGCACGACGGCTGAAGGAGGCGGACGACCGGCTCGCCGACGCCGCGTTCCGGGCCGGGTACGACACACCGTCGGAAGCCGCCGACGCGCTGCTGGGCGACGCCGGGCAGCGCGATCTCCGGCACCGGCTCGACGCCTGGGAGCGTGAGGCCGCTGCGGTCGCCGACCGGCTCGCCGAGCAGGAGACCCTTGCCGCAGCCGAGCGGTCTCCCGCGGACCCGTGTGCCGCACAGCAGGTGCACGACGCCGCAGAAGGAGCCCTGCGCGGCGCCGCAACCGCACTCGCCGCCTGCCGCGAACGCTGTGCCGAACTCACCCGGCTCTCCCGCGAGGCCGCCGCCGAGGTGCGCCGGCTCGGGCCGCTCCGCGACGAGTACGACCGGGTCGCCCGGCTCGCCGGCCTCACCGCGGGCACCTCCGCCGACAACGAACGCAGGATGCGGCTGGAGTCCTATGTTCTTGCGGCGCGCCTCGAGCAGGTCGCGGCCGCCGCAAGCGTCCGCCTGCACCGCATGTCAGGGGGCCGCTACACCCTGATCCACTCGGATGCGCGCGCCGGCGGCAAGCGGGCCGGACTCGGTCTGCACGTGGTCGACGCCTGGACCGGACGGGAGCGGGACACCGCGACGCTCTCCGGCGGCGAGACGTTCTTCGCCTCGCTCGCGCTCGCGCTCGGCCTCGCCGATGTCGTCACCGACGAGGCCGGTGGCGTACGACTGGACACCCTCTTCATCGACGAGGGCTTCGGCAGTCTCGACGACCAGACCCTCGACGAGGTCCTCGACGTCCTGGACTCGCTGCGCGAGCGCGACCGGAGCGTCGGCATCGTCAGTCATGTCGCAGATCTGCGCCGCCGGATCCCGGCCCAGCTCGAGGTCGTCAAGGAACGGCACGGCTCCGCGGTGCGCCAGCGCGCGGTTCCGCTCAGCGGCTGATGGCCCGGCGGGGCAGGGGCGACGAGTACACGACGCTCGTCGTCACCGATCCCAGCGTGCCGATCCGCCCGGACACCTCCTCCAGATGGCTCATCGACCGGGCGGCGACCTTCAGTACGAAACAGTCGTCGCCCGTGACATGGTGCGCCTCGAGGACTTCGGGCGTCGTCGCCAGCAGGTCGTGGAACGGCTTGTAGTTGCCGTTCGGGTAGCGCAGGCGGACGAACGCGAGGATCGGCAGCCCGATCCGCTCGTGGTCCACCACCGCGGTGTACCCGGAGATCACCCCGGCCTGCTCCAGCCTGTGGATCCGCTCGGTCACCGCACTGGGCGACATCGACACCGTCCTTGCCAGTTCGGCGAAGCTGGCCCGGCCCCGGCTCTGCAGCGCGTCGAGGATGCGCCAGTCCGTGGCATCCGGTGAATATCCCGTCATGCCCAAAAGACTGCAGGGAAATCCACGGCCGATCAAGGCTTGTGGCGCGGAATTCCACTTCAGCCGGGCGATTCCCCACCATAGATTCTTGGCATGACATTGACCCGGTCCGCCGTGAACCCCGTCCTCCGCGTCGCCCCTGCATCCCCGGCCGCAGCCGCCGCCCATTTCTCCGCGTCCCTCGTGTTCCACACCGATGTCTCCGATGTGGCCGCAGCTCTGGCCGGTGACGGTGATCCCGGATTCGTCGTCGTTGACTCCCGTTCCACCGAGTCCTGGGACCAGGGCCACATCCCCGGCGCCGTCCACCTGCCCACCGCGTTGATCCCCGATCAGGCGGAGCGGCTGCTCGACAGGTCCGTGCCGGTGGTCACCTACTGCTGGGGGCCGGGCTGCAACGGCGCGACCCGTGCGGCGCTCGCCCTCGCCGAACTGGGCTACCGGGTCAAGGAGATGCTCGGCGGGTTCGAGTACTGGGTACGGGAAGGGTTCGCGTACGAAACGTGGGAGGGCGAGGGCCACCGTGCGGCCGATCCGCTGACCGCACCGGTCGATGCGGAGGACTGCGGCTGCTGACGCCTCCGGGTCGGGGCACCCGGTGGGCCCACCGGGCCCGTTCCGGACCGTACTGACCGTCCGCTCCCGTGCAGGGCCCGGCCGCCGACGTGAGGCCGGCCCGGGCCCCAGTGCCACGGCCCGGGCGGGTCCGGACCGTACTGGCCGTCCCTCGCACCCGGAATTGCGGATGTGCGCACCGGGACGCCGCGCGGCCGCGGTGCTGTGCATGGGCGGGCCCGGCCTGCGCGGACCTGCGCGAGGCCGGGCCCCATGACCCCCGTACGACGGGGCTTCAGAGCTTGGAGATCTCCTCGACCAGGTCGTCGAGGCCCAACGGCCCCTGGGACAGAGCCGCCATGTGCCAGGCCTTGGCGTCAAAGGCGTCGCCGTGTGCCGCACGGGCGTTGGCCCGGCCCTGGAGCCAGGCACGTTCGCCCAGTTTGTACCCGATGGCCTGGGCCGGTACGGAGAGGTAGCGGGTCAGTTCGCTCTCGACGAACTCGGCGGGACGGCCGCTGTGGCTGCCGAAGAACTCCTGGGCCAGGGCAGGCGTCCAGCGCTCGCCGGGGTGGAAGGGGGAGTCGGCCGGGATCTCCAGCTGAAGGTGCATACCGATGTCGACGATGACCCGGCAGGCCCGCATCATCTGCGCGTCCAGGTAGCCGAGCCGGCGCTCGGCGTCGGGCATGAAACCGAGTTCGTCCATGAGCCGCTCCGCGTACAGTGCCCAGCCCTCGCAATTGGCACTGACGCTGCCGACGGTCGCCTGGTAGCGGGAGAGCCGTTCGGCGACGTGCGCCCACTGCGCGATCTGCAGATGGTGGCCCGGGACTCCTTCGTGGTACCAGGTGGACACCAGGTCGTAGACCGGGAAGCGCTTCTCGCCCATCGTCGGCAGCCAGGTCTGGCCCGGCCGCGAGAAGTCCTCGGACGGACCGGTGTAGTAGGGGGCGGCCGCACTGCCGGGCGGGGCGATACGGGACTCCACCTTCCGCACCCGTTCGGCGAGCTCGAAGTGGGTCCCGTCGAGTGCCTCGACCGCCTCGTCCATCAGCTTCTGCAGCCAGACCCGGACCTCTTCGACGCCCTCGATGTGCGAGCCGTGGTCATCGAGGTGGGCAAGTGCCTCCCAGGGGCCCGAACCGGGCAGGATCCGGTCGGCCTCGGCCCTCATCTCGCCCAGCAGCCGGTGGTACTCGGCCCAGCCGTAGGCGTAGGCCTCCTCCGGGTCGAGATCGGCGCCGAGGAAGAACCGGGCCCAGCGTGCATAGCGCTCGCGGCCCACCGTGTCGGGGGCGGATGCGACCGCGGGGGCGTACACCTCGCGCATCCAGTCGCGCAGGCCGGTGACCGCCGCAGCGGCCACTTCTGCGGCGCTGTCCAGCTCGGGGCGCAGCTCGTCCGGACCCGACGCGACGAACTGGGCGAACCAGCTCCGCCCGCTCGGCTCCTGCTGCTCCGTCCCGCCTCCGTCCGTCGTACCGGAATCCCCCACCCACTCGTCCAGCTGTCCGATGAAGGCCGCCGTGGCGCGGGGACCCGCGGGGAGTTCACGCTCGAGCCCGAGCTCGAGCGACGCCCGGTACCCCTCCAGCGCGTCGGGCACCGCACGCAGCCGCTCGGCGATCGCGCCCCAGTCGGCCTTCGAATCGGTCGGCATCACCGTGAACACCCCGCGCACCGCGTGCGCGGGGGAGCGCAGATTGCTGATCTGCCGCAGCCCCTCATCCGCCTCGTGCACGGCCAGTTCCGCTGTGAGCCGCTCGCGGAGCAAACGCCCGCAGCGCTGCTCGGCTTCCGTTTCGGCACCGGGCAGACGCTCGGCCTCGTCGAGCCGGACCAGTGTCGTGCGGGCGAGTGCGGCCACGGCCTCCTGGCCGGCCGGGGAGAAGTCGGGGAGGCGGCTCGCGCTCTCCGGCACTCCCAGGTAGGTACCGGTGATCGGATCGAGGTCGATGAGTGCGTCGACGTATGCGTCGGCGACCTGGCGCGGCAGCGCGCTGCTCGGTGTCTCTGGCATGTGCTCATCCTGGTACGTACACGGCCCTGCGTCACCGCTGTTCGATCTCAGTCGGCTGACAAACGAGCCTGGGAGGAGGCATCCGGAGCCGGAGGAAGCAGCGGTCCGCAGTCCCAGTGCTGGAAGATCAGCCGGGTTTCCACGCGGGCGACTTCGGGCCGCGAGGTGAACTCGTCGAGAACGAGCCGCTGGAGATCCGCCGTGTCAGCGACGGCAACGTGCACCAGATAGTCGTCCGGGCCCGTCAGATGGAACAGCGCGCGTGATTCGGGCAGCGCCCGGATGCGTTCGACGAAGGGGCCGATCAGATCCCGCCGGTGGGGGCGCACCTGTACGGAGAGAAGGGCTTCGAGCCCCCTGCCGAGTTTGGCCGGATCGATACGGAGCTGATGGCCGAGGATCACGCCGCTGCGGCGCAATCTGGCCACCCGATCCAGACAGGTCGACGGTGCGACGCCCACCTCGGCGGCCACCTCCCGATACGTGGTCCGGGCGTCGTTCTGCAGAACGCGCAGTATGTGGAGATCCACCGGGTCCAGTACGACGGATTCAGCCATGGCCCGAACGTAACACGGAGCTATCGTCCTACTACCGGGTAACTGTTCAGAGTGCCGCCATGGACTACGCCTCCTCGACCGCCCCCGTCCCCACCCCCAGGGCGCTCGCCACCGAAGCCGTGCATGCCGGCCGCGAGGACCTCGTTGCGCTCGGTCTGCACGCCGCACCGATCGACCTGTCCACCACCTACCCCTCGCACGACGTGGCAGCAGAGGCGGCGCGCATCGACGCGTTCGCGTCGACCGGCGGGCGGCTCGACGGTCCCCCGGTCTATGCCCGGCTCGACAACCCGACCACATCCCGCTTCGAGACCGCGCTGGCCCGGCTGGAAGGGACCGACGACGCGGTGGCCTTCGCCAGCGGGATGGCCGCCCTGACCGCGGTCCTGCTGGTCAGGGCGTCGATGGGGCTGCGCCATGTCGTCGCGGTCCGGCCGCTGTACGGCTGCAGCGATCATCTGCTCGACGGCGGGCTGCTCGGCACCGAGGTGACCTGGACCGACCCGGCGGGCGTCGCCGCCGCGATCCGCCCGGACACCGGACTGGTGATGGTCGAGACCCCCGCCAACCCCACGCTCGCCGAGGCCGACATCAGAGCGCTCGCCCATTCCTGCGGCTCGGTGCCGCTGCTGGTCGACAACACCTTCGCCACGCCGGTCCTGCAGCGTCCCGTGGAGCAGGGGGCACGGATCGTGCTGCACAGCGCGACCAAGTACCTGGGCGGGCACGGCGATGTGATGGGCGGTGTCGTCGCCTGCGACGAGGAGTTCGCCGCCGCGCTGCGCCAGGTGCGCTTCGCCACCGGCGGGGTGCTTCATCCGATGGCCGGATACCTGCTCCTGCGTGGCCTTTCCACGCTGCCGGTGCGGATACGGGCGGCATCGGTGACCGCCGCCGATCTCGCCAGGCGGCTCGCGGCGGACCCGCGTGTCGCACGGGTCCACTATCCGCAGGTGGGGGGCGCCATGGTCGCGTTCGAGGTCTACGGCGACGCGCGCGAGGTGATCGCAGGTGTCAGGCTGATCACGCCCGCCGTCAGCCTGGGCAGCGTGGACACGCTGATCCAGCACCCGGCGTCCATCAGCCACCGCATCGTGGCCGAAGGGGACCGGCGTGCCGCAGGCGTCAGTGACCGGCTGCTGCGCATGTCCGTCGGGCTCGAGGACGTCGAGGACCTGTGGGCGGATCTGTGCGGGGCGCTGAGTGCTACCCCCGCTCGGGCCGTCCGTGCCGGAGTCGCGGCAGCGCGTCCGGCACCTCGAGCGGAAGCAGGGACGGTACGGGAGCCCCGTCCAGCCGGGCGGTGATCACCAGGGTGCCCTCCTCGATCTGGTAGTCGAGCGGGAGGCCGAGCCCGCGCATGGCGGCGACCATGCCGGTGTTGGACGCCTGCGTGACGGCGTACACGCTCTCGCATCCCGCCTCGACGGCCATCGAGACCAGCCGTCCCAGCAGTTCGGAGCCGATGCCGCGGCGCTGCCAGTCGTCCTCGACGAGCAGGGCGACCTCCGTCTCGTCGCCGTCCCAGAGCAGATGACCGAGTGCGACCAGTCGGCCGGAAGCCGTCTCCACCGCGAGCGTGCGGCCGAAGCGCGGGCTGAGCAGATGGTTCAGATAGCGGTCGGCGTCGCCGACCGGCCCGTGGTAGCGCAGGCTCAGAGTGCGCGCGGAGCAGCGGTCGTGCATCGCGCGGGCGGCCGGGACGTCGCTCCGGTCGGCGCGGCGTACGGTGATCTCGTTGCCCTCGGGCAGCGTCAGCACGTCCTGGCTGCGCGGAATGCGAGGGCCGAGCCGGGCATCCAGCTCGACGAGTGCGCGGGCGCGGGCGAACTCGGTCGGTGTGAACGGTAGATACGGCCGCTCGACCGTGATCGTGCCGCCGCTCGGATCGCGCAGCCGCATCATGGTCTCGTCGAGCACGCCCTCGACGGGCACGGACTCACCGGTCGGCCGGCCGCCGAGGGTGACGGCGGGCAGTGAATGGATGGTGCAACGGCCGAGCAACTGGCGCAGGGCAAGGGGAAGTTCCGCGGCATCGAGCGCGGTGCGCGTGGCGAGGCCCAGCAGCCGGGTCGGGGTGTCCACCAGGTCATGGGCATCCGCGCGCTCGATCCAGGTGCTGCTGCCGCCCGCGGCGGAGACCTCCCTGGTGATGTGCTGCGCCGGGAGCCCGGCGGGCGCCCTCAGCAGGAATTCGTCCACCGTTCCGTCGGCCAGCGGGTGCGTCTGAAGGGTGAGGATGTCCACCTGGTGCCGGGCGAGTGCGGTGCACAGGGCGGCGAGGCTGCCGGGCTGGTCCCGCACGGTCGTACGCATCCGCCACAGTGCCGTCTCACGCGGATGCCCCGGCTCGCCCGCCGCGACGTCGACGGTCCCGGAACCCGTGGCCCCGGGACCGCCGGTATCGGAGCTCGGCGGTGCATGGCCGTGGCGGCGTGCCCACCACGTGTGGAAGGCGGCCGTGGCGATGAGTGCGACGGCCGAGGCGACGAGCAGATACGGGCCGTCGGGACCGTGCGCGATCATGTTCGCCACGGCGTCGGCGACGGCGACGGCCGTGAACAGCGCGGCCAGCTCGACGAGGTCCCGCCGCCAGTGGTGGTGGCGTTGAGGGCGGCGGGCACGCTTCGCGGAAGTCAGTTCAGTCATGCCTTCACTGTGACGAAGTGGTGTTGCGTGATCACGAACGCTTTGTGACTGGCTGGTTAAGCATCGATCTGGCTGACTATCGCCCGCTTTCGTCATCTTGTGTCCTCGGCTGATCAAGGCTCTGGCGTATCGCGTTCAGCAGCCGCCCGGCCTGAGCGACGAGCCGGGAGGACCCGCCTCGTGCGGCGAGCCCGGCGAGCCCGGGGACCTTTCGGACACCGCCCGGTTCCGGCACCTCCGCCCCGCACCGTTCGACGCAGTCGGCTGCCACCGACAGCAGTTCACCCGTCCCGCGCGGCGGATCACCGGCGTCCAGCAGACCGGGCAGCGCCGCTCCGAGCACCGACCACGTCGTCGCCCAGGCACCGGTCGCCGCGGCGGTGCGGACCGCATCCGCAAGCCGGTTGGGCTTGACGGTGCCGAGCCGTACCAGCTCTGACAGTTCACGGCCCAGCCGTGCCCCTTCCAGCTCACCGCGCGCCGCGAGGACGAGCAGCGCGTCGACCGCCGCGAGCCGGTCCTCCGGGTGTCGTGCGGCGAGCGCGTACGCCAACGACAGATGCAGTGCCTCCCCGGCGGTCCCGCCCGACTCGGCCAACCGGGGCAGCAGCCCCGCATGGCCGCGCTCCTCCGCAGTGGCACAGGCCGTCATGTCGGGCAGCAGCAAGAGGGCCAGGGCCTCTCGGTCCTCCGGCAGCACCGCCGGCCAGAGCGGGTCCGGCTCGGTCCAGTGGTAGCAGCGCGAGACCGTGCCGGGGTGGTTGAGCAGCTGGAACTCAGGAGGGAAGTCGCGCCGGACGGCCGGGCGCTCCGTACCCTCCAGCACGATGCGGCGCACGGAAGCCCGGTCCCGCTGCCACCAGTGGAGCCGCGACAGGTCGTGCGGCGGTTCCTCGATGCGGCGCTGCGGACGCACCGCATCGCCCTCTGAGGTGAGCCAGGCAGCGAGCCGCGCACCCTCCCGGGTGCCGAGGGCGGCAGCCGCGGCCGCCGCCGCGGGGTCACGGCGGACTCGCAGCAACGCCTGCGCGAAGTCGATGGATGCGGGGGTCGCGCACTGTCGCTGATAGCTGCGCAGCCCCTCGATCAGCACGTCTGGGTCCAGTGTGCCGTTCTCCCAGGTCGGAGTGGCAAGGAGGAACGGCAGGGGGCGGGTCTGGACGTGGTACGCGGCCTCGCCCACCCGTGCGGCCGGAACACCGTCCAGCGCCGTGTGGGCGCAGCGCGTCGCTCCGTCCGTGCGGGAGCGGATGCTGCGCGGACGCGTTGCCCGGACCCGGTCCAGAACAGCGGCGGCGACGGTCTCCAACCCGTGCAGCCGGTCGACTTCCGCCCGGCCGGCGCCGGCCTCGAGCCACCAACTGCCGGCGAGCGCTTGCCGCAGCGCGCCGGCCAGCGCCGCCCGGTCCAGACGGGCGTGCCGCACCAGACCGTCCAGGGCCCGTTCGAACTCCGGGACCGTCGACGAACCCGACTTGACCACGGCCGCCACCAGCTCGACGGTCTCGGCGACCGTGTCCGGCGCAGGCGCGAGCCGCATCGGGACCGGCACCGGTGGGAGCGTCTCCGCATACGGTGTGCGCGTGGCCGGCCGCATCGCCCCGCCGAACACCTCGGCCGCGCGAGCCCGGTGCACCGGACTCAACAGCTCGGTGAAGCCGGCGAGTTCGGAGCGGAGGGCTTCGCTGCTGCGGTGACTGCCCCGACCGGCTCCGATGTGCCGGGCCACCAGCTTCAGCGCCCGTTCCTGGATATCGGTGTCCGCGTGCCCGAACGCCTCGGCGATCACCGGCAGCAGCGCGTCCGCGGCTGCCGGGTCACGCCGCAGCACCTTGCCGAGCAGCACCAGTTGGCCCCGCACAAGCTTCTTCTCGGGGCGGAACAGAACGGCGCCGGACATCTCCGCCAGCTGTGCCGTGGGCAGTTTACCGGCCCCGGCCATCCTGCCCAGGACGTCCTGGGCGCGACCGGCCAGGGCCGAGGGTCCGTCCGCCGCCATCGCCGTCCAGTCCGCCACGCGTTCCCGCTCCTCGGCCGGCGTCAGTGCCAGCCGGTCGAGCAGTATCAGGAAGAACCTCAGCTGTCCCGGGCGGCCCCCGCGCAGCAGCCGTGCCACGCACCCGTCCACCAGTACCGAACGGTCCAGCACGCCTTCCTCGGCCAGCGCGGCAAGGGCCGAGGGCCAGTGGTCCGGCGCCAGCGGGTCGGCGTACCAGGACAGTGTCGGGGCAGGCTCCACGGTCTCGAACAGCCGTGGTACCAGCTCCCTCACATGCGGGTCGTTGCGCAGTGCCAGGGGGAGCGTGGCGCGGGAGGCGTGCGAGGGCCTGGCCGAGATCAGGGATTCGGCCCAGCCGTGCACGAAGGCGTCGCTCGTCGGAACGGGGCACTGTGCGGTACGCACCAGTTCCGCGATGAACGGGTAGTCCTCCGCGGCGGTGGCGGCCCTTCCCGCGAGCCGGTGCGCAAGATCGCCCAGCCACGCCGGGTCCCGGTCGGCGAGCAGGTCGAGCAGGACCGTGACCGGGAGCGGCCGCCAGTCGCGAAGCTCCCGCGCGCCGATCCAGGTTGCCGTGGCCGCCGCGCCCGTGTGGCAGCCGGTTCCCGCGACGAGCAGTGCGCGCCGGGCGGCACCCTGCTCCCGCCGGCGGTTCCCGCCCCAGCCGCGGACGTCGCGGCGTAGCTCCTTCAACTCGGCGAGGGCCGCCCGGCGTTCGGCCCTCGTCATCCGCTTCACCAGGCCCGGCACCGCGGCGTCCCTGCCCGCCCGTACGGCGTCGACGAGCTCCTTCACGGTGCACCTCCACCCGTGGTCGTGGCAGCGCTCCGTGGCGCGTTGCTCTCTGTCGTGCCGTGCTCCGTCCGGCCACGCCTCGTCATCCGGACGGCCAGTGCGTGCTTGCACGGCCCACGGCTGCCCCGGTAGTCGGCCCACCACTGGCAGGTGCAGCTGAGTGCCCCGCCCGAGTCGCGAACCTGGTAGTGCTGTTCGCCCGACACGACGGTCGCGGTGTCGCCATCGATCCGAACCGCGCCGAGGGCGACCAGGTTCCCGGCGGCGACCAGGCGCGGGTTGTGCCGCTCGGTCCGGTCCGCGTCGTACGGCAGCTCCCGGTGGAAATACGCCGCATCCGCGATGTCGTACCCCACGCGGCCGGCGGTGCCGAGCCGGGTGAGCGCGGCCCGGACCCGCTCCACCGGCAGCCCGGACTGCTCCGCGAGGTCGGCCGGGTCGATCCTCGGTTCCCACGCCAGCAGCACCGACACCAGCTCCGCGTCCGCCGCGGCCTCGTCCGTGGCGAGCGCCTCCAGCACCCCGCCCTCGCCCGAGAACCCGCGCGCCTTCTCGGGAGACAGCGTGAGGGTCAGCCGCAAGCCCGGCAGTGTCACCTCCCAGGCGCTCGCCGTGGGGGCGCCGCCCGTCACCGGGGGCCCGTACACCCGCAGCCCCGTCGCCGGGCGCAGCACCCGCTGCAGCGCCGACAGCCGCTCGGGGCCGGGCAGACAGACGGCACCGGGGACCGGCCGCGTCGTCGGGCGCAGGGTCCCGCCCGCCGGCACGACCCACATCGCGCCCCGCGAGGCACGGCCCGAGGAGCGGGGCAGGGAACGCAGGAACCGCACCGTCTCGGTGGCCGTCAGTTCGGCCCGCAGATCGAATCCGGCGGAGACCACCTGAGCCTCCGCGAAACCGCGCAGCCAGCGGTCCGGGAGCGGCACCTTCTTCTCCACCACGGGCCCGTCGAGCGTGGTCACCGAGAGCTCGTCCGGCCCGACCCGCAGATGCAGCGGATCGTCTCCGGCAAGCCGTGAAAGAGCCTCCCGGAGCGGGTTGTTGACATCGACATTCGTCGTGCCGTGACCGGTTTCCGCGCCGTCGAGTCCCTCCTGGAGCACATCGAGGCGTGCGTACACCCCGCAGCACCCGGAGAACGACTCGAAGCGCAGCCGGTCCCCGTTGCCCGTCACCACCGGGTCGAGCGAGGCCCGCAGATCGCGCTGGTAGTAGCGCGCCGCCGCCACGTCGGCGACCGCGAGCAGTCCACGGGCCGCGGTCTGCGGCGAGGTCAGAAAGCCGGAGAAGAACCGGGGACGGGCCTCGGGTCCGGAGGGCGTCAGCCCACCGGCGGTCTCCAGGCCGAGCAGTCGGCCGCCCCCTGACGACTCGAGGGCGGACGGCCGTGCATAGGCGAATGCCTGTACGGATCGCGTCATGTGAAGGACCGTAGGGCCCGCCACTGACAACGCCCTCCCGCATCGTCCTCCCGACCTGCCGGGGGATGCGGGAGGGCATCGGTGTTCAGTTCCCCGCGATGGCCCTCAGTGCATCGAGGTGACGCCGGTAGACCGTGCGTCCCCGGGCGGTCAGAACCAGCCAGGTGCGGGTACGGCGGCCCACCCGGCCCTTGCTCACCGAGACGAGGCCCGCCTCCTCGAGCGCCGCCACCTGTTTGGACAGGGCCGAGTCGGTGACCTCGACGAGGTCGCGCACAAAGGCGAACTCGGCCTTGTCCAGCGGAGCGAGGGCCGCCATGACCGAGAGCCGCACCGGAGAGGTCAGCAGCGGTTCCAGGGCGTGGCGGGGATGGCTGCCGGGAGCGGTCCCGGTCATGCGTCCTGCCTCCGCTCCAGCCAGGCGCCCACCGCGAGCGGCACGGTGCACACCGCGGCCGCGGCCGCGGCGAACGCGGTGCTGTCACGGAAGGCCGTGAACCCCAGCACGATCGTGAGAGCGTAGAGCACGCCCCAGGCCAGGATCGTGACGGTGTGCCGGATGCCGAAGCCGCGCCGCACGGCCCGCTGCCGTGCCGCGTACACGCTCAGGCCCGACACCGCCACGACGTACACGACGAGCGAGATCGGCGTGACGACCGTGCCGTGCAGCAGCAGGACGGTCGGGATCAGCACGAGCTGGATCGCCGCGAAGACCGACAGATAGGCCGTGTACCAGCTGCTGCGACGGCGTGCGGCGGTCTCCATGCGTGCGGTGTGGCCCAATGCCTCGGTGGCATCGATGTGTTCGGACATGTCTTCTCCCCGTTGGCCTCGACGGCATCTACTTTCCAATATGGCAAGTAAATGCCATCGAGGCAACTCCCAGGAGGGGAAGCGGCGTTACTGGCCGACCCGTCCCGGCTGGAGGACCTTGCTGAACAGGACCGTTCCGCCCTCGGCCCGGAGCCGCACGGTCAACTCGCCGCTTCCGCCGTCGATCTCGACCTCTCCGAAGTGCTGCGGCCACTCCATGGGCGACACATTGGCCCGCTCCGGCGCCCGCACGAAGACCCGCTCCGGCCCGAATGTGCCGTCCAGGGCGTTGGCCGGGAAGCCGCCCGCTGCGAGCGGTCCGGACACGAACTCCCAGAAGGGGGCGAAGTCCTTGAAGGCCGCCCGCTCCGGCGCGTAGTGCTGCGCCGATGTGTAGTGGACGTCCGCGGTCAACCACAGCGTGCCCGGGATCCGCCGGTGCTTGACGAACCGCAGCAGTTCGGCGATCTGAAGCTCGCGCCCCAGGGGCGCACCGGGGTCGCCCTGTGCGACCGCCTCGAAGTCCGTGGCGCCGTCGGCGACGACGAGACCGAGCGGCAGGTCCGAGGCGATCACCTTCCACACCGCACGCGAATGTGACAACTCACGCTTGAGCCAGGCCAGTTGCTTCTCACCCAGGATTCCGACCGGATCATCGACCCCCCGGCCGGGAGAGTTGGCATTGCGGTAGGAGCGCATGTCGAGGACGAACAGGTCGAGCAGCGGACCGTGGCGCACCACGCGGTGCATCCGGCCCTCGCGGCCGCGTGGCGGCAGGGTGGGGACGGGGAAGTACTCGCCGAACGCCCGCAGCGCGCGGGCGGCCAGCACGTCCACGTCCTTCTCGGTGTAGCGCGCGTCGTCGAGGATCTGCCCCGGGTACCAGTTGTTGCGCACCTCGTGGTCGTCCCACTGCACCACCGTCGGCACTTGAGCGTTGAACCGGCGTACGTTCTCGTCGAGCAGGTTGTAGCGGAAGTTCCCCCGGTACTCGGCGAGTGTCTCGGCGACCTTCGACTTCTCCTCGGTGGTGATGTTGCGCCACACCCGGCCGTCGGGCAGGGGCACGCTCGGGACGATCGGTCCGTCCGCGTACACCGTGTCACCGCTGCACAGGAAGAAGTCCGGGTCGAGCCGCCGCATCTCCTCGTATGCGCGAAACCCGCCGATATCGGGGTTGATGCCCCAGCCCTGCCCGGCGATGTCGCCCGACCACAGGAAGCGCACCCCCTTCTTCCGGTGCGACGGCGCCGTGCGGAACGTCCCGCAGACCGGCTCTCCGGTGCGACGCGGGTCGTCGGGATCGGCGAGCGTCACCCGGTAGTGGATCTGTTCTCCGGCCGGGAGGCCCCGCAGCGCCGTCCTTCCGGTGAAGTCCGTATCGGCGCCGAGGAGCGGACCGTGCCATCTGTGCGCACGGCGGAACGACTCGGTCGCCGAGGTCTCCACCGTCATCCTGGCCGGCCGGTCGGACCGGATCCACACCAGACCGGAGGACGAGGTGACACCGCCCGCCTGGACGCCCCAGGCTGCGCCCGGCCTGCCGCGCAGAGCCTGGGCCGGGGCGGCGGCCCCGAGAGTGAGCGCCGCGGACGCGGCGAGTGAACCGCGCAGCAGGGCGCGGCGGTTGTACGACATCGGAAGACCTCCGGGAAAGGGACGGGGAGGGGTGCGTCGCCCCTGCCTAGTGCCCCGCGACGGCGAGCACACGAACCGCACATGAACAACGCGGCACCGCGGGAGCGGACGACGACTTCGTGGCGCGGCTCGACCCGCCACGGCGAGATGTGGCCCCGTGTCCCTGCGGCGAAGCGTGCCCCCTCGCCCGGCATGTGCGGAGCGGGAGGGCACGCGGTCGGGCGCCCGAAGGCCGCCGGGCGGTCCTCCGCCTCCGGGACCGGTGCTACCCCCCGCGGCCCTCGCCGCGTCGGCGGGGAGCCGCACCCCGCCCTCGAACTGCGCAGGGGACAGATGCGCACAGCCGAGAACCAGCCGTACGCAGTCGTCGGCGGCATACGCGGTCCCACGGTCCGTGCAGTGCGCGACCGGCCGCAGCGCGACCCGGTACGAGCCGCGCGGGCTCGGGGCCGTAACGGCCGGGCAGCCGGGCGATGATGTGCAGACCGGCGGCGATTCCGCTGACTCGCGGTGCCGGGGAAGTGCTCCGCGAGCGCCGAGACGAGGGCGTCACGGCGCTCGCGGTAGGCGCGCAGACGGCGGCGCAGCCGACGGTCGTAGGCCCCGCTCGTCACGAAGTAGGCCGGCAGGGCCTGGTCGAGCGCCGGATTGCCGACGTCCATCGTCCGCTCACGGGCCACGATCTCCTCGGTCAGGGCCTCGGACGCGACGAGCCGGCCCAGGCGCAGCTGGGGGAGCCGGCGACTTCCTCACCGAGCCCGTCCGGACGACCCGCTCGGGGTCGAGGCCGGGCTGCAGTCCACTGCGGTCTGCGGGATCGCCGGGCTCCAATCGGCCGCCACCGGGCCGGTACTCGACGGCGGTGGGTCCTGCGGATGCCCTCCGTCACCGAGGCGCCGGCGCTGGGGTGGCAGGCGGTGACCGCCACGGTGATCGCATTCATCCTCCGGTGCATGGGCGTACAGCGGTTCGGCGCCGAGCGGGCCACCGTCTTCTCCGGGCTGATCCCCGTCTCCGCCGCCGCCCTCACCGCACCCCTCGTCGGCACCGGCGCGTACGGTCCGGCGCAGGCGTCGGCCAGTGTTCTCGTCGGCGCCGGCCCGTCCCCGACGGCCGGCGACGGGGATTCAGCGGCTGCCGTCGAGAATGACCCGGGCGACGAGCGCGGGATCGTCGTTCATCGGCACATGTCCGCAACCGGGCAGCCGCACCAGACGGGCGCCGGGGATCGCATGCTTGGCACGGACACCCTGACGGCGCAGCAGGAGCCGGTCCCGGGTGCCCCAGGCCACGGTGACCGGAAGGCCGGGCACGTCGTCGGTGAAGAGGACCTGCCGCCCGGCGCCGAGCGTCTGGTGGAAGCCGCCGGCGTCACGGAGCGCGAGCGTCTCCGCGACGACCGCCTCGGGTGAACGGCGTCCTGGACGTGCGTAGATGGTGCTGGTCAGCGCCGCCCGCCCGGCCGCCGTGCGCGAGAGCGTCTCGACCACCGGCAACGGCAGCATCCGGGCGCCGCGGCGCATCGCGAGCAGCGTTCCGAACGCGTACCGGCGTTCGCCCTCCGTCCAGAAGCCGGCGGGGGACAGTGCCGTCACCGACCGTACGAGCTTCTCGCGTCCCAACTCCAGGGCGAGCAGCCCACCGAGGGAGTTGCCCGCGACATGAGGGCGCTCGACCCCGAGCGCCTCGCAGAACGCGACGAGTGCCGGCGCGACCGACGAGAGCTCGTACGACATGCCATCGGGCAGTGCCGGGGACAGTCCGAAGCCGGGCAGATCGACGGCGATGACGTCGCGCTCCGGGGCCAGGAGCGGAAGGACGGGTTCCCATGCCTGCCAGTGGTGACCGATGCCGTGGAGCAGCAGCAGCGGCTCGCCCCTGCCCCGTCGTTCGTACGCCACGGACAGTGTGTGGCTTCCGCTCGGGGAATCGAACGTGAACGAGACCTTCGAGGCCATACCGCTGCTCCCTGCGCTCTGTGACCGTACCGGCGGCCGTGGTCCATGGACGTGCCCTGACAGGGCGTCCCGCCGAGTGTAGACGCCCTGTCAGCAACAATTACCGCTCAGTAGCATCGAGTTCAAGGGGCTGGCTGTCACGGTCTCGGCCGTCCGCGGCCTAATGGCTCCTGCGCACCTCGAAGTTGAACTCCGCATGCCCGAACTTCCGGAAGAGCGCGAACCACAGGGGCAGCATCATCTCCACCGCCCGCGCCGACTCGATCCCGCCCAGATCGACCACCCGGTCGGCCGGCCACCCGAACTCACCCAGGAGCTCCCTCGCCTCCGCCTTGGCGTGGTCGTCGTCGCCGGAGACGAAGATCTGATGTCCGCCCGGCACCAGCGCGGGATTCACCATCACCGCACAGTTGACGGTGTTGAGGGATTTCACCACACGGGTCCTCGGGAAGGCCCGCTGGATCTGCTCGCCCACGCTGTCCGACTCGACGGGAGACAGCCGCAGTCGACCGTCGTCGAACGAGATCGGATTGGAGACGTCGATCAGCAGCTTGCCGGCGAGCGCCTCCTCGCCCACGGTCTGCAGGGCCGCGAGGGCCACCTGGCCGCCGACTGCCGAGACCACCGCCTCGCCGTATGCGGAGGCATCGGCGAACGTGCCGTGGCTCGCCGACGGGCCCCTGGCCGCCGCCCACTCCACGGCCGCCGGATTGTTCGGATCCCGCGACCCCATCCGTACCTCGTGGCCCAGTTTCACCAGCTCGTCCGCGAGGGTGCGCCCGACCACGCCCGTACCCAGCACCGCGTACCGCACAGAAGCCTCCAGTTCCCGGCCGCCGTCCACGGGCGACCGCCGCCTGCACATTCTGTGCGCAGGCGGTACGCCTGTGTGCCCAGCGACGCACGCTTATCGCCTGGACATCCGTGTGCGCGTGAGCTGGGATGGAACCGTGGCCGCCGACACCGTGACCGACGTCTTCGAAACACACCGCCCCGTGCTGACGGGGGTGGCCTACCGCATGCTCGGACGGTTCGCCGACGCCGAGGACGTGGTCCAGGACACCTGGCTGCGCTGGTCCGCGGAGGCGCGCGACGATGTGCGCGAGCCCCGCGGCTATCTGGTACGCATCACCACTCGGCTCGCGATCGACCGCCTGCGGCAGGCACAGTCCCGTCGTGAGGCGTACGTCGGGCCCTGGCTGCCGGAGCCGATCGCGACCGACTACGACCGCACCGTGCCCGACACCGCCGAGCGTGCCGTGCTCAGGGAGTCGGTGTCGCTCGCGGTTCTGGTCGTCATGGAATCGCTTTCGCCGCTGGAGCGGGCGGTGTTCGTCCTCCGCGAGGCCTTCGGGTTCCCCTATTCCGAGATCGCGACCGCTCTCGACCGCAGCGAGTCCGCAGTACGGCAGCTGGCCGGGCGGGCCCGGCGCCATGTCGAGGAGCGCAGGCCGCGCTACGACGTCGACCCTGCCGAACGGCGTGACCTGACCGAGCAGTTCCTCGCCGCCGCGTCGGGCGGTGACCTCGATTCGCTCCTGAGCCTCCTTGCCCCCGACGTGAAGCTGGTGAGCGACAGCGGAGGCAAGTCGAAGGCACCGCGCCGCGTCATCGAGACCGCTGTCAAGGTCGGTCGCTTCCTGTTCGCCGTCGCCAAGGAGCCCCTGCCCGACTCGGAGTTCCGCGTCACGGAGCTCAACGGAGCGCCGGCGCTGCTGGTGCTCGCGGGCGGCCGGCCGGACACCGTCGTCCAGATCGAGGTCAGGGACGGCAGGATCCAGTGCATCTACCTCGTACGCAATCCCGACAAGCTCAGCGCGCTCGAGGCATAGCGGCGCCGTCCCGCCGTCGCTCGTGGCCCCGCGTCCGTGAGGACACGGGGCCACTGTTTTTCCGCCATCGTACGAACCTTCTGTGAACGCGTCGTGGCAGACGGTGATTCCATGGCGCAGCACGGCAGGATTGGTCTTGACCAACACTGTGGGCAGTCCTATGGTCGCAGGGTTAGTGCAGGAACCTTTAATAAACAAGGGCACGGAAATCCGCCGGGAACACGGTGATGCGGAGGACAGGGTGGGGACCACGCAGCTCGATACGGCGCCGGAGCCGAAGTACTGGCACCTCAAGACCGTGATCGGCGAGGCGCTGGACTCCGACTTCTCGGTCGGTGAGATCCTGCCCAACGAGCGTGAGCTGGCAGCCCGTTTCGGCGTCGCCCGTGCCACTCTCCGTCAGGCTCTTGAACAACTGGAGCTGGAGGGCCGGCTGCAGCGCCGCCGCGGCGTCGGCACCACCGTCGCCCCGCCCCGCATGGGTGTCGACGTCTCCACCTCCCTGCACGGCTGGCCCGGTGCGCCCTCGGACGCCTGGCAGCCCATGGACTGCACGGTCGCCCTGCCGCCGGCCGTCGTGGCCCGTGCGCTCGGTACGGACGGCGACGAGGAAGTCCACACCGTGCGCCGGATGCTGGAGACGCACGGCCAGCCGGTCGCCGCGGAGCTGCTCTACGTTCCTGCCGGCTCCGTGCCCGAGCTGTCGGCGATCGACGCCCCCTCCGGCACGGCCCGTGCCCGGGGTGTCCTGCGCGAGCTGCAGCAGCTGCCGCTCGACGGCCAGGACCGTGCCGTGGAGCTGGGCTCTGCGCGAGCGGACGACGCCAAGGAACTGGACCGGCTGCCGGGAGCGCCCGTCCTCGTGGTCACCACGCGCTACTTCAGCGCGGGCCGTACCGCGGTCGTCTCCGTGGCGACCTACCGGGCGGACACCTGCAGGCTCACCTTCGGTGACTCGGGCGATCTGGAGATACGGCACGAGGCACAGCACCGCCGCGCCTCCTGAGCGCGCCGACCCGTCCCGACCGCACCTGCGGCCCGCCGAGTTCAGCGGCGGGCCGTCACCGTTCCCTCGATCGCGAACAGCTGCTCCTCCACATGGTCCAGCGCCAGCCGCAGCGCGCCCGTCGCCACGGCGGCCTCACCGAGCATGGAGAGCGCCACACGGGGCGGCCGCAGGCAGTACCGCGACAGCTCGTCGCGCAGCGGATCGAGGACGCCGTCCAGACCGGCCGCCCAGCCGCCGACGACCACCAGCTCCGGATCGAGCGCAAGCACCAGCGCCGCGACGTCGTGCACCAGGCGCTGGATGAAGCGGTCGACGGCCGCGCGGGCCTGTGCGTCGCCACTGCGTGCCCGTGCGAAGACCTCCGCGACCGCCTGCTCGTCCAGCGGATGCAGGGGTTCTCCGGTCGTCGACAGCAGCGTCTCCGGGGTGTCCTCGCGGCCCAGCAGATGCAGTGCACCGATCTCCCCGGCCGCACCGCCGTAGCCCCGGTGCAGCCGCCCGCCGATCAGCGAGCCCGCGCCGGGGCTCAGCCCCGCCAGCACGAAGACGATGTCGTCCGAATCCGTCGCGGCGCCCTTCCAGTGCTCGGCGACCGCCGCCGCGTTGGCGTCGTTCTCCACCAGCACCGGGCAGCGGAAGGAGCGCCTCAGCCGCTCGCCCAGGGCGAGCCCCGTCCAGCCGGGCAACGCCGTGCCCAGCCGTACGGTCCCATTGGCCTCCACGATGCCGGGCGTTCCCACCCCGACCGCCCGGAGCGAACCACGGGCCACCCCCGACCGGCGCAGCACGTCGGCGACGACGGCGCGGACCCGCTCCAGCCGCTCCTCGGCGGAAGCGGTCTCCGACACCTCGCGCGACCCGGCGCCCATGATCCGGCCGTCGAGGCCCGAGAGCAGCGCGGCCACCCGGTGCGGACCGATCTCCACCCCCAGCAGATGGCCCGCCTCCGCGCGGAACCGGAAGCGCCGCGCAGGCCGCCCCTGCCGCCGGGTCACGCCCTCCTCGGGCTCGCTCTCCCTCACGAGCCCACCCTCGATCAGGCCCTCAACGACGCCCTCGACGGTGGGGCGGGACAGTCCCGTGATGCGCGTCAGATCGGTGAGCGTGCGCGACCCGGCGCCCCGCAGCGCATGGAGTACCACCGCGGAATTGATCCGCCGCAGCAGCGACGGGTCCCCGCCGGTCAGCCGGCCCACGGTGTGTCCTTCCAGCTCGTGCGCGTGTCTGCCGGATCGTACTCAATGCCGGGGGGCACGGCGAGAGCGGGCATGCGCGGGACCGCCGGTGCTCGTCTGACGGTACGCCACATGTCAGTGCCGGCAGGTTTACTGGACCCATGACCCTCGCACGGCACCTGGCGATCATCGACCTGCTGCGCTCCCGGCCCTTCCCCGCGGAGTCCGGCCGGTCGGACGTGGGTGACAGCGGCCCGGGGTTTCACACGGCCGAGCTGAGCACGAGCGAGGACTTCTGGGACGACCGGTCGCGGATGGAGGTCGTCGGCGAACAGTACGACGCGGAGCGTGAGGCCCTGGCGCTGCTGCTGAGCGAACGGTGGGGCGCACCCCAGGTCTTCAGCCTGTTCCCGGTCTTCACCAGATGCCACGAGGGCGGCGAGGACATACCGCAACCCTGGCTTGTGCTCAGCAACTCGGTTCCCGACGTACATCTGTGGCGGGTGGACGGCCTCTGGGTGGTGCTCGGAGTCTCGAAGTGGGACACCGAGTTGCCGTATCAGTTGTTGGCCGTCGTCACCGAGACGGATCCGCCGTGAGCAGCCCACGGGTGCGCGGTGGCAGGCATCCCGCGTATGCGGGGAAACCCCCGATCAGGGCCTACCGCTCCGAGCCTCAGAAGGCGCCGTGGTCCCGCGCAGTACCGGGGTTCCCGGTCCGCTCGGCAACCGCCGCGGCAGTCCGGAGCCGTCCGTACTCCTCGGCCATGGCCGGCAGCGTCCAGTGGGCGTTGAGCCCGCTGGGATTGGGCAGCGCCCAGATCCGGGTCCCGCCGATCGTCCGCTCCTGCGGGCCTATGCGTGCCTTCCGGTCCCCGAAGGCCGTCCGGTAGGCCGTGACTCCGGCAACGGCGAGCCAGCGGGGCCGGAGCCGCACCACCTTCTCGGTGAGGATGCGGCCGCCTTCACGGAACTCCTCGTCGCTGAGCTCGTCGGCCCTGGCGGTCGCCCGGGCAGCGACATTGGTGATGCCGAGCCCGTACTCCAGCAGCTCGTCCTGCTCCGCCGGCTGCATCCGGCGCGGGGTGAACCCGGACAGATGCAGTACCGGCCAGAAGCGGTTCCCGGGGCGTGCGAAGTGGTGGCCCGTCGCGGCCGTCATCAGGCCGGGGTTGATACCGCAGAAGAGGACGGCGAGACCTTCCGCGACCACATCGGGAACGAGGCGGTCGCGGGCGGCCTCCAGCTCGGCGGGGGTGATCCGGGTCAGAGGATCGACCCCGGTGCGTATCCGGCGGCAACCGGGTGCTGCTTGGTGATCTCCTCGATACGGGCGACCACCGACGCGACCTGGTCGCCCGCCGCGCCCGTGAAGGACAGCTTGTCCGCCATCAGCGCTTCGAGCCGGCCCCGGTCGAGCGGGATGCGGTCGTCGGCGGCGAGCTTGTCCAGCAGCTCGTTGCGCTCGGCGCCCTGCTCGCGCATCGCCAGGGCCGAGGCGACGGCGTTCTCCTTGATGGCCTCGTGGGCCACCTCGCGGCCGACACCGGCCCGCACCGCGCCCATCAGGACCTTGGTGGTGGCCAGGAACGGCAGGTAGCGGTCGAGTTCACGCGCGACGACCGCGGGGAACGCACCGAACTCGTCCAGCACCGTCAGGAAGGTCTCGAGCAGACCGTCGAAGGCGAAGAAGGCGTCGGGGAGCGCGACCCGGCGCACCACCGAGCAGGAGACGTCGCCCTCGTTCCACTGGTCGCCCGCCAGCTCGCCGGTCATCGAGGCGTAGCCGCGGAGGATGACCATCAGGCCGTTGACACGCTCGCAGGAGCGGGTGTTCATCTTGTGCGGCATCGCGGAAGAGCCGACCTGGCCGGGCTTGAAGCCTTCGGTGACGAGCTCGTGCCCGGCCATCAGCCGGATCGTCTTCGCCAGCGAGGACGGCGCCGCGGCGAGCTGCACCAGCGTCGTGACGACGTCGTAGTCCAGCGACCGGGGATAGACCTGGCCGACCGAGGTGAAGGCGTGGGCGAAGCCCAGGTGCCCCGCGATCCGCTGCTCCAGCTCGGCGAGCTTCGCCGCGTCCCCGCCGAGCAGGTCGAGCATGTCCTGGGCGGTGCCGACCGGGCCCTTGATACCGCGCAGTGGGTAGCGGCCCAGCAGCTCCTCCAGTCGGCCGTACCCGACCAGGAGTTCGTCGGCCGCCGTCGCGAAACGCTTGCCCAGCGTGGTGGCCTGCGCGGCGACGTTGTGCGAACGGCCGGCCATGACCAGCTCCGCGTACTCCCCGGAGAGCTTCCCGAGGCGCGCCAGCGCCGCGACCGTACGGTCCCGCACCAGCTCCAGCGAGAGGCGGATCTGCAACTGCTCGACGTTCTCGGTCAGATCACGGGAGGTCATGCCCTTGTGCACGTGCTCGTGACCGGCGAGTGCGTTGAACTCCTCGATGCGCGCCTTCACATCGTGACGGGTGACCTTCTCGCGCTCCGCGATCGAGGCCAGGTCGACCTGGTCGAGGACGCGCTCGTAGTCGGCGAGCGCCGTGTCCGGCACCTCGATCCCGAGGTCCTTCTGGGCACGCAGCACGGCCAGCCAGAGCTGACGCTCCAGCTTCACCTTCTGCTCGGGGGACCACAGGACGGCGAGCTCCGCGGAGGCGTAGCGGCCGGCCAGGACGTTGGGGATGCGAGGCTTTGCAGTCACGTGAAGGGATTCTACTGGCGGTTTGCGCAGGCCAGCGCCCCGCCCCGATTTGTGCCTTGCTACGAGTGCCCCCCGGCGAGCGGGGCCTCGTACGGGTTCTCTCCCGAGGTTTCGTACGGCAGGAGCTCGGGGCGCTTCGCGGGCAGGCCGTCACCGGACGAGCGCCCGGTGAGCCGACGCGCGATCCAGGGCGCCAGATGCCGCCGGGCGAACCGCGCGTCCGCCGTCCGCCGGGCCGCCCATCCGGGACGCACCGCCGGCGGCAGCGGCGCCCGCCAGTCGTCCTCGGCGGTCATCCCCAGTGTCTGCCATACGGCCTCGGCGACCCTGCGATGGCCCTCGGCGGTCAGATGCAGCCGGTCCGCGTCCCAGAGTCGCTGGTCCGCGAGAACCGGAGCGCCGTACAGGTCCACCACCAGCGCACCGTGCCGCGCCGCGAGCGTGTCGACATGGGCGAAGAGCTCCTCCATGCGCGGCCGGAAGCGCTCCATGACCGGCCCGTTGCGGCCCGGACTGCGCATCAGGACCAGCTGCTCGCAGGAGGGGGCGAGCTTCTCGACGGCTTCGTCCAGCAGTCCTCGCACCCGGCCCATGTCGCACTTCGGACGCAGGGTGTCGTTGAGCCCGCCGACCAGCGTCACCACATCCGCCTTCATCGCGGCCGCACGGTCCACCTGCTCGTCGACTATCTGGCCCATGAGCTTGCCGCGCACGGCGAGGTTCGCGTAGCGGAATCCGGGCGTGTGCCGAGCGAGGCGTGCCGCGAGGAGATCGGCCCAGCCCCGGTACGAGCCGTCGGGCTGCCGGTCGGACATGCCCTCGGTGAACGAGTCGCCGACCGCGACAAGACTGGTGTATGCAGCATTCATCTCCATGGCCGACGAATCATACCGCGCGGTATGTCGTCCCTTCGTGGCGGCCACCCGCCGGTCGCCGGGGCGGTGTCCGGATGCAGGTGTGCGAGCGGGAGAGCCGGCGGGGTATGACCCGTACATGACTAACTTGTGGAGTGCGGCCTTCTGGACCGCCACCGCCGAACGCGCCGTCCGCACCTTCGCCCAGTCGCTCACCGCGGTGCTCGTGGCCGGGGCGACGAATCTCTTCGACGTCGACTGGCCAGCCGCCCTGGCGACGGCCGGCCTCGCGACACTGCTCGCCGTGCTCACGGCGATCGGGGCGTCAGGGGTCGGCGGCCGCGGCCCCGGCATCACCGAGACCACGGACCGGGGACCGGCCGCTCAGCGGCCCTGACCGGACCGGCCCACCAGTTGCCGGAGCACGTCCTCCATCGTGACCAGGCCGGCGAGCTTGCCGTTCGCGTCCATCACCGCCGCCAGATGCGTACGGCTGCGACGCATCGCGGTGAGAACGTCGTCCATCGGGCTGGACGCACGCACCCGCGCGATCGGCCGCAGCGCCGTGACCGGGAACGCCTCGTCCTGCGGCACCTCGTCCAGGGCATCCTTCACGTGCAGATAGCCCAGGATCTTGCGTGAGCTCTCCACCACGGGGAAGCGGGAGAAGCCCGACTCCGCCGAAAGACGCTCCAGCTCCTCGGGCGTGATGCCGACATGCGCGTACACCACTCGCTCCAGCGGCACCACCACGTCCGCGACCGGTCGGCGTCCGAGGTCCAGCGCGTCGCGCAGTCGCTCGGCCGCCCGGTCGTCCAGCAGCCCCGCGTCACCGGAGTCCCGGACCATCCGTGCCAGTTCGGCGTCGGAGAAGGTCGCCGACACCTCGTCCCTGACCTCCACGCGCAGCAACTTCAGCAGCGCGTTGGCGGAGGCGTTGATCGCGAAGATCACCGGGCGCAGTGCCCTGGCCAGGGCCACCAGCGGCGGCCCGAGGGCCAGCGCGGTCCGCGTCGGCTCGGCCAGGGCGACGTTCTTCGGCACCATCTCACCGAGCAGCATGTGCAGATACGTCGCCAGCGCAAGGGCGATCACGAACGAGATCGGGTGGACCAGCCCGTGCGGAACACCGACGGCGTCGAAGACCGGCTCCAGCAGATGCGCGATGGCCGGCTCCGCGACCACACCGAGCACCAGCGTGCACAAAGTGATACCGAGCTGCGCGGCGGCCAGGAGCGCCGAGACGTGTTCCAGCCCCCAGATGACACTGCGGGCCCGCCGGTTCCCGGCCTCCGCCTGCGGCTCGATCTGGCTTCGGCGCACGGAGATCAGGGCGAACTCGGCGCCGACGAAGAAGGCGTTGACCACCAGCGTCAGCAGGGCGATCAGCAGCTGTACCGCGATCATCGAGCTGCCCTCCCCTCGTCATGGCCGTCCGAACGGCCCTCCGACGCGAGTGGCGCATGCATCAGTACCCGTGCTGCGCGCCGCCCGGACGCGTCCACGACGTCGAGCCGCCAGCCGGACACTTCCACGGTGTCGCCGACGGCGGGAATGCGCCCGACCGTGGTGGCGATCAGGCCGGCGAGCGTCTCGTAGGGACCCTCGGGCACCCGCAGCCCGATGGCCTCCAGCTGATCGGTGCGGGCGGCTCCGTCGGCCGACCACAGCGTCCGTCCGTCCGCGTCCTCACCGGCCGCCGCCAGATCCGGCGTCTCATGCGGATCGTGCTCGTCGCGCACCTCGCCGACGACCTCCTCGACGATGTCCTCGAGGGTGACGACGCCGGCGGTGCCGCCGTACTCGTCGATGACGACCGCCATGGTTCGCTTGCCGGACAGCCGGTCCAGCAGCCGGTCCACGGTCAGGGTCTCGGGCACGAGCAGCGGCTCGCGCAGCAGCTCGGTCACCGGATGGCGGGGCCGCTGCTCGGACGGTACGGCCAGGACGTCCTTGATGTGGGCGATCCCGATGACGGTGTCGAGGCTGCCCCGGTAGACGGGGAAACGTGACAGACCGGTGGCGCGGGTCGCATTGGCGACATCCTCCGCCGTGGCCTGGAGCTCGAGGGCGGTGACCTGAACCCGCGGCGTCATCACGTTCTCCGCCGTCAGCTCGGCCAGACTGAGGGTGCGCACGAACAGTTCGGCGGTGTCCGCCTCCAGCGCACCCGCCCTGGCGGAGTGACGGGCCAGCGCGACCAGCTCCTGGGGTGAGCGTGCGGAGGCCAGTTCCTCGGTCGGCTCGAATCCGAGGCGCCGGACCATGTGGTTCGCCGTGCTGTTCAGATGCCCGATCAGCGGGCGGAAGGCGGCTGAGAACATCCGCTGTGGCGTCGCCACGACCTTTGCCACCGCGAGCGGCGACGAGATCGCCCAGTTCTTGGGGACCAGCTCGCCGACGACCATCAGCACGACCGTCGAGAGTCCCGTGCCGATGACGAGCGCCGTCGACGAGGCCACGGACGGCGACGCACCGAGCGCCTCGATCGGCCCGCTGATCAGCTTGGCGATGGACGGCTCGGCGAGCATGCCGACGACCAGATTGGTGACGGTGATGCCGAGCTGCGCACCCGAGAGCTGAAAGGTGAGTCCGCGGACGGCCTTGAGGGCGCTCGCCGCCCCGCGCTCGCCGCGCTCCGCCGCCTGTTCGAGATCGGACCGCTCGACGGTCGTGAGCGAGAACTCCGCCGCGACGAATGCTCCACAGGCGAGGCAGAGCAGCACCGCCACCATGAGCAGGAGCACTTCGGTCATCGGTTCACCTCCGTCCCATGATCGGCCAGGGGGAGGAGGATCGCGCGATGTCGGCTACTGGGAGGCTCGCCCATGGACGGACGCTCACACCTTTCGTTCGATGGTGAATGGTCCACCCATGGTAAAGGACCGGCAAAGCAGCTCTGTCACGCGTGGGTGGTGAACGGCTTCACCCAGCGGCTCCACTGCGGCTCCGGCGCATAACCGGCCGAGCGCCAGGCGTGGTGCGCCCGCTCGTTGCGGTCCAGCACCATTGCGTCCCCGCGTCTGCCGCCCAGCTGTACGAACCTGTCCTCGGCCGCGGTGAGAAGGATGCCGCCCACTCCGCGACGCCGGTGTCCGGGGTGCACCGCGAGCCGGTAGAGATGGCAGCGCCACCCGTCGAATCCCGCGATCACCGTGCCCACCAGCTCGCCCTTCCGCTCCGCGAGGATCAGCGCCCCGGGGTCACGGGCGACGAGGCGCTCGACCCCCTCCCGGTCGTCGCTGATGCTGGTGCCCTCGGCGGCCACCTTCCAGAATGCGAGCACGGCGGCGAGGTCGTCCGGTGCGGCGGCCCGAATACGTAGATCGTTCATAGCTGCCATCCCACCACCCGTGCCCGGGGCCGTCGACGCGTTTCCGACATACGGACAGGGCCCGGACCAGCGGTCATTCATGGGCGATGGCGGTGAGCACGTTCATCCGTGAGGCGCGCAGCGCGGGAACCACCGCCGCGACCAGACCCACGGCCACGGATCCGGCCACGACGGCGACCACCGTCCCCCACGGCACGGCGAACGCGGTCATGCCCTCCAGTGCGAGCACCTGCTGCACCGCCACGCCCCACACCATTCCCAGCGCGAGCCCGAGCACCGCCCCGAAGACCGCGATCACGACGGACTCCAGACGGATCATGCGCGCAGCTGGATCCGCGAGAGCCCGATCGCCCGCAGCAGTCCGATCTCCCGGGTCCTTTCCACCACCGAGAGGGCCAGGGTGTTCACGACCCCCATGACCGCGATGACGATCGCCAGACCCAGCAGCGCGTACACCAGATGGAGCAGCACGGCGAGCTGCTGCCTGACGAGCTCCGCCACCGAGTTCTACGACCTGGCTCAGGTCGATAAGCCGGGCGTCGCCTTCAAGGCGGCAGAGGCTTTCGAGACGCTGTTCAATGTCCAGCTGGCCAAGCTTCGCCAGGCGGAGCCCAACGAGAACGCCTGGCGCAAGAGCGCCAGCGAGGACATCGAGCGCTGGCGCGTCATCGGCTTGCAGTTCGTCCAGTCGTACATCGGCTGGCGAGAGCGCAGCCCCTGGCAGATCTGGACGACGCCCGATGGCGAACCAGCCATCGAGATGGACATCTCCGGGCGCCTGCCCGGATGCCCGGTCGAGATCAAGGCGTTCCTGGACCGGGTCTTCTACGACCCGATCTTCAAGAAGCACTGGATCGTCGACCTGAAGACCTCGAAGCGGCCGCCGAATACTCCGGATCAGTTCCGGACGTACGCGGCCTTGGTGGAGGTCAAGTACGGCATCCGCCCCGAGCACGGGGCCGCCTTCATGAATCGCACGGGCGCCCCTGTCCAAGCCCATCGATCTTGGCGACGCCTCACGGGCGGAGGTCGGCGCCGTGTACGGCGAAGCGTGGACGAAGGTCACCTCCGGCCACTTCCCGGCCGAGGGCATCGTGAAGAAGGACTGCTTCCTCTGTGACGTGCAGTCCTCCTGCCACGCCATTGGCGGGCCATGGGCCCAGCTTCATGACCCGGACCACCCGGGCTACCAACCACCGTTCTGAGAGGGACCAATGACCGTCGAAGAGCTCCGCGATTTGCTGATTCGCACGATCAACAGGAACACGTCGACTCTGAACGCCTCGCCTATCGAGGCGACCGGAGCCAAGGCCGTGATCGGGGTCGAGGACGAGGAGAGCGGCGAGCTGTTCTTCCTAGAGGTCACGGGAGCGTGAGCTACCGCCACAGCAGCTACCGCAAGATGAGCGACGCCGTGAACAAGAGCTTCACCGGCACGGACCTGACCCGGGCCGAGATGAACCGGGTCATGCACTGGTCCAACCGCCCCGCCCTGCCGAGGCCGGCGGGCTGGGGCAGGCCGAAGGGCAAGTGCGCATGACGCTCAAGCCCATCCGCTGGCTTACCAGGCTCTGGGGCTGCACGGCGTGCGGCCAGGTCAACAGCGATGAGTACCCCACGTGCCGGGCGTGCCGCACGGCACGCGGCTGATGCCCCCTGACTGCGACTGCGGCGCCTGCTGCGAGCAGTGCGGCCACTATCCGGGCTGCATACGTAACGAGATCAAAAGAGACGAGGACGAGTGAACGACACCGACCAGGCGAAGGTGGACGACGGTATGGGCACCGACTGGGACGCGCCGGAGAGGGACGACGAAGTGAACTACCCCGAGTACCCCAGCAACCCGCACAACCACCGCTACACGCTGTCCTACGACCCGCAGAAGCCGCCCTTCCTGGTGGTCCGGGCGAACACGGTCGCCGAACTGACGGCGGCCTTCGAAGAGCTGGAGGAGGGCGGCGTGTACGCCGCCATGGGCAACGCCTGGCGGGTCATGAAGTCCCAGGCGTGGGTGGGCCGCCTGCGCCTGCGGCAGTGGGTGCTCCGGTGCCTCCGCCGTTCGGGCCGAACGTCAGCGTCCCGCAGGCTCCGGGCTATCAGGGCCCGCCGGTGCCGCAGGCACCGACGCCCCCGGCTCCGCCGCAGGGTCAGTGGAGCGGCCTGCCTGGACAACGGCAACAACCGGGGCCCGAAGCCGCGACCGGCCGACTGGCCGGACTGGCCGTCGGTGTACAAGATCGACGTTCCGTTCCAGCAGAACGACGCCTTCAAGGCGTTCCGCGAGCAGTACAAGGACGCCCTGAAGGGCAAGGTGTCCTGGACCGGCGGCGGCTACTGGATCCACGGGGAGGTCGTGCAGTCCTTCGCCAACTACAACCCCGTGCCGGCGTAGTGTCCGCCGTTTCCCTCCCGCTGCCCCTCCTCCTCCGCCACACTGCGTGGCGAGAGGAGAGGAGGGGAGCGGTGGAGGATCCAGACAAGGCGTGGCGCATGCAGAGGGCGCAGGAGCAGCGCAGGCGCGATGACGCAGCATTCATGTGGAAGTACCTCGTCGTCGCAATCATCGTGCTGGCCATCATCGGATGGCTGGTGGAGTAGTGCAGACACTGTCCCGCTCCGTGGCGCGGGGGGCTATCGGCAAAGAGCCGTTGCCCCCCGTTTTTGCATCCTGGGAAGCGCTGGGGATCAGGGCCCGGCGGGCGTCGATGTCGATGCTCGCCGGGGTCCCCGGCTCCCACAAGACCCGCATCCATTGGCGGGCTGAGATGGCAGACCCGGGGATTCGAGGCGTCCCATGACCTGGCACCAGCCGTAGGCCCGGTCGCCGTTCACCCAGACGCCGACGGAGTCCATCTCAGCGACCCCTCTCCGTCCCGCAGGGCGATCGATTTCAGGGGAAGACGCGGCGGCCTCACTTCGCGGGGGAGCCTGATCCCAAGATCACGATCACGCTGTGCGTAGGCAAGCCCAACCGCGCTGTCTACGAAGAGGTGTTGGAGATCCTGTTTGCGCCCGAGCCTGGCGAGAAGGCGGCATAATCCGCCACACGGGTGACCCCGGGGGCGTTGGCCCGCACCCCGGGGTCTGGCCAGTCGCGAAGGGACTGACATGACAGAGACTCTCACGAATCTGGAAGACGCAGAGCTCCGGGCTCTGCTGGACGAGATTGGGGCTGTGATCCAGCAGCCGAAGCCGGGGCAGCGCCGGGCGGTGGCCTACCTCCGCGTTTCCACGGAGGAACAGAAGCAGGGCTACGGCCTGGCGTACACGGGCAAGCGCGTGATCAAGCACATCGCCAAGAAGGGGCATGCCCTGGTCGGTATCTACGCCGATGGGGGCTTTAGCGGCAGCCTGGAGTGGCACGAGCGCCCCGACCTGACCCGCCTCATGGAGGCTGCAAGGCAGACCCACCCGCCTTTCGACTTTGTTTGCGTGGCCGAGGCTCGCGCCATCGGCCGGAGAGACAGGGCCTTCTGGCCCTGGGTGTGGGAACTCGAAGAGCGAAGCGTGTTCACCAACGTCGTCAAGGGCGACTACGACAACAGCACAGCCGAAGGTCGGTCCCGGATGCGCAAGGACGCAGACCGCGCCGAGGACGAGCGCGAGACCATCCGCGACCGTACGCAAGGCGGCCTTCAGGAGAAGGCCGAGGAAGGCGGTTACACGGGAGGCTTCGTCCCCTTCGGGTACGAGGTCGAGAACCGGGGCGTCAAAGGTGAGTCCCGACTGGTTCTCTCTGGAGCAGAGACGCCAACGCTCCGGCGCGGCCGGGAGGTTTTCGTCGGCACCAAGAGCTGGCGGAACGCAGCCGCAGTCCTGAACTCGGAGGGCAAGCTGACGCGCAGTGGCAGGCCCTGGTCGTACCAGAACCTCCAGAAAATCATGATGGGCGACCCCGTCCTGAACTCGCGGATTATCTTCCGCAAGAGCAGCAAGGCTCAGCTGGACCGCGAGGGCAATCCGCTGTACGGAGATCGGGTCACCATCGAACTCCCCTCCGTCTTCACCAAGGACGAAGCAGAGGAGCTGCGCGAAGCCGCCAAGCTCGTGAAGAAAGGCCCTCCCGTAAACCGGGGGCGGCTCTACATCCTGAGCAACCGCCTGGTATCCCCGTGCGGGAAGCGCTATACGGGATACCTCCACAACGGGAGCTGTCACGGGTACCGCTGTGACAACGGCTGTGACTGCCCCTTCCTGGAGGCGGAGGTCACCGAGAAATCCGTATGGAGCACCTTCTGCGCGGCCCTAGGGGACCTTGACCGGCTCCGCATGGTTGCTGAGGACTGGGCCGGAGTTAGCTCCGGCCAGGGTGTGAATCACGCCGAACGCATTGCAGATCTCGACAAGCAGATCTCTACGCTGCGGAAGACGGTAAACATCACCATCTCCATGTCGGTCCGTCAGGCGCTTCAACATGGCGCCGATGAAACGGAGGCCGAGGCGGCAGCCGCTACCGCAGTGCTCCCGCTCAATGAGGAACTGGCAAGCCTTCAGAAGCTGAGGAATGAGGCTGCCGCCTGGCAGGCCGAGACCGAGCAGGCGGGCCAGAGGGCCAAGGATCTGCTGGAACTTGCTCAGACGGCCCATAGGAAGCTGGAAAGGCTGGCGCCCGAGAAGAAGCGTCGCCTTCTCGAACTACTGGACACCACGATCACCGTGAATGGCCGCCCGCCGGAGGGTCGAGCGGGGAAGCCTTGCACACTCGCCGGCTGGTTCCGCGAGCGTGACCGGCTTGTACCCGAGCTGACGGACGACGCATGGGAGTCCGTGGCCGACCTCTTCCCGAAGCTGCGCACGATGGAGCCCCGGCAGGTCGTCGCCGGGCTCCTGCACAAGGCACGCACTGGCGTGCAGTGGCGACAGGTACCCGAGGAGTTCGGCAAGGAAGGGGCGCTGCACTCTCACTGGACCCGATGGAAGAACTCGGGCCTATGGGAGCAGGCCATGGACCGTCTTGCCCCGCATGGGGGAGCGGCGCCGTTCGCTCCGTGGGTGGCGCCCGCGATGTCGATTCAGACGTGGGTCATCCCGGAGCTGCTTCTAGACACAGAACAGCACTTGCATGGATCCTCGCGAATCCCAGCATCACGTACTTGATCACATCGAGGAACCCGCCGAGCTGTTCGGCGGCGGACTCGGCCTGTTCGTCGGCAGTCCTCAGTTCGTACGCATCCCCGAGAGCGGCCGCGATCCGCTGTTCGAGCACGGCGTCCGGCACTCCGACCGCCACGTACACGGAGATCGACGTGGCGGCGTCCGGCCGGCCCAGCAGCTGCCGGGGCGCGGTCGCGGGGTCCAGGAACAGCAGGGCAGTACCGGGGTTGGTGGTGGTGAAGGTCGCGATGCCGGTGATCCGGACCCCGAACGAGCCGGGCCGGGCCAGCACGGTCAGCCGGTCCCCGATGCGGAGGTGCTTCTTGTCGGCGGTGTCCTTGTCGAGGAGTGCCTCCCCGGGACCGTGCGGCGCGCGGCCACTGGTCAGCCGCACCGGACTGCGATCGGTGACGTGCCAGTCGGTGGCAATGGTGGGGGCACCGGTGGTCGGTCCGACCGGCTCGTTGTGCTCGTCGACGACCGTGAGGTTCTCGACCGAGGCGTCGGCGTGGGCATCGTCGACTCCGTCGAGCGTCCCGATCCGCGCGGCCAGTGACGCCGGGAGCGTACGGACCGCGCCGGAGGGCACGTATTCGTCGAGTCCCGTCCTCGGGGACACCGTCACGTCCGCCGCAGTCGAGGCGAAGAGCCGGTCGAAGGTGCGGGCCACGGTGTCCGAGAAGATCAGTGAGCCGCTGACGAACGCAACGGACAGGACCACCGCGAGGGCCGACAGCAGCAGTCGGCCCTTGTGGGCGAGAAAGCTCCGCAGCGTGGCTCTGAGCATGCCGGTCTCAGCTCCGGCGCAGCGAGTCGAAGTGCTTGAGCCGTTCCAGCACCGCATCGGCGGTCGGCTCGTGCATCACGTCCACGATCCGGCCGTCGGCAAGGAAGACCACCAGGTCCGCGTGGCCCGCCGCGCCCGGGTCATGGGTCACCATCACCACCGTCTGGTCCAGCCGGTCCACGGCCTCCCGCAGAAAGGCGAGCACCTCGGCTCCGGCGCGCGAGTCCAGGTTGCCGGTGGGCTCGTCGGCGAAGATCAGCTCGGGGCGGGAGGCCAGGGCCCGGGCGCAGGCGACACGCTGCTGCTGGCCGCCGGACAGCTGGGCCGGCCGGTGCCGCAGTCGGTCGCGCAGCCCCAGGGTGTCGATGACGAGGTCCACCCACTCCTCGTCGGGCTTGCGCCCGGCGATGTCCATCGGGAGCGTGATGTTCTCCGCGGCGGTGAGCGTCGGCAGGAGATTGAACGCCTGGAACACGAAGCCGATGCGGTCCCGGCGCAGCCTGGTCAGATCACGTTCCCGCAGTCCCGTGATCTCGGTGTCGCCGAGCCACACCTGCCCGGCGGACACGGTGTCGAGACCCGCGAGGCAGTGCATCAGTGTGGACTTGCCCGATCCCGACGGGCCCATCACGGCGGTGAAGCGCCCCCGTGCGATGTCCACGTCCACAGAGTCGAGGGCCAGGACCGTGGTCTCGCCCGTGCCGTACGCCTTGGTGAGGCCGCGTGCCCGCGCGGCGAGCGGTGTGTCCGCGGCCAGTTCATCGGCCGGAGCAGTGGCAGGTGTCGACAAAGCTGCCTCCCGGGTCGTGGGCGCGCGCGGCTCCCGTACTCCGTACTGCATGCTGCGTACCCCAGAGCGTACGGGCACCTCCTGCTCTTGTCGGTGCTAGCGCTGTGGCGCTAGCTTGAAGAGGTGGCGAAGACTCAGCTGAACGTACGCGTGGACGAGAGCACCGCGGAGGCCGCACGCCGGCGGGCACACCAGCGGGGGGTGAGCGTGAACCGCTATATCGAGGAGCTCGTCAAGCAGGACGCGGGTGAGGCCGGACGCACCTTCGTCGAGGCCGCGGCGGACTTCATGAAGCAGTACGAGTCGGTGTTCGCGGAGGAGTTCGGCGCGTCGGAGGCGGAGCGGGGCAAGGGCGGGCGTTGAACCTCTCGATCGACCTCGCCTGGCTCCTCATGGTCGCTGAGCACAAGACGCCCGGTGATCCCCAGGTCACCGACTGGGGAGCGCTCGTCGCCGCCGTCAGCCGCCATGAGGCGGAGATATTCGGCACGCCCGTCTACGGCGATCCGCATGCACGCGCCGCGTCCCTGCTGCAACTGCTGCTGCACGTACCCGCGCTGGAGCACTCCAACGCGATGTTCGCGTCGGCCGTGGCGTACGGCTACCTGGTCGCGTCCGGCCTGAAGGTGGTCACCTCGCCCGAGCAGGTCCGGGATCTCGCACGGCTGGTCAAGCAGGGCAAGGCGGACGTCAGGGCGATCGCCGACGAGCTGCGGCAATGGAGCCATTAGCGCAGTTCCCCCGATCTCTGAAGGATCACCGGAATCCACCCGTCCCGGGCGCGCTGCCGATTACGTTGCTTCGCATGACCACGAGACAGAACGTGCGTGCGAGACGGGTGGCGGCGACGGTGGCCGGTGCCGCCGCGATCGCGATGCTGGGAATCGGAGGGGCGATCGCGGCGGGCGCACCGGACGCGACGCGTGTCCCGGTCGGTGCCACCGATGAGACGCCCACGCCGCCCGACACGAGTGGCGGGGTGAGCGGGGACACCACCGGCACCGGCGGTTCCGTCGGCGTCACGGAGGGCGGCGGCTCCTCGGACGGCAGCGGGAGCGACGGGGGCTCCTCGGGTGGCAGCGGATCCGACGGCGGCTCCTCGGACGGTGGTTCCGTCGGTGTCACGGAGGGCGGCGGCTCCTCGGACGGCAGCGGGGCGGACGGGGGCTCCTGGGGAGGCGATTCGGTCGGGCCGACCGGAACTCCCGGCCCGGAGCCCTCGCCCAGCACCCCGGCGGATCCCGACGGCCTGGCCAAGCGGATCGACGAGCTGAACCACAAGGTCGACCAGCTGCCGACAAAGAAGGAACTGGCCGACGCGCTCAGGGCGTTCGCCGATGAGCTGGACAAGGGCGGCCGGCCGGAAGGGGGACGGGACGACGGCGGTCGCTAGTGCTGTGACCGGAAGGGTTCACCGGGACGGCCGCCGCGTCCGGTGCGGTGGAGCGCGCGGCCGTGGAGCGCACGGCGGCGCAACGCAAGGGTGTGGTTGGCCCTCGGACGGGGCGTGCCCGGCGGCGCCCCCGGCCGGGCGACGCGCCGTGCCGGTGTGCGGCGTCCACATGAACCCTTCCGGTCACCCAGGGCTCTCGTTCGGATCTTGCCGGGCTCGCGTGCCCCGGTACGCATGCTCGCCGCGTTGTCGTCGGTCGCCCACGCTCCGCGTGGGCTCCTTCCTCCGCCTTGCGATCGCACGCACTGGACCCCGCTCACCGATCCAGCCCGATCCGAACGAAGACCCTAGGCCGGATCCCCCACCGGCGCGTCGGCCGTGTACGGCCTGCGCGCAACACCCAGCACGGTGAACGACGACGGCAGTCGAGGACCCTTCTCCGGGATGCGCAGCGTGCGGTACTCGCCGATGTCGAAGCCCGCCAGCTCCATCGCCGCGATCGGGTCCCGGGCCGTGTGGCAGCCGCCGAACAGCAGGGGCCACACCGTGCGGTCCAGCATGCGCTGGGCCTGGGCCATCGCCCTGCCCGGAGCCAGACCGTGCTCGAAGAAGCGCAGTTCGCCGCCCGGGCGCAGTACGCGCCTGACCTCTGAGAGCGCGCGGGGCAGGTCCCGCACTGAACAGAGGACCAGGGACACGACGGCCGCATCGAACGCCTCGCTCTTGACCGGCAGTGCCTCGGCGGCGCCCGGCACCACGTCGACCGGCACATCGGCATGGAGTCCCGCTGTCGCGGCCAGCCGGCGAAGGGTGCGCTCCGGTTCGATCGCGACCACCTCGGAAACCGCACCGGGATAGTGGGCGAAGTTCAACCCGTTGCCGGCCCCGATCTCGATGACCCGGCCGGAGAGCCCGGACAGCAGCTCCTTGCGGTACTCGGCGATTCCGCCCTTCATATCGGCTGTCACGCTCAAGCGCGCGTAGAAGCGCGCGAAGACAGGGTGATGGACGGCGTCCCGGGGAACGTTCGCACTGCGCAACGGCATCGTGGGCCTCCTCCGACGACCGGTACGGAGATTGTCCCCCCGGAAGGCCGGGCTCAGTCGGCTCCGTCAGCCGTCACCAGACAGAACTCGTTCCCCTCCGGGTCGCGCAGCACCTGGAAGCGGCCGTGGTCGTCGGTCACCGTGCCGCCGACCAGCGTCGCACCCAGTCGCACCGCCTCCTCGGCCGCCGCGCCGATGTCGCCTGCGTCCAGGTCCAGATGGAAACGGTTCTTGACGGTCTTGCCCTCCGGCACGCGCTGGAACGCGATGCGTACGAACCCGGGCGGTTCGACGTACGCCCAGCTCGCATCCCGCACCACCGCTTCGCCGCCGAGCAGGGCGGACCAGAACCGGGCGAGAGCCGCAGGCTCCGCGCAGTCGATGACGATCTCGTCGACTCGTGCTCGCACGGCGCCGCTCACTCCCCAACCGCGGCGAACGCTTCCACGTCCCACACTCCGCCGAGTACGGGGGCCAGCCAGTGCGGCGCCGCCGCACGGAAGGCCGCGGGCGGCAGCGTGCCCGATCCCTCGGGCACGGCACCGAGCAGAGGTGCTCCCGCCGATTCGGGGAGATCACCGAGATTGCAGCGGCTGGCCAGGTCCGGCACTGCCGGCCAGCTTCCCACCACGATGCCCAGCGGTTCGAGCGAGCGGGCGCGCAGCGCCTCGGTGGTGAGCCCGGTCGCATTGAGGGTCCCGAGGCCGGCCGTCGCGACGACGAGCACGGGCGCGTGCAGCAGCCGGGCGGCGTCGGCGAGGGTCCCGCCAGCGTCATCGAAGCGTACGAGGAGGCCGCCCGCACCCTCGACCAGCACGAGATCGTGATCGGCTGCGAGCTTCTCCGCGGCCTCGGCGACCTCCCCCGGGCTCACCGTGGTCATGCCCGCCCGTCGAGCGGCCGTGTTCGGAGCCAACGGTTCCGGGAAGCGGGCGAGTTCGACGGCGCCCACACCGGGGCCTGCAAGCCGTGCCGCCTCCTGGGCGTCGCCGGGCTCTCCGGTCCCGAGCCCGGTCTGTGCGGGCTTCAGCACGGCCACCCTCCGGCCCTGCGCGGCGGCGACGGCGGCCAGGGCCGCGGTGACCACGGTCTTCCCGATCTCCGTTCCCGTGCCGCTGACGACGATGACGCTGCCCATGTTGCTCCTCGTTCCTCTGCACTCGCCTGTCCGCCGGAGGCCCCGCCGCCCCGGCACATGTGATGCCGCTTCCCGCCCCTGTCGGGCCGTCGTTCACGTCCGGGCACACCCGGCCACGGAACCTCCGCCCCGGGCGGCGCCGACCTCCCGGGGCGCCCCGCGAGGACCGGGCCCTGCGGCAACGCGCACGCAGCCCGATGGTGCCGGGCACCGGTGCCCGGCACATGGACGTGTCGTCCCGGCGGCTGCGGCACCGGCCGGTGGCCGGGATGCGAACGCCGGCAGGACCGGCGGGACCGGCCGGTGCGCCGGAGGTCCGCCCCGCCCCGACCGGATCCGGCGGCCGGACCGCGCGCGGCGGCCGCGTGCGCCGGTGCCGGCGTGCGCCGATGACTCGGCGGCCCAGCTGCCGCCGGCCCGGCCCCGCGGCGGCGGACCGGTCACCCGGGACGCGACGCCGTTCGGCGTCCGCTGCCCGCCGGCACAGGGGTGGAGACCCCCGGACCGTCAGGACCGGACACCCACGGTCCGGCCGGACCCCGACCCCGGGGCCGGCACCCCGACTCACCCCGCCGACGCGGCCGCGCACACCGCCCGCGAGATGCGGGCCAGATCCTGGTTGCCCGTCACATACGGCGGCATCGTGTACACCAGGTCGCGGAACGGGCGGAGCCAGACGCCCTCGCGGACCGCCGCTTCCGTCGCCGCGGCCATGTCCACGGGGTGATCCAGCTGTACGACGCCGATCGCGCCGAGGACGCGGACATCGCGTACACCGGGCAGCGAACCGGCCTCGGCGAGCCCCTCGCGCAGGCCCGCCTCCAGGCGCTTGACCTCCTGGGCCCAGTCGTGGCCGAGCAGCAGGTCGATCGATGCGCAGGCGACCGCCGATGCCAGCGGGTTGCCCATGAACGTCGGTCCGTGCGCGAGGACGGGAACCTCGCCCCGGGAGATCCCGTCGGCCACCCGGCTCGTGCACAGCGTCGCGGCCATGGACAGGTAACCGCCCGTCAGCGCCTTGCCGAGGCACATCACATCGGGGGACACCTCCGCGTGCTCCGCGGCGAAGAGCGCGCCCGTCCGGCCGAAACCGGTGGCGATCTCGTCGAACACGAGCAGCACGTCGTGCGCGTCGCACGCCTCCCGCAGAACCCGGAGGTATGCGGGGGAGTGGAAGCGCATCCCGCCGGCTCCCTGCACCACCGGCTCCACGATCACCGCGGCCAGCTCGTCCGCGTGGCGCCCGATGAGCTCACGCAGATGGTCGGCGTAGGCCTCGTCGTATGCCGCCGGCGGCGCGTCCGCGAAGATCTGCCGCGGCAGAACTCCCGACCACAGCTGGTGCATACCGCCGTCCGGGTCGCAGACGGCCATCGGCTGCCAGGTGTCGCCGTGGTACCCGCCGCGCCACGTCAGCAGCCGCCGCTTGTCCGGCCGGCCCACGGAGCGCCAGTACTGCAGGCACATCTTCACCGCGACCTCGACCGAGACCGAACCGGAGTCGCAGAGGAAGACATGCCGGAGCGGCTCCGGCGTGATCTCCACCAGCCGGGTCGCGAGCCGGACGGCGGGCTCATGAGTGAGCCCGCCGAACATCACATGACTCATGCGGTCCAGCTGGCTGCGCGTCGCCTCGTTGAGCACGGGGTGGTTGTAGCCGTGGATCGCCGACCACCAGGAGGACATGCCGTCGACCAACTCGTCCTGTCCGTGCACCGGTTCGGAGAGCCGGAGCCGTACCCCCGAGGCGGACTCGACGACCAGTGGGTCCTCACGGCCGGGCATGGGGCCGTACGGGTGCCAGACATGCGCCCGGTCGAGCGCCACCAGCTCACGCACGCCGGAACTACGCATTGGGCGCGATGTCCGTCCCGGCGCCGCGCCGCCGCACCGCCACGAGATCCGTACGGGCCGCCGTCGCTTCGGCGGGAGCCTCCGTGGCCTCGGACCCCGTCTCGCCGCAGGGGGTGCAGCCGCCGGAGTGTGAGCCGCAGCCGCCGGCCGCGGCGTCGGCCCGGTGCTCGGGAAGGGTCGTGGTGTCCGTGCCCTCGACCTCGAAGCCCGAGTCCGCGATCATCTCCAGATCCGCCTTGCCGGCCTGGCCCTCGCTGGTCAGGTAGTCCCCGAGGAAGATCGAGTTGGCGAGGTGCAGCGCCAGTGGCTGAAGGGTGCGCAGGTGGACCTCGCGGCCGCCCGCGAGCCGCACCTCCACGTCCGGGCAGACGAACCGCACCATGGCCAGGATCCGCAGCGCCCGCTGCGGCGTGAGGTTCCACTCCTTGGCGAGCGGGGTGCCCTCGAACGGGATCAGGAAGTTCACCGGCACCGAGTCCGGGTCGAGCTCGCGCAGTGCGAAGACGACGTCGACCAGGTCCTCGTCGCTCTCGCCCATGCCCGCGATCAGGCCCGAGCATGCCGAAAGACCCGCGGCGTGAGCCTTCTGGACGGTGTCCACACGGTCCGCGTAGGTGTGCGTGGTCGTGATGTCCCCGTACGTCCCCTCGGACGTGTTGAGGTTGTGGTTGTACGCGTCGGCCCCGGCCTCCCGCAGCCGTTCGGCCTGTCCGTCGGAGAGCAGTCCGAGGCAGGCGCACACCTCGACGTCCTCGTTCTGCTCCTTGATCGCCTCGATGGTCCGGGACACCCGGTCGACGTCCTTGTCCGTGGGCCCCCGGCCGCTTGCGACCAGGCAGACCCGCTTCGCGCCGCCGGCGACTCCGGCGGCCGCCGCCTCCGACGCCTCGTCAGGCTTGAGCCAGGTGTACTTGAGGATCTCCGCCTTGGAGCCGAGCCGCTGGGAGCAGTACGAGCAGTCCTCGGGACAGAGACCGGACTTCAGATTGACCAGATAGTTGAGCTTCACCCGCCGTCCGAACCACTGACGGCGTACCTTTCCGGCCGCGGCCACCACTTCGAGGAGATCGTCGTCGGAGGTCGCCAGTACGGCGAGCGCTTCTTCGCGGGTCGGCAGCTCACGCCGCAGGCCCTTGTCCACCAGCGTGTTCAGGAGGTCCATGGCGCAGATCCTCGCCTACCGGACACCCCGCGGCCAAGGAGGAACTCGACAACACGCGCGGATTGAGGTGTGTGTATGGCCACACCCTGACCTCTGCCGTCCCGGGCTAGGGTCTGTTCGCTGCCTACAAAAGGACCGGAGCCCCATGTCGCAGTTCCTGCCCCAGGATCCCTTCGCATGGACGGACGACGCGGCGCGTCTGCGCGCGGATGCGGGCCTCGTACGCATGCTCCGGCCGCGAACTGCCGACGCCGCCCTGCTCGATCTCGCGAGCAACGACTACCTCGGCCTCACCCGCAGGGCCGAGGTCACCGAGGCGGCGGCCGCCGCCGCCCGCCGCTGGGGTGCGGGTTCCACCGGCTCCCGGCTGGTCACGGGCAGCACCGAACTGCATGCGGAACTCGAGCGTGAGCTGGCCGAGTTCTGCGGGTTCGAGGCCGCACTGGTGTTCTCCTCCGGATACGCGGCCAATCTCGCCGCACTCACGGCGCTGAGCACCCACGGCTCCCTGATCGTGTCCGACGCGGGCAACCACGCCTCGATCGTCGACGGCTGCCGGCTCTCGCGGGCGGAGACGGCAGTGGTGCCGCACGCCGATCCGGAGGCCGTGTGCAAGACGCTCGAGGTCCACCCGGGCCGGCGTGCCCTCGTCGTCACCGACTCGGTCTTCTCCGTGGACGGAGACGCGGCGCCGCTGACCGCGCTCGCGGACGTCTGCCGCGCGCAAGGAGCGGCTCTCGTCGTCGACGACGCGCACGGTTTCGGCGTTCTCGGGGACGGCGGCCGTGGTGCACTGCATGCCGCCGGGCTGGCGGGCGCAGCGCACGTCGTCGCCACCCTGACCCTGTCCAAGTCCCTGGGCAGCCAGGGCGGCGCCGTGCTCGGCCCGGCCCGTGTCATCGACCATCTGGTGAACGCGGCACGGACGTTCATCTTCGACACCGGCCTCGCCCCGGCCGCGGCCGGGGCCGCTCTGGCGAGCCTGCGGCTGCTGCGCCGCGAGCCGGGATTCGCCGACCGTGCCCGTGCCGTCGCGGCCACCCTCCACGAACGGCTGACGGGGGCCGGGCTGACCGCCGCACGCCCGGACGCGGCGGTCGTCTCGGTGCAGGCACCGTCACCGGAGGCGGCCGTGGGATGGGCGGCGGACTGCCGGGCGGAGGGGCTGGCGGTCGGCTGCTTCCGGCCGCCGTCCGTGCCCGACGGCATTTCGCGGATCAGGCTCACCGCGAGGGCCGATCTCACGGACCGGCAGATCGACGAGGCCGTCGCGGTCGTCCTGAGGACGGCGCCGCCCCGCTGAGCCGTGGCCCGGGGCCGCCTTCGCGGCCCTGAGGGTCCTCCGGGCGACGGACCTGTCAGCGGGTGGCGTCCTCGCGCAGTCCGTGGACGAAGCCGCTCCATGCCCGGGGCGAGAAGAGCAGCGGGGTACGCCGGACGTCCTTGGAGTCGCGCACGGCGAACCTGCCGTCGGCGCAGCGCGCCGCCTCGACGCAGTTGTTCATTCCGACGCTGCGGCTGCTGCGCCGCCATGGGGTGCAGATCCGGGTGCGCATGCATATCAGGTGATCAGACATGGGCGTGCCTCCTACGCGCCGTCACCGATCCCGGTGATGAGGGCCAACGAGTCCTGGAGCGGGAGCGCGTGCGCCTGCATGGTGCGGAACGCGGCGCCGTACGCCTCGAGGTCTTCCTTCCGCTCCAGATAGAGGCTACTCGTCAAGTGGTCTAGAACAACTACGTCCAGATCAGAAGTGGTCGGAAATGAGAAAATAACGAAAGGCCCGGTGAGGCCCGCATAACCGCCCGTCGAAAAGGGAAGCACCTGAAGCCGCACATGGGGCAGTTGGGCCGTCTCCAGTACCCGTGCCAACTGCGCCCGCATCACCCGGGGCCCGCCCACCTGCCGGCGCAGCACCGCCTCGTCCAGGACGGCGCTGAACTGGAGCGGACGCTTCCCGTGCAGCACTTCCTGCCGGGCGAGTCGTACCTCCACCAGCGAATCCACGGTCGCGGCGGACACACCGTCCAGTGCCGAACGGGTCACCGCCCGTGCATAGTCCGGGGTCTGCAGGAGGCCGGGCACCACCGAGGTCTCGAGGGTGCGGGCGGAACTCGCCTGGGACTCCAGACTGATGAAGTCCCGGTACTGGGGCGGAATCACCCCGCGGTAGGCGTGCCACCAGCCCGTGCCGCCGCCTCCCGCCGACCCGGCGAGCGCCCCGAGTAGTTCGCGCAGCCGAGTGTCCGTGATCCCGTAGGCGTCGAGCAGCCGCATCACATCGGCCGGTTTCACCCCGCTCGCCGCGGTCTCTATCCGGCTCACCTTCGACTGATGCCATCCCACCAGCCGGGCAGCCTCCCGGCTGGTGAGGCCCGCGCCGAGCCGCAGCCCGCGCAACTCCTCACCGAGCTTGCGGCGGCGCACCACCGGACCCTGACGCACGCAGCCGCCTCCTTCCGGACTTCGGCGAGCCGCCCGGGGGACCGCGGCCACCGATGACGCAGCCACCCAGTGTGCGCCCAAATACGTTCTCGCGTAGCAGAGTTCACTGCTTTGAGCGACAGATATATGCATATCCGGGGGGATCGAGGGTTACGGGGTCATCAACGGTGGCAGTCTGAGGACCAGCGCAGTCCGGGGCCGCTCCGGCACATCACCGCTACGTGTCGCCACGTGTCGTCATCCGGCCTCGGTGGGAAAGGGACGGCCCGCCATGGCAGACCACCAGGAAGCATCCATCACTCTGCCGAGCGATCCCGCCTCGGTCTCCGCAGCGCGGAGATACATCTCCGGCGTTCTCGCCGAATGGGGCCTCCCGGGGGAGGTGGAAACGGCCGACACCGTGCGGCTCATCGTCTCCGAGCTCGCGACCAACGCCGTGCAGCACACTTTCGGGCAGTCGCCGACCTTCACCGTCGACGTCCGGCTCGAACGCGACGAGCACCTGAGTATCGGCGTCACCGACAGCCATCCGCGCCACCCGCAGCGGCTGCCCGCCGCGGTGCAGCAGGACAACGGCCGGGGCATGGTGATCATCCGATGGCTCACCGCCGAGCACGGCGGGCGGCTGTCGGTGATCCCCACTCCTGACGGTGGCAAGACCGTTCGTATCGCGCTGCCCTGGCCGCCGGTGCCCGCACCCGTCCAGAGCCCGGAATGACTGCACCGCGGCGACCGTGACGCCGGTTCGCGCCGTTGCACTACCCGGTGGCCTGTGCGAACCCGGCGCGCAGCAGGGCCAGCAGAGAGCGGGCTGCGGGACCGGACTCGTCGCCGCGGTGCGCCACGGAGATCGTGCGGCGGAACGCAGCGGGCTCGAGCGGCCGCACCCCGAGCGGCGTCGTCGCCGTTCTGGCCACCATCTCCGGTACGACCGCGACCCCGAGCCCCGCGCTGACCAGTGCGCAGACCAGCGCATACCCGGGCGACTCGCAGACCACGGCCGATGTCGCCCCCGCCCGCGCCAGCGCACCCTCCACACCCCTGCGGGGAGGGTGCGAGGGCGCACTGCTGATGAGAGGCCGGCCCGCGAGCTCATCGACCGGGAGCCGTCCCGAGCCGCCGGCCAGCAGCTGCCCCGGTGCAGTCACCAGCACCAACTCCTCGACCAGCAGGGGCTCCAGAAGGACACCCGCGGGCAACGGGTACGGTTCGCCCGGTTCGTACTCGTGCGTCAGGGCCAGGTCCACCTCGCCCGAGGCCACCGCGGCGACCCCGTACGGCGGTTCGTACTCGGCCACGGTCAGTTCCACATCCGGATGGGCCCGGCGGAACGAGCTCAGCACCGGCGGCAGGAGATGGACGCCGGCCGTGGTGAACGTGCCCACCCGGAGCCGGCCGCCGGACAGCCCGGCCAGCCGGGCCAGTTCATGTCGCGCGCGGTCCATCTCGTCCAGCACCCGCCGGGCATGCGCGGCGAGCACCTCACCGGCGGGCGTCAGCCGGGTTCCGCGATGATGGCGGACCAGCAGCGCCGCCCCCGCTTCGCGCTCCAGCTTGGTCAGCTGCTGGGAGAGCGCGGGAGGGGTGTAGCCGAGGCGGCCCGCGGCCCGGGTGATCGAACCGGCCTCGGCGACCGCCACCAGTGCCGCCAGCCGTGTCGGGTCGTACATCTGTGCCCCTTAAGCGTTCCTTCAGGCAGACCCAGGAGATTGCAAGTACACGCTAAGGGCTGTCGTGGTCCAGGGTGGGGTCATGGACGCACAGCTGATCGCCTTCGTCGGGGTCGCGGCGGGCATGGTCGCCATGCCGGGCGCAGATTTCACGGTCGTCGTACGCAATGCCCTGGCCTCCCGCTCCGACGGCGTCGCCGCCGCGCTCGGGGTGGCCGGAGGACTGGTCGTCCACACCGCGTTGGCCGTCGCAGGACTCGCGGCGCTGCTGGTCGCCGTGCCGGTCCTGTACCGGACGCTCCAGTTCGTGGGGGGTGCCTACGTCCTCTACCTGGGTGTACAGGCCCTGCGCAATGCTCTCCGGCCGAGGCCGGCGGCCGTAGGGGACGCCGAGCGCTTCGTGACCGGCACGGGAGCCGTGCGCAGTCTGCGCCAGGGCTTCCTCACCAATGTGCTCAATCCCAAGGCGCCGGTGCTCTTCCTCAGCCTGCTGCCGCAGTTCGTGCCGGACGATGCCGCGGTACTGCCGCGCACGCTGCTGCTGGCCGGCATCGTCGTGGCACTCGCACTCGTCTGGTTCCCACTGGTGGCGCTGCTCGTGGACCGGCTGGGACGGTGGCTTCGCCGGCCGCGGGCCGCTCGCACCGTCGAGGGCGTCAGCGGCGGGGCTCTCACCGCTCTCGGCCTGGCTCTGGTGATCGCTCCGGCGGCTCGCTGAGCCTCCGGCCGAGGACCAGGGGCAGCGCCCCCCACAGCAGGACGCAGACGAACAGGGTCGTCGCAGCGGCGGCGACCCCTTCGGGCGTGCCGTGCACGACATCGACGACCAGCAGTACCGCCGAGGTCAGGGCCAGGGCGAGCACCGCAAGGCCGATTCCCGCGAGCCGCGAGGAGACCGAGACGATCTCCCGTTTGGCGCCCCTGCGGAACAGTCCGCGGTGCACCGCCGCGGGTGCGGTGAACAGCGCTGCGGCCACCACGGCCAGCATCAGCGTCGTCACGTACGTGCCTCGCTGGAACGAGTCGAGGGACGGGAACCGGGCGGTGAAGGCGAGGGTCAGCAGAAACGCGAACAGGATCTGTACGCCGGTCTGGATGACCCGCAGCTCCTGCAGCAGCTCGGCGAAGTTGCGGTCCGCTCTTTCGAGCTCGGACTCGTCGCGCGAGGCACGGGGATCGTCGGCCATGTATGACGAATTGCCCGTGCCCCGCGGAACCTGTCACCTCACTGGGCCGTTTGCCCGTCCGTGCAGGTCAGCGCACGCGTCCATAGCGGACGCTCTTGGACCAGATCTTGCTCAGTTTGACGACGGAGCCGGTCTTGGGGGAGTGCCAGATCTTTCCGTGACCCGCGTAGATCCCGACGTGGTAGATGTTCCCGCGGTAGTGGAAGAACACCAGGTCGCCCACCTGGCGGGTGGATGCACGGATGTGCCGCGTGCGGTTGTACTGCGCCTGTGCCGTGCGCGGCAGGGCCTTGCCCGCCTTCTTGTACGAGTACAGGGTGAGCCCCGAGCAGTCGAAGCGGTGCGGGCCCGTGGCGCCGTACCGGTACGGGGCGCCCTTCTTGGAGGCGGCCACCTTGAGGGCCTTCGATGCGTGTGCGGTGGCGGCCTGGGCCTCCTGTGTGCCGCCCGGTACGAGCAGGGAGCCGCCGACGGCGGCGATGGTGAGAGCCGAAACGGCGCCCGTCCGGGAGAGCAGGGACGGACCGTGTGTCTGCGCAGTCATGCGCAACCCTTCGTCAGCCGCCTGTGAAGGATGACCTGTCGGGTTCGGGCCAACGAAGATGCCCGGCCGCGCAAGCGGCTTCACCCCAAGGCCCTGCCGTGTCGGCGGCCGGGCCGTACTGCGTGGGTCCTCCACTCCTGCCGAAGCACTGATGTCGACCAGGCATCCGGTGCGGCGGCAGGACTCGGCGTCCGCCCGGACCGCCCCGCCGCGGTGGCGGGGGCTTGTCGTCCCAGGGATCTTGACGCACGAACTGCCGGATTTCCGAGTCGAAACGGCGATTTGTGAGGCTCCTCACCACTGATCCATTCAGGTGGACGGACCCATTTGGCCGACGGACGAGGGAGGCGTGACGAGCGCTGGACCAGCAGCGGAACCTCTCATTCCGCCGAATGGCCCATCAGGTTGCGCAACTCGCACGGCACTTATGTCGAAGCCACGCCTACGCCGGTTGGCCGACACCCACTCGTACGCCTGCCCACCCCCGCAGCCGCGCCTCCGTCGCCGCTCTCCGGGCGCCGGTTCAACTGGTCGGCTCCGGAGGGACGATGATTCGCGCCGCCCTTCGCTCCCCGTCCAACACCCGCAGTGCGTGGGCAAGTGTGGGGGTGTGGAGCTCGCTCTCGCCGCGGGCGTGCATCAGTGCGAGCGCGTCCCGGAGGCCAACAGCGTGTGCGGCCAGTGCCTGTGCGGCGCGCAGGGCGGCATAGGTGTGTGCGGCGCCCCCGGCCGGGTTGATTCGTCCGAGCTGGTCGACGACTTCGAGATAGCGGTCGATGAACTCGCTTTCGGCGCGCGTCAGTGCGGGCAGCGGTGGCAGTTCCGGGAGCAGCACCGACGGCTCACCGGGCCGAGGGGGAAGCGGCGGACGTCCTGCGGCTCTTGATGATGTGGTCGACGAGGCCGTACTCCCTGGCTGCCGGCGCATCGAAGACGGTGTCGCGTTCGAAGGCGGAGGAGATCTGCTCCTCGCTTCTTCCGGTGTGCCGCGACAGCATCCTGGCCATCTCCTCGCGCAGTCGCAGCAACTCGCGTGCCTGGATGTCCAGATCGGTCGGCTGCCCCTCCACGGGCTCGGTCATCGCGGGCTGCCGGACGACGACCCTCGCTCCCGGCAGCGCCATGCGCTTGCCGGGAGTCCCCGCCGCGAGCAGCACGGCGGCCGTGGAGGCAGCCTGGCCCAGACATGTCGTCGCCACATCGCAGGTCACCACCTGCATCGTGTCGTAGACGGACATCATGGCGGTGATGGAGCCGCCCGGGGAGTTGATGTAGAGGCTGATGTCCTGGTCGGGGGCGGCGTGCTCGAGGTAGAGGAACTGGGCGATGACGTCGTTGGCCGAGGTCTCGTCGATGGGCGTGCCCAGGAACACGATCCGCTCCTCCATCAGCTTCGAGTAGGGGTCGAGCGTGCGAAGGCCGACGCTGGTGCGCTCGGTGAGCTCCGGCAGGACGTATCGGGCGTAAGGGCGGTTCATGGCGTACCTCTCCTCGTCGCTGAAGCGGTCGTGCGGTGCGGTGGGTCGTGCGGTGCGGTGGATCTGTAAAAAATGTACAGGACGTACATCTCGTTATGATGGGGAGCATGGCCTATGAGATTCCGGTGACGCAAGCACGTGCGGAGCTCGCCGAACTGATCAACCGCGTTGTGTACGGCGGCGAGCGCGTCGTCGTGACCCGCCACGGGAAACCCCTCGTGGCCCTGGTCTCCGCCGCTGACCTGGAGCGACTCGACGGTCTCGAGGAGGCCGGGGGTGCGGAGCACCCGGCCGGCGAACGGCCCGTCACCTCGGTGTCGACGGTCTCCACGCCGACGACGTCCGCTCCGGGCGAACGCGGCCGGTTCGGCCTCGCGGCCCAGCACCGGCAGCCCGGCGTGAATACCTGACCGACCCGGGCCCACGCACGCAGTGGCGTGCGGCCGTGGCCGGGTGCGGGGCGGGCACGCACTGCGGGGACGCGGGCGCGCATGGGAAGACCGTGTGTCCCCGCTGCAGCGGGGACACACGGTCTTCCGGGCCGGCGCTCGGGCGCCCTGTCGGGTGCCGGCGGTTCAGCTCGCCGGTGCGGGGGCCGGGGCCGGTTCGAGAGCCGGTCCGGTCGAACGGCGGCGGCCACCGGCCAGCGTGGCAGCAACTCCGAGGAGCGCCCACAGGGTCAGCGTCACCGCGGGTGCGGCGGCCGAGCTGCCGTCGAAGAAGGCGACCGACCGCAGCAGTGAACCTCCTGCACCCGGCGGCAGCCACTGGCCGATCAGTCCGGCGGGCTCGGGCAGCAGCTCCGGCGCGCTCGACATGCCCGAGAACGGATTGCCGATCAGAATGATCAGCAGGGCGCCCAGGCCGATGCCGCCCGGTCCGACGAGTGCGGCGAGTCCCGCGACGGTGGCGCCGACGGCCAGCACGGTCAGCCCGAGCACTCCGGCCTCCGCCCACCAGTTGCCGGTCAGGGCTCCCAGCCAGTTGTGGGCGATGACGGTCGCGGTGATGCCGACGAGGGCGGCGGTACCGAGCAGTGTCGCCACCGCCCGCGTCCCGCGCAGTTTCAGTACCGTCACCGCGGCTCCGGCCGCCACGCCCGCCAGGGCGAGCGGAAGGATGCTCGACGCCAGTGCGCCGCCCCGGGGGTCGTCCGAGGGGGCCGGGACGACGTCCTCGGCCTCCACCCGGGTGCCCGCGGGTGCACCGGCCGTCAGGGACTCCCTGAGCAGCTGGGCCACGACCGGGCTCGCGGCGGACGCCGTGAGCGTCTTCGGTCCCTCGGGGGTCGCCACGACCGCGCCGTACACGGTGCGGTCCTCTATCGCCTCCCGGGCGGCGGCCTCGTCCTCATAGCGGTGCACGTCGAACGCTTCTCCGTGCTGCACGAACCGGTGCTCCAGCTGCGCCGTCGCGGCTGCCGGGCCCGCGACGCCGATGGGCAGCTCGCGCGGCGCCATCCGGGCTGCAGGCCAGGCGAAGGCCCAGAGCGCCAGGGCCACGACGACGGGGACAAGGGCCATCACCGCGATCATGCGGCGACGGGGTGCGGCGGGGGCGGACATGCTGTGCCTCGATTCGGATGCTCAAAAAGAAGGATCGTTCGTTTTGCTTGCTCAATGTCCTGCGGAGCGTCCTCATTTGTCAAGAATGAATGTTCGTTTTAGATTGGGATCATGGCCCGTGTATCCCAGGAACACCTCGATGCCCGCCGCCGCCAGATCCTCGACGGTGCCGCGCGCTGCTTCGCCCGCAATGGCTTCCATGCCACGTCGATGCAGGACGTCCTCGCCGAGGTGGGCCTCTCGGCCGGCGCCGTCTACCGCTACTTCCGCGGCAAGGACGAGCTCATCCTCGCCATCGCCGAGGAGGCCTTCACCGGGGTGCGGGCCGCCTTCGAGGAGGCCGCGAGCGTGTCACCGCCGCCGACCCCCGACGCGCTCCTGGGGCGAGTGCTGCACAAACTGCTCGACGAGGAGGTTCCGGGGGGTGACCGGCAGGCCTTCGCGGGGCTGATCGTCCAGGTCTGGACCGAGACGCTGCGCAACGAGCAGCTCTCGCGCATGCTCCACGAGGGCTTCGGCGACATGCGGAAGGCATGGGCCAGGCTCGTCGACACCTACCGGGACCGTGGGATCCTGCAGGCCGATGTGCCGTCCGAGCATGTCGCGCGCACCCTCATGGCCACCGCCCAGGGGTTCATCGCCCAGCAGGCCCTGTTCGGGGACACGGAGACGAAGGTCCTGGCGGACGGACTCCGCGGGCTGATGTCCATGCAGGTCCCCAAGATCAGTTAACGCGCCGGAAAAACTTCCGCCCTAACGTTCAAACGTCGGTCACGCCATGCCCGTATCGCGATCAACGGAGTGTTGACGCGGGTTACGGTCCCGCTGACACGCACAGGCCCCCGGCCGGACGACTTTTGAGGTGGAAGCGTGCAACTGACCCCGCACGAGCAGGAACGCCTGCTCATCCATGTTGCAGCGGACGTCGCCGGCAAGCGCAGGGCCCGCGGGGTGAAGCTCAACCACCCCGAGGCGGTCGCCCTCATCACGTCCCACATCCTCGAGGGGGCCCGCGACGGACGCACCGTCGCCGAGCTCATGGCCTCCGGGCGCAAGGTGCTCACCCGTGACGACGTCATGGCCGGCATCCCCGAGATGATCCACGACGTCCAGGTCGAGGCGACGTTCCCCGACGGCACCAAGCTCGTCACCGTCCATGACCCGATCGTCTGACGGGCGGCCGCTGATGATTCCCGGGGAGATCCTGTACGCGGACGAGCCGGTCAGGCTGAACGAGGGCCGTGAGGTCACCCGCCTGACCGTCCTCAACGCCGCCGACCGGCCCGTCCAGGTCGGCTCCCACTACCACTTCGCCGAGGCCAATCCCGGCCTGGACTTCGACCGCGCCGCGGCCCGGGGGCGGCGGCTGAACATCGCGGCGGGCACCGCCGTGCGCTTCGAGCCCGGCATCCCCGTCGACGTCGAACTCGTACCACTGGCCGGTCTGCGTGTCGTGCCGGGACTGCGGGGAGAGACCGGAGGTGCCCTCGATGGCTGAACTGACGCGTGCCGCCTATGCCGACCTGTTCGGCCCCACGACGGGCGACCGTATCCGGCTCGCCGACACCGCGCTGCTCATCGAGATCGAGGAGGACCGTTCCGGCGGTCCCGGACGCGCCGGTGACGAGGCGGTCTTCGGTGGCGGCAAGGTGATCCGCGAGTCGATGGGCCAGTCCCGTACGACGCGCGCCGAGGGCGCCCCGGACACCGTCATCACCGGAGCGGTGGTCCTCGACCACTGGGGGGTCGTCAAGGCGGACATCGGCATCCGCGACGGCCGGATCACGGGCATTGGCAAAGCGGGCAATCCCGACACAATGGATGGCGTCCACCCCGAGCTGGTCATCGGACCCGAGACCGAGATCGTCGCGGGGAACGGCAGGATCGTCACCGCGGGTGCCATCGACGCCCATGTCCACTTCATCTCGCCGACGATCGTCGACCAGGCCCTGTCCTCCGGAATCACCACGCTCGTCGGTGGCGGCACCGGGCCCGCCGAGGGCACCAAGGCCACCACGATCACCCCGGGGTCATGGCACCTGGCCAGGATGTTCGAGGCCCTCGAGCACTACCCGGTCAACATCGGACTGCTGGGCAAGGGCAACACCGTGTCGCGCGAGGCGATGCACGCACAACTGCGCGGCGGAGCGATCGGGTTCAAGATCCATGAGGACTGGGGTGCGACCCCCGCCGCCCTGGACGCATGCCTCGCCGTGTGCGAGGAGACGGGTGCGCAGCTCGCGGTCCACACGGACACCCTGAACGAGGCGGGGTTCGTCGCCGACACCCTGGCTGCGATCGCCGGACGGACGATCCATGCGTACCACACCGAGGGCGCGGGCGGCGGTCATGCGCCGGACATCATCACGGTCGTCTCGGAGCCGTACGTCCTGCCCAGCTCCACCAACCCGACCCGCCCGCACACCGTCAACACCATCGAGGAACACCTCGACATGCTGATGGTCTGCCACCACCTCAACCCGGCGGTCCCCGAGGACCTCGCCTTCGCCGAGTCCCGGATCCGGCCGTCGACCATCGCGGCGGAGGACATCCTCCACGACCTCGGTGCGATCTCCATCATCTCGTCGGACTCCCAGGCCATGGGACGCATCGGTGAGGTCGTCCTGCGGACCTGGCAGACGGCACATGTCATGAAGCAGCGCCGAGGCGCGCTTCCGGGCGACGGCCGGGCCGACAACCTCCGGGCCCGTCGGTATGTCGCCAAGTACACGATCAACCCGGCCGTGGCCCAGGGCATGGACCACCAGATCGGGTCGGTCGAGACGGGCAAGCTGGCCGATCTGGTCCTGTGGGAGCCCGCCTTCTTCGGCGTCAAGCCCCAACTGGTCATCAAGGGAGGCCAGATCGCGTATGCGCAGATGGGCGATGCCAACGCCTCGATCCCCACTCCGCAGCCCGTCCTCCCGCGGCCCATGTTCGGCGCCATCGGCCGCGCCCCGGCCATGAACTCCCTCAACTTCGCCACCGAACGGGCGATCGAGGACGGCCTGCCGGAGAGGCTCGGCACCGGCAAGCGCTTCGCCCCGATCCGTAGCACTCGTGGTGTGACGAAGGCGGACATGCGCGAGAACGACTGCCTGCCACGCGTGGACGTCGACGCCGACACCTTCACCGTGACGATCGACGGCGAAGCCGTGGAGCCCGCACCGGCGGAGGAACTTCCCATGGCCCAGCGGTACTTCCTCTTCTGACCCATGGACGCGAACCCACACACGGCCTCGCCGTCCCAGGCTCGCGCTGCACTGCTCGTCCTCGCCGACGGACGGTTCCCGGCCGGGGGTCACGCACACTCGGGCGGAGTGGAAGCCGCCGTGAAGGCGGGGAGGATCAGGGACGCCGCCGGACTGGCCGCGTTCTGTCGCGGACGGCTCCACACCACGGGACTGACCTCCGCCGCGCTCGCTGCAGCCGCGGCGCTCGGCCTCGATCCGCTTGCGCTGGACGAGGCCGCCGACGCCCGCACCCCCTCGTCCGCACTGCGCGCGACCGGCCGCAAACTCGGCCGGCAGCTGATGCGGGCGGCCCGTGCCACCTGGCCCTCACCCGAGCTCGACGCACTCGCGTCGGCGTCGCCGAAAGGGGCCCACCAGCCGGTGGTGCTCGGCCTCGCCGCACGCGCGGCCGGACTGACCCCGCAGGACGCCGCGCACTGTGCCGTGTACGAGGCGGTCGGCGGACCGGCCACCGCCGCGGTACGCCTCCTCGGCCTGGACCCTTTCGAGGCCACCGCCGTCCTCGCCCGCCTCACGCCGGACATGGACCAGGTCGCCGGGCGAGCCGCAGCCGCGGCCGGCCGGGGCATCGACGCCCTGCCCGCAGCCTCGGCACCGCTTCTCGACATCACGGCCGAGCAGCATGCGGCCTGGCCCGTACGTCTCTTCGCCTCGTAACCGTCCACAGGAGTCTCGTCATGCACTTCGGCCGCACCCACGACAACGACGCCCCGTCCGCCGTCAGTGCCGACGCCGTACGGCCCGACGGCACGCGGCGCGCCCTGCGCATCGGGCTCGGCGGCCCCGTCGGCTCCGGTAAGACCGCGACCGTCGCCGCGCTCTGCCGTGCCCTGCGCGACCGGCTCTCCATCGCCGTCGTCACCAACGACATCTACACCCGCGAGGACGCCGACTTCCTGCTGCGTAACGCGGTGCTGCCGCCCGAGCGCATCCAGGCCGTCGAGACCGGCGCCTGCCCGCACACCGCGATCCGCGACGACATCTCGGCCAACCTCGAAGCCGTCGAGGACCTGGAGGACACGGTCGGTCCCCTCGATCTGATCCTGGTCGAGTCCGGCGGTGACAACCTCACCGCCACGTTCTCCAGGGGCCTCGTCGACGCCCAGATCTTCGTCATCGATGTCGCGGGCGGCGACGACATCCCCCGCAAGGGCGGCCCCGGTGTCACCACCGCCGACCTCCTCGTCATCAACAAGACGGACCTCGCCCCCCATGTCGGCTCCGATCTGCAGCGGATGGCCCGGGACGCGAAGGAGCAACGGGGCGAACTTCCCGTCGCCTTCACCTCGCTCACCGCCGAGAACGGCGTGGGCCCGGTCGCCGACTGGGTGCGCGCGAAGCTCTCGTCATGGACCGCGGCCGCATGAGCGTCCGGGCCACCGCCCGGGTCGTCGCCACCCGCGACGGCGGTCTGCCCGTGCTGGAGAGCGCCGGGCCGCTCGCGCTGCGCCGTACCCGGTCCGACGGGACGTACACCCGGGTCACGGTCGTCGGCGCCATGAGCGCACCGCTGGGCGGAGACCGGCTGGCCATCGAGGCGGACGTCCGCACGGGCGCCGCGCTGCGCATCGACTCGGCCGCCGCGACGGTCGCCCTGCCGGGGCGTGAACCGGGGCGGCAGGCCACGTACGACGTCATGCTGACCGTGGGCGAGGACGCCGAGCTGCAGTGGATGCCCGAACAGCTCATCAGTGCCCGGGGGAGCGATCTGCGGATGAGTACCCGCGTCCAGCTCGCCGCCACGGCACGGCTGTTGCTGCGCGAGGAGCAGGTCCTCGGAAGGCACGGGGAGGACACCGGCAGTCTCACCGCCCGGCTCACGGTGCATCGCGCGGGCCGTCCCCTGCTCGACCAGGAGCTGGCCTACGGTCCTGCCGCGCCCGCCGGCCCGGACGGCTGGGACGGCGGAGCCGTCCTCGCGGGACACCGTGCCGTCGGTCAACTTCTCGTTGTGGAACCCGAGTTGGACAAACAACCTGCCGAGCCCATGCAGTTCGGCGAAACGGCCGTACTCACACCGCTCGCGGGGCCGGCCGTACTGGTGACCGCGGTGGCCCGGGACGCGCTGGGACTGCGCAGGCTGCTCGATGATGCCCTCGCCGCCCGGCCATGGACCGGTCAGCGCCGCAGCCGCGGGAACTTCCTGGTCTGATGCGCTGCGGCGGCCTGTTCGGCTTTCACCTTGGCGGCGTACTCGTCCACGTACTCCTGGCCGGAAAGGGCCAGGATCTCGTACATGATCTCATCGGTCACGGCGCGCAGTACCGCCTTCTCGTTCTCCATGCCCGCGTACCGTGAGAAGTCCATCGGCTCGCCGAAGCGAATGGTCACCCGCTTGATCCTCGGCAGGACCTGTCCGGGCGGCTGGATCTCGAACGTGCCGACCATCGCGCACGGCACCACCGGCACCTGCGCCTTGAGGGCCATCACGGCGACCCCGACCTTGCCCTTGTACAGTCGCCCGTCGTGCGAGCGCGTGCCCTCCGGATAGATGCCGAGCAACTCGTCCCGGCCCAGCACCCCGAGCCCCTCGCGGATGGCTGCCTGCCCGGCGTCCTTGCCCGATCTGTCCACCGGGATCTGTCCGGCGCTGCGGAAGAACGCGGCGGTCAGACGGCCCTTGACCCCGGGCCCCGTGAAGTACTCCGCCTTGGCGAGAAAAGTGATGCGCCGTTTGATGATCGCCGGCATCAGGAAGTGGTCGGAGAACGACAGATGGTTTCCCGCGACGATGGCCGCCCCCTCCGCGGGAATGAGCTCGAGTCCCTCGATCCTGGGCCGGAACAGCAACCGCAACAACGGGCCCAGGATGACGTATTTGAGCACGTAGTAGAACAAAGAGTCTCTCCCCACTGTGCCGGTTCCGGCTGCGGTGCGGCGTTCTGGCAGGTCACAGATGCTACGGAGAGGGTCAGTCTAAGTGCATGCCCGGCCGTCTGTAACGACGTCAGATCGGACTCGTGACGGTCCCTTCCCTTCCGGTGGCGACCCGTCAGGCGTCGGAGTCCGATTTCCGAGGCACGGGTGGGTCGGAGTGCCCAGCAGCCCGGCCAGCAGGGCTTCCGCAGCCGGCACGAGGAGCCGTCGGCCGTCGGCCGCCGACTCCAGCCCGGTGACGAGCGCGACGGAGATGTCGGCGGCCTCCTCGGGGGTGACGGCGGAGGGGGTGCCGGCCGCGGCGAAGAGAGCGGTCAGCAGGCGGCGCAGCTCCGCCGTGAAACCGTGGCAGATGTCGCCGAACAGACGGGTCTTCTCGTCGGTGAGCTCGGCGGTGTGCGGAGAGTCCCCGGCCAGTTCGAGGACAAGGTCGAGCCTGGCGGCCAGGACGCCCCGGATGCGCTCGGCATACGGGACGTCCCGGGCGGCGGCGTCCCGCGCCTGTCGGAGCGCCCGGGTGTGCAGACGCTCGGCGAGGCGGCGGAAGGCGTCGTCCTTGCTGCGCACGTACTGGTAGACCGCCGACCGGGACACACCCATCGTGGAGGCGATGTCGTCCATCGTGGTGCGCCGTACGCCGTACCGCCTGAGGCAGTCGTACGTCGCGTCGAGGACCTCGGTGAGGCGGTCCGCAGCCATGTCAGCCCAGCTTTTTGAGCAGTTCGGCGGCGAGGGGAGCGGAGGAGGACGGGTTCTGGCCGGTGACCAGGTTGCGGTCGACGACCACGTTCGGCGCCCACGGCTCGCCCTCCTGGAAGTCGGCGCCGATCCCGGCGAGACGGTCCTGGAGCAGCCACTTCGCCTTGTCCGCGAAGCCCGCCTGGGTCTCTTCCGCGTTGGTGAAGCCGGTCAGCCGATAGCCCGCGAACGCGTGGGTGCCGTCGCTCCTGGTGGCGGCGAGCAGTGCGGCCGGGCCGTGGCAGACCACACCGAGCGGCTTGCCGGACTCCAGGGCCAGGGTGAGCAGCCTGCCCGAGTCGGGGTCGACGGCCAGGTCCTCCATCGGTCCGTGGCCGCCCGGGTAGAAGACGGCGGCGTAGGCGTCCGGATCCACGTCCTCCAGCTTCACCGGGCGCCGCAGTTCGACGAGGGACGAGAGCGCCTTCGCGACCTGGTCCGCGCCCTCCTGCCCGCCGTTGACCTCGGGGGCCAGGCTCGCGGCATCCACGGTCGGTACGACGCCGCCCGGCGTTGCCACGACGATGTCGTGGCCCGCTGCCTTGAACGCCTCGTACGGTGCGACGGCCTCCTCGGCCCAGAAGCCGGTCGGGTGCCGGGTGCCGTCGGCAAGCGTCCAGTGGTCGGCGCCCGTCATCACGAAAAGGATCTTTGCCATGTCACTTCTCTTCCGGGAGAAGGGCCCGTCCCGGGCCCGTGGATGGTCGCGCCGCGCACTCGGGTCCGAATTCCTGACGTTCTGTGCTCGGATCGTCAGTGCGGCGGCGTCTTCGACGGTAGATCCGCCCACCCATAGGAATCCAATAGGATCGCCGTTGTGAGGAATAGGGAATCCAATGGATCGCCGGGAACGGGAACGGGACAGCGGCCCGCCGCAGGTCCGCCGGACCTGAACCTGCTGCGTACTTTCCTCGCCGTGTACCGGTCGGGGTCCTTCACCGCCGCCGCACGGCTGCTGGGCCTGTCGCAGCCCACCGTCACCACCCAGATCCGCGCCCTGGAGCGACAGCTGGACCGTGAACTGTTCGAGCGGCTGCCGCGCGGCGTCGCCCCCGCCCCCTTTGCGGACGAACTCGCGTCCCGGATCGTCGCGCCCCTCGACGCCCTCGCGGCCGTGACCGGCCACGGCGACTCCGACGAGAACGGCCCTGCCGACCCCGTCCATCTGGCCGGCCCCGCGGAGCTGCTGTGCGTACGTGTGCTGCCGGCCCTCGCACCCCTCGTCGACATGGGCGTACGGCTGCGGGTGGTCACCGGCCTCACGGAACCGCTCCTCGACGGGCTGCGTGCCGGTCGCCACGACCTGGTCCTGGCGACCGTGCGCCCGCGCGGCCGCAGCCTGACCGCACTACCGCTCATGGACGAGGAGTTCGTGCTGGTCGCCGCGCCGGCCTGGGCAGACCGCCTGGGCGGTCCGGCTCGTGTCGCCGCCGAAGGGCCGGCCCCGCTCCAGGGAATTCCGCTCGTGACGTACGCGGAGGACCTCCCCATCGCCCGCCGGTACTGGCGTCATGTGTTCGGCAGCCGGCTCACCGGGCCGGCCGCCGTGACCGTACCCGATCTACGGGGCGTGCTGTCGGCAGCCGTCGCGGGCGCCGGTTTCACGGTCCTTCCCCGCTATCTGTGCCAGGACGAAATTGCCTCGGGTGCGCTGGTCCTGCTCCACGACCCCGAGGATCCTCCGATCAACACGGGCTACCTCGTCCAGCGTCCCGGATCCGAGGGCAATCCCCATGTCGGCCTGGTCCGTGACCAGCTGCTCCAGGCAGGCCGAACGTGGTAGGGGCATCCCTTTCCGGTCCGCCGCCCGTCATGGCTGCGCCGGCCACGGACCACTGGAGACACGTCGTCCACCTCACCGGCACCGACTCCCCGGCGTACGGCAGCGGTCCCGGCGCCATGGGGCGACCCAGGATCGCGGCGCGCCGCCTCCCGACGGTCGGCCCGTGGGTCAGGTGGGCTTGGAAACCAGCATGCCGAGAGTCACGAGTCCGAGTACGACCCAGCCGAACCACAGCCAGCCGTTGCTGCCGAGCGCGACCGTGTAGGCCGTGACGACAACGAGGCTCGCGAGGGTGAGCACACCCATCGTCTTCGTGGAACCGGACATCCGCGTCCTCCTCCGGGCCGGCGCCGTGGCTGGGAGCCGTGGCCATGGCCGTGGAGCCATCGTGACCCCTGAGGCGGTACTCGCGCTACTGCCGGGTGCTCATCGCGCGGCTGCTCACCGCAGGCCCGCGCATGCCGGTCCGGACGACGGCCCGGCTCGCCCGGGCCCGCTCAGCGGCCGTTCATCGGCTGCGCGCCTGGAGGGAAGCCAGATAGGCGTTGTACGCCTCCAGCTCCTTGTCGCCGTCCCGGTCGGCGGCCCGGTCCTGGCGGACCGCCTGCCGCTGCTCGGAGTGGTACCACTGGTACACCAGCGCGATCAGCACCAGGACGGACGGAATCTCACTGAACGCCCAGGCGATGCCGCCCGCCGCGTTCTGGTCGGACAGCGCGGCGATCCCGAGGGAGGCCGGCGGATTCTCGTACGCCTTCACCATCGGCTCGCTCGCCATCATCAGCGCGATACCGAAGAACGCGTGGAACGGCATGCCGGCGAAGAGCTCCAGCATCCGCATCACATAGCCGGGGCGGTGCGGCCCGGGATCCACGCCCATGATCGGCCAGAAGAAGATCAGGCCGACGGCCAGGAAGTGCACCATCATGGCGATGTGCCCGGGCCTGGACTCCATGAGGAAGTCGAAGAGCGGGGTGAAGTACAGCCCGTACAGACTCGCGATGAACATCGGGATCGTGAACGCGGGATGCGTGACGATCCGCAGGTAGCGGCTGTGCAGCAGCGCCAGCAGCAGCTCGCGCGGACCCTTGCGGCCCCGTCCCGCGACCGGCAGCGCGCGCAATGCCAGGGTCACCGGGGCACCGAGGAGCAACAGAATCGGCGAGAGCATGCTGATCACCATGTGCTGCACCATGTGCACGCTAAACATGACCATGCCGTAGTCGTTCAGCGCGGTGCACATGACCAGCGCGATGCTGAGCACACCGATGGTGAAGAAGACCGTCCGGCCCACCGGCCACGCGTCACCGCGCCGCCTCAGCCGGACGACGCCCCAGCCGTAGAGGCCGACGGCCACCAGGCAGCCGATCAGGAAAAAGGGGTCGGCCGAGAACTCCAGGCCCCGCCCCAGCGTGAACGGCGGCAGATCCATCTGCATCCCGTGCTCGCCGTGCCCGCTGTGATCCATCTGTGTACTCCTGGAGCGTCCCGATTCGCGCTTGTTGTCCGCACCAGACTAGAACTGCCCCCGACCGCTGCCGCGGCCGGGGGCGGTTGCCTACCTACAACCGGATCGGAAGAGGTGCGACCGGCTGATGCGCCGCCGGTTCAGAGGACGCACTCGGCCTCTGCATAGCGCTCGTCCGGGACCGTCTTCAGCGTCTCGACCGCCCGTGCCAGCGGCACCATCGTGATGTCCGTGCCGCGCAGCGCGGTCATCATGCCGAACTCGCCGCGGTGCGCCGCCTCCACGGCGTGCCAGCCGAAGCGGGTGGCGAGGACACGGTCGTACGCGGTCGGCGTACCACCGCGCTGCACATGTCCGAGGATCACCGGCCGGGCCTCCTTGCCGAGGCGCTCCTCCAATTCGACGGAGAGCTGCCGGGCCACTCCCGCGAAGCGCTCGTGGCCGTAGATGTCCTTGCCGCCCTCGTCGAACTCCATCGAGCCCTCGCGAGGCTTGGCGCCCTCCGCCACGACGACGATGGCGAAACGCTTGCCCGCCTCGAAACGCGCGCCGACCCGCTTGGTCAGCTCGTCGATGTCGAAGGGACGCTCGGGCACGACGATGGCGTGCGCCCCGGCCGCCATGCCGGAGTGCAGGGCGATCCAGCCGGTGTGCCGGCCCATGACCTCCACGATCAGCACGCGCTGGTGCGACTCGGCGGTGGTCTTCAGCCGGTCGAGCGCCTCCGTGGCGACCCCGACCGCGGTGTCGAATCCGAACGTCACATCGGTCGCCGCGATGTCGTTGTCGATGGTCTTCGGCACGCCGACGATCGGCAGGCCGGCGTTGGAGAGGAGGTTGGCGGCCTTGAGCGTGCCCTCGCCCCCGATCGGGATGATCGCGTCGAGACCGAGCTCCTCGACGTGCCCCTTGGCTCGCTCCACGCCGTCGCGCAGATGTGCAGGCTGGACCCGGGACGACCCGAGGATCGTGCCGCCGCGCGCCAGGATGCCGGCCACCGCATCGAGGTCGAGCTTGCGGTAGTCGGCCTCGAGCAGTCCCTTCCAGCCGTCGTGGAAGCCGATGACCTCGTCACCGTGGTCGACGACGGCTCGGTGCACAACGGAACGGATGACCGCGTTCAGACCGGGGCAGTCGCCTCCGGAGGTGAGGACGCCAATGCGCATGAGCCCGAATACCTTTGCAACGTGGGCCAACTTCCGGACCACGTTGTCCGGCTGGATCCCCGCCACCCTACCGGCGCGGGGCGGCAGGAGCCGAACCGGAGTCCGCCCAGTGGACACCTTGGTGCGTATGGGCAACGGCGCTGTCGAACAGGCCTCACAGATGTGCGAACAGCCCGGCGGATGAGCGCCGGGCTGTTCGTCGGAGGTCCCTCAGACGGGCTGTGTCGCGGCCATGATCCGCTCGTTGCGCAGCGCCTCGTACCACCGGTCGTCGGTCGGCGGCAGAGCGTTCACATCGAGGGCCAGCTTCAGCAGGAGATCCGCGATCTGCGGGTTGCGGGCCATCACGGGACCGTGCATGTACGTGCCGAAGACGGTGTCGTTGTAGGCACCCTCGGTGCCGTCGCCGGTGCCGTTGCCCTTGCCGAGCACGGTGCGGGCGAACGGCCGGGCCGCCGGGCCGAGGTGGGTGATGCCCTGGTGGTTCTCGAATCCCGTCAGCTGCGGCAGGCCGAGACGCGGATCGATGTCGGCCAGTACGTCACCGACGCACCGCTCGCCCTCGCCGCGGGTGGAGACCACGTCGAGCAGGCCGAGTCCCGGCTCCCGCTCGCCGAGGTCGTTGATGAACTCGTGACCGAGGATCTGGTACCCGGCGCACACCGAGAAGATGATCGCGCCGTTGGCCGCCGCGCGGCTGAGACCGCCGTCGCGGCGCAGCCGTTCGGCCGCGAGCCGCTGCGGCCGGTCCTCGCCGCCGCCGATCAGGTAGATGTCGCCGGAGGTCGGCACCGGCTGGTCACTGCGGACGTCGACGCGCGTGACACCGAGTCCGCGCTGCCGGGCCCGGCGCTCCACGACCAGGGCGTTGCCCTGGTCCCCGTACGTGCTGAGCAGGTCGGGGTAGACCCAGACCAGGCGCAGACTGCTGTCGCTCATGCTCATATTCCTCTGCGGTCGGTTGCCGACGATCAGTTGCCGACGCGGCGGCGTACGTCCTGGAAGGCGGTGTAGTTGGCGATCAGCTCGATCCGCCCCGGGGGAGCGAGCCGCACGGCCTCGTCGACGGTGTCGCAGACCCGGAAGTCCAGCCCGGCCACCTCGAGACGCACGGCCAGGTCCAGCCGGCGGTCGCCGATCACGAAGATCGGGTGTCCGGCGAGACGGGTGTAGTCGACGTCCCACAGCCATGAGGTGTCGGTGCCGTCCGCGCCCCGGGCGTTGACGGAGAGGATCACCGGGGTCGGCGGCGGGTCGATCAGCGAGAAGGTCTCCAGCCAGCCGGCCGGGTTCTTCGCCAGCAGCAGCCGCAGATCGCGGCCGAGGAAGGAAACGACGTCGTACCGTCCCGCGACCGCCTGCACCTGGTACATGCGCTCAAGGGCGACCTGCGGCGGCACGCCGAAGACCGCGGCGACGGCGGCGGAGGTCGCGGCGTTCGCCTTGTTGGCACGGCCGGGCAGCTGCAGGTGGATCGGCCATGCAGAACCGTGCGGGTCGAGGACATGGTCGCCGTTGAGCGCCCAGCTCACGGCGGGGCGGCGGAATCCGCACTCGCCGCAGAACCAGTCGTCACCGGGGCGCTGCATCACGCCGCCGCAGGCGGGGCAGGACCAGGCGTCGTCCTTCCACTCCTGCCCGGCGGCCACCCACACGACATTGGGGGAGGAGGAGGCCGCCCACACGATCAGCGGGTCGTCGGCATTGGCGACGACCACCGCCTTGGTGCCGGACAGTCCCTCACGCCACTTCTCGGCGAGCATCCGGGTCTCGGCGGCACGGTCGAGCTGGTCCCGGGAGAGGTTCAGCAGCGCGATGGCCTTCGGTGTGGTGTCGCGGGCCACACCGGCCAGGTACTTCTCGTCGACCTCGATCACGCCGTATCTGGCGTCGGAGCCGCCGGCGAGTGCGGAGGTGATGCCGGCGGGCATGTTCGCGCCGAGGGCGTTCGAGACCACCGGGCCGCTGGCGCGCAGGGCCTCCGCGATGAGCCGCGTGGTGGTGGTCTTGCCGTTGGTCGCCGACACCAGGATGACGTCGAGGTGCTGTGCCAGCCGGCTCAGCAGATCCGGGTCGAGCTTGAGCGCCACCCGGCCGCCGATCACCGATCCGCTGCCACGTCCCGCTGCGCGCGACACCGCCGCTGCGGCCTTGCCTGCCGTCACGGCCAGCTTGGCCCGCGGCGACAGCGGCTCTGCGTTGCCAGGGTGTCCTGCCATCGTCCTTGATCCTCCTTGCGTCGGTCGGGGCTCAGCCTATCGAGATCCGGCCGACGGCCGAACTGCGGCTCCTCGACGAACCCGGAGGTCATCGCGGAGACAGCGGGAACGTACCCTTGCCGCCATGCGAAACCGTCCGATCCCCGGCAGTTCCGGACTCGTGCGCGCCATGAGCCTGCTCGGGGAGCCGGTGCTGCACGCGCCCTGTGAACCCGTCACCGACTTCGGTCCGTCGCTGGGTCAGCTCGTCGAGGACATGTACGCCACGATGTACGCGGCCCGCGGCGTGGGCCTGGCAGCGAACCAGATCGGTGTTCCGCTGCGGGTGTTCGTCTACGACTGTCCTGACGACGAGGACGTCCGCCATCTCGGGCACGTGGTCAATCCCCGGCTCGTGCTGACCGACGGGATCGAGGTGCGCGGCCCCGAGGGCTGCCTCTCGCTCCCCGGCCTCGAGGCGGGCACGCCCCGCTTCGACCATGCCGTGGTCGAGGGCGTCACGATGGACGGCGAGCCCGTGCGCGTGGACGGCACCGGCTTCTTCGCCCGCTGTCTGCAGCATGAGTGCGACCACCTGGAAGGCGGGGTCTATCTGGACCGCGTGACGGGCTGGCGGCGCGCCCGTGCGCTGCGGGCGGTACGGCGCGCCCCGTGGGGGCAGGGCCGCAGCCTCCCCGGCGCCCGCTAGTGCTGTGACCGGATGGGTTTGCCGGGAAGCTCGCGGCGTCCGGTGCATGGGGTCTTCCCCGGCCCCTTGGGGCCGCGGGGACGGATCGCAAGGCGGTGGGGGTGCTCCCCCCGGCGGAGCCAGGGGGAGTGCCGTGCAGGGCGTCGCGAGCCGGTGAACCCATCCGGTCACAGCACTAGAACCCCGGGCTGCCGTCGCGGTCTTCCACCTCGGCGAGGCGGCCCCACAGGAGGTCGACCAGACTGGTCACCAACTGGGCACGGGAGCAGGGGCGTTCGCCGAGCCACCAGTCTCCGGCCCCGTGCATCATGCCGACGATGCCATGTCCCCAGACCCTTGCCAGGTCGCTGCCGCCCGGACCCAGGTCGACGCGGTCCTCGATGACCTTGGCCAGTTCCTCGCCGAGGCGGCGCAGCAGCGGCGCCGAGTGGCGGCCCACGTCGAAACCCCGCTCGGACTCGGGCTGTTGCGAGTCCTCGGAAGGGTGCATCAGGAAGCGGTACACCTGGGGCCGGGCCTCGATGGCCGCGAGATAGGTGTCGAGGGTGTTCTCGACGCGCTCGCGCCGGTCTGCCGGGGCGTCCACCGCCGCCCGGAGGGCGTCCAGCAGGGCATCCGTGTGGCGTTTGGCGAGCGCCCGGTAGAGGCCGCCCTTGTCTCCGAAGTGCCGGTAGAGGATCGGCTTGGTGATCCCCGCTTCCGCGGCGATGGCGTTCATGGACGCCTGCGGTCCGTCGCGGAGCACCACGCGGTCAGCGGCTTCGAGCAGCTCCCGCCGCCGCTGGTCCGCCGACCGCTGTTGTTCGGTCTGCTGCGTTGTGGTGTCCATAGCGTTCTCCCCGCCCGTGCGAAATCCGTGAGGCCTGCGCAACGTAACACTCCGCAGGCACTTGCCGTTGATCGCACCCATTGCGGTTGACAGTCTCTACTTGGCAGTAACAGACTGTTGTTACCGCTAGTAACATGCGGGTGGATGCGCACCAGGAGGGGACATGACCGAGTTCACACTCGATCTCAACGACGACCAGAAGCAGGTCCGTGACTGGTTGCACGGCTTTGCGAAGGATGTCATCCGCCCCGCCGCCGCGGAGTGGGACGAGCGCGAGGAGACCCCCTGGCCGGTCATCCAGGAGGCCGCCAAGGTCGGTATCTACTCGCTCGACTTCTACGCCCAGCAGTACTTCGACCCCACCGGTCTCGGCATCCCCGTGGCCATGGAGGAGCTCTTCTGGGGTGATGCCGGAATCGCCCTGTCCATCGTCGGCACGGGACTCGCCGCCGTGGGTGTGCTCGCCAACGGCACCGAGGAGCAGATCGGCACCTGGATCCCGCAGATGTACGGCGACGTCGACGACGTCAAGGTCGCCGCCTTTTGTTCCTCCGAGCCCGACGCGGGCTCCGACGTCGGTTCCATGCGCACCAGTGCCGTCTACGACGAGGCCCGGGACGAATGGGTCCTCAACGGTACGAAGACCTGGGCCACGAACGGCGGCATCGCCAACGTCCACGTCGTCGTCGCGGTGGTCGACCCGATGCTGGGCTCCAAGGGCCACGCCTCCTTCATCGTGCCGCCCGACACCCGCGGTCTCTCCCAGGGGCAGAAGTTCAAGAAGCACGGCATCCGCGCGTCGCACACCGCCGAGGTCGTCCTCGAGGACGTCCGGGTACCGGGCTCCTGCCTGCTCGGTGGCAAGGAGAAGCTCGACGAGCGACTCGCGCGTGCCCGTGAGCGTGCCAGGTCGGGCGGCGAGCGGGTGAAGAACGCGGCCATGGCCACCTTCGAGGCGTCCCGGCCCGCCGTCGGCGCCATGGCGGTCGGCACGGCCCGCGCCGCGTACGACTACGCGCTCGAGTACGCGAAGACCCGCGAGCAGTTCGGCCGCCCGATCATCGACAATCAGGGTGTCGCATTCCAACTCGCCGACATGCGCACCCAGATCGATGCGGCCCGGCTGCTGGTCTGGCGTGCCTCCTGGATGGCCGTGGCCGGCAAGCCGTTCACCTCGGCCGAGGGCTCGATGTCCAAGCTCTTCGCCAGCGAGGTCGCCAAGAAGGTCACCGCCCAGGCGGTCCAGATCCTCGGCGGCAACGGTTACACCCGTGAGTACCCGGTGGAACGGATGCACCGTGACAGCGCGATCTACACGATCTTCGAGGGCACGAGCGAGATCCAGCGCCTGGTGATCGCCCGGACACTGTCGGGCATGCCGATCCGCTAGTGCTGTGACCGGATAGGTTCACCGGCTCGCGACGCCCTGCACGGTACCTCGCTGCGTTGTCGAATCACCCGAGTACATCCAGTACGAGGGCGATACTCCGCCTTGCGATGCACCGCACCGGACGCCGCGAGCTTCCCGGCAAACCTATCCGGTCACAGCACTAAGGCCTCTCGTTTGGATCTTGCCGGGCTCGCGTCCTGGTGCGCATGCTCGCCGCGTTGTCGTCGGTCGCCCACGCTCCGCGTGGGCTCCTTCCTCCGCCTTGCGATCGCACGCACCCTACCCCGCTCACCGATCCAGCCCGATCCAAACGCAAGCCCCTGGGCTCTGTCCGGACGATCTTCTCGGGCCCGCGCCGAGAAGCTACGGCACTCCACCTGCCACTGCTGGGCCCACGCTGCGTTGTCGAGTCGCCCGAGTACGCCCCGTACGAGGACGCTCTCCACCGGCCTCCGGCCGGTGGAGGGTACCCCCGGCCAGAGGCCGGGAGATCACCCTCGGTCCCGGCCGACTCGGGTGACGCCGACCGCAACGCGTCCTCACGGTGCTTCCCCGGCCGGCGACGCGCCGGTGGCGCACGACGAGGTGCGGGCGTACGGCAGCCGTACGCCCGCACCTCGTCGTGCGCCGGTGGCCGTCAGGCGCCCAGCTGCCCCTCGATCGCGGCCACGATCTCCTGTGCCTCGGGCTCCGTGCGCGGACGGAAACGGGTGACCTCACCCTTCGGGGAGATCAGGAACTTCTCGAAGTTCCACTGGATGTCGCCCGCCTCGCCCTCGGCGTCCGCGACCTTCGTCAGTTCCGCGTACAGAGCGTGCCGGTTCTCACCGTTCACGTCCGTCTTCTCCAGCAGCGGGAACGAGACGCCGTACGTCGTCGAGCAGAACGTCTGGATCTCCTCGGCGCTCCCCGGCTCCTGACCGGCGAACTGGTTGCACGGCACGCCCAGAACCGTGAAGCCACGGTCCCCGTACTGCTGCTGCAGCCGCTCGAGACCCTGGTACTGCGGCGTCAGACCACACTTGGACGCCACGTTGACCAGCAGCACGGTCTTGTCCGCGTAGTCGGCGAGGGACGTGGGGTCGCCGGTGAGCGTACGCAGGGGGATGTCGTGCAGAGTCATCAGCTTCTCCTCGGTAACGGTCTTCTGCGCTCACTCTCGCACGGCCGGCCGCACGGGCCGGAACAGACCCTCCTGGACCACCGACACCAGCAGCTGCCCCTCACGGTCGTAGATCCGCCCACGGGCCAGCCCCCGGCCGCCCGTCGCAATCGGCGACTCCTGGTCGTAGAGGAACCACTCGTCGGTGCGGAAGGGACGGTGGAACCACATCGCGTGGTCCAGCGACGCCATGTCGAACCCGCGCGGGCCCCACAGCGGTTCGACCGGGATGCGCACCGCGTCGAGAAGCGTCATGTCGGAGGCGTACGTCAGGGCGCAGGTGTGCACGAGCGGGTCGTCGCCCAACGGGCCGACCGCGCGCATCCACACGGCGCTGCGCGGGTCCGCCTCCTTGACCTCTTCCTTGGTCCAGCGGAGGCGGTCGACGTAGCGGATGTCGAAGGGCTGGCGGCGGGCCATGCGCTCCAGGGCCTCCGGCAGCGCCCCCAGGTGCTCACGGATCTCGTCGGCGACGCTCGGCAGCGTCTCCGGCGCCGGGAAGTCCTGCCGGGGCGGGAGCTGGTGCTCGAACCCCGCCTCCTCGGGCTGGTGGAACGACGCCGTGAGGTTGAAGATCGTGCGGCCCTGCTGGACCGCCGTGACACGGCGGGTGGTGAACGACCTGCCGTCCCTGACCCGTTCGACCTGGTAGACGATGGGGACCCCGGGCATGCCGGGGCGCAGGAAGTAGGCGTGCAGCGAGTGGACCGGGCGGACGCCGTCCGTCGTCCTGCCTGCCGCGACCAGCGCCTGGCCCGCGACCTGCCCGCCGAAGACGCGCTGCAGCGACTCGTTGGGGCTGCGCCCACGGAAGATGTTGACTTCGATCTGCTCGAGGTCGAGCAGATCGACGAGCCGCTCGGCGGGATTGGTCACCTTGTTCTCCACTCTCACAGCTGACCGACGGCAGTGACCCGGATCACGGCCCTGGCTTCTTCGTCGGAGGCCGCCAGATCGACCTCCGCGCCGATGCCCCAGTCATGATCACCGTTGGGGTCGGCGAAGGTCTGCCGGACCCGCCACAGCCCGTGCTCCGGGTCCTCCTCGATGGACAGCAGCTTCGGGCCGCGCGCGTCCGGTCCCGTGCCCAGGTCGTCGTACTCGTCCCAGTACGCGTCCATGGCCTCGCCCCATGCCTCCTCGTCCCAGCCCGAATCGGCGTCCAGCTCGCCCAGCGCGGCGACCTGGTCGAGCGCGGCCAGTTCCACACGTCGGAACATCGCGTTGCGCACCAGCACCCGGAAGGCACGGGCGTTGGCGGTGACGGGTTTGACCTGGTCCGCCTTCTCCTGGGCCTCCTCGGCGGTCTCCACCTCGGGGTTGGCCAGCTGCTCCCACTCGTCGAGAAGGCTGGAGTCGACCTGGCGCACCATCTCGCCGAGCCAGGCGATCAGATCTTCCAGGTCCTCGGTCTTCAGATCGTCCGGGATGGTGTGGTCGAGGGCCTTGTACGCGCCGGCGAGATAGCGCAGCACGATGCCCTCGGTGCGGGCCAGTTCGTAGAAGGACGTGAACTCGGTGAAGGACAGAGCCCGTTCGTACATGTCACGGATGACGGACTTCGGTGACACCGGGTGGTCGCCGACCCAGGGGTGCGACTTGCGGTAGAGGTTGTACCCGTGCCAGAGCAGTTCCTCGAGCGGCTTCGGGTACGAGATGTCCTGCAGGCGCTCCATCCGCTCCTCGTACTCGACGCCGTCCGCCTTCATCGCGCCGACGGCCTCGCCGCGCGCCTTGTTCTGCTGGGCGGCGAGGATCTGGCGCGGGTCGTCCAGCGTCGACTCGACGACGGACACCATGTCCAGGGCGTACGACGGGGATTCGGGGTCCAGGAGGTCGAAGGCCGCGAGAGCGAATGTGGACAGCGCCTGGTTGAGCGCGAAGTCCTGCTGGAAGTCGACGGTGAGCCGGACCGTCCGGCCCTGGGCGTCGGGGGTTTCGAGCCGCTCCACGACCCCGCCGTCCAGGAGCGAGCGGTAGATCGCGATGGCCCGGCGGATGTGCCTGAGCTGCTGCTTGCGCGGCTCGTGGTTGTCCTCCAGGAGCTTGCGCATCGCCTCGAAGGCATTGCCCGGGCGGGCGATCACCGACAGCAGCATGGCGTGGGTGACCTTGAAGCGGGAGGTCAGCGGCTCCGGGTCGGAGGCGATGAGCTTCTCGAAGGAGTTCTGGGTCCAGCCCACGAAGCCCTCCGGGGCCTTCTTGCGGACCACCTTCCGCTTCTTCTTGGGGTCGTCGCCCGCCTTGGCCAGGGCCTTCTCGTTCTCGATGACATGCTCGGGCGCCTGCGCCACGACGAATCCAGCGGTGTCGAAGCCCGCCCTGCCCGCGCGGCCCGCGATCTGGTGGAACTCGCGGGAGCGCAGCGTACGGACGCGACTGCCGTCGTACTTGGTGAGTGCCGTGAACAGCACCGTGCGGATGGGGACGTTGACACCGACACCGAGCGTGTCCGTGCCGCAGATGACCTTCAGCAGGCCCGCCTGCGCCAGCTTCTCGACGAGACGGCGGTACTTGGGCAGCATGCCGGCGTGGTGGACGCCGATGCCGTGGCGTACGTAGCGGGAGAGGTTCTGCCCGAACTTGGTGGTGAAGCGGAAATTGCCGATCAGCTCGGCGATCTGGTCCTTCTCCTCACGCGTGCACATGTTGATGCTCATCAGCGACTGCGCCCGCTCGACCGCCTGGGCCTGGGTGAAGTGCACGATGTAGACCGGTGCCTGCCTGGTCTCCAGCAGCTCGGTCAGCGTCTCGGTGATGGGCGTCGTGCGGTACTCGTACGAGAGTGGGACCGGGCGGGTCGCGGAGCGCACCACGGCCGTGTCGCGGCCGGTGCGGCGGGTCAGGTCCTTCTCGAACATCGAGACGTCGCCCAGCGTGGCCGACATCAGCACGAACTGCGCCTGGGGAAGTTCGAGCAGCGGGATCTGCCAGGCCCAGCCGCGGTCCGGCTCCGCGTAGAAGTGGAACTCGTCCATCACGACCTGCCCGATGTCGGCGTCCTTGCCGTCGCGGAGCGCAATGGAGGCCAGGACCTCGGCGGTGCAGCAGATGACGGGCGCGTCGGCGTTCACCGAGGCATCGCCCGTGAGCATGCCGACGTTCTCGGTGCCGAAGAGCTTGCAGAGGTCGAAGAACTTCTCCGAGACCAGCGCCTTGATCGGCGCGGTGTAGAAGGTGACCTCGTCACGTGCCAGCGCGGCGAAGTGCGCACCCGCTGCGACCAGGCTCTTTCCCGAGCCGGTGGGTGTGGAGAGGATCACATTGGCTCCGGAGACCACCTCGATCAGTGCCTCCTCCTGAGCCGGGTAGAGCGAGATGCCCCGGTCTTCGGCCCAGGACGAGAAGGCTTCGAAGAGGGCATCGGGGTCGGCGTCCGGCGGCAGCTGATCGATAAGGGTCACGCCCCCCATCTTGCCTGGCTTCGGTCCGGATCAGGGAACCGGCCGCCGGAAGGAAGATCGCTACCGATAGCCTGTCCCGTCAACTCGGCGCAACAACAAGACAAATGGGGCGGGAACAGCATGATGGGACCGGCGCACTCCCTGTCCGGGGCGGCAGCCTGGCTGGGGGTGGGGGCTGCGACGGCCGCGGCCGGCCATCCGATGCCGTGGCCCGTACTCGTGGTCGGTGCACTGATATGCGCCGGAGCGGCACTGGCGCCCGATCTCGACCACAACGCGGCAACGATCTCCCGGGCCTTCGGGCCGATCTCACGGGGCCTGTGCGAGATCGTAGACAAGCTGTCCTACGCGGTCTACAAAGCGACGAAGAAGCCGGGCGACAAACGCAGGACCGGGGGCCATCGCACCCTCACCCACACCTGGCTGTGGGCGGTGCTGATCGGTGCGGGCACCTCGGCCCTGGCCATGACCGGCGGCCGCTGGGCGGTCCTCGCGATCCTCTTCGTCCATCTCGTGCTGGCCGTCGAAGGGCTGCTGTGGCGGGCCGCCCGGGTCTCCAGCGACGTGCTGGTGTGGCTGCTCGGCGCGACCAGCGCATGGATTCTCGCCGGAGTCCTGGACAAGCCGGGCAGCGGCTCCGACTGGCTGTTCACCGGACCCGGCCAGGAGTATCTCTGGCTGGGCCTGCCGGTCGTGCTCGGCGCACTGGTGCACGACATCGGGGACGCTCTCACGGTCTCCGGCTGTCCGATCCTGTGGCCCATCCCCGTCGGCAGCAAGCGGTGGTACCAGCTGGGCCCGCCCAAGGGCATGCGTTTCAGGGCCGGCAGCTGGGTGGAGCTGAAGGTGCTGATGCCGGCGTTCATGCTGCTCGGGGGAGTGGGCGGGGCGGCCGCCCTGAACTACATCTGACGGGGCCGGGCCCGGGCGCGTCCGCCCCGGGCCCGGCGCTCAGTCCAGCGTCCAGTGGTGCACCCGCGAACCCTGCCGGGTGAGCCAGGTACCGTCCCCGAGCGGCCTCACCCGCGTGGGGACCGGGCCGCCCGGATACCGCAGGCGGCCCAGAGGCCTCAGTGTGTCCGCGTCGCACAGCCAGTGGATGCTCTCCCAGTTGCATCCGTCGTCAAGAAGGCGACTGCTCTCCAGGATCACGTGCTCGGAGTCCAGGGGGTACAGATCGGAGTAGTCCCCCACGCCCGGGACGACCAGCAGATCCCCGTGGTCCACACGGGCGAGGCACTCGGAAGTCCGGGTCTCGTGGCACGCGATCTCGTTGACCTCGTCGTCCGCGGCCAGTCCCTCGGAGCGTCTGACCGTGAGCAGCCGCGAGGACCCGGGGACGAACCCCGCGATCTCGCCCATCCGGGTGCCCCCGAGCCGGTGGAGCGCGTCGCGCCGTGCCTCGAGCCAGTGCGTGGTCCAGCTGTGCCACAGGCCCCAGGAGGACACGGCGAGCAGGTCGCCGTCGGGGTGCCACATCAGCTCACTGTCGACCGACTCGACGGCCACCTTCCGCCGCTGGAGCACCTCACCGGACATCGCGTCGAGCAGCAGCAGGACATCGGTCGAGAAATCCGGGTCCTGGTGGGAGGCCACGGGGGCGGACGTCGCCGGCTCGGTGACGGGCATGGACACCACCACGGCGACGAGCGAACCGTCCGGGCTCACCGCCGGCGTCCCCCGTACCCGGAACCACTCGGCTGCCGCGGGGCGGACGTCGTCCGCCAGCTGCCAGCGCCTGCTCCCGTCGGCGGCCACGGACCACACGGTGACCCCGTCCGTGGCCACGAAGCCGCCGTCCGGCACCGGCTCCGCCGACGGGGAAGGCAGCGTCAGCGACGACAGGGGCTCAGAACGCCCCACGAGGAAGACCTCGCCCCGAAGGAGGCTCTCCCGTTCATGGACCTCGAGCGTCCACGGGCCTTCGGGGGTGATGGGCAGCCGCTTCAGCAGGATGCGTCCGTCGTGCAGAGGACGGATGATCCCCACCGATGCCCTGGTCCTGGTGAGGAGCCTGACGTCGATGTCCCGTGCCGTCCTGTCCGCGACCGTCGCCTCTTCGTCCGGGCTACCCATGCCACGACCTCCACAGCGCCGCGTACGCCCCGTCGGCCGCCACCAGCTCGCTGTGGCTGCCCAGTTCGCTGATCCTGCCGTTCTCGACGACGGCGATCACATCCGCGTCGTGCGCCGTGTGCAGCCGATGGGCGATCGCCACGACCGTACGGCCGTCGAGCACCCGGGCCAGCGAGCGCTCCAGATGACGGGCCGCGCGGGGGTCCAGCAACGAGGTCGCCTCGTCCAGGACCAGAGTGTGCGGATCCGCCAGCACCAGCCGGGCGAGGGCGATCTGCTGGGCCTGGGCCGGGGTCAGCGAGAGACCGCCGGAGCCGACCTCGGCGTCGAGGCCGCCGTCCAGCGCGCGCGCCCACTCGTCCGCGTCCACCGCACCCAGCGCCGCCCACAGCTCGGCGTCCTCCGCCCCGGCACGTGCCAGCAGCAGATTGTCGCGCAGTGAGCCGACGAAGACATGGTGCTCCTGATTCACCAGAGCCACGTGCTGGCGCACGCGCTCGGCGGGCATCCTGGACAGTTCGGCCGCACCGAGCGTGACCCGGCCGGCCCGCGGCGCGTAGATCCCGGCCAGCAGCCGACCCAGCGTGGACTTGCCCGCACCGGAAGGGCCGACCAGCGCCAGCCGGGTGCCGGGAGGCACGTCCATGGAGACGCGGTGCAGCACATCGACGCCTTCGCGGTACCCGAAACGCACCTCGTCCGCACGGACCGCGCGCCCTTCGGGACGCACGTCGCCGTCACCCGCCTCGGGCTCGATCTCCCGCACGCCCACCAGCCTGCCCAACGACACCTGCGCCACCTGGAGTTCGTCGTACCAGCGCAGAATGAGGTTCACCGGGTCGACCATCATCTGCGCGATCAGCGCACCCGTGGTCAGCTGCCCGATCCCGATCCAGCCCTGGAGCACGAACACCCCGCCGATCATCAGCACCGAACCGAGCACGGTCGCATGGGTGAGGTTGATGACCGGGAAGAGCACCGACCGCAGCCACAGTGTGTACCGCTCCCATGCCGTCCACTCCTTGATCCGCCGGTCGGAGAGCGCGACCCGGCCGGGACCGAGCCGGTGCGCCTCCACCGTCCGCCCCGCATCCACCGTCTCGGCGAGCACGGCGGCCACCGCCGCATACCCCGCGGCCTCCGAACGGTACGCCGAAGGCGCACGTTTGAAGTACCAGCGGCAGCCGAGGACCAGCAGCGGGACCGCCACCAGCACCGCCGGTGCCAGCGGCGGCGCGGTCACGGTCAGCCCGCCCAGCAGCAGCACGATCCAGAAGACACCGATCGTCAGCTGCGGCACGGCCTCGCGCATCGCGTTCGCCAGCCGGTCGATGTCCGTGGTGATCCGTGACAGCAGGTCGCCCGTGCCCGCCCGCTCCAGCACACCCGGCGGCAGCCCCACCGACCGTACGAGGAAGTCCTCGCGCAGGTCCGCCAGCATCCGCTCGCCGAGCATCGCGCCGCGCAGCCGCACCAGCCGGACGAACGCGGCCTGGACGACCAGCGCAACCGCGAACAGCCCGACGGTGCGCCCCAGATGGAGCTCGCGCGCACCGTCCGCCGCACGCTCCACCAGCGAACCGAGCAGCCACGGCCCGGCCATCGAAGCCACGACGGCAACCGTGTTGACGGCGATCAGCAGCGCGAAGGCGCGGCGGTGACGCCGCAGCAGCTCGCGCACATAGGCGCGGACCGTCGCGGGCCTGCCCACCGGCAGGGTGGTCGCCGTCCGGGGAGCTGCGGGGTCGTACGCAGGCGGCGCCACGCCGATCATGCCGTCTCCTCGATGTCGATCGCCTCGATCGTCGTTTCGCCCAGGCCGTTGCCGCTCAGGCCGTGGCCGCTCAGGCTCTTGCTCAGGGTGAGCCGTTCCGCCTCTGTCTCACGGGCCACGACCGCCCGGTACCGCGGCTCCCGGTGCAGCAGTTCCCGGTGCTTTCCGACGGCCGTGACCGTTCCCTCGCGGATCAGCGCGACCCGGTCGGCGCGGTCGAGCAGCAGCGGCGACGACGTGAACACCACGGTCGTACGTCCTGCCCGCAGTGTCCGCACTCCTTCGGCGATCCGTGCCTCCGTGTGCGAGTCGACGGCCGAGGTCGGCTCGTCGAGCACCAGCACCTCGGGATCCGCGATCAGCGAACGGGCGAGAGCGAGCCGCTGCCGTTGTCCGCCCGAGAGCGAGCGCCCGCGTTCGGTGATGGGCGCGCTCATCGGATCACCGTCGAGCGATGCCTGTGCCAGCGCCTCCAGGACATCCCCGCACTCGGCGGCGGCCAGGGCTTCGGCGGCGGACACGGCACCGGACGCGGGCACATCGAGCAGTTCGGTCAGAGTCCCGGACAGCAGGACCGGATCCTTGTCCTGGACGAGCACGACGGTCCGGGCCGTGTCGCGCGGCAACTCGTCCAGGGCGGTCCCGCCGAGCAGGACGGACGGCAGGTCCTCCGGGTCCGTGGCATGTCCGCCGAGCCGTTCGGCGAGTCGTCCCGCCGCGTCCGGATCGCCGCACACGACGGCGGTCAGTTCACCCGCCGGGGCGAGCAGCCCGCCTGCGGGGTCGTACAGATCACCGGTCGGTACGGCGTCGGAGGTGTCCTCCTGGCCTCCCGATGAGCGTTCCAGCGCCAGTACCCGGGCCGCGCGCCGTGCGGACGGCCGGGAGAAGGAGTACGCCATCGCGATCTCCTCGAAATGCCTCAGCGGATAGGCCAGCAGCATCACCGCGCTGTAGACGGTGACCAGTTCGCCGATCCCGATCCGGCCGTCGCCGACCAGCCCGATGCCGTACCAGACGACCGAGATGAGCAGCAGACCGGGCAGCAGCACCTGCAGCCCCGAGATCAGCGACCACATCCGGGCACTGCGGACGGCAGCCCTGCGCACCTCCTGAGAGGCGCGTCGGTAGCGCTCGAGGAACAGGTCCTCGCCGCCGATACCGCGCAGTACCCGCAGGCCCGCGACCGTGTCGGAGGCCAGCTCGGTGGCCCTGCCCGCCTTCTCGCGCTGGGCATCGGCGAGCCGAGTCGCCCGGGGGAGCAGCGGCAGCACGCCGAGCGCGAGCACCGGAACGCCGACGGCCACGAGAACTCCCAGCGCCGGCTGGTAGAACAGGAGCCCCACCACGACCACGACGATCGTCAGCGCGGCGGCGAGGAAGCGTGACAACGCCTCGACGAACCAGCCGATCTTCTCGACATCACCGGTGGAGACCGCGACCACCTCGCCGGCGGCGACCCGCCGGGTGAGTGCGGAGCCCAGCTCGGCAGTCCGGCGGGCGAGCAACTGCTGGGTGCGGGCCGCGGCGGTGATCCAGTTGGTGACGGCCGTACGGTGCAGCATCGTGTCACCCAGAGCGATGACGACCGCGGCGACGGCGATCAGCCCACCAGCCTGGGCGAGCCCGGTGCCCGAGCGCTCCACGACGGCCTGCACGGCGAAGCCGACGCCGTAAGGCAGAGCCATCACGGCGACGAAGTGCAGCATGCCCCAGGCCAGCGAGACGAGCTGGGCGCCGAGCTGCTTGCGGCACAGCCAGATCAGGAAGGCGAGTCCGGACCGGACGTCCGGCGCACCGGGATCGGGATACGGAAGATCACGAATCTGCATGGCATCCCAGATTGTTCGGAAAGGCGGCTCGGACGTGCAAGGTTCGCTCTCCGGAGACGGCCGCAGCAACCGGTTTTCCTGTTCCACGGGACAGAATCCGCCATGATTCACCGGGCCCTCTGGCGCCTGAGAGGCCCTCACGCTTCACTCCCGGCGCATGAGACGACGACAGATCATGTCCATGCTCGTCAGTCTGGTGCTGGCCGGCGGGGCCCTGTCCGGCGCGAGCCCCGCGGCGGCGGACAGCCCCGGAGGGCCACCCGCGGAGTTCGGCAGCGACTGGCACGACCCGGTCACCGCGGCTCCGCCCGTCACCCGCCCCGCCACGAAGTCCTGCGACATCACCGTCGCCGAGGCGCAGTTCCGTGACTTCACGCCGTACACGGGGAGTTACCTGCCACCCGAAGGCTGCGGAAGCAGATGGAGCAAAGTGGTGCTGCGCCTCGACGGCAAGGTCAAGGGCCGCCAGTACGACCGTCTGGGACAGCTCACGATCGGCGGCGTCGAAGTCCTTCGCACGTCCACTCCGCAGCCCTCGCCCGAGGGGATCATCTGGTCCGTGGAGAAGGACGTCACCCGCTACTCCGACACCCTGCGCCGTGCCCAGCCCGTCGAAATGCTCATCGGCAATGTCGTCGACGACACCTACACCGGGGTCATCGACGTCAGAGTGACGCTCAGCTTCTACTCCGCGGACGGCCCCCGGAACAGGTCCGCCGCGGTCCCCGACCGTGTGCTCCCGCTGCGGGCCGGGCAACCCCTCACCACGCCGCGCAACTCGGAGCGGATCCTCGCGGAGGTGTACGCCACCGGCTCGGGGGGCGGCTGCGAGGAGTACTGGTACCTGACGGTTCCCGACCCCGTTCCGTATGCGTGCAAGGCGGGTGAAGGGCCCCACCGCGAAGTGCGGATCAGCGTCGACGGGCAACTCGCGGGCATCGCCGCGCCGTTCCCGACCGTGTGGACGGGGGGCTGGTCCAACCCCTTCCTCTGGTACGTGATTCCGGGGCCGCGCGCCTTCGACGTCAAGCCCGTGACGTACGACCTGACACCGTTCGCAGCCGTCCTCAACGATGGCCGCCCGCATCGGATCGAGGTGTCGGTCGCCGGAGTGCCGGCCCGGCAGACGGGCTGGAGCACCCCGGCCAATCTGCTGCTCTGGCAGGACCGGGGCAGCCCGGTCGTCAGCGGCGCCCTGACCCATCACCGGGAAACCGCCCCGGTCAACTCCGTCCACTACAGGCCGGGTTCACTGCACCGACTGGAGACCGAGGGCAGCCACCGGCTCTCCGTCGCCGGATATCTGAACACCTCGCACGGCCGGACCACGACCTCGGTGACACGCTCGCTCGCCGTTGCTTCCGTGCACCGTTGGGGCGAGGGCGAGAACCCCGATGCGCTGGAGGCCCGTTGGACCGACGACGAGTCCGTGATCTCGGGCGGGACCACCACACGCACGCGCCACAGATACACGATGGACGGCCGGACCACCCTGGGCACGGGCGACCGGCTGCGGACGGTGCTCACGCTCGGGGACCGGGCCGACACCGTGGTGCTGCGTGACGGCAGGCGCATCACCGGGTCGCGGCTCGACGACTCGTACACGGGGGACGCGACGTACACCGCGAACGTGCCGCGCGACCAGCGCCACGCGGTCGGTACGACGTCGGAGCGTTACCGGCTGCGCGGCCCCCAGGCCCCGGACGGCTGCTACGACCGCGTGCTGACGACGGTCCAGGGGGTGGTGACGGAGGACCGCAGGCGCTGCTGAGGCGGGCCGACTTCGTATGAGGCGGCCCGGCGCAGGATCCGCGACTTCGTACGCAACGGTTCCTGCGGAAACGCCGGAATCCGACTTCGATGCGCACTGGTTGGGCCGCTTGGCCGCGTGCATTGTCCTCCGAGTGGCGTGTGCTGTGGGCACGGTACGTTGTCGCCAGGGGGTGGGGACGCAGTGGCCCGGCCCACCGGCGAATTGAGTGCGTCTGGATCGACGCGGCCGAAGACCGCGCCGTAGTCGGAGGCCGTTTTCTCCGTTGTTTCGTCCCGCGGATGTTGTTCGGTCCCACGGGGCCGCGTCGCGCCAGGTCGGGGTGGCTTCGTCGATGAGGCGGCTGACACCGTCGGCGACGGCTGTCGGCGACGGTGTTCGCCCACAGGGGCGATCGCCCCGCCGTCGGCGTGCGGCTGCAGGCGTACACTGCTGGTCAAATCACCCTTTTGGCTATTTTAGCCTTTCAATTCCGGCAGGAGTGTCGTCGGAACCGTCGGATCCGGCGTCCGATCTGCCCGGAAGATCCGCAGTGAGTGGCCGTCGGCAGCCTTGGGAGGGCGCGGGCGGATCACATGGGCGCCAGGAGGAAGATTTCTCGATGACCCGGCCCGATGACCCGCGCACCGCGGCGGCCCGGATGTTCGCCGAGGCCGGCGCGTTCGGCGAGCTTCTGGCCGGGATCGACTGGGCGGCGACGCCGCTCGGGTCGCCCGAGTCCTGGCCGGGGCCTCTGGTGGACACCCTGCGCCTCATGCTCACGTCCGAGCACGGGATGGCTCTGTACTGGGGCGCCGAATTCGCCACGCTGTACAACCTGGGCTCCGCACCCATCGTCGGCGCCAAACACCCCTGGGCGCTCGGCAGGCCCTACAAGGATGTGTTTCCCGAGGTCTGGGTCCACCCCGTGAGTTCCCACTTCCACTATGTGACCGACACCCGCAAGCCCCTGCTGATCCCCGATGAGCCGCTCATCATGGAGCGCCACGGCTTTCCGGAACAGTGCTACTTCGACTCCGCCTTCCAGCCCGTGCTGCTGGACGACGGCACCGCCGGCGGCGTGCTGCAGATCATCACCGAGACCACCGGCCGGGTACTGGGCGAGCGCCGGCTGCGCCTGCTGAGCGAGACCGGCGCCCGCACCGCCGGGCTGCCCACCCCGGGCGAGGTCGCCCGCGTCGTCGCGGAGGTGTTGGGCTGCTATCCCGAGGAGATCCCGTTCCTGTGCCTGTACCTGGCCTCAGAGCCGGGGATGCTGCGGCCGGCGGCGTCCGCCGGGCTCCAGCCGGCGCCCGAGGCCGTCTCGCTGAGCGCGGGCGACGGGTCGGAGGTCGCGGCCCGGCTGGCGCAGGTGGTCGCCGACGGTGCACCTGCCACACTGCCGGCCGCCGCGCTCAGCGGCGGCAACACGGCCGGGCAGCACGCCGCGGCCCCCCGGCTCCCGGTCGAGCAGGCGCTGGCCCTGCCGCTGCACTGCGCGGGCCAGGTGGAGGGCGTCCTGGTGGTGGGCGTCAACCCCTGCTTTCCGCCTGCCGGGGCCTACCGGGACTTCTTGGAGGTGCTCGCCGCCGCCGTGGCCGGGGCGCTGACGGCCGCGCTCGCCCACGACGAGCAGCGCCGGCGGGCGGAGGCGCTGGCCGAGCTGGACCGGGCCAAGACCACCTTCTTCGCCAACGTCAGCCACGAGTTGCGCACCCCGCTCACCCTGCTCCTGGGCCCGCTCCAGCAGGCCCTGGCCGACGAGGACCGGCCGGAGCGGCGCGAGCAACTGGAGCTGGCCGAGCGCGGCGGCCTGCGCCTGCTGAAGCAGGTCAACACCCTCCTGGACGTCGCCAGGGCCGAGGCCGGCCAGATGCGCCCGGCCCTCGAGCCGGTCGACCTCGCCTGTGCCACGGCCGAGCTGGCCGGGGTGTTCCGCTCCGCCTTCGAGGCGGCCGGGCTGACCCTGGAGGTGGACTGCCTGCCGCTGCCCAAGCCGGTGTCCCTGGACCGGGAGATGTGGGAGAAGATCATCCTCAACCTGCTCAGCAACGCCCTGAAGTTCACCTTCACCGGCGGCGCCCGGGTGCAGGTGGCCGCGGCCGGCGACCGGGCCCGGCTGACCGTGACCGACACCGGCACCGGCATCCCCGCGGACGAGCTGCCGCGCCTGTTCGAGCGCTTCCACCGGGTCCGCGGCGCCCGCTCCCGCTCCCACGAGGGCAGCGGCCTCGGCCTGGTGCTGGTGAAGGACCTGGTGGAAGCGCACCGCGGCACCGTCGGCGTGGACAGCCGGCTCGGCCGGGGCACCACCGTCACCGTGGACCTGCCCTTCGCCGCAACCCACCGGCCCCGCCCGGACCCATCCGCGACCGGCACCGGATCCCCCGGGGAAACCCCCAGGGAGGGCGGAGGCGGCCGGCCCGGACGCGCCGCGGCCTATGTGGACGAGGCGCTGGGCTGGCTGGCGGCCGACCCCGTCCCCGCCGCGGCCACCCCCTCGGCACGCACCCCGCACGCCCCCGCGACCCACGATGCCCCCCACGGCCCCGGCCCGCACGAAACCGACCGCCCCCACCGGGCCCGCCTGCTGGTCGTCGACGACAACGCCGACATGTGCGCCTACCTCACCCAACTCCTGCAGCCCGACTACGACGTGCTGCTCGCCACCGACGGCCGAGCGGCCCTGGAGATTGCCCTGGCGCAGCCGGTGGAGTTGGTGCTCAGCGACGTGATGATGCCCCGCATGGACGGCTTGGAGCTGGTCCGGGCGCTGCGCGCCGACCCGCGCACCGCCCGCCTGCCCATCGTCCTGCTCACCGCCCGCGCCGGCGAGGAGGAAGCGGTGCAGGGCCGGCACGCCGGCGCCGACGACTACCTGGCCAAACCCTTCTCCGCACGCCAGCTGCTGGCGCGCGTCCGCACCGGGTTGGAACTGTCCCGGCTGCGCGAACAGGTCCTGACCGAGACCCGCAGCCAACTGGCCGTGCTGGCCTCCCTGGCCGACGCGGGCCTACGGCTGTCCGCCACCCTCGATCCGGACCGGATACTGCAGGCTGCCGGCCAGATCCTGCTGCCCGAGTTCGCCGACCAGATCAGCATCCACCTAGCCGCCGCGGCACCCGCCCCGGCGCAGTTGCCCCAGGCGTACATCGCCGGCACCCCCCTTCTTGCCCGCGAGGCCCTGGCCACCGCGGCCACCCACGCGATCAACGGCACCGCACCGGCCCCAGCCGGCCCGCACCCGCCGCCCGCCGTGCTGGCCCTGCCGCTGCACGCCCACGACCAGACACTGGGGGCCCTGGTACTGGTCCGGCACACCGAATACTCCGCGGTCGAGCACAAGTATCTGGAGAACCTCGCCCACCGCCTGGCCCTGGCCTACGACAACGCCATCCGGTACTACAACGAGCGCCGCCTCGCGCTGACCCTGCAGCGCGCCCTGCTGCCCCACCGCCTGCCCCAGGTGTCCGGGGTGCGCCTGGCCTCCCACTACCGGGCCAGCAACCGCGGCGCCGAGGTCGGCGGCGACTGGTACGACGTGCTCGCACTGCCCGACGGTGCCGTGGGGCTGGCCATCGGCGACGTCATGGGCCACGACGTGGAAGCCGCCACCGTGATGGGCCAACTCCGCTCCGCCCTGCACAGCCTGGCGATGGACGGCGCCGGCCCGGCCCAGGTGCTGGCCAGGCTGGACGCCTACCTGCAGTCGCTCGCCGCCGAACGCTTCGCCACCTGCCTGTACGCGGTCTGCAACCCACGCCGCCACCGCCTGCGCTACGCCGCCAGCGGGCACCTGCCGCCCTTGCTGCTGGCCACCGACACCGCCTACCTGGAGCTGCCCCCGACGCTGCCGCTGGGACTGGGCAGCACTCCGGTCGACTGCGAGGTGGCGTTCCCGCCCGGCACCAGCCTGCTGCTGTACACCGACGGCCTGGTGGAAAACCGGGCGCTGTCCCTGGACGACTGCCTGGCCGCCCTGCGCCAGACCTGCGGCGCGCTGCCCGCCGCCGCCCGCACCGACCCCCAGCAGATCACCGAACGGGCCCTGGAGCTGCTGAACACCCCCGACCAGGTCGACGACGACACCGCCCTGCTCGCCGCCACCGCCGAACCCATCGTGTCGAACCGGCGACCCGCAGACTGACAGAAGTGCCGTACGACCGACCGCTACTGCTCGTGGTCAATGGCTGAGGAAGCTGCGGATTTGCTGGTCCACCGCCGACGAACTGCCTACATTGCCAGCGGAGAGTCGCGGATCCTGAGCCGGAGTGGTTCGGTGGCCCCTGTGCGACCATGCGACCGCACCTGCCTCCCGCGCGCCACCAGGGCCTCTCGTTTGGATACTGCCAGGGCTCGCGTGCCCCGGTACGCACGCTCGCCGCGTTGTCGTCGGTCGCCCCCGCTCCGCGTGGGCTCCTTCCTGCGCCTTGCGATCGCACGTACCGGACTCGGCTCACCGATCCAGCCCGATCCGAACGAAAGACCCTAGGCCGGGTCCACCAGCGCGGACAGCAGCCCGCCGAGCGTCTCGCGCTGGTCGGCGCTCAGTGGCGCCAGGATGTCCTCCGCGGCTGCCCGTCTGGCGCTGCGCAGTTTCCGGAGGGTGGCCCGGCCGCTCTCGGTGAGCTCGACTCGCACCACCCGGCGGTTGGCCGGATCCTGGACGCGCCGGACCCGGCCACTCGACTCGAGGCCGTCGACCAGCGTGGTCACGGCGCGCGGCACGACCTCCAGGCGGTCGGCGAGATCGGCCATCCGGGGAGCACCGTCGTAGTGCGCCACGACGCGCAGCAGCCGGGACTGCGCGGGCGTGATGCCGACCGGCTCCAGGTGCCGCTTCTGGATGCGGTGGAGCCGGCGGGTCAGCCGCAGCAACTGCTCGGCCAGCAGGCCGTCCGCGTCGGGGGCAGGGGCGGGGGTGGTCATGCGGGGAACGATACAGGACCATGCTCATTGTGAGTATAGGTAACAATGAGCTATGCTCCTCAAGTTCGACTGATCCCCAGCCAAGCTGAGAACGTCTGCCCCGGAAGGAGCCCATGCGCCCTCACGACGGTCCGTCCTGGACGCCCCCCGATCGGCCGCTCGATCCCACGCGCCCGCCTCCGCAGGAGCAGCAGTCCACGCAGGTGCGGCGCATCCTCCGACTCTTCCGCCCGTACCGGGCCAGGCTGGCCCTCGTCGGCATGCTCGTCGGTGCCTCGTCGCTCGTCGGCGTCGCCTCGCCGTTCCTGCTCCGCGAGATCCTTGACACCGCGATCCCGCAGGGGCGCACGGGACTGCTCTCGCTGCTCGCGCTCGGCATGATCCTCACCGCCGTGACGACGAGCGTCTTCGGCGTGCTGCAGACCCTGATCTCGACCACGGTCGGCCAGCGCGTCATGCACGACCTGCGCACCGGGGTCTACGCCCAGCTGCAACGCATGCCGCTCGCCTTCTTCACCAGGACCCGTACCGGAGAGGTCCAGTCGCGCATCGCCAACGACATCGGCGGCATGCAGGCGACGGTCACGTCCACGGCGACGTCCCTGGTCTCCAACCTCACCGCCGTCGTGGCCACGATCGTCGCGATGCTCGCCCTGGACTGGCGGCTGACGGCCGTCTCGCTGGTCCTGCTGCCGGTGTTCGTGTGGATCAGCCGCAGGGTCGGCGGGGAACGCAAGAAGATCACGACCCAGCGGCAGAAGCAGATGGCCGCGATGGCCGCCACGGTCACCGAATCGCTGTCGGTCAGCGGCATCCTGCTCGGCCGCACCATGGGCCGCGCCGACTCGCTGACGAGCGCGTTCGCCGACGAGTCCGAACGGCTGGTCGACCTCGAGGTCCGCTCCAGCATGGCGGGCCGGTGGCGGATGGCCACGATCGGCATCGTCATGGCCGCCATGCCCGCGCTCCTCTACTGGGCAGCGGGACTCACCCTGCAGCGTGGCGGCCCGGCTCTGTCGATCGGTACGCTCGTCGCCTTCGTCTCGCTCCAGCAGGGCCTGTTCCGCCCGGCGGTGAGCCTGCTCTCCACCGGGGTGCAGATACAGACCTCGCTCGCGCTGTTCCAGCGCATCTTCGAGTATCTGGACCTCCCGGTGGACATCACCGAGCCGGAGAAGCCGGTCCGGTTGGAGAAGGTCCGCGGCGAAGTCCGCTTCGAGGGCGTCGCCTTCAGCTACGACGAGAAGAGCGGGCTGTCGACGCTCGACGGGATCGACCTCACCGTTCCGGCCGGTGGCAGCCTCGCCGTCGTCGGACCCACCGGGTCGGGAAAATCCACCCTGAGCTATCTCGTGCCCAGGCTCTACGACGTCACGGGCGGCCGGGTCACGCTCGACGGCGTCGATGTCCGCGACCTGGACTTCCACACGCTCTCGTGTGCCGTGGGCGTCGTCTCCCAGGAGACGTATCTGTTCCATGCCTCGGTCGCCGAGAACCTGCGGTTCGCCAAGCCCGACGCCACGGCCGAGGAGATGGAGGCGGCCGCACGTGCGGCCCAGATCCACGATCACATCGCGTCCCTGCCCGACGGCTACGACACGCTCGTCGGCGAACGGGGGTACCGGTTCTCGGGCGGTGAGAAGCAACGCCTGGCGATCGCCCGCACCATCCTGCGCGACCCACCGGTGCTCATCCTGGACGAGGCCACCAGTGCCCTCGACACGCGTACCGAGCACGCGGTGCAGCAGGCCATCGACGCCCTGTCGGCCGGCCGCACCACCATCACCATCGCCCATCGGCTGTCGACGGTGCGGGAGGCGGACGAGATCGTCGTGCTCGACGGGGGACGGATCGCGGAACGCGGCAGCCATGAGGACCTGCTGGACCGGGCCGGGCGCTACGCCGAGTTGGTCCGGCGGGATGCCCAGCCGGCAGAGGTCACCGCCTGACCCACCGGATGTCCGAGGCTCGCCTCACAGGGCCGCTTCCACCGGGCCCGGTTCGAGGTCCAGAAGGCGCTTGATCTCCCGGACCGCCGCGCGGCCCGCCCGGTTGGCGCCGATCGTCGAGGCCGACGGTCCGTAGCCGACGAGATGGACGCGCTCATCCCGCACGGCACGCGTCCCGTCCAGGGCGATGCCGCCGCCGGGCTCACGGAGCCTGAGCGGAGCGAGGTGGTCGATCGCGGCACGAAAGCCGGTGGCCCAGAGGATGACATCCGCCTCGATCGTGCGGCCGTCATCCCACACCACGCCCGTCGGGGTGATCCGGTCGAACATCGGCAGCCGGTCAAGGACGCCGTCGGCGCGCGCACGTCGTATCGCGTCGTTCAGCGGCAGCCCGGTGACGGACACCACGCTCAGCGGGGGCAGCCCCCGGCGTACGCGCTCCTCGACCATGGCGACCGCCGCCCGGCCCTGCTCCTCGCGGAACGGGCCCTCACGGAAGACCGGCGGGCGTCGTGTCACCCAGGTGGTCCCCGCCGCGATCCGGGCGATCTCCAGGAGATGCTGGGTACCCGAGGCCCCGCCGCCCACCACGACCACGCGTTTGCCCGCGAACGCCCCCGGTCCCGGGTACTGCGCCGTGTGCAGCTGGCGCCCGAGGAAGGTCTCCTGACCGGGGTAGTGGGGCCAGAAGGGCCGGTCCCAGGTACCGGTGGCATTGATGAGTGCACGTGCGGAGTACGCCCCCTCCGACGTCTCCACCAGCAGCCGGCCGCCGTCACCCTCCCGCACCGCCCGGACATCCACCGGCCGGCGCACCCGCAGATCGAAGGTGTGCTCGTACCGCGTGAAGTATGCGCCGATGATCTCGGACGACGGACGGCTTTCGTCCGCTCCCGTGAGCTCCATGCCCGGCAGTGCATGCATCCCGTGGACCTTGCCGTAGGTCAGCGAGGGCCAGCGGAATTGCCAGGCGCCCCCGGGCCCGGGGGAGTGGTCCAGGACCACGAAGTCCACGTCGGGGCGGAGGCCCGCGCGCCGCAGATGGTAGGCACCGGACAGCCCCGCCTGTCCCGCGCCTATGACGACTACGTCCACGACTCGTGCCCCAAAGTTGTTCACGCTTCCACTAACTGCGGGGGTGTCGTGGATCTTCCCGCCCGGTTCGCAGCAGCGTCCTCGTGACCGGGCTCAGACGCCGGCCCGGAATGCGGGTCCTCCCAGCCGCCTGCCAGGAGTGGCGCGCGATTCCGTCCCGCGTCCTGGGGCGCGGGTCGGCCTGCGCGGTGAACGGCTCACCCACGACGGCCCGCCGGCCCAGGGGGGTGGACTTCCCGCGGTCACCCCGGCCACCGCCGGTCACCCGGTCGCAGCCTCGGCGGTGGCGGCCCGGCAGGGTGACGAGCGCCGCCGGTCAGTGGCGTACCGGCTGCACCTCCCCGAGCCGCCGGAGCGGCAGCCGTCGCCCGCCGCAGTGACGCACGGTCATCCTGGCCGCGCGGTGCGACGGTGCCGGGCGGTGCGGTGATGGTCACGCCGCCCCTCTAGTGCTGTGACCGGATAGGTTCACCGGCTCGCGACGCCCTGCACGGCACCTCGCTGCGTTGTCGCATCACCCGAGTACATCCAGTACGAGGGCGATACTCCGCCTTGCGATGCGTCCCCGCGGCCCCAAGGGGCCGGGGGAGACCCCATGCACCGGACGCCGCGAGCTTCCCGGCACACCTATCCGGTCACAGCACTAGGTTCATGCCTCGGCAAGCCTGTCGGGCCCGGGCCGGTGAGTCGTCCTTCTGTGCCGCATGGAGGCCGAGAGGTCGTGCACCGTGCCTCCCGACGGCTGCCGACGGCCCGCACCGGCCGTCGTGGACCTTCGGCCCGTAAATCGAGCAGAGCCGACGGTTGACGGCGGCACGCGACTGCCATGCGGCGACGGTGGCAACCACAAGGACATCGGGTGCCGTTCAGATGATGTGGGCTTCGGGCCGGATGGCGGCAGTCCCCTCGAAGCGGGTCGCCGTCAGCGGGCCGACGTCGAGGAACGGCTCCCTCCCCAGCCACAGGTCGCGGACGATCTCGCCGACCGCGGGCGCCTGGAGGAAGCCGTGACCCGAGAAGCCCGTGGCGTACAGGAATCGGCAGACCCCGGCCGCCTCACCGATCAGGGCGTTGCGGTCCGGCGTCATCTCATACAGTCCGGCCCAGCCCCCCGTCGGTTCCAACGCGGCGAGCGCGGGCGCGCGCAGGGCCGCGGCCTTTCGGAACGGCTCCAGCCATTCCTCGCTGAAGTCCCGTCCGAAGCCCGGCTCCTGGCGGGTGTCGGACAGCCCGAGGATCAGCCCGCCGGCGTCGTCGTTGTGGAAGTACAGCGTCGATGCGTAGTCGAGGGTGAAGGGGATACGCGGCGGACGTGGAGTGAGCGGTCCGGTGAGGGCGATCTGCCGGCGCAGCGGGGTGACCGGCAGCGGTACGCCGGCCATGGCCCCGATCGCGGCCGACCAGGCGCCCGCCGCACAGATGACGGCGCCGGTGCGGACCGTACCCGACGTCGTGTGCACCGCCCGCAGTGTGCCGCCGTCGCTGTCGATGCCGGTGACCGCGCAGTGTGTGCGCACGACCGCGCCCAGGTCGCGTGCCGCCCGCAGATAGCCGAGGACTGCCGCCTTCGGCAGGGCGTATCCGTCGTCCGGGGAGTACGCGGCCGCGACGATTCCCGACGACGGGTCGATGTACGGGCACAGTTCCTGGGCTTCCCGGGGGCTGATCAGCCGGCTCTCCACGCCCAACTCCCGTTGCACGGCGGCGGCTTCCTCGAACGCCGCGGCGTCCTGGTCGCGGCTCAGAAGAAAGAGATAGCCGACGCTGCTGAGCCCCACATCCGCGCCGGGCCGCTCGGTGAAGTCGCGCCACGCTCGCAGGCTGCGCTGCCCGAGGCGGATGTTGAGCGGGTCGGAGAACTGGGCGCGTACGCCACCGATCGGTTTGCCCGACGAGCCGGATGCCGCCGTGTCCCGCTCCAGCAGGAGGATGTCGTCCACACCCGCTTCGGCCAGATGGAACGCGATGCTGGCCCCGATCACACCACCACCGACGATCACGATCCCGGCCGAGGCCGGGATCGCCGACGGCGACGGTTCCACCAGGGGCGTACGAGCAGCGTCGTGAGCCATGAGGCCATGGTGACCGTCGTCGGCTCCTCCGTCCATGGGCAGTCCGGCGACCCGGCGTTCCGTGCGCCGACACCCGCCGGCCACCGGCAGGTGTGCGGCGACCTGCGGCGATCCGGCTGCCGTTCGGCGCAGGGACACCGGCGTTCGGCAGGCTTCCGGCGGCGATCGGGTCACCGGCGGCGCGGGGCGATGGGGACGCGGAGGTGTGCCGGAGCGCGGCGGCCCGGCGGAGCCGGACGCGCACCTGTCGCATCGCGACCGGCGCCTGGTCCGGTTTCGATCTTGTGGCCGACGACCCGCAGACCAAACTGTTCGTCACGATGCTCGCCGGGGTCCTGGAGTTCCAGCGTGACATGATCAGCGAGAACACGAAGGAAGGCGTCGCCGCCGCCGAGGCCGCGGGCAAGACGCTGGGGCGTCCGGCCGCGCTGGATGAGGACCAGGCGGCCGACGTCGTCGACGCGTACGCCAAGGGTGCCGCGGTGAAGGCGCTCGCCCGGCAGTACGGCGTCGCACCCAGAACCATCCGCAGGGTGCTCGACGCGGCCGGCGCCCGCGACATCGGCGACGCCTTGGAGGAACTCGACGGCTTGGCCACCGACGACGAGGGCCAGGAGCAGGCGCCCGAGCCTGAGCAGCACGTCATCGACGTGCCCGGCCTGCTCGCCGAGCGCCTCAAGGCCACCGAGGTCGCAGAGATCCGCGAAGCGCTGCGCAGTGGTCGGACCATCCGCCGCGGGCAGGGCTACTCGGTACGCGTCACCGCCCCGCTCGCACTCCACCGTGCCACGCTCAAGCAGTGCGCCGCCCTCGCCGGCGACGGCTCTACCTCGGCCGGGCGCAAGGCGTACCGCACGTATGCCGACCGGATCGCCGCAATGGCGAGGAGGGAATGAAGGTCGGTTGCAGGCTGCTCCACAGTCCCAGCTAAGGGGGAGCAGGATTCCACCATCAGATGACTTAAAGTGCGAATGAGTGATTGTTTCCTCATACCGTACTTCTATGGCAAGTCGTAACGGGAGTGGAATTTCGCTGGCGAGGGGTGTGTTCGTCATGGCCGGGGTGGTTGCTGCGCTGGGTACTGCGCCGGCCTGTGCCGACGAGACAGCAGACAGCGCGGACACCTGGGAGAGGTTTGAGGTGGTCGCGCCGGGGGGCCTGTACGTATCCGTGCCGTGCGCGGCTGCGCTGTCCCGTGCACATCCCGGGGGAACTGCCTCGGGCCGGCTCGGCGAGGTTCGTGTGATCGATGAGCGGGCCGCTCGGGATGCCGCCTGGACGGCGACCGTCACCGTGGGCAGGGATTTCACGGCGGGTTCGCATGGGCCCCATGAGACGATCTCTGGAGGTGGGGTGGTGTACCGCCCTGGAGCTGCGATCGATGCGTTCAATGGTCCGTTCGTTCCCGGTCGTTCCGGTTCCCTTGCCGCTTTCCGTACGGCGTTCAGCCGTCCGGTTGGCTCCGGCAGTAATTCCGTCTCCTGGCACCCCACCCTCAACGTCCACGTGCCCACCGCCGGAGTGGCTGGCGTCTACCGAGGTGTGGTGACACATTCAGTGGCATGAACCCCCTCCGGTGAGCCGTCTCTGGTACGGCTTTCGCAAATCACGGCGGCCCCCACGCACCCGAAGGGGGTATCGCCAGGCTTATTGCTCATATACGAATAAGGCGACACGCGCTATTACAGCTAGGAATAGTGTGGTGGCAGCCTTCATAAAGTGATCTTCGAGTCATCGCAGATGATCTCGGTGTCACGGTGGATCCGGGCGCCGATTCTTCGTGGACGCGGAGGTCTCCGTGCTTGGGCATTGTGCTTTCCAGCCGGAAGTGGGTGACCGCCCCGAAGGGCGGCCTGTGAGATGGTTCAGACGGCGAAGGTGAGGTGCTGTACCGGCCAGGCGGCGGGCTGTGGTGGGCCTGGTCGCGCTGGCGTCGCTGGCTCTGCCCATGGTGACCGTGCATCCTGCGGCCGCCGACCCGTCGAACTTTCTCTATGTGGCCAATTCCGATGACGGCACCGTCTCGGTCATCAACACCACGAACGACACCGTCAGCGGCACGCCCATCACCGTCGGCACGGCTCCGACATGGGTGGCGATGTTCCCGAACGGCACCAAGGCCTATGTCACGAACAGCGGCTCCGACAATGTGTCGGTGGTCAACACCGCCACCCATACGGTGAGCGCCACCATCACCGTCGGCGACGAACCTCGAGGGGTGACCGTCACTCCCGATGGCGCGAAGGCCTATGTGGTCAATACCCTCGATGGCACCGTCTCGGTGATCAACACGGCGACCGACACAGTGAGCACCACCGTCACCGTCGGCACGGCTCCCATCGGGGTGGCCGTCACCCCCGACGGTGCCAAGGCCTACGTCGCCAACCTCAACGGCAACAGCCTTTCGGTGATCGACACCGCCACCGACACCGTCAGCTCCACCATCACCGTGGGAACGAATCCCTCCACGGTGGCCGTGACCCCCAACGGCGCCAAGGTCTACGTCACAAACAACACGTCGAACAACATTTCGGTGATCGACACCGCCACCGACACCGTCAGCTCCACCTTCGCTGTCGGCACGACCCCCCGAGGGGTGGCCGTGGCCCCCAACGGCGCCAAGGCCTACGTCGTGAACAACGGCTCGAACAACGTGTCGGTAATCAACACCACCACCGACGCCGTCACCTCCACCATCACCACCAACATCGGCACCGGCCCAAGTGGAGTGTTCTTCACCGCGGATGGCACCAAGGCCTATGTCACGAACACCGGCTCCGACAACGTGTCAGTGATCGACACCGCCACCGACACGGCCAGCGCCACCCTCCTGACTGTCGGCGGTGGTCCGACAGGAGGGGCGGCCTCCCCCGACCAGGGGGACACGGTGGTCACCTTCCAGGTCAGCCCCACCGATGGCCTGACCGTCGCGGTTCCCGCGTCGGCCACCCTGAGCGAGGTGGCTCCGGGCGGGACAGCCACCGGGCAGCTCGGCGAGGTCACCGTGACGGACGAGCGCTCGCTGGCCGACGCCAGCTGGGTGTCCACCGTCTCCCTGACCGATCCCTTCACCACCCCCGGCGGCAGCCCCATCACCGGCAGCGCGGTGACCTACACCCCCGGAGCAGCGATCGACCCGGTCAACGGGCCCTTCACTCCCGGCACGGCGGGCACCCTCGCCTCCGCCCGCACCGCTTTCAGCAAGCCGAGCGGTTCCGGCAACAACTCCGTCAAGTGGAACCCCACCCTGGACGTCGACGTGCCCGCCGCCGCGGTCGCCGGGACCTACACCGGGACGGTGACTCATTCTGTGGCGTAACCCCTCGCCCCCGCACCGGGTCCTCGCCCTGATCGCCGCCGCGGCCCTCGCCGCGGCGGCGATCGCCCTGGGTGTGCTTGCTCCGGCCGGCATCAGCTCGGCGGCCGCCGCAGACGAGAAGGGGGAGTTCATGGGCATCCGGCTTCTCGAAGCCCCCGTGTCCCTGCGGAACGACCCACGCGCGCAGATGTACATCGTCGACCACCTCAAGCCAGGCACGACGATCAAGCGCAAGATCGAGATCTCCAACAAATCGTCCTCTCCCCGCCGCATCGACCTGTATGCAGCCGCCGCGTCCATCGAGAACCAGGGGTTCACGTTCGCCCCGGGGCGAACCGCCAACGAGCTGACCCGATGGATCCGGCTCAAACCCGCTGCAGAGAACCTGGCCCCGCACTCACGGGCAAAGGCCGAGATCACGATCAACGTGCCGCGGACCGCGCAAGCCGGAGAACGCTACGCCGTCGTATGGGCCGAAAGCGCTGCCGCAGCGGACGCCACGCACAACATCGCTGGCATCACCCGCGTCGGGGTGCGCCTCTATCTGGACATCGGGCCGGGAGGGGAGCCCATCTCCGACTTCAGAATCGAGAAGATGAACGGTTCGCGGGACAAGCAGGGCCGCCCCAGCGTCACCGCCGCCGTCCACAACCTCGGCCGACGAGCGGTGGACCTGAACGGGGCACTCGGTCTTCGCGACGGCCCCGGCGGCATCACCGCAGGCCCTTTCCCCGCCGCCTCAAGCATCACTCTGGCCCCGCACGGGAAAGGAACCGTCACCGTCCCCCTCAACCCAGGCCTGCCCGACGGCCCCTGGAAAGCCACACTGACGCTGCGCAGCGGCACAGTGCAGCGAACGAGCACGACAACCGTGACGCTAGCCGGAGAGGAAAGCGAGTCTCGCGTACCCCTCCACGCCGCAGTCGCCGCAGCCGCAGCCCTGGCCGGCGTCGTCGCAGGGGCGGTCATCCGACGCCGTCGGCGAAACAGCCAGTAGGCCCAGCCACCCGCACCACGCGTTCAAGGGCGCCCAGGGCTACCGGGATCTGAAGGGCGACGCTTGGTGGAAGCCGGCCCGCTGGCTGTGGGACCGCTGCTGGTCGGGCAACGAGCGCCCCATGGCCCTGTTCGATGCCTGGACCGGGTTCCGCGCCGAACACCTCGTCGTATCGCTGGCGGCGGTCCTGGTAGCCGAGGCGTGCAATATCGGGATACAGGCGATGGTCTCCGAGGACGAGCCCGGCCGCTCCCGCGAGCAGCTGTTCTGGGTCGAGCAGAACTACCTGAGCGCCGAAACCCTCTGCCTGGCCAACGCGGTCCTGGTCGACTACCAGGCCACCTTGCTCATCGTCGGGCACTGGGGCGGCGGCGAACTCGCCTCCGCCGACGGCCTGCGCTTCGCCACCCCGCTGCGGGTCCTCAACTCCGGGCCGAACCCGAAGTACTTCGTAAAGTACTTCGTACGCAGCATGGTGCAGAAGGCGGCGACCGGTTCCGCGGCAGGTCGATGCCCTCTCGACAGGCGGACGCGCGATCCTGCGGGATGGGCGGGAGGATGGACGTATGCCCGAAGCCTTCACCACGAGAGTCCTTGATGTGGCCACCGGCCCGACCGAGGCCGTGATCGATCTGACCCACGAGTGCGGCACGTTCCTGGCCGAGACCGCCGCCGGACGGGACGGTCTGCTCAATATTTTTGTGCCGCATGCCACTGCCGGGATCGCCCTGATCGAGACCGGCGCAGGAAGCGACCACGACCTGCTGGCGGCGCTGCATGTTCTTCTCCCGGCCGATGACCGCTATCAGCACCGCCACGGCAGCCCGGGCCACGGCCGCGACCACGTCCTTCCCGCCCTGGTGCCGCCGCACGCCACCCTGCCCGTCATCGGTGGACGCCTGGAGCTCGGCACCTGGCAGTCGGTCTGCCTCGTCGACACCAACAGGGACAATCCGAACCGGCAGGTCCGGCTGAGCTTCCTGGGCTGATCGACCAGATCAAGATCGTCCTGGGTGTGGCCGCCGATTCTCCTTGCGCTCCGGCGAAACGGGAGAGACAGTGCGCGGTTCCACATACGACGAGATCGAGCGGCCTCGTCTGGCCGGCCGCCGTCACGGCCCGACTGGCCTCGGGCCGGGCGAACCGCTAGCCGGTCCCGGCAGCGGAAGGCATCATCGACGTCTTCAAGATCATTTCAACCGTGAAACGTAGCACGCCATGACCGACGCAGTGAAGGGCCCTGCCAGCTACTTCCCCTCGATCGAGAAGAAGTACGGGCGGCCGATCGAGGAGTGGAAGACGCTCATCCGCTCGTCCGAGCTCACGAAGCACATGGAACTCGTGGGCTGGCTCAAGAGCGAGCACGGCCTGGGCCACGGCCACGCCAACGCCCTCGTCGCCCACACCCTGGCCGAGGACAGCGGCAAGTAGACCGATCGCTCTTCGTCAAGGGCGAGGGGGTGCGTGTCCGACCGGCGACGAGTGCCGCCACCGGGGCGGCCGCGATCAGCACCGCGAGGGCCGCGTACCCGTACGTGAGCGTGGTGGCGGCCGCGGCCGCCGCCATGAGCAGAGGGCCGCCGGCGTCGCCGAGTTCGCGGCCGAGCCCATGGTCTGGCCCATGCGCTCCTTGGGGGTGGACGCGGCGAGAGCCGCGAAGCCGAGCGGAGTGATGAGCCCCTTGCCGGTGCCGATGAGGGCGGCGGCGAGAAGGACGCCGGTGAGGCCGGGGAGCATGGCCGCGGCGAGCCCGGCGGCCGTGACGGAGAGGCCGGCGAGCAGTCCCGTACGCGTGGTCAGGCAGCCCGCGTCGAGGGCGCGTCCGGCACGGGGCTGGACGATGGCGGCCGTGGCAGCGAGGACCGAGACCGCGGCGCCGGTGGCGAGGGAGTCCTGCCGCGGCACCGGAGACGGGCAGGAACCCGACGCCGACCGAGAGCGCGGCGGTCGCGGCGGCCAGCGCGGCCGTCGGCGCGAGGAAGGCGCGGTCGGCCGGACGGCGCGCGAGGTCCGCGACGGTCTGCCGCTTGCGGGCAGCGGCGGTACGACCGGCACGGCCAGGGCGGCCCAGAGAGCCACCATCGCGCCGCACAGGGCCATCACCGTGAACAGCAGGCGCAGCCCGCCGGCCCACACGAGCACACCACCGAGGAGCGGCCCGAGGGTGTAGCCGATCGACTTGTAGAAGCCGTAACTCCTGAACGCCCGGCCGCGTTTGGCCGCCGGACTGAGGCGGGCCACGAGGGCGGACGCGGACGGGGAGAAGGCGGAGGCAGCGGCTCCCTGGCCGAGTCGGGCGGCCCACAGCCACCTCAGGCTGTCGGCGATCGCGTACAGCGCGGAGGCTGCGGTGAAGGCGATCAGCCCGCCCAGGATCAGCTTGACCCGCATGCCCTCGAGCGACTCGTACCGGTCGAGGGCGTACTTGCCGGGCGCGAGAACCAGCCCCTCGATGGTATTACTCGGATACCTTGCCCTTGGTCGTGACCTTGTTGCCGACCTTCGTCGAGGGCGTGGTGGATCCGGTGTACGCGAACACGCCCTCACTGGTGGCCGGGTTGCCGTCGCCGATCGGATCTTGGATCCAATATCCACGCGACGATGCGACCGACCGGACGGCGGTCACGATCCCGGTGACCGTCACCTCTTGTCCGTTGTACGGGGAGACGCGCTTCGTTCCCTGGAGCGGGCGATCGTGACCGTGGCGGCCGAGGGGAGGGCGAGCGGACTGGCCGCAAGGACGCCCGTCAGGGCGGAGGCCACGAGCGTGGACCGTGGTGGTCTGCTGGGGGCGCGGAGGGAGTTCGTCATGAGGTGCCTTTCGCGAACGTTGCGGACGGGTCGCGGAGCACCGCATCCGGGGGCGTCTCGGGGAACGCGCCGTGGCGGCAGGGGACGTTGTAGTGGCGGATGGTTTCTGCCGGGTGACTCGGAGGTGTCACTTCTACGCGCGTCGCGAACCGCCTGTCAGTGTCCGTCTCCCCCGACTCGGTGTCACCCTTGGTGCCGCGCCCCCTTGAGGCGCTGCCCGGTCCACCTGGTCAGGCGCGTCACGGCCGTCGAGTAGCCGATGCCGAAGAGCAGGGCGGCGGCGAGTGCCAGGGGTTCGGAGACGTTGTCGAAGATCGGGTAGATCTGCCAGTGCGTCAGGTAGATCGAGAGAGAGGCAGCGGCGAGCGCTCCGGCCGCCTGGTTGAGGCGACGGTGACTCGGAAGCGTGGGGAGCCAGACGAGCAGCACGAAGCCGATTGCTACGAACGCCTCGCGTCGTGGCTCTCCGTGGAAGAACCCAGGCAAGGAGGCCAGGGCAGCCAGGGTGACGAGGAGCCGCTGCGGCACGGTTCGGGTCTTGGCGGCCGCCCAGCCGAGGGCGAACAGCCAGAAGACCGTGACCGCGTCGGTGATCTGCGAGCGCTCGGGCAGGCCGATCAGTTCGTACCTCGCGAGGAGACCGAGTGCGGCCAGGGCGGCCGGCAGGCCGTACGGGAATCGGCGCTCAGCCTGGTCGACGGCGGGTACGGCAAGGAGCGCGAGGGTGACCAGGAGTATGTAGACAAGGGCCTCGACGAACCACAGGTGGATGCCCGGCCCCATGATCTGCGGTGCCAACGCGTTGTGCAGGAGGAGGAGGTTGGTCCAGTCGTAGTCGTCGGAGACCAGGAGCGCGAACGCGGTCCACGCCATGGTCGGCAGCGCGATGCGCCCGATGCTGCGGGCCGTACGGCGGACGCGATCTCGGCGCTCGGCGGAGGTGAGGAGGAAGCGGGCGAAGTTGAACCCCGCTACGGCGAGCAGCAGATGGGCTCCGCCCCTGATCTCGAAGAGCCGGACATGTGAGCCGACGACACAGACGATCGCGATGGCGCGCAGGGCGACGCTGGTCTCCAGACGGGCACGGCGTCGGGTGGGGGAGGCGCCCTCGGAGGAGGCCAGTTCCCGGATCGGGGTCACGTGCCAGTTCGCCGGCAGGCACCCGAGGCGCTGTTCGAGTTGGAGGGAGATCTCCACGTACGACAGGGAGTCCCCGCCCAGGCCGACGAAGCTGTCGTCCGGCGTCACTCCCGTCCGGTCCAGCACGCGCGCGTAGAGGGCGCACAGGTCGTCGGGGCCGGCGCCGCCGTCGTCCTGGGTCTCGACGGATCGTTCGCTCAGGGCGCGGACGGCAGCGTAATCGGGCTTGCCCGAGGGCAGCCGGGGGAGTTCGGGGAGGACGTGGACGCGTACGGCGCGGGGTGGCAAGCCGCACTCGTCGACGACTCTCCGCCGTATGCGCCGCGCGTCCCACCCGGGTCTTCGCACCACGGCGAGGCTGAGTGCCTCGTCGTCCCCGGTGCACAGGGCACTCAGTCCGAGCCGTTCGAGCATCGCCTCCACCTGCTGCGGATCGATGCGGAGGCCGACGATTTTCAGGAAGCGGCCGCGGCGGCCGACGATTTCGTACACGCCGTCCTCGGTGCGCCGGGCGAGGTCGCCGGTGCGTAGGGCGTCCACGGTCCGGCCGAGGGCGAGGTCGTCCGGGGAGTGGGCGTAGCCGAGCATGACGTTCGGGCCGGTGTAGACGAGTTCGCCGACACCGTCCTGCGTGGCTTCCTCGACCGGCGCGAGGGAGAACGAGCCGCCCGGGACCGGCACCCCGATGGCACCGGGGTGGGTGGTCGCGAGCTCCGGGGGCAGGTAGGCCATGCGGGCGGTCGCCTCGGTCTGGCCGTACATGACGAAGAGGCCCCAGCCGCGTCGTATCCCCAACTCAGCGTAATGCCGCACGCGTTCGGGCGCGAGGTGGCCGCCGGCCTGGGTGACGTACCGCAGGTGCGGCAGGTCCATGTCGGCGAAGCCGACCCGGTCGAACAAGTCGAAGGTGTACGGGACGCCGGCAAGGGACGTGCCGCGGGCCGAGCGGAAGAGGTCCCAGAAGCAGGCGTCCGCCACCGACAGGCCGGTGAGGACGAGGCCGGCGCCGCGCGCCAGATGGCTGTGGACGACGGACAGTCCGTAGCAGTAGTGCATCGGCAGAGTCGTGGCGGCCCGGTCGGTGCCGCGGATCCCGAGGTACGTGGCGATGGCCTCGGCGTTCGTCTGGAGGTTCTCGTACGAGAGCCGGACCAGCTTCGGCGAGCCGGTCGAGCCCGAGGTGCTCAGGAGCAGCGCCAGGTCCGGGTGGAAGACATGGGCCGATCCCGGCCGTCGCTCCTCGATGCCGCATCCGCCGTCGGCCGGGCGCGCGACGACGTCGGGGTCGTACGCGTCGATCAGCCTCTCCAGCGCCTCCGGATGGTCACCGGGGACGAGCAGCACGGGATGGCCGGCGGCGAGCGCGGCCAGGTGGACGACGAGCGCGTCGACGGTGTTCGCGCCGGGCAGCAGCACCAGGCGGCGCCCCGGGCCGAGCCAGTGCGCTGTGGCGGCGACCCGGTCGGCCAGCTCGCGGTAGGAGACCTCACCCTCGGCGGTCACGAGGGCGGTGCGGTCGCCGTACTGAGCGAGGCCCTGGGCGAAGGGGAGAGCGTGGCCGCCGGTGGGCGGAGCGGGGAGGAGCGTCACGCGCGCATCGTAGGTAAGCCTTCCCTGACCCGATAGAGGGGGGTGCTACCTCTGGAGGCCCGATCGCGGCCAAGCCGTTATCAAAGTCTGGCTTGACCATTAGGGTAGCTTTACCTTATCAATGCCATATTCACAGGTTCTCCCCGTAGTTCTTCGTCGCCCGTACCCCTCCGCGCGCCCTCGCCCGCGACGGTGACGGGCACGGCAGGAAGGCATCACCATCTATGCGCCGCCCTCTGGCCCGCACGCTGACCGCGCTCGCCGCGGCCGCCATGCTCCTTCCGCTGACCGGCTGCGGCATTGACGAACCGGCCGACCTGGTCATCTACTCCGGGCGCAACGAGAACCTCGTGAAGCCGCTCATCGGGAAACTGGAGAAGCACCTCGGCGCCACCGTCGAGGTCCGCTACGGCGACAGCGCCGAACTCTCCGCCCAGCTCCTGGAGGAGGGCGACAAGACCGAGGCCGGACTCTTCCTCTCCCAGGATGCCGGCGCCCTCGGCGCGCTCTCCAAGGAACAGCGCCTCGCCCCGCTCCCGAAGGCCACCCTCGACAAGGTCGCCCCCGCCTACCGCAGTTCGGCCGGCGACTGGACCGGCGTCAGCGGCCGCGTCCGCGTCCTCGCCTACCACCCCGACCAGGTCCCCACGCCCCCGAACAGCGTCCACGACCTGACCAAGCCGGAGTGGAAGGGCAAGATCGGCTACGTCCCGACCAACGCCTCCTTCCAGGCCTTCGTCACCGGCATGCGCGTCCTGGAGGGCGACGACGACACCCGCACCTGGCTCAAGGGCCTGAAGGCCAACGAGCCCAAGGTGTACGAGGGCAACCTCAAGGTCCTGGAGGCCGTCGACAAGGGCGAGGTCTCCCTCGGCCTGATCAACCACTACTACTGGTACGAGCAGGCCGCCGAGAAAGGCGCCGACAAGCTCAAGGCGAAGATCCACTACCTGTCGCAGGGCGACCCGGGCGGCCTCGTCAACGTCGCCGGCGTCGGCATCCTCAAGGGCGCCGACGACAAGCAGGCCGCGTACGCGCAGAAGGCCGTCGACTACCTGCTCTCCGCCGAGTCCCAGCAGTACTTCGCGGAGGAGACCAAGGAGTACCCGCTGGCCGCCGGCGTGAAGTCCGCCGAGGGCGTGCCGGCACTGGAGACCCTCCAGTCGCCGAAGATCGACCTCGGCCAGCTCGACTCCCTCAAGGAGACGCTGGCCATGCTCCAGGACGTCGGACTCGTCTGACGTGACCTCACCGGATTCCCCCGTCCGGACGCGTCGCGAACCCCGCCCGGCAGGCGCCCCCGCGCCCGCCGGGCGAAAGCGCGCCGCGGCTCGGGGCGGGGCCCGACCCGCGTGGGTCCTCGTCGTCCCGGCCTGCCTCGCCGCCGCCCTCGCCGTCCTGCCACTCGGCTACCTCGCCGTACGCGCCCTGGAACGAGGCCCGGCCTACGCCTGGGACGTCATCGCCGACGAGCGCACCGGACAACTTCTGCTGCGCAGCCTCGGCCTGACCGCGGCCGTCGTCACCGCATGCCTGGTGCTCGGCATCTCGCTCGCCTGGCTGACCGTCCGCACCGCCCTGCCCGGCGCCCGCGCCTGGTCCGTGCTCGCCACCCTGCCGCTGGCCGTGCCCAGTTACGTCACCGCCTTCGCCTGGCTCTCCGCCGCGCCCTCCCTCGCCGGGTTCACCGGATCCGCCCTCGCGCTGACGCTCGCGAGCTTCCCGTACGTGTACCTGCCGGTCGCCGCAGCCCTGCGCGGTACCGACCCAGGGCACGAGGAGGTCGCCCGCTCCCTCGGCCGCGGCCCCTTCCGTACCTTCGTCGGCGTGACGCTGCCGCAGCTGCGGCCGGCCGCCGCCGGCGGTGGACTGATCGTCGCGCTGTACGTGCTCTCCGACTTCGGCGCCGTGTCCCTCATGCGGTACGACACCTTCACCCGCGGCATCTATACGTCCTACCGGGCCAGTTTCGACCGCACCCCGGCTGCCGCGCTCAGCGCCGTACTCGTCCTCATGACGGTCCTGCTCGTCGCCGCCGAGACCCGCACGCGCGGGCGCGCGGGCTATGCCCGCACCGGCGCGGGCACCGCACGCCGCGCGGTCCCCGCCGTACTCGGTCGGCTGCAGCTGCCCGCGCTGGCCTGGTGCGCGGCTGTCGTCGCGGCGGCCGTCGGCTTCCCGCTCGCGACCCTCGGCTACTGGCTGGCCGTCGGCTCCTCCGCCACCTGGGACCCCGCAACCCTCACCACCACCGCGCTCACCACCCTCGGAGTCGCCGCCGCCGGCGCCGCGCTCACCACCCTGCTCGCCCTGCCCGTCGGCGTCATCGCCGCCCGCTACAAGGGCAGGCTCGCACGCCTTCTCGAGCAGGCCGCGTACGCGGGCCACGCCGTGCCCGGCATCACCGTCGCCCTTGCTTTGGTCTTCTTCGCCGTGCGCTACGCCCGACCGCTGTACCAGGAGACCCCGCTGCTGATCTGCGCGTACGCGGTGCTTATCCTGCCGGTCGCCGTGGGTGCCACACGGGCTGCCGTCCTGCAGGCGCCGCCCGTCCTTGACGACGTCGCCCGCTCCCTCGGCCGCACCCCCTTCGGCGTGCTGCGGGAGGTCACCGTGCCGCTCGCCGCACCTGGCATCGCGGCAGGCGCGGCCCTGACCTTCGTCGTCTGCATGAAGGAACTGCCCGCCACCCTGCTCCTGCGCCCCACCGGCATGGACACGCTCGCCACCCGCCTGTGGACGGAGACGGGCACCGGATCGTTCGCTGCCGCGGCCCCGTACGCCATGGCCCTGATCCTGCTCTCCGCCATCCCCTCGTACCTCCTCGGAAGGCACCGCACATGAACGACCTCCAGGTCAGCGGCGTGGTCAAGGCGTACGGCCCCGGTGCCACCGTCCTCGACGGCCTCGACCTCACCGTCCCCGGCGGCTCGCTCGCGGCGGTCCTCGGCCCGTCCGGCTGCGGCAAGACCACCCTGCTCCGGGTGATCGCCGGGTTCCTCAGCGCCGAGGCGGGCACCGTCATCGTCGCCGGGCGCACCCTCGCCGGCCCCGGCGTCCACCTTTCGCCCGAGCGCCGCCGCATCGGCATCGTCCCCCAGGAAGGCGCGCTGTTCCCGCACTTGAGCGTGGCCCGCAACATCGCCTTCGGCCTCACGGGCGCCGACCGGCGAACCGGCGGTCAGCGAGTCGAGGAGATGCTGGAGCTCGTCGGTCTCGCCGGGTACGGCGACCGCATGCCGCACGAACTCTCCGGAGGTCAGCAGCAGCGTGTCGCCCTGGCTCGCGCCCTCGCACCCGAACCCCATCTCGTCCTGCTCGACGAGCCGTTCAGCGCCCTGGACAGCGGTTTGCGCGGAGCCGTACGGGCGGAGGTGCGGGCCGCACTCAAGGCCAGCGGCGCGACAGCCCTCCTCGTCACCCACGACCAGCAGGAGGCCCTGTCCACCGCCGACGTCGTCGCCGTGCTGCGCGAGGGCCGCGTCGCGCAGTGCGCGGCCCCCGAAGTGGTGTATCGGCGTCCCGCAGACCCCTGGGTGGCCGCGTTCGTCGGCGACACTGTGTTCGTCCCCGCCACTGCCGACGACGACACCGCCACCACGCCCCTCGGACGTCTCCCCTTGGCCGCCGCTCCACCCGGCCTCCGCGAGGGCCTGGCCCTCCTCCGGCCCGAACAACTCCACCTCACCGATCCGGACGCGGGGGCAGCCCGGGGCACCGTGGCCGACGTCCGCTTCTTCGGCCACGACTCCATGGTCACGGTCGCCGTCGACGGCCTCGATGCCCCCATCGGCATCCGCACCCCCGGCCCCCTTCGGACCCGCCCCGGCGGCACGGTCGGCGTCTGCGTCACGGGCGAGGCGACCCTGCACCCTCGCCCACCCCGGTAACCCGTCGGACGCCCCGCCGAGTGCGTTCCTCCTCACCGTCGTCCTGTCGCTGGCCCTCGGCTGCTGGGCGGCTGCCCGTCCGGGCCGCTCACCGACCGGATCCTCGGCCACGCGGCCACGGCATCCTTCGCCGTACCCGAATTCGTCATCTCCGTCCTGCTCCTGCTGCTCCGGGTGCTGCGGACGGGGTGGCTGGCCCGCCGTCACCGTCACGGGTGCCGACGGGGCTCCGGCTGCCTGGACCATGCTGATCATGCCGCTCATCGCCCTGGTGATCCCCCAGACCGGATGGAACACCCGCATCGTGCGCGGCGCCCTCCTGACCAGGCCGCAACCCCCCATGTGGAAGCTGGAGACGTTGTCGTGGGCACGGGCCACGAGGTCGTCGCATTCGAGATGGGAATGTCCACGCTCTTCGACCGCCATTAGTCGGCACGTGTGCTCCTGGGGAGGACGACATGGCTCGTATCGTCTGCGTACATGGCGTGGGGAAACAGCAACTAGGTGAAGAGACACTTCCGCGACAGTGGCTTTCGGCCCTTCGCGACGGGATGACCCGGGCAGGTGCGATGACGGAAGCAGCCGACGCTGATGTGGCGATGGCCTTCTACGGGGGACCTGTTTCTTCCCCGGGCAGTGACTGGCCGGGGACGACCCGTACGTGGGCTGGTGGGATCTGTCCCCCGGCTGGGAGACAGATCTTCTTATGCTGTGGTGGCAGCACGCGACGGCCGAGGAACCGCAGATCGCGGCTCCCGATGCCCGGAATCTCCTCGCCGGTGTGGGACCCAGGGTCCAGTTCGCTTAGCTCGCCCTCATGCAGTCAGGTGTGAACCCGCCCAGTCCAACCTCGTCGGCGTCGTGCGGCCGGAGCGGCGAGTGTCCGACGTTGTCTGCGAAGACGCCGGGGCGGGTGCTGCCTTGGGTTGCGACGGCTGTGAAAAGGGTTCGGTACCGGCGTCCTCGGCGCGTGGACCGGTCGAGGTGTGATGGCGGTACCGGTGAGGCTGTCCGGATGCCTGGTGGCAAAACCGGAGTGGCGGCGGCTCTTCAGAGGCTGGATCACCGTGAGCCGGTGCGCCTGGCACGCGGCCCATCGCGCCTATGCCCCTTGGCCGACGCCCACGCGCGGAGCAACCTCGGCAGAGCGCTGAACGAGCCGGGGAGGGTGGGGAGTCGATCGAGGCGATGACGCGCACGCCGGATCTGTGCCAGGCGATACAGGGGACCGTCATCGCTGGCTCCCTGGGCTGACGAGAAGGAACTTCCCACGGGCGGGCAACCCGGCGTGCACGGCTGCCGTCTTGATCAGTAGTGGGGCGGCCCGCCGAGGGTGACGGGCCCCCAGCCTCCCACCGAACCCGGCGGCAGCGGTCCAGGCGTCTATACACTCCGTGTATACGCTCGATGTATAGCGAGGTGCTGCCGTTCCGGACACGTACGAAAGGCATCCATGCACAGCAAGGCATTCGCGCCCGAGTACCAGGGTGCGCTCACCGACATGTCGGTGAACTCCTCCCTGACGGAGGTACTGGCCAAGGGCATTGAGCATCTGCGGGCCGCCGAACTCTCCGGCTCGCAGCAGGAGGTGGCGCGCACCGGCCTCGCCGTGGCCGAGGCACACCGCAGGCTCGGCCACGTCGAGGAAGCAGACCGGGCATGGAAGGCCAGCTATCGGGCCGCCCGCTCGGCGGATGATCTCGGTGCCATGGCCTGGGCCCTGTGGAGCGGTGGCACTCTCGCCAGGCAGCGCGGTGCCCTCGCCCTCGCCTTCAGGCTGCTGGGGCTCGCCGCCGACATGGCCAAGGAGGGTGGTGACGTCGTCGCCCGGGGATACTCCCTCGCCGGCCTGGCGGAGACCGGACGCATACAGGGCGACTACGAAGCCGTCGCCGTGCTGCACGAGCAACTGCTCGCCGAGGCACGCAAACGCGGCGAGGCGCGCCACACCGTCTGGGCCCTGGAAGGCATTGCGCAGATTCACCGCAACACCGGCTCCTACGAAACGGCCTACGCCATGTTCGAGGAAGCGGCCGGGATAGCCGGGAACGCGGACGACCAACGTGGCCGCGCGTGGGCCCTGCGAGGCATGGCCGACATCGTTTCCCTGCGTGACGACGCCCCGGAGCGCGCTCTCGCTCTGCTCGCCGAGGCCGAACTCATCTGCGGCGAGATGAAGCTGTCCAGTGCGCTTGCGTACAACCACAAGATGCGCGCCAACGTGCTCTACCGTGCCCGCCGTTACGGCGAGGCCAAGAAGGTCTACGAGGACACGGTCGCGGAGTTCCGGGCCATGAGCGAGCCCCGTGGCGAGGCACTGGCCCGGCTCGGGCTCGTCAAGACGCGCGCCCGTCTCGGCCGGGACCTGGACGAAACCGCCGCGGAGCTGCATGAACTGCGCAGTACGCTCGACCGGATCGGACTGCGTCACGCACGGGACATGGTGGACAAGGCCCACGCCGAGCTGGGGGTTCCCCCGCTGCGCACCCCTGTCGACGGGGAAGCGGGCAGCCGATGACCTCCGCCGTGTCGACCCCCACGTCCGCCCAGCAGATCCTCGCCCGCTGCCGTGAACTCGTACGGCCCGCGCTCGCACAGTCCGTACGCCAACTCCATCCCTGGCCGGCCGAGATGACTGCATTCGCGCTCGGCTGGAGCGACCTGGACGGCAACCCCGCCCCCGGGGCACACGGCAAGGGAGTGCGTCAGGCGCTCACCGTCCTGTGCGCCGAGGCGGCCGGGGCCCCGGCACAGGACGCGGTCGTCGGAGCCGTGGCCGTCGAACTGATCCACACCTTCTCGCTCCTGCACGACGACATCATGGACGGCGACGAGACGCGGCGGCAGCGTGCGACCGTGTGGAAGGAGTTCGGTACCGGCCCCGCGGTCCTGGCGGGCGACGCGCTCTTCGCCCTGGCCGTCGAGACGCTGGCCGACTCCCGCACCGTACACAGCGGCGCGGCGGTCCGGCACCTGGCGGGAACGCTGACCGACCTGGTGCACGGGCAGGCCGAGGACCTGCTCTTCGAGTCCCGGCCCTGGACTGGCCCCGACGCCGTGCAGCCGCACGAATACCGGTCGATGGCCGAGCACAAGACCGGGGCACTGCTCGGCTGTGCCGCGGGGATGGGCGCCGTACTCGCCGGGGCTCCGCGCCCGACCGTGGAGACCCTCACCCGGGCCGGCCGCCATCTCGGGGTCGCTTTCCAGGTCGTGGACGACCTGCTGGGTATCTGGGGGGATCCGGCGGTCACCGGAAAGCCGGTCCACAACGACCTGCGCAGGCTGAAGAAGACGTACCCGGTGCTCGCGGCTCTCGCCGCGGATTCGCAGGCCGCCCGGCGTCTGGCCACCGAACTCGGCTCGCACTGCTCGCTCGACGACGGCACCGCCCGGCGGGCCGCGGTTCTCGTCGAGGAGGCGGGCGGGCGTGCGGCAGCCATGGCCGAGGCCCAACACCATCTGAACCGTGCCCGCTGCGCCCTCGAGAGCGTTCCGCTGGCGCAGGGAGCGGTCGGCGAGATCCTGGCGCTCCTGCCGTTCCTCGTCGAGCGCAGGATGTGAGGGGCGGGCGGGGAGCGCGGCCCGGGAGGGCGGAGCCGTGCGCACGAGTACGCCGTGGGCGGCACTGCGGCCGGAATTCCGTCCGGCCGTGGGGGAAGAACCCGCCTGCCCTGCCCTGCCCTGCCGTGCCGCACGCCTCGTACAGGCCCGTGCCCGGCGCATGGGGAACGGTGATGCAGCGCATGCCCGCGGCATGCGCTGCCGCCTCCCCGTGCTGGGCGCCCTCTCCCACCACACATGCGACCGGGTGCGCGCCGAAGCCGCCGTGACGCCTCCCGGTCCGGCCGGCGGCAGTCGTTCAGCGCGTGGTGCGCGACGCCCGGCCCACCGACTCCACGAGCGGCAGCACCCGGTGCGGTACGCGCTCGCGCAGCGCCATCTCCGTGCGGGTACGCACGACTCCCGGCAGATTGATCAGCCGCTGGATCACGTCTTCCAGATGGCCGTTGTCGCGGGCCACGACACGGGTCAGCAGATCGCCGCCGCCGGTGATCGAGAACGCCTCGACGATCTCGGGCACCTCGGCGAGCGCGTCTCCCACCTCGTCCAGATGGCCCTGTGTGACCTCGATGTGCACGAACGCCAGCACCGGATGACCGAGCGCGGCGGGCGAGAGGAACGGCCCGCTGCCGGTGATCACCCCGTTCCGCTCGAGCCGTTCGATCCGGGCCTGGAGCGTCCCCCGCGCGACACCGAGGATGCGTGCGTACTCACGCACACTGGTTCGCGGCTGCTCGATCAGCAGCCGCAGGATACGGGTGTCGAGCTCGTCCACGGCCATGGTCCCGACTCTCCTTCCGGCCCGTGAAACCCATGCTCCACGGTACCAATGGCACTGTTCCGTGCTCCAAGGGCGGGCCAGATGCAAGGTCCGAGACCTCCGGAGCAGCCGGGTCCGGCCGGTGCCCGCAGGTATGCGCTCGTCCACCGGTGGGACGGCCTTCCGCGCGAAACCTGGTCCGTTGGCCCCCTCTCGCATGCACTGAGCACCACAGGCTGTGCCAATGGCCCAGCAGATCGATGCCCGCTTGAGCCACTGGGGCCGGGGATGCTGTCATAGGGGAGTCGATGGCGCTGCGGATTCCGCGGCGCCTTTTTCATGCCGGAACCGAGACAGGGGCGGGAAGCAGTGCTGAAGAGGATGTTCGTGGCTCCGGACCCGGGGCGGCTGCGACTGCGCAGCGCCGTACGGGCCGTCCTCGGCATCGGGCTGGCCGTGGCCGCCTGCGGTCTCACGGGGCACACGCTCCCGGCCGTCATCACCGGCGGTCTCGCCGCGCTTCTCGCGCTCTTCACCGTCACCGACACGACGGTCCGCAGTCAGGCCGTCACGACCGCGCTGCTGCCTGCCGTCGGCTTCCCCGTGCTCGCGCTCGCGGCAGTGCTGCACGACGATCCGCCGGCGCGCGACGTGGCCTTCGTGGTCGTGGCCGGCGCCAGTGTCTACGTCCGTCGCTGGGGCCCGCGGGGCCACGCGCTCGGCGTCTTCGCCTTCATGACCTTCTTCGTCGCACAGTTCCTGCGCACCGCGCCCGGCCAGTTGCCCGAGCTGTACTCCGCCGTCGCTCTCGCCCTGCTGGCCTCGTCGTCGGTCCGGTTCGGTCTCTGGTGCTTCGAGCGGAGGCAGACACCGCCCGCCGTACCCGCGCTCATGGGCGCGGGAGGGCTGGCCCGCACGACGACGCGGCAGGCCGTGCAGGCGGCCACCGCCGCCGCATTCGCGCTCGTCGTCGGCCAGGTCCTGTCGGGGGAGCGCTGGTACTGGGCCGTGGGTGCCACGTGGTGGATCTTCGTGAACACCTCATCGCGCGGCGAGACCCTGGTGCGTGGCTTCCGGAGGTTCATCGGCACATTCGTCGGGATCGGCGTCAGCCTGCTCGTCGCGGTCCCGCTGCACGGCGCCCTGCTGCCGACGGCGATCCTCGTCGGTGTCTGCGTCTTCGCCGTCTTCTACGCCGCCCCGGTCTCGTACACCTGGATGATGCTCGCGGTCACGCTGATGGTGGGGCTGCTCTACGGGCTTCTGGGGGTGCTGGATCCGGGGCTGCTGGCCCTGCGTCTCGCGGAGACCGGCGTCGGGGCGCTCGGTGCGACGCTGGCCGTGATGCTCGTGCTGCCCGTCACCACGCACGCGACCACCGACGCCTGGATCGAGCGCGCCCTGCACTGCGTGCACGGCTGCACCACCGCCTCCTCGCGCCGGCTCGCAGGTGACGCGGAAGCCGATCCGGCGCCGCTCGCCGCCGAACTGGAGGGGCTGCTCGCCAGGGCACGGCTGTCCGTCGCCCCGCTTGTCCATCCCCTGAGCCCGCTGCGGGCCCGCAGGACCCGCGCACGGCAGGTCCTGGCCCTTCTGGACGACTGCGCCCGCGAGGTGCGTGGTCTGGCCACGGTCGCGGCCGACCCGCACGCCTCGCACGACGCCCGGCTCGCGGCCGCGTGCCGGCGGGTGGAGTCCGCCCTGCACGCCCTGGTGTCCCCCGGTGTCCTGACGCCCGCCCCGGCGTCCGGGGCCACGTCGGAGGACCTGCGCCACCACCCCGGCGCCGAGGCCGCTCTCCACCACCTCCACGGCCTGGAGCGGGCTCTTGCGGGCCTGGCCGAGTCCCTGCGCAGCTCGCTGCGCCCGCCACTGGTCGGCTCCTGAGGCCCGGGGGCGGGAGCCCTGACGGCCGCGGTCGGCTGCCGCTGCCCCGGCCCGTGGCAGGACTGCTCGTGCCCACCCGTGTGCGAATGTCTTCGGCCGTGGTCGACGTGAGACCGTGATCGTGCGCGCCGACGCAGAATGGTGAACGAGGCAACTTTTGTTTGGCCCTTGGGGGTGGATCAGTCCCCGTATGGGGTAGTCCGGCGGCATCCATCGTCCGTCCTGCGTACTGGGGGGCCCACTATGCGGAAGTTCCGTCGGATCATCGCCGCCCGCAAGAACCGGCCGTCGCGCACCCGGTCCAGCGGCGGTGACCCGCGGGGGGACATGCCCGGCCCGCCGGACCGGTGCCCCGTCGAGCACCCCGCACCGGACGCCACGCAGTCCGAGTCGCCCGGCGCCGCTCCGGGGCACGCCGATCCGGGCGATCCGGGGCAACTGCTGCGGGAGGCTGAGGACTTCCTTCGCCTGTTCCACCACGAGGAGCCCTCCGCCGGGGGGACCGCCGCTCTTGCCGACCGTGTTGCCGCCGTACGCGCCGAGATCGAGACGACCGGCACGTACCGCCACACCTCCGACGAACTCGCTCACGGGGCCCGCGTCGCCTGGCGCAACAGCAATCGCTGCATCGGCCGGCTCTACTGGCGGTCGCTGCGTGTGCGTGACCGCCGGGACGTCGCTGATGCCGAAACCATGGCCGTGGAGGCCGCCGCACATCTGCGGGAGGCGACCAACGGCGGTCGAATACGACCCGTGATCACGGTCTTCGCGCCCGACGCGCCCGGTCGTCCGGGACCGCGCATCTGGAACGAGCAGTTGGTCCGATACGCCGGGTACGCCGATCGGAGCGACCACGGCAGCCACCGCGGAGGCGGCAACCCCAGCCGCTGGACCGGCGATCCGCGCAACGCAGGGATCACCGCCTACGCACAGCGGCTCGGCTGGCCCGGCGGTCCGGGCACTCCCTTCGACAGACTCCCCCTGATCATCCAGGGCAGCGACGACAAGCCCCGGTGGTTCGCCCTGCCGGACGACGCGGTGCTCGAAGTGGCCTTACGCCACCCCGACGACGACTGGCATGCGGCGCTCGGACTGCGCTGGCACGCCGTACCCGCCATCGCCAATATGTGCCTGGAGATCGGTGGCATCTGCTATCCGGCCGCGCCCTTCAACGGCTGGTACATGGGCACCGAGATCGGCGCCCGCAACCTCGCCGACACCGACCGCTACCACTTGCTGCCCGTGGTGGCCGAACGGCTCGGCCTGGACACCTCGAGCGATCGCACCCTGTGGAAGGACCGGGCGCTGGTCGAGCTCAACCGGGCGGTCCTGCACTCCTTCGACCTCGCCGGAGTCACGCTGGCCGACCACCACACCGAGGCTCGTCGCTTTCTCACCCACATGGACCGGGAGAGCGGCAAGGGGCGTCCGGTGGGTGCCGACTGGTCGTGGATCGTGCCCCCGATGTCGGGAGCCGTCACACCGGTGTTCCACCGTACCTACGACACGACGCAGCTGACGCCCATGTTCGTCCATCACCCCGAGGCGCTGGCGCGCGCCCGGGGCGAGGAAGCAGGATTGGTCTAGACCGAGTGGGCTGGATCTGTCACTGTCGGCCGCGAGCAGTGCGACCGGTCCTGCAACAGCGCAGAAGCCGGCGAAGGAGCGGGGGAGAGCAGCGTCATGGGCGACGGCAGAGCTGTACGGGCCTTCATCGGATCGTTCACCTCGGCCGGGGGGCGCGGGATCATCGCGGCCGCGGTGGACGGGGCGACGGGGGGTCTGAGGGAGATCGCCGCGACGGGTGCCGTCGAGGACCCCTCGTTCCTCGCCCTCGGGCCTTTCGCGGCCGTCGGGCCGGTCGGTCGCGGTCCTGTGCTGTACGCGGTCTCGGAACGGCAGGAGGGAGCCGTCGCCGCCTTCGACATCACCGAGGATGCGGCGGCACCCCGGCTGATCGGCTCGCCCGCGCCGGTGCGCGGGGCCGGGCCCGGCCATCTGACCGTCGTGGGCGGCCATGTGCTGACCGCCAACTACGGCTCCGGCAGCGTCAGTGTGCTGCCGGTAGGGCCCGGCGGGGAACCAGGGGAGGCCGTCGGCGTACTGCGGCACGAGGGCCGGGGCCCTCACCCGGAACGACAGCGGGGCCCTCATGTCCACCAGGTGCTTCCCGATCCCACGGGAAAGTGGGTCCTGAGCGTCGACCTCGGCACCGATTCGGTCGGTGTGGTCGGACTCGACCCGGCGACCGGGATCGTGAGCCTGCACCGCGAGATCGCACTGCGGCCCGGCTCGGGCCCCCGCCATCTCGCCTTCCACCCCTCGGGCGGGTACGCCTACGTGGTCAACGAGTTGGAGCCGACGCTCACCGTCTGCCGCTGGGACGCCGACGAGGGTGTGCTCGAGCCTGTCCGCGAGGCCGCGGTCCTGCCCGGTGGCGTCGAAGGCCCCAGCTACGCCTCCGAGGCGGCGGTGGCACATGACGGACGGTTTCTGTGGGTCGCCAACCGCGGTCATGACTCGATTGCCGTCCTCGGTCTGGATGCGAACGGCGATGAGGCGGAGCTGGTCACCACGGTGCCGTGCGGTGGGCGCTGGCCGCGCGACCTCGTCCTGGGACCTACGGGAACGCGGCTCTACGCCGCCAATGAGCGTTCCGGGGACGTCACCTGGTTCGACATCGACGACGGGACGGGCGTGCCGTACCGAGCGGGGTCGATGCAGGCGCCCTCGGCCTCGTGCGTGATCTTTGTGTGAGCGCTTCGCCGACCGGGCAGATGCGCGCGGGCTGCGCGGGCTGCAGGGCCCTGGGGCCGGGCACCGGATCCGTCGGGCGGGGGTGTGCGGCCCGGGCCGGGGACGGGGCTCCGTCCGCCCGGCCGGGACATTCGACCCTCCCGGGGTCTCATGGCTTTCGGTTCCGTACGGCCTGCCCGGCCGTCCTGCGGTCGAGCTCGTACGAAGGGCCCGCGCCCAGGTTCTGTCCGTGGCGTTCTTCTCGGGCCCGCGACGACAGCTGCGGGCTCCACCGGCTACCGCCGGGAGGCACCCCCACGCTGCGTTCGGAGTCGCCCGTGCACGCCCGTACGAGGGCGCTCTCCCCCGGCCTCCGCCGGAGGGGGGCACCCCCGGCGAAGCCAGGGGGGTGCCCCCACCGCCCTGCGATGCTTCCTCTCGGCCCTGGCGGGCCCGGGGAGACCCCATCGCATCCGACGCCGCGGGCCGGTCCTCAAAGTTCGCCAGGACAGGACCCAGCCGGCGCGGGCCGTCCTCGCTCCTGCGGACACGAGTCCGGGTCGGCCGGGCCGGAGCCCGGACCAGGGTCAGTGGGCCTGGGCCCCCTGCGGCTGCATCGGGATGCCCAGCGCGGTCGTGTACTTGGACAGCACCAGCTTGCCGATGGCCGGGTATGCGCCGAGCGGCTCGGCCGCGGCGCAGCCCGCCTCCTCTGCCGCCGCCGCCAGCAGACCCTCCGGCAGCTCGGGGCCGACCAGATACGGGGCGAGCGCCAGCTGCCCCGAACCCGAAGCGCGCAGCTCCCCGGCGGTCGCCGCGATGGCGCCCTCCTGGTCCAGAGCGGCGGCCATCACCGGCACGGCGAGCCGGGCGGCCAGCAGCATCCCTGTTATGCCGGCGGCCTGGACGGCCTCGTCGCCGCCGACCGTGGCCAGGACGATGCCGTCGGCCGCCGTCGCCACGGTGAACAGCCTGGCGCGGTCGGCCCGTGCGAGACCCGCCTCGGACAGCCGCACATGCAGGGCCTCGGCGAGCAGTGGGTGCGGTCCGAGGACGTCGGTCAGCTCCGCCGTGGTCCGGCTGTCCATGACCGCCTGACGGATGCGGCGGGTCAGGGCGCTGTCCGGACCGGCGAGCAGCGGCACGACGACGGAGGCCGGGCCCTCGGGTTCGGCGACCTCGCGACCGGCGGCCCTGGCCAGCTCGTACCGCTCGGTGCGCAGTGCGGCGGTGTGTGCGAGCACGCTCCCCAGCGTGGGGTACTCGGTGTCGTCGCCGTCCAGGTAGCCGATGACGGCCTCGAGGCCGGGCAGCTCGGAGCGGGCGATGCTGACGACTTCCTCGGCAAGGCTGCGTATCGCGGAGCTGGGGGTGCCGGGCACGGCGAGGACGAGCGCGGGCGCGCCCTCGGGAGCCGCCACGGGCTCCGGACGGCGGTGCCGCCCGGGCTGGCGGGGTCGCGGCATTCGTACAGGCAGGCCGGATGCGGGCCCAGTGGGGGAGCTCATGGCGCCGCATGCTACTGGTTTTGTCGTCGCGACAGTTCGGGGAGGGGGCGGTCCCGTGTCGTATGTCCGTAATTGTTCTATGAGTTCGTCAACCGTCATCTGTCCTGGTATGAACCGAATGAGCGCACCGCCACGTGCAGCATGCGCGGATCCGGCGGCAGCAGCAGTGAGCCGGCGGCGAGCGCGGCAGCGAGGTTCACCGAACCGGCCAGCGGATCGCCGGCGGCGGACACATGCCGGGCGTGCGGGAGTTGCCGCCCGAGCGCCGCTGTCAGAGGTACGAGCAGAGGCTCGCCCATCTTGAACACCCCGCCGGTCAGAGCGACTTCGCACGACCCCGCCGACGGCGGCGGGCACACCGCGGCCGCTGCCGACGCGATGTGATCGGCGGCGTTCGCAAGGATGTTCCTCGAGACCGGATCGTCCGCGGCGCAGCGGGCGACCTCGGGGGCGAACGAGGCGAGCAGCGCGGCCCGGTCGGAGCGTGGGTAGAGCAGCCCGGGCAGTTCTTCCGCCGGGCCGAACAGGGACTCCAGGCGGGCCAGCAGGGCGGCGGAACCGCCCTTGCGTCCGTCGTGGGCGCGCAGCGCGGCTTCCAGGCCCGCCCGGCCGATCCACGCACCGCCGCCGCAGTCCCCGAGCAGATGACCCCAGCCGTCCGCCCGGCGCCAGCCGGTCAGATCGGTCCCCAGCGCGATCATGCCGGTGCCCGCGGCGACGACCGCACCCGGGTGCTGGCCGAGTGCTCCGGCGTACGCGGTCACGGCGTCCGCGGCGAGCGCCACTCTGCGTACCCCGAACGCCCGCTCCAGCGCACCGGGCACCTCCGCCCGCAGTTCATCACCGAGCGTGGCCATTCCGGCAGCTCCGACCGCGACGGCCACCAGTCCGGACGGCCCGGTGCCCTCGGTGGTGTCCGTACCCGCGCCCGCGGGCCGGGCGACGGCGGCGTGCCCGACGTCCGGTGCCCCGGCCTCCGCGAGCAGGGCACGCGCCATCGGCATCAGTTGCTCCAGCAGATGCCCGGCCTCGATACCGCCGGGCCCGGTACGGACCGGTTCGAGGGACTCGGCGGTCCGGGTGGCTCCCGGGCGTGCGGCGGGCGCGAGCGCGACCCGCAGCCCCGAACCGCCGGAATCGACACCCAGCACCCATCCGGTGGCGGTTTCGCCGGTGGTGGTCACGGGAGCTGCCAGTCCACCGGCTGCGCACCTTGGCGGGTGAGCAGCTCGTTCGTCCTGCTGAACGGCCGGGAGCCGAAGAAGCCCCGGTCGGCGGACATCGGCGACGGGTGCGCGGACTCGATCGCCGGAAGGTCGCCGAGGAGCGGCCGCAGATTGCGTGCGTCACGTCCCCACAGCACCGAAACCATGGGCGTCCCGCGGGCCGCCAGGGCCCGGATCGCCTGCTCGGTCACTTCCTCCCAGCCCTTGCCGCGATGGGCCGCCGGTTTGCGCGGAGCGGTGGTCAGCGCCCTGTTGAGCAGCAGCACTCCCTGCCGGGTCCACGGCGTGAGATCGCCGTTCGACGGCCGCGGCAGTCCCAGATCGGTGTGCATCTCGCGGAAGATGTTCTCCAGGCTAGGGGGCAGCGGTCGCACCTCCGGCGCCACCGAGAAGCTCAGTCCCACCGCATGTCCCGGGGTCGGATACGGATCCTGGCCGACGATCAGGACCCGTACCTCGTCGAACGGCTGCTGGAAGGCGCGCAACACATGCGCTCCCGCCGGCAGATACGTCCGGCCCGCGGCGATCTCCGTGCGGAGGAAGTCGCCCATCGCGGCGATTCGTGATGCCACCGGTTCGAGGGCGTCCGCCCAGCCCGGTCCTACGATCTCTTTCAACGGTCGTGCCACGGGGCGTCACTCTACTGGTGCAGCGCGTGCCCGGTCCCACGCGGCCGGACGTCCTCAACCGAGCGTCGCCGCCCGGACGCACAGCACATCGGGCAGATGCGAGGCGAGTTGCTGCCAGCTGTTCCCGTCGTCCGCGCTCGCGTACAACTCGCCGTTCCTGTTGCCGAAGTACACCCCGGCCGGGTCGGCGTCGTCCGTGCACATGGCATCGCGCAGCACCGTGCCGTAGTGGTCGCCGTCGGGGAGCCCCGCGGACAACGGCTCCCAGGTCCCGCCCGCGTCGCTCGTGCGATAGACCCGGCAGCGGCGGCCGGCCGGGACACGGTCCGCGTCCGCGTTGATCGGAAAGACGTACGCCACGTCCGGACGGTGCGGATGCGCCGCGACGGCGAAGCCGAAGTCGGAAGGCAGGCCCTGGCCGATGTCGGTCCACTCCGCGCCGGCGTTGTCGCTCCGGTACACACCCCAGTGGTTCTGGAGGTACAGCCGGTCCAGATCGCCGGCGTCCTGGGCGATCTTGTGAACGCACTGGCCGAACTCGGGATGCGGATCCGGCAGGAAGACCGCGGACACCCCCTGGTTGGACGGATCCCAGCTGGCGCCGCCGTCCCGGCTCCGGAACACCCCGGCGGTGGAGACGGCGACGGTGACGGCGTCGGCGCTCCGCTTGTCCGTGACCACGGTGTGGACGGCCTCGCCACCGCCGCCCGGCACCCACTGCGACCGTGTCGGGTGCTCCCACAACGGCCGCACCAGCTCGAACGTCTCCCCGGCGTCCTCGGACCGGAACAAGGCCGCGGGCTCCGTGCCCGCATACACGACGTCCGGTGCGGCGGGCCCCGCCGGATGCAGCTGCCAGACCCGCTCCAGGGAGGCCCCGGTGTCCTTGGGAAATCTGACGGCCGGCTTGGCCGGCTCGGTCCAGGTCGCTCCCAGGTCGTCCGAGTGGAAGACGGAAGGACCCCAGTGCGCGCTGTCACCGCCCACGAGCAGCCTGGGGACCGGGCGGCGGGTGTCGATTCCGATCGAGTACACCGCCTGCGCGTTGAAGTGCGGGCCGTCGAAGTCCCATCGGCCGCCGCGCCCACGGCCGATGAAGAGACCTTTGCGAGTGCCCACAGCGAGCAGTACATCGGTCATGTGCCGACACCTCCAGGACGCCGTTGTCGCGGATACGGGCAAGTCTGCACCCGGCCACTGACAGCGTCCCTCTGCGCGGGCGTTCCCGCAGGTCGGCCCGGCCGCGCGCGGCTCCCGGCAGGCACCGCGCACGGCCGGAACGGACCGGGCGCGGGGTCAGACCGAGCGGTGGTACTGCTCGGGGACGCGGACCCGGCCTCCCAGTTCGGCGGCCGCCTGTCGTGCCCACGAGGGATTGCGCAGCAGCTCGCGGCCCAGCAGCACCGCGTCGGCCTCGCCGCCGGAGAGGATCTTCTCGGCCTGCTCCGGTTCCGTGATCAGCCCGACCGCCGCCACCGGCAGGCCCGTCTCCGCCTTCACCCGGGCGGCGAACGGCACCTGGTAGCCGGGGCCGACGGGGATGCGCACCCCCGCCGCGTTGCCGCCGGACGAGACATCGAGGAGGTCGACGCCGTGTTCCTTGAGCAGCGCCGCGAAACGCACGGTCTCGTCGACCGTCCAGCCGTTCTCCTCGAGCCAGTCGGTCGCCGAGATCCGGAAGAACAGCGGCAGCCCGTCCGGCCACACCGCCCGGACCGCGTCGACGACCTCGAGTGCGAACCGGGTGCGGTTCGCGAACGAGCCGCCGTACGCGTCCGTACGGTGATTGCTGTGCGGGGAGAGGAACTCGCCGATGAGGTAGCCGTGCGCCCCGTGCACCTCGACGACCTCGAAGCCCGCGGCCAGTGCGCGCCGCGCGGCGTCCGCGAACTGGCCCGCGATTCCGGCGATCTGGCCATGCGTCAGTTCATCGGGCACCGGATGGCGCTCGTCGTGGGCGACCGGACTGGGTCCGACCGGCCGCCAGCCGTCCGCGTCGGGGCCCACCGGGGCGCCTCCCTGCCACGGCCGGCCGGTCGATGCCTTGCGGCCCGCATGGGCCAGCTGGATTCCGGGGGCGGTGCCCTGGTCCTTGAGGAAGCGGGTGATCCGGCGGAATGCCTCGGCCTGGGCGTCGTTCCAGATTCCGAGGTCGTTCGGGCTGATCCGGCCTTCGGGGGAGACCGCGGTGGCCTCGACGAGGATCAGGCCGGTGCCGCCGACCGCGCGGGCCGCGTAGTGGGCGAAGTGCCAGTCCTGTGCGACACCGGCGTCCCGCCCGACGGTCTCGGCGCTGTACTGGCACATCGGTGCCATCCAGACGCGGTTGGGGACGGTCAGCGACCGAAGGGTGTACGGCTCGAACAGCGCGCTCACGGCGGACTCCATTCACGGCGGGGCCGAGGGCCGAAAGTAAGACTCGTACGATAGTCATCGTAGTATGGTAGATGTCAAACTACGACGGTTCTCGTACGAGGCCGTGCATGGGCTCCGATTGCGAGCTCATGGGTGGTGGCGTCGTTGTGGACGAGGCCTCGCCGTGCGATCCCCGCGGTCAGTGGGCGTCCCCCTCCGCCGCGCCGTCCGGGACCTCGTCGCCCTCGTCCGGACCTGCGCAGGCCGGCCAGGTGCCGAGGTCCAGATCGGCTGCGTCGAGCTTTGCGGTGAGCGACGACAGACGTTCCTGGAGGTCGCCGATCTCTGCCAGGGAGAGCCCGGTCGCCGTGGCGATCCTGTGGGGTACGAGGAGGGCCTGCTCCTTGAGGGAGAGCCCCTTCGCGGTCGGGCGAACCGTGACCGAGCGCTCGTCCTCGGTGCTGCGTCGCCGCTCCACCAGGCCGAGCGTCTCCAGCCGCTTGAGCAGCGGCGAGAGGGTCCCGGAGTCGAGCCGCAGGCGGGTGCCGATCGCCTTGACGGGCAGTTCTCCGTGCTCCCAGAGCACCAGCATCACCAGGTACTGGGGGTAGGTGATCCCCAGGTCCTTGAGGACTGCCCGGTAGACGCCGTTGAAGGCGCGGGATGCCGCGTGCAGCGAGAAGCAGATCTGCTGGTCGAGGCGGAGGACCTGCTCGTCCCGCCGGGTGTCCGGTGTCGTCTTCATGGGTCCAGAGTACCTACCCCTCGCGCAATCAAGTTGTGCACAACTGAATTGTGTGCTGTAGTTACACCTGTCCGACCCCACCGAACACAGGGATGGTTCCCATGAACGCGCTCTACACCGCAGTGGCCACCGCCAATGGCCGCGAGGGTCGTGCCGTCAGCTCCGACGGCCGCCTGGACCTGCCGCTTGCCGCGCCCAAGGCTCTGGGCGGCAGTGGCGAGGGCACCAACCCGGAGCAGCTCTTCGCGGCCGGCTATGCGGCGTGCTTCGCGAGTGCCCTCGGCCTGGTCGGGCGGCAGGCGAAGGTCGACACGAGCGAGATCTCGGTGACCGCCGAGGTCGGCATAGGCAAGGACGAGGACGGCGGTTTCGGTCTGACCGCGGTCATCCGGGTCGAACTGCCGGCCTCGCTCGAGGGCGAGACCGGCCAGCTGCTCGTGAAGCAGGCCCACCAGGTCTGCCCCTACTCCAAGGCGACGCGCGGCAACATCCCGGTCGAGCTGGTTGTCGAGTAAGTCGAGTAAGTCGAGCAAGTCGAGTAACCGAAGTCCCGGCCGCTGCGCGAGGCGGCCCGCGGAGACGCCGGTGCGGTGCCCGGACGGCCGGGCACCGCACCGGCGTCAGGTCGATATGGCCTCAGAACTACGATGAACCTCGTACGATGGTGGCACCCGGATGAAGTGGAGTGCCGCCGTGACCAGTGCGACAAGCCCCCGTGCACTCGCCCACCCCGGGCGCGACGAGATCCGCCTGGAGGGTGTGCTCCATGCGCTCTCCGACCCGATGCGGCTGCGGGTCGTGCGCGAGCTCGCGACGGCACCCGACGCGCTTTCCTGTTCGCACGTCGAACTGCCCGTCACGAAGTCGACGGCAACGCACCATTTCCGGGTGCTGCGCGAGAGCGGAGTGATCCGGCAGGTCTACCGGGGCGCGGCGAAGATGAACGGGCTGCGCCGCGACGATCTGGACACCCTGTTCCCGGGCCTGCTCGACAGCATTCTGGCCGCCGCCGCGCGCGAAGCGGGCCGCCTCGGCACCGACTGACCACCACCACGAGTCCGCAGGACGTGCCTCGGTCCCGGCGGGCCGCCGCCGGGACCGAGAGGTCATGCCGCCGGCTGCCGATCCTGAGTCAGCTCCTGCTCCTGCGGGGCTCGCGCGCCGAGTGCCGCGTCCAGCAGGCCGGCCCAGTCGGGGATCTTCACCGAGCGCCTGCCGAGGGAGTGCCCCAGCGCCGCCTCGGCCTGCTCGATCGCCAGCCAGCCGGGCCACTCCACCGGCTCGTGCCCCAACTCCCTCAGTGCGACCAGTGGTTCACCCGAAAGGGGCCGCGCCGCCAGCGTGGCGGCGTCCGCGAGCAGCGAGTTCACCGTCTCCTTGGCGCACGGCCGGTTGCTCCCGATCACCCCGGTGGGCCCACGCTTGATCCATCCCGACACGTACTCGCCGGGTGACGGTACGCCGTCCCGCAGGATCCGTCCCGCCTCGTGCGGCACCGTCCCGCGGGCCGGGTCGAACGGCAGCCCGTCCAGCGGCACTCCGCGATAGCCGACGGCCCGCAGCACCAGCTGTGCCTCGATCTCCTCGTAGGTACCGGTTCCACGCACCCCACCGGCGCCGTCCGGCACGGTCCGCTCGAAACGCACGCCCGCCACCCGGCCGTCGCCCTCCAGCAGTTCCACGGGCCGTAGGAAGAACCGCAGCCGGATACGGTGGGCCGGGTCGGGCGATGCGTCGTGGACCGCGTCCGCCCAGCCCCGTACGACTTCGACATTGCGCCGGTTCACGGCCGCCAGCGCCGACGGGTCGGCGTATCCGGGATCCAGCAGGAGGTCCTCCGGATCCACCCCCATCGATGCGTCCGGCAGCCCGCCCAGCTCCCGCAGCTCCTTCGTCGTGAACTTCGCCTGCGAAGGGCCGCGCCGGCCGACCATGTGGACCTCGCGCACGCCGCTGGCGGCCAGCGCGCCGAGCGCCGCCCTGGGCACATCGGTCGGCTGCAGTTCGGCCGCGCCGCGCGAGAGGATCCGCGTGACGTCGACGGCGACATTGCCGACCCCGATCACGACCGCGGACCGGACCCCCGCGAGGGCGAATCCGCCGGCCGCAGCATCGGGATGGGCGCTGTACCAGGACACGAAGTCGGTGGCCGAGCAACTGCCGGGCAGATCCTCGCCGGGCACCGACAGTCTGCGGTCCCTGGCGGCCCCGACGCAGTACACGACCGCGTGGTAGAGCTCGAGCAGCCGGGCCGGCGCCAGGCCACGGGCGCCGACCTCGACATTGCCGACAAAGCCGATCCGTTCGTGCTCCAGAACCGTTCGGAGGTTGTTCTGCAGGGACTTGATCTTCTCGTGGTCGGGTGCGACTCCGTACCTCACCAGCCCGTACGGGCACGGGAGCCGGTCCAGTACATCCACGTGGACATCGGGGACCAGGGACTGCTGTACGAGGGCCTGAGCGGTGTACACCCCGCTCGGGCCGGAACCGACGACGGCGACTCGAAGCACGACCGCGCTCCTTCCGCAGGGTGCTTCCAGCATGGCACCCGGGCGGGCGCACGGGGAGGCTCACATCAAGCGCATACGGCTGATCTCTGCCGTCTGCTGTGCGATCACATCGTTGGCCATTTCCTCGACCTGGACGTTGCTTCCCTCGGACAGAACATCGGCGGCCATGGCGATCGCACCCTCGTGATGCGTGATCATCAGCTTCAGGAAGAGCTCGTCGAACGCCTTCCCCTTCGCCGCACGCAGTTGTGCCAGCTGCGCCTTGGTGGCCATTCCGGGCATCGCTGCGCGGTCATGGGCGCCGTGACCGCTCGCCTCCCCGCCGTCACCGTTGTTTTTCAGCCAGCCCTGCATGGCTCCGATCTCGGGCTGCTGCGCCGCCGTGATCCTCTCCGCGAGCCTCTTCAGCTTCTCGCTGCCTGCGCGGTCCGGTACCAGGTCGGTCATCTCCAGGGCCTGGCCGTGATGCGTGATCATCATCTGTGCGTACGAGAAGTCCGCCGCATTGGGAGTGCCGGCCGGGGCCGCCTTCCTGGCCTCCTCGGGCGACAGCGTCTTCGCGGGTTCGCCCGGCTTGCCGGGCGCCACCACGCCGGGGTGGTCGTCGCCCCTGCCGGCCTGCCCCGTGGGTTGCGGGTTCGACTCGCAGGAGCTCAGGGCCAGTACGACGGCCGCGGACAGTGCGGCGAGCGCGGATCCGCGGACGAAACGTGATCTAAGGAGCAGCAACACAGCAACCTCCTGGAGCGTTAGGGCTCGTCGGCGACCGAACTTGCTTGGTTGCACGGCTGAATGATCAGTTTCCTTCAATACGGCTCTGTTCCCATCTGTTGGAATGAGCATGCAAAGGACGATACTGCCGGGGTCCGTGAACCGTTCAACTTCGAACGGAGACAAGGGAGGACGCAGTGTTCTCATTGCACACCACCCGCGTGCGGCGCAGACGTCCGGCCGTGGCAGCTGCCGCAGCCGGGCTGCTCGCCACTCTGCTGACGGCCGGACCCGCGGCCGCCATCCCCGACCCCGGTGACACCCCGCCCCAGGGAAAGGTCTCCACGGCACAGCGCGCCGAAGCCAAGTCCGCAGTGGCGAGCGGCGAGATACCCGGCGTGGACGAGATCGTCCACAGCGACAACGTCAAGCACCTCGCCAACATCCCCAAGGACGCGCTCCTGGGGACCAATTCGGACCTGGCCTTCCAGGGCAAGTACGCCTTCGCCGGCAACTACGACGGCTTCCGCATCTTCGACATCAGCAACCCGAGGGCGCCGAGGACGGTCGCCCAGGTCCTCTGCCCCGGATCGCAGAACGACGTCTCCGTCTCCGGCGATCTGCTCTTCCTCTCCACCGACTCCTCGCGCAACGACAACTCCTGCAACAGCACGTCGCAGCCCGCGACGGAGAAGTCCTCCTGGGAGGGCATGAAGATCTTCGACATCAGCGACAAGCGCAACCCGAAGTACGTCGCTGCCGTCGAGACCGCCTGCGGATCGCACACGCACACCTTGGTGCCCGAGCGCCGCAACGTGTACGTGTACGTGTCCTCGTACTCGCCGAACGCGGCGTTCCCGGACTGCCGGCCGCCGCACGACGGGATCTCCGTCATCAAGGTGCCGCGCAAGGCTCCCGAGAGGGCGGCGATCGTCAACTTCCCGGTGCTCTTCCCGGGCGAGGGTCCGGACGGGGGCGGCAACCCCGGTGGTCCCACCAACCCCGGTGTCTCCAAGACGACCGGCTGCCACGACATCACCGTGCTGCCCTCGGAGGACCTTGCCGCGGGCGCCTGCATGGGTGACGGAATCCTCTTCGACATCGAGGACCCCGAGCACCCGAAGGTCATCGACCAGGTCCAGGACAATGTCAACTTCGCCTTCTGGCACTCGGCGACGTTCAACCAGCGTGCCAACAAGGTCGTCTTCACGGACGAACTGGGCGGCGGTGGCGCCGCCACCTGCAACGCCGTCGTCGGGCCGAACCGCGGTGCCGACGGCATCTACGACATCGTCGGCAAGGGCGACAAGCGCAAGCTCGTCTTCCGCAGCTACTACAAGATCGGCCGTCACCAGGCGGACACCGAGAACTGCGTCGCCCACAACGGCTCGCTGATCCCGGTCAAGGGCCGCGACATCATGGTCCAGGCCTGGTACCAGGGCGGCGTCTCGGTGTGGGAGTTCACCGACTCCGCCAAGCCCAAGGAGATCGCCTACTTCGAGCGTGGTCCCCGCTCCACCGACACCATCACCTCGGGCGGTTCGTGGTCCGCCTACTACTACAACGGCCACATCTACTCGAACGACATCGCCCTGGGCCTCGACGTACTGAGGCTCGACGACCGCCGCACCGACAAGGCGAAGCGGATCCGCATGCACGAGCTCAATGTGCAGACCCAGCCGGACTACTTCGACTGATCCGCCGGATCCGACCGCGACTGGTCCGGAACCGCACGTGCACGGCCCGTCCCGCCGGGTGGTCTCCCGCCCGGCGGGACTCCCAGCTCCCAGTCCAGCCCGTACCGCTGGAACAGCTCCGCCCGCAGCCGCTCACGCGGCATCGGTGCCCCCGGCAGGGCCACCGCGAACACGGCACCCATCAGCAGCGCGCGCAGCAGTGGATAGTCGGCGTCCACGTCCTGCGAGCCGTACCGCTCGACCGTGTCGCGCAGCAGATGTGCCAGCCGTTGCTGCTCCGGGCACTGGACGAACCCCTCGGCCTGCAGAATCCCCGCCATGTGGGCCCTCATCAGCACCGGCCGGTCCACCGCGAGCCCCAGTACCGCGTCGATGGCCCGTGCCAGCCGTTCCCGGCCGTCGTCCGTGCGCGGCTCGCGCTCCAGGGCCGCCTCGAGCGTCAGATGCATCAGCCGGTGCACCGCGGACTGGAAGAGCTGCCGTTTGCCCGCGAAGTAGTACGAAACCAGCCCGCGCGCCGACCCCGCGCGGTCCGCGATGTCACCCAGGGTGGTCGATTCGTAACCGCGTTCCGTGACGAGATCCACTGTGGCCTGCAGCAGGCGCTCCCGGGAACGCCGACGGAGTTCTTCATTGACCGACGCGCTCCGCGGGGACATGCTTGACTCCTGCGTTGACTGGCTCTCGGCCAATATACTCAGCGCGAACCGCCCAGGAACGTGTACGTGCCTGGTCAGCGGGGGTGGCCGGCCAGTCCGGGCGACGCGGGGGATCGCCCGGCCCGGTCGGTCCGCCATGTGTTCGTGCGGAAGACGGATGCCCGCATTCCGTGGCTCTGCCTCCAGTGTCGCCAATCCGGGTCCGGATTCATACGCCGACCAGGCCGAGAACCGGGCGCAGGCCTTCCGGCCGCTCGTCCACCGGCAGATGGTCCACGAAGCGCACGGCGCAGCCCAGCTTCGCCGCACCGCCGTCCGCGTGCCGGTCGTCACCGACCATCAGTACCTCGCTCGGGTCCTGCCCCAGCGCGTCGCAGGCGACCCGGAACAGCCGGGTGTCCGGCTTCTGGACTCCGTGCCGGTACGACAGGACGTAAGCGTCCACGAACGCGTCCAGCCCATGGGCCAGGAACACCGGCCGGGGGTCCCAGCCGATGTTGCTGACCACCGCGACACCCGCACCGCGCCGCCGCAGTTCCCCGAGCACCTCGGCCGCATCCGGATAGGGCCGCCAGGCGGGCGGGGTCTTGTGCCGCTCGTAGAGGGCGTCGTAGAGCCGCGGATCCGGCAGCCCGACCTGGCGGGCGAGCCCGACATAGGCGGCGCGGTGGCGCTCGGGGCGCTCGTCCCTCGTGGACCACAGCTCGGCCAGGGACTCCGGGACGCGCTGCGGGGTGGACCCGCCGGGCAGCGCCCCCGCCGCCTCCAGTTCGCGCGCGTACTGCTCGAACTCCTCCCGTCCCACCGACACCCCCGTCGCATCGAGCGCCGCACGCAGCCATGCCGTGACGGGTTCGATCCGGAACAGCGTTCCCGAGAAGTCGAAGAGCACGCCTTTGATCGCCATGGGGTGATCCTCACGGGGTCAGCGTCTCCAGATCAAGGCCGCGCGCTCGTACGACGCCGCGGTGAGGGCGACCAGGAAGACGCCCAGCAGCCAGCCGGCCATCACGTCCGTGAACCAGTGCACCCCCAGATAGAGCCTGGTCAAGCCCACACCGACCACCGAAACGGCGCAGACGAGCACCGCGGCCCACCACAGGCGCGGCCCCGCACCATGGCGCCCCAGCAGCCAGAGCAACAGCCCGCAGGTGACCGCCGCCGTCATGGCGTGACCGGAGGGGTAGGCGGAATAGTGCGCGGTGTCCACCGGGTCCGGCCAGTGCGGGCGCTCACGGCCGACCACGGACTTCAGCACCTGCTGCAGAGCAGACCCCACGGCGCTCGCACCCGCCACCCACAGTGCGAGCAACCGGTCGCCCCGCCACAGCAACAGGACGACGACCGCGGCCACCAGGACACGCATCGTCCACGGGTCCCAGACCCAGTCGCTGAAGATCCGGTTCGCTCGGGTGAAGCCGGGATCCGCGACCGCGGATCTGTGCAGTCCGTCCGCGACCGTGCGGTCGAACGAGATCACCGGCGCCCAGCCCACGGCCACCACCACCAGCAGCAGTACCGAAAGGACCGCGGTCAGGGCCGCGACTCGGGAAGGTGCGCGGAACAGGGTGTGCGGACGCGAATGACCGGTTGCGGGAGGCATGGGGGGATCTTGCCCGCGATCGCGGCGATGAGGCTATGCCAGAGCGCGCAGACCGGGCACGAATGCCACCAGCAGCGGTACGACCGGAACCAGGGCGGCCGCCGTGGTCAGCCCCAGCCGATGGCCCGCGGTGAGCCGGGGGACCGGAGCGAGAAGCCTGTTCACGCGCTGCGGCAGCTGGGCGTCGGGCGTCGGGCAGGGGCCGAAGACTCCACGGTGCTCGTTCAGCTCCACCAGCGCCAGCGCAATGGTCAGCCGGCCGAACCGCCGGGAGGCGACATCGTCCGCCGCCAGTTCCACCAGCCGGTGCATCTCGTCCCGGAACGCGGCGAACACCGGCACCTGCGGAAAGCCGTTCGCAAGCGCCGTCGAGCAGTGCAGCAGCCAGTCGTGGCGGGCCCGTGCGTGCCCCTGCTCATGGGCGAGCACGGCATCGAGCTGACGGCCCTTCAAGCGGCGCAGCGCCGCAGTGGTGATGACCAGCTGGGGTGCCGCGCCCGGCAGCCACCATGCGTCGGGGCGGTCGCCCTCCAGGAGGACCAACGGATCGCTGCCGGGACTCTCGCCCGGCAACAGGGGGGCGCGCACCAGGAGTTCGGCCCGCCGCCGCTTGCGCCGCATGTGCGCCCGGTAGACCTCCTGGGTCAGCATCGCCCCGGTCCACAGCCCGCCGCACGCCAGCAGCACGGCGAGCACTGCCGACCACGGGCCGTGCGCCCCCCATGCGTACGCCTCCACCACAGCGCTCGGGGCGGGCGCGAACACCGATCCCCGCACGTCCTGCCAGGCCGCCGCGGCACTGATGGTCATGGAGAGCGCGAAGCTCAGCAGAACCGAGGCCACCACGCACTGCCACACCCACAACGCCACCACCGGCTCACGCTCCGGCCAGTCGGCCCGCGACATCAGCCGGGGTGCCACGACGGCGGCCAGTGCGCCGAGAGACAGCAGCGCGAGGGAGACCATCATGGGATCCAGCCTATGAGCGCGGTACTACTCCCGGGTATGGGCGGACGGGCCAAGTGATGTACACCACGGTTTCCCCATCCGGGTGTCTCACACACCGAGCAGCATGGCAACCATCGCCATGCCCATCGACACTCTGCAGGCCAGCGCCAGCTCCGGCAGGGTGGCCCACGCCGCCTCCGCACCGCCGGCGCGGGCGCCGACCGGGACCAGCCGCGTACCGGTCCGGAGCACGAACACGGCGAAGTACACGAGCAACGCCCCGGTCAGCAGCGGTACTCCGCCCGCACCTCCGTGCCCGCCGTGTCCGCCGGAGACGCCGGGCGCCATCGTCACGGCCATGTACACCATGGCCAGCGAGCCCACCAGATGATGCATGTGGCGGGTGCCCCCCGGCGAGCCACGCGCCGCCCACAGGCTCTGCAGCCCCACCGCGCCGAAAACCGCGGCGTACACCGGCCAGGCCCAGTGCGGCGGGGGAGCGACGGCGGAGGGCAGGGCCATCGCGGCCATGCCGAACCCCATCACCGCCTCGCCGCCGGCGGCTCTGCGCTCCTCACCCGTGCTGCTGCGCATGCGCAGCAGGCAGTACGCCCCTGACGCAGCGCACAGCGCGACCAGTAACCAGCCCGACGTCGCCGGTCCGTGCACCGAGCACCTCCCCGCTCGACGGTGTCGGACAGGTGATGCCCGTGCCTCGCTCGGCACATACGAGCGCACAGGTGTACGCGGGGCTCAGAGCCCGGTCTGCGGTGCCTCGGGCCGGCGCAGCGGATGGTCCTCGGGCACCTCGACCACCGCGATCCGCAACCCGTCGGGATCGGTCAGCCACATCTCCACCAGGCCCCACGGTTCCCGCTGAGGAGGCCGCACCACCGAAGCCCCGTGCGCCAGGACGTGCCCGTACGCCGCCTTCGCGTCGGAGACCTGAAGCCAGAGCGCCGGCCCGGGCGCGGGCGGCGTCTGCGAGCGTCCGGAAAGCTCCAGGAACCCACCGCCGAGGAAGTAGACCGTTCCCCGGTCGGGTCCGGTGCCGAACTCGCGGTAGATCTGCAGACCGAGTACGTCCTCGTAGAACCGCCGGGACCGCTCGGGATCGGTCGGCCGCAGCAGGATGCGGCTGCTCAGCACGTGCATCATGGTCAGCACAGTAGACGGCACATGAGCGATCGGAGCCCCGACACCAATGGACACAGCCCTGCCGCAGGACCCCGCCCGCCTGTCGTTCCGCGACGCCACGGAGGCCGATGTGCCCGCGCTCGTCGGGCTCATAGAGTCGGCGTACCGCGGAGACAGCAGCAAGGTCGGCTGGACCACCGAGGCGGACATCCTGGACGGGCAGCGGACCGACCCGGCCGGCGTCCGGCAGGTCATCGCCGCGGAGGGCAGCAGGCTCCTCGTCGTGGAGCGGGACGGCAGCCTGATCGCCTGTTGCCAGCTGGAACTCCGCGGCGAAGCGGCGTACTTCGGGATGTTCGCAGTCCGTCCCGAACTTCAGGGCGCCGGGCTCGGCCGGCAGATCATCGCCGAGGCCGAGCGCAGCGTGCAGGAGTCGTGGGGTGTCCGCGAGATGCACATGACGGTGATCTCGGTCCGCGACGAGCTCATCGCCTGGTACGAGCGGCGCGGCTACCGCCGTACGGGAAAGATGACCCCGTTCCCGTACGGCGACGAGCGCTTCGGGGTGCCGCGGCGCGAGGACCTTCAGTTCGAGCTGCTGGTGAAGGATCTCGGCTGAGCGATCCGGCGGCAGGCCGTCGGGCGTGCGTCAGGCCGTGAAACGGCTGGTGCGCCGGATCTCCGGGAAGTCGGTGGTGGCGCCGTCGAGTTCGAGGGCGCGCACCAGCCGCAGATGCTCCTGTGTGTTGACGACCCAGCCGAGCACCCTGAGGCCCGCGGCGTGCGCCTGTTCCACGGTCTCGAGGGTCAGCCGGCGGATGTTGAGCGCGAGCGCGGCGGCGCCCACCGCCTGCGCACGCTCCACCACGTCGCCGCCCCAGCGGCTGGCGACGAGGACCGTCCGGACCCCGGGCACCAGCGAGGAGATCTCCGCGACCGCCTCGTCCTGGAAGGACGACACCTCCACCCGGCCGACCAGATCGTGCCGGCGCATCACATCGGCGAGCGCTCGTGCCGCCGCGATGTCCTTGATCTCGGCCTGGAGCGGCGCGCGCACGGCAGCCAGTACCTCCTCGAGGACGGGGATGCGCTCGCCATGACCGGCGTCGAGCTCCCGCAGCTCGGCGAGGGTCTTCTCGGCGATCGCCCCGCTGCCGTCGGTCGTACGGTCCACCTCCGCGTCGTGCATGACGACGAGGGCGCCGTCCTTGCTCAGATGGAGATCCAGCTCGATGGCATCCATGCCCGCCTGCTCGGCGCGGACGAAGGAACGGAGGGTGTTCTCCGGTTCGACACCCATGACCCCGCGATGACCGATGGTGAGGAAACTCAAGATCTTCTCGCTTCCGTCGATGGTTCGGGCTCGGGTCGCTTACGGCTCCCGCGCGGCGCCGGTGCCCCACGCGGCCCGGGCGCAGCCTAGTGGCCCACGTTCATCGCGTAACCGGTCGTGCACAAGGACGCCGGGCCCGTGGCGCCGGTGGTTCCGGGGGCTTCACCGGGGGTCGGCTCACCCGTGAGTGGGCGAGTCCTGCGGGCCTTGACGGGGCCGATCCGCGCTGCGCACCACCGGGCGGTGCCGCGCAGTGCACACCCCTCGGCAGGGGCTTCGCCCACCGCTGGGTCACCGGACGTGCATGCTTTCCGGCCACCGGGGGACACTCATCCATGTTCCGGGCGGATGGGCGCCTCGTCACGGTCACCGACCGGATCTGATGCCTCCGGATGTGTGAAGGGCAACAAAATCTGCGGTGACCAAGGGGGTCGACAGGATAATTTCCCAAAGTCACACTTGTACGGAAGAGACACGCACGGATACGGTGTCTTGACGCGAGGTTCTCCCGTGAAGGAAGTGACATGACGGAAATTCTTGTGCAGGACGCTATCGGTAGCGAAATAGCCACTGCCGCTCGGGTGGTCGAGCACCCGGCCTGGCGCACGCTCAAGGATGCCGTCGAGGAGATCCGCCCCTGGCAGTCCAACGACGGTTCGATCGACTTCGATGCAGAGGGCGCCCCGGTCCGCGCCTCCGCGGAGTACGCCGTCGAGCGCCTGGTCGCCGCGGTCGAGGATCTTTCCCCCCTCCTCCCGCACGACGCCGCGTATCACCGTGCGCTCGTCGCCGACCTGCAGAAGTGGGCCGACAGCGCGTTCGACGTGCCGGACTTCCTGGACTCGCTGCTGGCCTTCCAGCCTGCCGCCGACCGCAGGGACGGCCTCCAGCACATGGTCGTCTTCCCCATGTACACGCAGAACGGCAACCCGGACCGCAACTTCGAAGCGGTCGTGCTGCGCATGGTCTGGCCGGAGTGGCTCGCCGAGCTGGAGGCCACCCGCTACGACAACCCGCTCTTCTGCGGCATCACCTTCGAGGACTTCACCGCCGGGTACGACACCAACTCGGCCGTCCTGTTCCCCGAGACCATCGCGGTGCGTGAGGCCCCCGAGCGGTTCAGCTGGGGCGGCATCTTCTGCGACCGCGAGGCGGCCCGCTTCCGCCGTGTCACGGACGCGGCCGTGGACATCCTCGGCATGGAGCTGCCCGAGGACATCGCCGCGATGGTCCACGACCAAGGGCGCTGCGAGAACGCCTTCGTGCTCTGGGACATGATCCACGACCGTACCCACAGCCACGGCGACCTGCCCTTCGACCCCTTCATGATCAAGCAGCGCCAGCCGTTCTGGATGTACGGCCTGGAGGAGCTGCGCTGTGACCTCACCGCCTTCAAGGAGGCCGTGAAACTGGAGTCCGAGGGCAACGCGCACGGCCGGGACGTGCAGTACGCGGTCCTCTTCGACCGGATGTTCCGCTTCCCGCTCTCCGGCGACCGTGTGCGCAACTACGACGGCCTCGGCGGCCAGCTGCTGTTCGCGTACCTCCACAAGCACGATGTGATCCGCTGGACCGACAACAAGCTGCGGATCGACTGGGAGCAGGCCCCCAAGGTCACCAACCAGCTGTGCGCCGAGATCGAGAAGCTGTACCGCGACGGCATCGACCGTCCGAAGCTGGTCCACTGGTTCAAGGCGTACGAACTGGTCGCCACCTACCTCGCACCGCACCCGGGCTCCCGCTGGGCCAAGGGCCCCGACGCCCTCGACCTCACCCAGCCGCCCCGCAAGCTGGTGGACGACGTGCTTCCGGACGAGTTTCCGCTCAGCATGTTCTTTGAGGCGCTCTCCAAGAAGATGAAGGACGTGATCGCCTCGACCAAGGGGATCACCGCGGCGAACGCCGAACGAGCTGCCGCGTGAACTCTCGTACCGAGGAGACCAACACCATGAAATCGAACGGCAACGGAGTGCTGGACGGTGCCGTCATCGCGGTGGCAGGGGCGGCCGGCCCCGCCGGCCGTGCCTGCCTGCTGCGACTGGCCGAGGCCGGGGCCATCGTCGTGGCCGCCGACGCCGACACCGAGCGGCTCGCCGAGGCGGTCGACGCGGCCCGGTATGCACACGGCGGTGCGACCGTGACCGGGGACACGGTCGATCTGCTCGATCTGAACGCCACCCGCGACTGGGCGAAGCAGACCGAGAAGGAGTTCGGGCGGATCGACGGTCTGGTCCATCTGGTGGGCGGCTGGCGCGGCAGTGCCACGTTCGCCGAGACCGAGCTGGCCGACTGGAGTCTGCTGGAGAAGTTGCTGATCCGCACGGTCCAGCACACTTCGCTCGCGTTCCACGAGCCGCTGAAGCGAAGCGACAAGGGCCGGTACGTACTGGTCAGCCAGTCAGGTGCCGCCAGGCCCACCGAGGGCAACGCCGCCTACGCCGCCTCCAAGGCCGCCGCCGAGGCCTGGACCCTGGCGCTCGCCGATGCGTTCCGTAAAGCTGGGGGTGAGGAGGGCCCGCGCGCCGCGGCTGCCATCCTGATCATCAAGGCACTGGTGCACGACGCCATGCGCGCCGAGCGCCCCAATGCGAAGTTCGCGGGCTTCACGGACGTCAAGGAACTGGCCGAGGCCATTGCCGGAGTCTGGGACCGGCCCGCCCCGGAAGTGAATGGACAGCGTCTGTGGCTGACCCCCAAGCCGTGAGCCCGTTGAAGAACGTGATCACGGACGCCCGCCGGCATCACGACCCCCAGGTGCGCGGCTTCGCCAGCGACAACTACGCAGGCGCGCACCCGGAGGTGCTGGCTGCCCTCGCCCTGGCCAACGGCGGGCACCAGGTCTCTTATGGCGAGGACGAGTACACGGACCATCTCCAGCGGATCATCCACAGCCACTTCGGCTCGTCGGCCGAGGCCTTCCCCGTCTTCAACGGCACGGGGGCCAATGTCGTCGCGCTGCAGGCGCTCACCGACCGCTGGGGTGCGGTGATCTGCGCCGAGTCCGCGCACATCAACGTGGACGAGGGCGGGGCGCCGGAGCGGATGGGCGGCCTCAAGCTGCTGACCGTACCGACGCCGGACGGCAAGCTGACTCCCGAGCTGATCGACCGCCAGGCGTACGGCTGGGACGACGAGCACCGGGCCATGCCGCAGGTCGTGTCGATCACCCAGAACACCGAACTGGGCACCGTCTACACGGTGGACGAGATCCGTGCGATCGTCGACCACGCGCACGGTCTCGGTATGAAGGTGCACCTCGACGGCGCCCGGATAGCCAACGCCGCCGCGTCGCTCGACGTGCCGATGAGGGCGTTCACCAACGCGGTCGGTGTGGACGTCCTGTCGTACGGCGGCACCAAGAACGGCATGCTCTTCGGCGAGGCCGTCGTCGTCCTCAACCCGGACGCAGTCAGCCATATGAAGCATCTGCGCAAGCTGTCCATGCAGCTGGCCTCCAAGATGCGTTTTGTCTCGGTGCAGTTGGAAGCACTCCTGGCCAAGGACCTCTGGCTGCGCAACGCCCGGCACTCCAATGCGATGGCACAGCGTCTCGCGGAGGGCGTGCGGGCGGTCGGCGGTGTGGAGATCCTCTACCCGGTCCAGGCCAACGCGGTCTTCGCCCGCCTTCCGCACGAGGTCAGCGTGCGACTGCAGAAGCGCTTCCGCTTCTACTTCTGGGACGAGTCGGCCGGCGACGTCAGGTGGATGTGCTCCTTCGACACCACCGAGGACGACGTGGACGCGTTCGTGCTGGCGCTCAAGGAAGAAATGGCGGCCTGAGGGACAACTTCTGGTGCTGCGGCCGGACGCACACGACCGGTCGGCTTCGAGCAACGGATCGCCTCGGGGCTGTCCGGCCGTGGTGCCGGGCAGCCCCCGAGGCGCACATCTCGCCGCTGAGGGCTGTCCCGCAATCCCCGGCGGAGCGGGGGAGTGCCCCCACCGCCCAGCGATGCTCCCCTCGGCGCCGGCGGGCCCGGGGAGACCCCACGCATCTGGCACCGCGCGCCGGTCCACCAGGAATTGCGGGACAGCCCTCAGGCGAGTCCTGGCACCTCATGCGTTCCATGGTCGTCGGCAGCCGCCGCGGCGATCTGCCGCATCGTGCGGCTCAGCCGGCGGGCATACAGATGCTGGAGTACGGGTACGAGCGGGCCGGCGAGCCGCGTGTACCACCGGGCGGGCCGGGAGAACGCGGTCACCGTGAACCACACGGTGCCGTCTCCGCCGAGTTCCGCGACGAACGACTCCTCTCCCTGTTCGGGGTGTCCGGCTCGGGTGCCGTAGGCGAATCCCCGGCGATTTCCGCTGTCCTCCGCCCATATCACCTGGCAGGGCGCGACGAACCGCAGCGGTCCGATGCCCACGGACAGCTCGACGGGGAGGTTCCGCTCCGCGCGTGGTGTGTCCGCCCGGACCCGTGCCCCGGATGAACGGTGCATCCGCCAGCTGACGATCGCGTCGCCCGCGGCCTCGAAGGCGGCGCGGCCTCTGCCGACCGCGGTGCGGTGGCGGAGATGGTGGTAGCCGTCCGGGAGGGGGTCGACGCGGGTGGCGCCGACCTCGGGGTAGTTCACTCGGGGCGTGGTGTCCATGCGGCACTCCTCGGGCTGGTGCTTCGTGTGCAGGGGACGGGGGGCCGGCGCGGTGCGGACGCTCCCGTTCGGGGCGGTCAGGCGCTGCCAGGCCAGCACCGAACAGAGGGCGAATCCCAGTGCATTGCCGAGACCGTGGGTGGAGGCCATCCAGGTGAGGTTCGGATGTGGCAGCCCCGTGGCTTCACCCACGGCCCAGCTCAGGGCCAGAAGCATCGTCGCCACCAGGGCGGATGCGGACACGCCGAGGAGCGCCCGGCTCAGCCGCTCTGCGCTGCCGGTGCGGATCTCCCGCCAGGTCAGCAGGCCGACGGCCCACATCCCCGACGTCAGTACGAGGGCCCCGGCCAGCTCGGCCACGTCGTTCACGAAGTAGCCGGCGAGGACGAGCAAGGTCCCGACGGGGACGCTGAGCGCGGCGTAGCGGCCCAACGGTCCGTCCACCGCCCGGCAGACGAGTCCGGCCACGAGCGCTGCGGTGAAGCCCGCGTAGTGGAAGTGCGGGACGGTCAGAGCCAGGATCTCCAGGTCGAAGCCGAAGAGGCGGTGGCCCGAACGCTCGGCGACCAGCGCGACCCCGGCCACCGCCGGTGTGGCCAGAGCGGTCAGCGTGGCGATCTCGGAGGGGGCCAGCGATCGGGTGCGCCGCAGACGCACCGGGGCGTACAGCGCCAGCGCGGCGGTGGCGAGGGCGTAGACCGAGGCCAGAGCCGTGGCGGCCGGCCCGCGCGGCAGCCAGAGAGCCACTGCCCCGGGGATGGCGAGCAGGGGCCACAAGCGGCCCAGCAGCACCGGCGCCGGGGCGCCGACGAGCCTGAGGCCCGCAGGGACGATCACCAGTATGCCCAGCATCACGATCGCATTGACCAGGACGGTCATCATGACCCCGCTCCTTGAACGTGTTCAGTTCCCCTGCCCCGGAGCCTAGGGGTAGATGTTGAACATGTTCAAGTCCTCTTCGGTGCGACTGTCCGCGAGCCCGGCCGGGAGTGGAGTGCGGGATGCCCGCGGGTCGGGACCGAAGGGTGGGCGGCATGAGAAGTCGAATGAAGTGAACCGCGTGGTGCTTTATGATGGACTGCACGCGTCCATCGTCACGCTGAGAAGCGCCGAAGCAAGGCAGAAGATGACCCTCATGCTCACCGTGTCCGACCAGGTGCGCACCCTGGTTCCCGGTTTCACCCATCTTGCCGTCGAGGCGTATGGCCTGGTCAACGGGCCCAGCAGTGAAGAGAGTTCGGCCCTGCTCGACGACGCGGCCCGCCGGCTCGCCGAGCGGCTCGACGGCCGCGCCCCGCACGAGGACCCGCACATGGCCGCCTGGCGTGCGGCGTACACCGCCTTCGGTGCCAAGCCGTCCCGTACGCGGAACTCGGCCGAGGCGCTCGCCAGGCGCGCGGCGGCGGACGGTGGACTGCCGCGCGTCAATCTGCTCGTGGACGCCTACAACGCAATCAGCGTGGCGCATCTGATCCCGGTCGGCGGCGAGGACCTGGACCGTGTGCGGGGCGCCATGCGGCTGGTGCGCGCCACCGGTGAGGAGCCGTTCGTCGTGGTCTCGGCGGGCGAGGAGACGGTGGAGCACCCCGACGCGGGCGAGATCGTCTGGTGCGACGACGAGGGGGTCACCTGCCGGCGCTGGAACTGGCGCCAGGGCCCGCGCACCCGGCTCACCGAGGAGTCGGTGAACGCGATCTTCCTGCTGGAGTCGCTGGCACCCATGACGACCGGTGCGCTCGAGGCCGCGGGTGCCGAACTGGCCGAGATGCTGGAAAGGCTGAGCCCCGGGGCGCGGATCACCGTCCACACCCCGGAGTGACGGGCCGCATCAGGGTGTGACGTTCCGGCGGCCGGCTGCCGACCGGCCGTCAGACCCCGCGGACTTCTGCCGGGGTCGGCGCCGTGCCCCCGAGGTGCGCGGGCACCCACCAGGTGTCGTTCGCGTCCTTGGGGCGCACCGGATAGGCGCGCTGGGCCGCCTCGAGCAGTTCCTGTACTCGTTCACGCAGTCGCCGGGTGATCGCACCCGCGTACTGGTCGGTCGGTGCCTCCATCGGCTCCCCGACCCGGATGGTCACGGGGAGGTGGCTGCGCCTGAGGTTCTTCGGACGTCCCTTGGTCCACAGCCGCTGGGTGCCCCACAGCGCCATCGGGATCAGAGGTACGCCGGCTTCCTGGGCCAGCCGCGCAGCACCCGACTTGAAGCTCTTCAGCGTGAACGACTGGGAGATCGTGGCCTCGGGGAAGACCCCGACGATCTCGCCGGAGCGCAGTGAGTCCAGAGCATGCGCGTACGCCGCTTCGCCCTGCGACCGGTCCACCGGGATGTGCTTCATTCCGCGCATCAGCGGACCCGAGATCCGGTGCCGGAAGACCGAGTCCTTCGCCATGAAGCGGACCAGCCGCTTCTGCGGCAGCGCCGCCAGGCCGGAGAAGATGAAGTCGAGGTAGCTGATGTGATTGCTCACCAGCACCGCGCCGCCGGAGCGCGGAATGTTCTCCGCCCCCTGAGTGTCGATCTTCAGGTCGAGCGCCTTGAACATCGTGACGGCGGCGCCGACGACCGGCCGATAGACGAGCTCTGCCATGTGTGGGGAGACCCTTCCTTCACTGTGCCCCGGGTGGGGTTCGCCCGGCGGAAGTTACGCAGCCGTAGGTTTTCGGCAATGGGCAGATCGTGCCCCATACGCGGCGCAACGGCCAGTCCTGGGCGCCTCGTACGGCGAGATTCTCGTCACGTCGTGTCACCGGACGGGAATCTTCGTGGCCCCGGAGGCGCTGGAGACGGATGATGAGCGGATATGTGGAGCGGCTCGGCGCGGCCGAGTTGGGTGCGGAACTGGGGGAGCGGGCGACCCTCGTCCAGTTCTCCAGTGCCTTCTGTCAGCCCTGCCGGGCGACCCGGCGGACACTCGCCGAGGTGGCAGGGATGGTCGACGGGGTCGCGCATGTGGAGATCGACGCCGAGGGCAGTCTGACGCTCGTGCGCGAGCTGGCGATCCTGCGCACGCCGACCGTGCTGGTGCTCGACGCGGGCGGCCGGATCGTGAGGAGAGCGTCCGGGCAGCCCCGCAGAGCCGATGTCATTGCCGCACTCGGCTCGGTGCTCTGAAGCAGCGTGCATCGAGGGCGCGGCTCCGAAGCCCGGAGCGTCTCGAGACGGCGTGCCGAGTGGTTGCTCCGCGGCGGATGTCGGTGCCGTCACGCCTCTCCGTCGCACGGTTCCCCGGCGCCGTGACGCTGCTCCCATATCGCGGGACCCGCTTGACTGCATGCACCATCAATCGCCAGGCTGACGATGTGTCGTTCTCACTCCTTCTCCATGGCCGGGCGCATGCGGACCCGGCCCGCCGCGCGAGTGCGCGCTGTCCAGGTGCCTGAGCAGCCCCGGACCCGTTCGCACCCCCCGCAGAAGGACAACTGCATGACGGCCACGCCCGACCTCGGCTCCTCCCAGCCGGCTTCGCCCGCCCTGCTCCGCTCCGTCTTCCGGCAGCACGCTGCCGGGGTCGCGGTCATCACTGCCTGTGGCGACCGGCCCGTCGGCTTCACCGCCACCTCCCTCAACTCGGTTGCCGCCGAGCCCCCGCTGATCTCGTTCGGTATCGGCACCGCCTCGTCGAGCTGGCCCGTCGTGTCGGAGGCCGGGCACATAGGCGTCCACATACTCGGCGAGCATCAGCGCGAACTGGCCGACACCTTCGCGCGCAGCGGAGCGGACCGCTTCGCCCCGCCCACCAGTTGGCGTAGCGGACCGGAGGGAGTTCCGGTACTCGGCGGAGTGCTGGCCTGGCTGGTCTGCCGGGTCGTCGCCCGGATACCGGCGGGGGACCACCGCATCGTCGTCGCCGAGGCCGTCGCGGGGGACCCGGCCGGAGCCGGACGTCCGCTCCTCTACCACCAGGGGCGCTTCAACGCCCTGAGGGACTGACAGTTCCGGTTACACAGCGTTGTCAACATCACAGTTCCAAGCGCTTGCTTATGGTGCAGTCGCTCGATGTACTGACGAGTAATATTCCGTTCGGAGTGCCGGTCGCCCCGACCGGAAACCCCGCCTTCAGGCGCCTATGCTGCCTGCACAAGGCAGCCCCTGGCCCACGGCACGGGGGACCCACAGAAATGACGGATGCAGTAGGAGAGCCGGCGTGAGCTTGAGGATCGTTGTCTGTGTGAAGTACGTGCCCGATGCCACTGGTGACCGGCACTTCGCCGATGACCTGACGG
>NZ_JBWKDP010000015.1:166296-230930 GCF_056435905.1 Streptomyces sp. NPDC043861 | reverse complement strand
CTACGAAGGACCACGCGAGGTCCTGGTCGCCATGGCCGACCCGGTCCGCCTCGCCGACTGCACACCGACCGGCAAGGTGAACCTGCGATGACCACCGTACGTCCCACCGAAGGGGAGTCCATCATGTCCCAGCCGCGCGCCGTGCCGCCGTTTGCGGTGGTCTCCGGAGCCGAGGTCTCCCGTGCTCTCGAAGGCCGCGAGAAGGAGATCGTCGAGCTGGTCGAGGCCACCTACCGGCTGCATGCCGCGGGTGATTCGGTCAATCCGCCCTCGTACTTCCTGCGCTTCCCGGACCGTCCCGCGTCCCGGATCATTGCCCTGCCCGCCTCCATCGGCGGACAGGTACGCGTGGACGGCCTCAAGTGGATCTCCAGCTTCCCCGAGAACGTGGCGGCCGGGATCCCCCGGGCCTCTGCGGTGCTGATCCTCAACGACCATGACACCGGCTACCCGTTCGCCTGTCTGGAAAGCTCCATCATCAGCGCCACCCGCACCGCCGCGTCGGCCGCACTGGCGGCCGAACGGCTCAGCCAGGGGCGGCCACGCCCGGCCCGTATCGGGTTCTTCGGCACCGGCCTGATCGCCCGCTACATCCACACCTTCCTGGCTGCCACCGGTTGGTCGTTCGACGGGATCGGTGTGCACGATGTGTCCGCCGACAGTGCGGCGGGTTTCCGCTCCTACCTCGAGCAGTCCACCGACGCCGGCCGGATCCGCGTCCACGAAAGTGCCGAGGAACTCGTCCGCGCCAGCGACCTGGTCGTCTTCGCCACCGTTGCCGGCCGACCGCACGTCAACGATCCGTCATGGTTCGACCACCATCCGCTCGTGCTGCACGTGTCGCTGCGCGATCTGGCCCCCGAGGTCCTGCTCGCCTCGGCCAACATCGTCGACGACGTCGACCATTGCCTGAAGGCAGACACCTCGCCCCACCTGGCCGAACAGCTCACCGGCAATCGGGACTTCCTCACCGGCACCCTTGACGACGTCATGGCGCAGCGAGTCGCCCTCCCGTCCGACCGGTCCGTGATCTTCTCGCCCTTCGGTCTCGGTGTGCTCGACCTCGCCGTCGGCAAGTACGTCTACGACGAAATCGCCCGCACCGGGCAACTCCACGTCATCGACGACTTCTTCCACGAGACACGCCGCTACGGGTGAACCATGACCCCAACACGTGGGCCGGGCAGTCCGGTTCTGTCGAGTCTCCGGGAAGACCGGCCCCCGTGCCACGCCTGCGCCGTTCGGCAGGGCGCGCGGTGCGGGGATCGCCGGTGCCACAGGCGCGGTCGCCAACGACGTGCTGCACCCGTGGCACCCGAAGCCGAGCGGGGGCGTCACGGGCACCTGGCCAATGACGCCCGTCTGCCCCGGTGGCGCACGGCGATCGCCCCGTCGCAGGCGCCATGCGCTGACCGGTCGGTCGGGATCCGGCCGTCCAGGGGCGGCCTCGCCTGCGGCTGACCGCCCCCGGTGCCGGTGCTCTCGGGCAGACGGGCTCATGTCACCGGCCTGCCCGGGAGGGTCAGCCGACGGGGGCCTGGTAGAGGCCCCGGCCGGCGCGGTGGGCACGCGAGGTACCCACCAGTCGGTCCAGGGTGCTGCGCACGGCGTTGATGTCATTGGCGGAGGTGTCACGACCCAGCGCCTCGGCCACGTCACGAGCGCGCAGCGCCCTGTCGGGCTGCCGCGACAGCACAGCCACGACCTGCTCGGTCAGACCGCCCGCGTCCTTGACCACGGGTACGTCCTTGGCCGGCGGGGTGCTCTTGGCCCGCTTGGCCCGCTTGGCCGCCCCCGCCCTGCCCGCCCCCGCCTTGGCCGGTTCGGTGTTGGCCGGACGGCGCGCGGACTGCTTGCCCCGGGCCTTGGACGACGTCTTGCGCGCGGAGCCCGACGGGGACTTGCCGGGTGTGCGAGGGGAGGGGGCCTCCGCGTCCGAGGCAGTGGCCGGCACCGGTTCGGGTGCCTCGCCGTCCGTGGATCCGGAAGCCGCGGTCCCGGCCGGGCTGTCCACGGCGCTGCGGGGCTCCGGGAGGGAGGTGCCGGCCAGGGCGTTCAGGGCGGTGAGTGCGCTGCGTACCGATTCCAGTCGCTCGGACACGGCGGCGAGTTCCCGCTCCAGGTTCTGCTGCTGCTGTTCCAGCTGCGGAAGTTCCGTCTCCAGCAGTGCTGTTGTGCTGTGGATGCTCTGTGTGGCGCTGGTCGACGAAGTCATGGTGCTCTCCTGCTGTACGTGGGCCGTGCGCTGGGGGACGCGGGTGTGTTGTGAAGGCAGGGTACGTCGGTTCGTTGCGTTCGGACCCTGGCGGGACCCCTGCCGCCGGACGAATCTCGCAGGGCGGGCCGTGGTCGTGGTGCCGGTGGGCCGCGTGCGACACCGGCCCACCGTAGTCGTCCCCTTCACTCTCCCTCTTTCCCCGCATCCCCTGACCGGGGGGCCGGCCTGGCCGCTGGGTGCGCGTCGGCGGTAGCGGCGCACGACGCGAAGCCGGTGTATGCGCACGGCACCGGACCCGGCCCGACCATGGGCTGCCACCGGCCCTCGGAGTTGGCGATGCTGCGATGCGCCGGGAGCCCACGGAGCGGTGCTGTGCTCGGGCTGCCGGACGCCAACACGCACTGCCCGATGGCAATCCGGGACCGGGCAGGGATTCGGAGCGCCGCGTCCTCCGGCGGTGGAACGAGCACAGGGGGAGCCCGCGTGGGCATCGGTCGGCCGCACGGCGCCCGGCCGGATGCGACACACGGTGAGCGTCGTATCGGTCCTGGTTTCGGTGTCCGTGGCACACACCCGTGCCGGAGTCCGGGCCGCGCCCGCGTGTTCAGCCCGTCGCCGGCCGGGAGCGCGCACCGGCCCCGGCCGGCATGACGAACAGCGTGTCCGAGGCTCGGAGCGCCGGCAACCGTGGCCGAACGATCGGCAGGCCGTCCCTGCCCGTGTCGTCAGTTCGCGAGGGGCGTGGTTGTTGCCGCGTGTCGGGGCGGGGTGGCATCGACCAGTACGCCGGGGTTGAGGATTCCTGCCGGGTCCAGCGCGTGCTTGGCGGCGCGCAGGGCGAGGGCGAAGGGCTCGGGGCGCTGGCGGTCGTACCCGGGTCGGTGGTCCCGCCCGACGGCGTGATGGTGGGTCACGGTGGCGCCGAGGTCACCGAGCAGCTGTACGGCTGCGATCTTGATCTCGTCCCACATTGCGACCTCGCTGCCGCGCCGTCCGGGGGCGATGACCGTGAAGTACGGAGCGGGGCCGTCCGGGTAGACATGCGTGAAGCGGCAGTTGATCATTCCGTCGGTTCCCGTCACTTTCCTGACGACGACGCCGAGTTCGCGGCGTAGCGTCTCGATGAGCTCCGGGGCGCGATCCCAGGTGCAGGCCGTCTCGAACGTTTCGCTGATCACGCTCATGCGGGCGAGTGCGTCACGCAGGTAAGGCATGCGCAGGAAGGCCGACCGCCAGGTGCCGGCAGCAGCGTCGCCGTCCTTCCCGGCGGTGGGTCCCGGCGTGCCGCCGTGGTCGCGGGCCAGCGCGACGAGCTCCGCGAGACGCCCGTCCACGGGTCCGTGCGCGGACTCCGTACCGAGGACGAGCATGCTGCGGCCACCACCGGCAACCCCCGCGAGCGCGGCCTCGCCGGGGTCGAGGAGTCGGCAGTTGGCGGGGTGAAGACCCGACTGGGCAACTGCGCGCACGGCCTGGACCGCGGCACCGAAGTCGTCGAAGAGGACAGTGGCAGAGGCCTTGTGGTGCGGGCGGTCCTGGAGCCGCATCCACGCCTCGGTGATCACCCCGAGTGTGCCCTCGGACCCCAGGAAGAGGCGGTCGGGCGAGGGGCCCGCGCCCGAACCGGGCACTCTCAGCGACTCGTTGACACCGGCTGGAGTGATCACCCGGAGGGATTCGACCAGATCGTCGATGTGGGTGTGCAGTGTGGCGTAGTGGCCGCCGGCCCGGGTGGCGAGCCAGCCGCCGAGCGTGGAGAACTCGAAGCTCTGCGGGAAGTGACGCAGGGTGAGCCCGTGCGGGCGCAGTTGCTCCTCGAGTGCGGGGCCGAGGACACCGGCCTGGATGCGTGCCGCGCGGCTGACGCGGTCGACCTCCAGAACCTGGTCCAGGCCGGTGAGATCCAGCGACACCACACCCGGGTGCAGGCCCGCGCGGTATTCGACGCCCCCGGCGACCGAACTGCCCGCCCCGTAGGGCACGACGGCCACGTCCGCTCCCGCCGCCCAGTCGAGGACGTCCGTCACGTCCTGCTCGCTGCGGGGACGGGCGACCAGATCGGGGGCGGACCGCAGGTCTCCGTGGAGCGCGCGGATGACGTCGCGGTACGCCTTGCCGTAGGTGTGCGCCGCGCGGTCCGGTGGGGTGTCGGACATGAGGTGGGCGAGTGCCCCCGGTGGAGCGACACGCGGCGCGGGCAGGTCGAGCTCGTCAACGCCGGGTACGGGAAGCGGCCCCTCCGCGGCTCCTGGTACCAGCGCGCCGAGGGCGGTGCACTCCCCGTCGGGGAGCGCCTTGTCCACGGTTCCCCAGCCCCACCAGGAACGAGGCGGACGGCTGCGGCGGTCGGGGGCCGGCGAGGTGCGAGGATCCATCGATCTTCCCTCTCGGTAATTTACCGCTTGGTAAGTTACCGCAAGGTATACTCCTGTCCATGGACATCGCAAGAGCCGAGGCGACCGGTACGTCGGCCGGAACGTCGCGAGGGGGGCGTGGCGCCGGCACCAAGGGCGTGCCGCGGGCCCGTCGTGAGGAGCAGATCATCACCGCTGCGATGGAGGAGTTCGGCCGCAGCGGACACGCCGCCGCGTCGATGGCCGCGATTGCAGAGCGCGTGGGCGTCACGAAGCCGATGCTCTACACCTACTTCGGTTCCAAGGACGGGCTGTACGCGGCCTGTCTCGATCACATCGCCACCCGGCTGATCACCGCGATCGACGCGGCCATGGCCGACGACGGGTCCTCGCAGCGCCCGCTCGCCCAGTCCGTGCTCACGGCGGTCTTCGCGACGCTGGAGGAACGGCGGCATGCATGGTTCGTGCTGTACGACAGGACCCTGCCGCCCGGCTCCGAGCTGCGTCTCGCGGCGCAGCGGCACCGGGCCGCCGTCGACGATCGCGCTGCGGCGGGCACCGCCGCACTGCTGCACCGCGGTGGCAATGTGGACCCGCTCGATGCCGATGTCCTCAAGCACGTCTGGACAGGCACGGTGAGCGCTCTCGTCGGCTGGTGGATCTCGCACCCGGACCAGTCTGCCGAGGACATGAGCGCCCGCTGCGCCCGCCTCCTGTCGGCGATCCGCGAGGGCGCGGGCTGAGCTGCGGCCCCGGACCCGGCGTGGCGGACGTGCGGAGTGGCGGCCGCCACCCGGCAGGAGGGCGCGCACGGCCCACGATGCCGGGCAGCCGTACCGCGAAGGCGCACGGCTGCCTGACGTGCCCCGCCCTCGGCTCCCGACTGGCGTCGATGAACGCCTCGGCCGGGTTCTGCTGCCACGCTGCCCGCTGCTGCTCTCCCGTATGGCCGCCAATGCCGAAGTCCGCCCGCAGGCTTGGCTCTCGAGCCCGTTGCCATGGTCGGTGTGGCCCCTGGCGGTCGGCACGTCGTACGCACCGTGCTGAGCGCCGCGGGAGACGCCCCGAAGGCTCTTGACCGCATTCGCGACCGGCGACTGCACACCGTGGTCATGTCGCATGGCCGGCCTCTCGTGTCCGGTGCGTCTTCCTCGCCGCCGTGGGGAGTCCGCCCGCCGTGGGGAGTCCGCGCGCCGTGAGGAGTCCGCGCGCGAGTCCCCGGTTCCGCGGTGCGGGCCGAAGCGGCGTGGCGAAGGCGGATGTCAGGGGAATTCAGAAGAAACAAGCCCGCGGTCTTTCGTGTATGAAGCAGTCGGACTGTTCCGACCCGTTCAGTTCATGGGGCATGGACCGGCGCCGTGGATGCCGGTGAGTGCAAAGGACTCGCCCTGGTGACGCCTTGCGGAATTGCGATGGAGGCCTTCCGCTTTCTTGCTGTTCTGGTGTTGCACGATGTCTTCAAGTCTGACTAGAGTCCGGCCGGTCCGGCTTCGTTCGTGGCCGGTCGTTCGGTGTCCAGGGGAGACAACTGTGAAGCGCCTGTGGAAGGTTGAGGAGAGCGTTCTGGTCGACGCCTCCGTCGAGGACGCGTATGCCGCAGTGTCCCGGGTGCGGAACATGGGGAGCTGGAGCCCTGAGTGTTTCGCCGTATGGCATCGAGGCCGGACGGTGCACAAAGGAAGCAGGTTCATCGGATTCAACCGCAAGGGCTGGATGGTCTGGTTCACCACCTGTCAGGTGGTCCGGGCCGAGGAGCCGTGGGAATTCGCCTTTCGTGTCACGTCGTTCGGACTGCCGATAGCCCTGTGGGGCTATCGCTTCCAGCCCGAGGGATCCGCCACCAGGATCACGGAGTACTGGGAGGATCTGCGGACCGGTCCCGGCGCAGGGATCGCGGAGTTCCTCGGACGGGTCTTCACCGGCACGCGACCGGCCGACCGGGCAGAGGCCAACCGTGCCGGCATGCGCGCCACGCTGGGCCGGCTCAAGTCGGCCGTGGACGGCTGAGCCCGCACCCCCTCCGACCCGGTCCGCTCGCTCAGCGGTGGCCTTCCGGCACCGGACGGACACCGAGTCCTTCCCGCAGAGGGCCGGGCGCGTGCCGTAGGCCGTTTCGGTGCTCCTGAAGCCGGTGCCCATGCGCTGCCCCCGGTGCGCTGATACGCGGCCTCGCCGCACGGTGACCGCGGAATCGGTCCGACGAAGGGAAGTCCTCCGCCCGAGCGGCGTCATAACAAGAGAATCACATCGGTTCGTCCCCTCTGCTCGTTTCGGTGGACGCCACATAGAGTCACGCCAGCCGCCCAGCCGGAGGACCGAGCATCGGCCCTGGCGACGCGGCTTAGCGCCTCGAATGGGAAAGGACCGATCGTGCGCAACCGTTCTCTCATAGCTGTAACCGCCGCGCTCGCTGCCGGAGCACTCTCGCTCACCGCGTGCGGCTCCCGTGATGCGGGCAAGACCAACGACGCCTCCGACGGCGGCTCCACCGTCGTCACCATCGGCTTCGATGCGCCGTTGACCGGCGACCTCTCCGCTCTCGGCCTCGGCATGAAGAACTCGGTCGACCTTGCCGTCAAGCAGGCGAACAAGAACAAGGAGGTGCCGGGCGTCACCTTCAAGATCTCGGCTCTCGACGACCAGGCGCAGCCTTCCTCCGGCCAGCAGAACGCCACCAAGCTCGTCGCCGACAAGAGCGTCCTCGGAGTCGTCGGCCCGCTGAACTCCTCCGTGGCCCAGTCCATGCAGAAGGTCTTCGACGCCGCGCAGGTGGCCGAGGTCTCCGTCAACACCAACCCGGCCCTCACTCAGGGTGACAAGTGGGACACGGGAGAGAAGGCCCGGCCGTTCAAGACGTACTTCCGGACCGCGACCACGGATGCCATCCAGGGACCGTTCGCCGCCGAGTACCTGTACAACACGGCCAAGAAGAAGAAGGTCTTCGTCGTCGACGACAAGAAGACCTACGGAGCCGGCCTGGCCGCGACCTTCTCCGCCCACTTCAAGAAGCTCGGCGGCACGGTCGTCGGCACCGACCACGTCAATCCGGAGACGAAGGACTTCAGCGCCGTCGCCACCAAGATCAAGAACTCGGGCGCCGACGTCGTCTACTACGGCGGTGAGTACCCGGCGGCGGGCCCGCTGAGCGCTCAGGTCAAGAAGTCGGGCGCCGCGATCCCGCTCATCGGCGGCGACGCGATCTACAGCGACGAGTACCTCAAGCTCACCGGCGCCCGTGGTGACGGTGACCTGGCCACGTCGGTCGGTGCGCCCGTCGAGGACCTGCCCTCTGCCAAGAAGTTCATCGAGGACTACAAGGCGGCCGGGTACAAGGAGGCGTACGGAGCCTACGGCGGCTTCTCCTACGACTCGGCCTGGGCCATCATCCAGGCGGTGAAGGCCGTGGCCAAGGACGGCAAGCTGCCCTCCGACGCCCGCGCCAAGGTCACCGAGGCTCTGCAGAAGGTCTCCTTCGACGGAGTGATGGGCAAGGTCTCCTTCGACGAGTACGGCGACGCCACCAACAAGCAGCTCACCGTCTACAAGGTCACGGGCGGTGCCTGGAAGGCGGAGACCACCGGCACGTTCGGCGGCTGAGTGACCGCGGGTCGCACGTCCTCCCTGGACAAGGCGCACCAGTAGCCGGCCGCTGTCCGGCGGTGACTCGCCCCAGGGCATGAGCCAACCGCTGATCATCTACCGCAGCAGCGGTACCCGAGGCCGGGTTGCTCCCCTCCGTACGGAGGGGAGCAACCCGGCCTCGTCGTGCTCGGTCCTCACGGAGGTCTCCGTACGATGTTGTGCCCGCGCCTCGCACCTCCGCGGCGAGAACAGGACCCACGGGCAGGTGGCCACGACATGGGTTTCCCTGTCTGCTCGGGCCGGGTGCCGGCCACGCACAACACGGCGATGCCGAGCACTGTGCGCCGTGACGGATGAACCGGCGGGATCGCGGTGGAGGGGCTACGAGCACCATCATCACTACCTCCGGGCCCACCACACACCGATCGGCGGACGGCGGGCGGCAGCAGTGTCGGCGGTGCGTCCGGCCACCCGTCCCGGCGGGCACGAACGGGCAGCCGCACCTCCGGGAAACCGGCCAGGCATAGTCCCGGTGATCCGGGGCACCAGCACGACATCCCCCCACGGGTGTACCGGCACCCGGGCCCCGGCAGCCATGTGCGGCTGCCGGGGCCCGGGGCGGCGCCCCTCCCCATGCGCAGCTGCCCACAGCCCCGGGCGATCGCAGGCGGCCTCAAGAGGACACCGCTTGACGGCTCCGCACGGCACCGGACTTGCCCGTTCCGCACGGCACCGGACCGGGAGCGATCCGCACCGCAGAGCGGGCTGAGGGACAACCTCGGCAGTACGCCGGTGCGCGCCGGCTTCCGTGGGCCGGCATGCGCCGTTCGCCTTCGTGGACGTCGTATGCACCGGGCACCGCTCGCACACGGGCCGTCGACCCCCGTCGTGACTCCGCCGAACAGGGAGTGAGGGCCCGTCCTCCAGGCGGTCTTGACGGCACCGCCGCGCGAATCGACACTCGGGACGGGAGAGCGAGCGAACGGACAGGACGTCATGAAGCCTTCAGCGGTGGCGGAAGCACACAGTGCTGTTCGGTCCTGCCTGCTCCTCACCTCCCGCCGTCACATCGATCTGCTCCGCGTCTGCAGCGCTGCGAGTCTCCGCTGAGGCCGGGGCGGCCGACAAGGCCGCCCCCGTGTCGCCGACTCCATCCGCACGCTGCAGAGACCGCTGCGCTGTGGCGTGCCGTCGTCCTACGTTGTGATCGAACAGACCCAGGGAGACGCATGTCCGCCCCATTCACGGCAGCCGCCCCGGCCTTCCACGGCCGGATCGGCTGCGACCCGAGCAGCGGTCACTACGCCGTTCCCCACCGGTACCGCCTCCATCTGTCGCTGACCTGCCCCAACTCGCTGCGGATCGCCGTCACCCACAGCCTCCTCGGCCTCGTCGACGTCCTGCCCGTCGTCACGCTCCCCGCGGTGCCCGACGGGCCGGGGGGCGGCTTCCTGGCCCTGCAGCCGCTGTACGAGGCGAGTTCACACCACCACCGCGGACCGGCGGTCGCGCCCGCGCTGAGTGACGGCTGGAGCGGCCGGATCGTCAGCACCCACACGCCCGGCATCCTGCGGGACATGGCCCTGAGGTTCGGTGCAGGCGGACCGGATCTGTATCCCTACGGCATGCAGGAGCGGCTCGACGCGGTCGGCCGGCTGTGCACCGAGCTCATCGACGAAGCGGCACAGAGCGCCGGCCGGCTCGGCATCGGGGGAGTGGCCCATGAGGAACCCCTCGGCGTCCTGCTGGACGCCCTCGGATCACTGGAACGCTGTCTGAGCGCTGAGCAGTATGTGCTCGGTGACGGGCCGACCGCGGCCGACGTGCAGGTCTGGATCACCCTCGTCCAGCTGGACACCGTGCACCGCTGGCACCTGGACGCCCAAGCGGTCCACCGGATCGCGGACCACCCGTCCCTGTGGTCCTACGCCCGCCGTCTCGCGGCCCACCCGGCGTTCGGATCCCACCTCGACCTCGACGGCGTCGCCCGCAGACACCATGCGCATTGTCGCGGGCACGAGGCAGCGGGCGCCGCGATGCAGATCGTGGACTGGGACGCCTGCACGGGTGGGAGTTCCGGCTGAGGCCTGCCCCGACCCCGGCGTGCGCCCGACGACGGCCATGGCATCTCGCCGCCTGTTCGGGGTGAGTCCGAACAAGGCGGTGAGGCGCGCCATCGCTTCACATGAATGGGACGGCAGCAACGGCGGTTGGGCCCCGTACGAGGATCAAGCCCTCGCCGCGCCCGACGATGCCGGCGTGTCGAACCCACCCGGGGTCCAGGTCTCCGGGCGCAACCATCTGCAGCTCTGCGTATGCCCGAAGTTCCACTCCCACACCGACCTGATCCAGTGAGCGTTTCCGGAAGCCTTCGCGACAGCACGTACATTCGGTGAACAATCAAGAGGACTGCCCTGACGTCCCGGTGGCCAGTGGGGGCCATCACGGCGAGCCCGGTCGCGGGCTCTCCGTCGAACAGCTGGTGCCCGCGGGCTTGTTGGGAACCTCGGCGACCGGCGCACCCGGTCATCGGAACAGGGAGCCCGCACGGACCGGATGACTGCGCATCCGCATGTCGGCGCGTACGCAGCCGGTCCGCTTCCGGACAGCGGAACTCAGCCGCGCCGGCGTCGCGATGCGGCGATCGTCCCGTCCCGGAGCAGCCGTGGGGGCACTCGCTACGGGGCTCGAGTGGTCACATGGCAGCCATCGCCCGTGCGGTCCTGCAGCGCGGCCGGCACCCGTTGTCAGCCCGCCCCGGCCCGGAACAAGGAGACCGGCTCATTCATCCGCCAGCAGGCGGTCGGTCAAGGCGTGCCAGTCGATGTGATCCGATTCCGAGCCGGCCGGGACCTGGAGGTACGTCCGGCGCAGCCAGGAGCGCAGTCCGGCACGGTCGATCTCGAACAGCGCATGGGCGTGTGCGGGGCCGAGACGGAGACGGACCCGACCGTCGCCCCCGCCGACGCGAATCGGCCAGACGAGCACATCACCCAGGCCCGACCGGGCCCTGGTCCCCGCGTCGAGCTGGTCGCGGCACAGATCCCAGGCCACCGAAACGTCGGGCGTGGGCTCAAAGGTGACCCGCACGGTGAACGGGTCGTCCGGGTCGTAGAAGAACGTCGCGGGGACCGGAACACCCGTGCCCGGGCTCCGGATCTGATGAACGGGAACCTCCCAGCACAGCCTCCCGTCGGCGGATCGGCCCCACGGGGAACGAGACCGCTTCGTCATGTGCACTACTCCTCTGATGACGGCTGGGCCTCGCGCCGCAGCACCCGGAGATCCGGATGACCGAAATCGCCGTCGCAAAACGCCGCCTTCGGCAGCCCACGCGGAGCGTGGGGGACTGACGTCCAGCGAAAGACCCTGTGGGCCCACTTCCGGAGGGATGAAGACCCCACATCGGGCCGACGCCGGTGCACCCTCACGGGGCGGCGCCGGGAGAGCTGCCGGTGCGGACGGCCACGAGGACGCGGGATGCGGCTCGGGCGTCATCGCCGTCCCTGTGGCGTAACCCGTCACCGGTTCGGCGATCCGATGCGGTTCAAGCCATGCGCATGCCTGCACAGGACACGACCCCGGCGCCCTCGCCCGCGGCATGCCCACCCGACGGGGGCACTGCCGCGGCCGGCGTTCGTTTCACCTCGGCACGCCGCGCCGGGGTACTCTGCAACTCAATTGCCGTACGACAACGGTCGTACGCGGGCCGAGACGTCGGGGGACGGCCCGCGCCGCGGGCCTGGGGGGTACCCGGCCTTCCGGTGGGTGCCGGCGAGCGAGCAGGGATGGTCATGGCTGAGACGACGGTCGAGAACTCGCGTGCGACGCCGCGGACACGCGCACGCGGCGCGGGCAAGGTGGGGGAACCGGAACTGCGGCAGCTGCTTGCCGGGCTCACCGCAGTCCGCGACGGTGACTTCGGCACCCGTCTGCCTGACGAGGCGGACGGTCTGCTCGGCGAGATCGCCACGGTGTTCAACGGCATGGTCGACCAGCTCTCGTTGTTCACCTCGGAGGTCACCCGGGTGGCCCGCGAGGTCGGCACCGAGGGAACCCTGGGCGGGCAGGCGGAGGTCCCGGGTGTGTCCGGCACCTGGGCGGACCTGACCGACTCGGTCAACGCGATGGCCGGCAACCTCACCACGCAGGTCCGTGACATCGCCCAGGTCGCCACGGCGGTCGCGAAGGGCGACCTGTCCCAGAAGATCGACGTGGACGCCCGGGGCGAGATCCTGGAGCTGAAGAAGACCATCAACACGATGGTCGACCAGCTGTCGTCGTTCGCCGACGAGGTGACGCGGGTGGCGCGTGAGGTCGGCACGGAGGGCAACCTCGGCGGGCAGGCCGATGTCAAGGGTGTCTCGGGTACGTGGCGGGACCTCACCGACTCCGTGAACTTCATGGCCGGCAATCTCACGGCCCAGGTCCGCAACATCGCCCAGGTGACGACCGCGGTGGCGCAGGGCGATCTGTCGCAGAAGATCACCGTAAACGCGCGGGGTGAGATCCTGGAGCTGAAGGAGACCATCAACACGATGGTCGACCAGCTGTCGTCGTTCGCCGACGAGGTGACGCGGGTGGCGCGTGAGGTCGGCACGGAGGGCGATCTTGGAGGGCAGGCCGATGTCAAGGGTGTCTCGGGTACGTGGCGGGACCTCACCGACTCCGTGAACTTCATGGCCGGCAATCTCACGGCCCAGGTGCGCTCCATCGCGCAGGTCGCCACCGCGGTGGCGCAGGGCGATCTGTCCCAGAAGATCACCGTCAACGCGCGGGGCGAGATCCTGGAGCTGAAGGACACCATCAACACGATGGTCGACCAGTTGTCCGCGTTTGCCGACGAGGTCACCCGTGTCGCCCGTGAGGTGGGCACCGAGGGCAACCTCGGCGGGCAGGCGACTGTGCGCGGCGCCTCCGGTACCTGGAAGGACCTCACCGACAACGTCAACGTGATGGCCTCCAACCTCACCGGCCAGGTGCGCTCCATCGCCCAGGTCGCCACCGCAGTTGCCCGCGGAGACCTCTCACGGAAGATCACGGTCGAGGCCAAGGGCGAGGTCGCGGCGCTTGCCGAGGTCATCAACACGATGGTGGACACGTTGTCCGCCTTCGCCGACGAGGTGACCCGTGTGGCCCGTGAGGTCGGCACGGAGGGCCGCCTCGGCGGCCAGGCACGGGTGCCGAACGTCGCCGGCACCTGGAAGGACCTCACCGAGAACGTCAACTCCATGGCGAACAACCTGACCGGGCAGGTGCGCAACATCGCCCTGGTCACCACGGCCGTGGCCAACGGAGACCTCTCCAAGAAGATCGACGTGGATGCCCGCGGCGAGATCCTGGAGCTGAAGACGACCATCAACACCATGGTCGACCAGCTCTCCTCCTTCGCGGCCGAGGTCACCCGTGTCGCCCGCGAAGTGGGCAGTGAGGGCCGCCTCGGAGGCCAGGCCGAAGTCGAGGGCGTGTCCGGCACCTGGAAGCGCCTCACCGAGAACGTGAACGAGCTCGCCGGCAATCTCACCCGTCAGGTACGGGCCATCGCCGAGGTCGCCAGCGCCGTCGCCGAGGGCGACCTGACACGGTCGATCACCGTCGATGCCTCCGGCGAGGTCGCCGAACTCAAGGACAACATCAACGCGATGGTGGGTTCGCTGCGCGAGACCACCCGCGCGAACCAGGAACAGGACTGGTTGAAGTCCAGCCTGGCCCTGATCTCGGGGCTGATGCAGGGCAAGCGCGACCTGGCCGTGGTTGCCGAACTCGTCATGGACGAACTGACCCCGCTGGTCGCCGCCCAGTACGGTGCGTTCTACCTGGCCGAGGACACACCGCAGGGCACCGAGCTCCGGCTCATCGGATCGTACGGGCGCCCCGCCGACGCCGCAGGGCACGGCCGCTTCAAGCTCGGTGAGTCCCTCGTCGGTCAGGCCGCGCGCAGCCGCCGCATCATTGCCGCCAACGATGTACCCGGAGACTACGTCACCATCTCCTCCGGGCTCGGCAGCACGACGCCGGGCAGCCTGATCGTGCTGCCCATCGTCGTGGACGAGCAGGTCCTCGGTGTCATCGAACTGGCTTCCTTCACCGCCTTCACCCCCGTCCACCGGGACTTCCTCGAGCAGCTCATGGAGACGGTCGGTGTCAACATCAACACCATCGTCGCCAACGCCCGCACCGACGAACTCCTCGGCGAGTCGCAGCGGCTTGCCGGTGAACTCCAGGCACGCTCCGAGGAACTGCAGGTCCAGCAGGACGAACTGCAGCGCTCCAACGCGGAACTGGAGGAGAAGGCAGCCCTGCTCGCCTCCCAGAACAGTGACATCGAGGCCAAGAACCTTCAGATCGAGCAGGCGCGCCAGGAGCTCGAGGACCGCGCCCAGCAGCTCTCGCTCGCGTCGAAGTACAAATCGGAATTCCTGGCCAACATGAGCCACGAGTTGCGGACGCCGCTCAACAGCCTGCTGATCCTGGCCCAGTTGCTGGCGCAGAACCCGACCCGCAATCTGACCGCCAAGCAGGTCGAATACGCGGGCATCATCCACTCGGCGGGCTCCGACCTGCTCCAGCTGATCAACGACATCCTCGACCTGTCCAAGGTCGAGGCCGGGAAGATGGACATCAACCCCGAGCCGGTCGAGCTGCGCCAGCTGCTCGACTACGTCGAAGCCACCTTCCGCCCCATGACCACCCAGAAGAACCTCGAGTTCACGATCAGCACGGCCCCCGGTGTTCCGGCCGACCTGCTCACCGACGACTCCCGGCTGCGGCAGGTCCTGCGGAATCTGGTCTCGAACGCGGTCAAGTTCACCGAACGGGGCAGTGTGGAGCTGCGCATCGAGCGCGCCGCCGACAATGAGCTGCCCGCCTCCGTCCACCGGGGCGGAGCCATCGTGGCCTTCCGCGTCAAGGACACCGGCATCGGCATCGCAGAACAGCAGCTCGAGGTCATCTTCGGCGCCTTCCAGCAGGCGGACGGAACGACCAGCCGCAAGTACGGTGGCACGGGCCTGGGCCTGTCCATCAGCCGTGAGATCGCCCAGCTGCTCGGCGGCGCCGTCACCGCTGCCAGCGCCCCTGGCCAGGGAAGTACGTTCACCCTGTACCTGCCGGTGGCCCGCGCCGACTTCCACGATCAGAACCACGGTGTACCCGTGCGCTCCTCCGTGGGAGTGGTACCGCCCGTCGACGAGCCGGCGGAGCGGCGGCGGGCGGCCGCCGGGAATCCCGGGCCACGCAAGGCGCGCCGATTGCTCGTCATCGAGGAGCGCCCGCGTGGGCTGCTGTCCCTCGTCGCCGAGAGCGCGGTGACCGAGCTCGCCGGAAGCGGCCGCGAGGAGATCGAGCTCATCGCGGCGGTCGGACCGCAGGAGGCGGCCGGCGCCTTGGCCGCGGAGCCGTTCCACTGCGTCGTCCTCGAACTGGACATGGCCAACAGCGAGGCGCTGCACTTCCTCGATGCGATGGACGGCGATGCCGCTCTGCGGACCGTGCCTGTGCTCGCGCACAACAACCGCCGCCTCGATGCGGCGCACGAGCGTACGTTGCAGTCGCGTGCACAACAGCGGCCACTGGAACTCCTGTCCAGTCTGGACGAACTGCGGGAGCGGATCGCTCTGCATCTGTCCGCCGAACAGCCGGGCGACGTGGTCCCCTTGGTACGGGGTGAGGAGACGCGACAGCAGGCGCCGCAGCCGGTGGACGACGGTCTCCAGGGCCGTACGGTGCTCGTCGTCGACGACGATGCCCGGAACCTCTACGCCCTGAGCGGCATCCTGGAGCTCCACGGCATCCAGGTCCTGCATGCGGAGAACGGCCGCAAGGGGATCGAGACGCTCGCCGCCCACCCGGACATCGATCTCATCCTGATGGACGTGATGATGCCCGAAATGGACGGTTACACGGCGACCACGGAGATCCGGCAGATGCCCGCACACGAAGGCCTGCCCATCATCACGGTCACCGCCAAGGCCATGCCCGGAGACCGGGAGAAGAGTCTCGCCGCCGGTGCGAGCGACTATGTGACCAAGCCGGTGGACGCCGACGACCTCATCGCATGCGTCCGCCGATGGCTCAACCCCCGCGGCACCGACGCCCAGGTGACGCCGTGACCTCGCTCGACAGCAGTGGCGACCAGCCCGGTCCCGCCCCACGCACCTCCCCGGACCAGGAGCTTCCGTTCACCGCTTCGGATGCCCCTTCCCCGGATGCCGTCGCTGCGGCGGGCCGCACGTCAGCACATGCCGCCGCAGGGCCGGCCGACGGCGCGGAAACGTCCAGGGACGGGACCGCCTCGTCCACGGGAGCCTCCCCGGGCAACGGCCCGGAGCCCGACGGAGGCGCGCAGCAGGTCTCGAGCGTCGGCCGTCTGGCCGCCACCGTGGAACGGCTGCGCGGGGAGGTGCAGGCGGCGCACGCCGCCGCCGACGGCCGGGCCCTCATCGAACTCGCCAAGGGCATCATGGTGGAGCGGCTGCGCTGCGGCCCCGCTCACGCGGCACGGCAGCTCGCCGAACTCGCGGACCGGGCCGGCCTGTCGCAGCTCGAACTGGCCGCGGACATCATCAACCAGGCCGCCCGTGATCATGTGGCCGAGGTCGTCGGCGACTTCGTCAGGAGGACGAACGGTGCCCCGGCCCAGGGTGCGGAAACCGACGCGTCCGTCGCAGTGCGCCTGCGTGCCGCCGAGAGTGCCGCATTGGCTGCGGGAGACACCCAGGCGGTGGCCGAGCCCCTCCTGGAACATGCGCTCGCCCCGCTCGGGGCCACAGCCGTGGCCGTGTGGGCCGCCGGCTCGGACGCCTCCCTCACCCTGTACGGCCACGCCGGATTCAGCGCCGACGAGGCAGGCAGGTGGCGATACGTACCGCCCGGCGTATCGACCGTCGCCCGTCAGGCCCTCAGCGAGCGCCGCACGGTCCGGATCCCGTCCCTCGCCGAAGCCGGCGTTCCCAGCATCGGGCACGCCCAGATGCCGGAAGGCGGACGAGTGGCGCTGCCCGCCGGCACCGGCGGCCGGGTGCACGGCGTTCTCGAGATCTGCTGGCCGGAGCCGCTTCAGCAGCAGGAACCGGCTGTCGTACGCCAGATCGAAGCGCTGGCCGAACTGTGCGCCCACACACTCGAAAGCCTCCCCGCCTCCGGCGCACACCCCCCGGCGCAACGCGAGCTGGCGGATGTCTCCGAGCTGGTGGACCTCGTCGACGGGCTGTACGACCCCGCTCTGGTGCTCACGCCCCACCTCGGTCCGGAGGGCCACCTCGCCGACTTCCGCATCCGCTACGCCAACTCCCGCTTCCTCGACCCGGCGGGACGCGGCCGCGGCGCGGTCAGTGGCTCCCTGCTGCTGGAGGCGTACCCCATGGCAGCCGGAGACAGCGAACTCTTCGAGAAGATCGAACGAGTCTACGCAACCGGCGAACCGTTCCGCGCTCAGCGCACGACGCTCACGGCACTCGTCGACCAGGTGCCGCTCGCTTCCGTCGCCGACCTCAGCATCAGCCGGCACGGGGACAGCGTGCTGCTCATCTGGCGCATCGAGGACGAGACCGCCCGACTTGCCAGCCTCCTCCAGCACGCGCAGCGCCTCGGACGCATCGGCGGTTTCGAGGAGAACGTGGTCACGGGGGACATCACCTGGAACGGGCAGCTCTTCACCCTCTACGGGCGGGCGGCCACCGACCATCCGGTGTCCTTGCAGGACCTGGCCGACCATGCGCACCCGGACGATGCCGTCGCCATCGGCCGTTTCCTCCAGACGGTGCTGCGTCATCGTCGTCCCACGTCGACGGCGTTCCGGCTCCAGCGCAACGACGGAGTCACCCGTCATATCCGGGTCATCGCGGAGCCCGTCCTCGACGCCGACGACCGGCTCCTCGCCGTACGCGGCGCCTACCAGGACATCTCCTCCCAGCACTGGACCGAGGTGGCGCTCGCGGCCACCCGTGACCAGCTCGCGCACACCGAACAGGAAGCGGCCGAGCGCAACCGGCTGGCGCTGCAGCTCCAGCAGGCGATCATGCCACCGACCCGGGCCCCGTTCGACGCCCCCGGCCTGCAGGTCGCCGTGCGCTACCGGCCCGCGGAGACGGAGTCGCTGGTCGGAGGCGACTGGTACGACGCCGTCGTCCTGCCGTCCAAACGCATTCTGCTCTGTGTCGGGGACATCGCCGGCCACGGCATGGAGGCGGCGACCGGAATGGTTGTCCTGCGCAACGCGCTGCGTGGTCTCGCCGTCACCGGCGCCGGCCCCGGCAAGCTGCTGTCGTGGCTCAACATCGTGGCGCACCACCTCACCGACCGGGTGACCGCCACCGCGGTGTGCGGCATTTACGACCCGGACACCCGAATCCTGCGGTGGGCCAGGGCGGGTCATCTCCCACCCGTGCTGGTGCGCGGGGAAAAGTCCGACACCCTGCCTCTGCTCCGAGGGATGCTGCTCGGTGCACTGGAGGAGACGGAATACCAGGAAGGCGAGGTCCAACTCAAGCCGGGCGACACGCTGTTGATGTACACCGACGGCCTCGTCGAGCGCAGGGACACGGCCGTCCAGGAATCCCTCAGCCAGCTGCTCGCCATGGCACAGGGGCCGGCGCTTTCGCTGGACCGCCGGCTCGACCGATTGCTCATGCACAGCAAGTCCGACACCGATGACGACACCTGTCTCATCGGCATCCAGGTGTCCTGAACACCGCTGTTCCCCGAAGTCCGGGGGGCGCCGAACTGCACCGCCTCCTCGTCCGGAGGCGGTGCGGATCCTCCTCGCAGCCGACTGAGGGCCGCATATCGGTGTGAGGGCGACGGCGGTGCGAAGGCGACGGCAGGGAGCGGCAGTTGGTCGCGCATCAAGGGACGGCGTTGCCGACGACCGCCGCCAACTCGTCGGCCGACTCGGAAGTCAGACGGTAGAAACCCTGAAGGCTGATCGAGCGCTCGAGACGGCCATCCACCACATACTTCAGACCGCGGGTCCGGCCTCGGCTGTTGCGCCAGGTCAGCCTCGCCAGAAGATCGCCGGGAATCGGCGCATCGAAGCGCACGGGCGTCGCGTCCACGTGCACCGCCATGGCGCCGCAGCCGCCGGCACCGAGCATCGACCAGTCGCCGTGCCCGGGGAAAGCCGGGTCCTGCCATGTCGCCGGGGCGGTGCCGCAGCAGTCGCGCCGCTCCATGTCGATCACCCGCATCCGGCTCACCACGAACACGGCGCACCGGTTGACGTGCAGTGCGTACACCTCGTCCCCCGCACGGGCACCCGACCAGGCGGGCAGGGAGGAATGGACGCCGCTGAAGGCGACCGGCGGCGTCTCGCCCACGCGGCCGGCCTTGCGCAGGGCACGGCACGTGTCATGGGTCCACAGGACGGAGAAGGCATCAGGCATGCCGTGATCCTATGAACGAGGACCGACAACCAGCCGTGGGACGGTGCTCCTGGAGCTTCCTGCCACCGGGCGACTGGGCGGGTGATGGGCTGCGTCCGCGGCCGGCTCGTCCGCCGGGCACCGCTTCCCTCGGCCTTCGACGTGCCCCTCTTCCGTTCGCTCCTCACCGGGGACCGGCTCGGCGTCCGACACCTGCGTCCGTAGCCTGGTCGCATGGATGTCGACACCCGTCTGCTGCGTTACTTCGTCGCCGTGGCGGAGGAGGGAAGCCTGACCCATGCCGCGCAACGGCTGTTCGTTTCCCAGCCGGTGCTGACCAAGCAGATCAAGCAGTTGGAGGCCCGGCTCGGAGCGACGTTGTTCACGCGGTCCCGGAAGGGCATGACCCTCACCGAACCGGGGCGGGTCCTGGCCGGGCGGGCAGTGGCCCTGCTGGACGAGTGGGACCGGACGCTGGAGGAGTTGAAAGCCGTGGAGAGGCGGGCTGCTCGCGTGCTGCGCGTCGGCTTCGTGGGCAGCGGCGCCAACGAGGTGACGCAGCGCATCGTGGCGGAGTTCTCCCGTCGTCGGCCGGGCTGGCGAGCCGAGTTGCGGCAGGCCGCCTGGTCGAACCCGTCCGCCGGACTGGCCGACGCAGACGCCGATGTCGCTCTGGTGCGGTTGCCTTTCCCCGGACAGGACGCGCTGCGCGTGGAGAGCCTGTTCGTCGAGCCCCGTTGCGTCGCGCTGGCCGAAGGGCACCCGTTGGCCGCGCGCGACGTGATCCCTTTCCGGGACTTGTGGGACGAGCCGTTCGTGGCAGCTCCGCCCGAAACCGGCTGGTGGCGGGACTACTGGCTGGCCGCTGATGAACGCGAGGGGCACCCGGTCCGCGTCGGCGCCGTCACCGATCAGCCGGACGAATGGCTCGGTGCTATCGCCAACGGATACGGCATCGCCCTCGCCCCCGAATCCGCCGCCCGCTTCTATGCCCGCCCCGGCGTTGTCTACCGTGCGGTCACCGGTGTCAGCCCCAGCCGGGTCGGGGTCGCCTGGCGCCCGGCAGACGACACCACCCCGGCGGTTCGGGACTTCGTCCGTTGCTGCCTGGACGTCGAGCCCACCCGCCCGCGTGTCTGATTCACGGTGACGGGATTGCGGCCGGGGGCGCTGTGGGTGCTCGCCAGGCCACCGTCCTCACCGGCCCCGCTTCGGGCGAGGAGTGGAGCGGGCGGCCCGTTGATCGGTCACACCTGGAGACCAGGCGTCGGTTCCGCAGATCCGGCAGGCAGACCCACGGGCGAGTACGCGACGCTCCGAGAACCCGCAGTACCGCCGAGGCAACCGGGCCCGACGGAAAACCGTCTTCCGGGTCACTCGGATCAAGTTCACCCAGAGGGGTCGATGTGAGGACCTGGCATCGCGTCGCCGCCGGCTTTTCGGCTGCCGCCGCGATCTGCGGATGTCTTGTCGCGGGCCGCGCAGCCTTCGCCCAAGGCGAGGTAATGACAGGGCAGGGCACGGCCGGAGCCGGTAAGCCACCGGCCCGGGCCACAGCGCCCGCCGTCGCGACGGCTGCCGCCCCTGCCCGGCCGGGCGGCAGCCCCGCCGTCAGCTGGAACCGTGACCGGATCGACCAGCGGACGCTGCCGTTGGACGGCCGGATGAAAACCCGCGCCACCGGCGAGGGTGTCACGGTCTACGTCATCGACACCGGACTCGACCTCGGCCACACCCAGTTCAGGAACCGGGCCTCTGCCGGCGCCGACTTCGTCGGCGCGAAGGACAGGGGCGACTGCGCCGACGGAGCGGGAATCGGCCACGGCACCTTCGTAGCGGGTGTCATCGCCGGGTCGACGGTGGGCATCGCGCCCAAGGCCGAGCTGGTGCGAGTGCAGGCCATTGCCTGTGCGGAAGGCGAGGGAGAGGGCGGTGGGGGACAACCGGACCAGGCGCAGACGCAGGACCGCATCGTCCGCGCGGTCGAATGGGTGACAGCCCATGCCAAGCGCCCGGCAGTGGTCAACTTGTCCCTCAACTTCCCCCGCCGGGTGGCGCGCATCGACGCGGCCGTCAAGAAGATGATCGACTCCGGTCTGCCCACCGTCGTCTCCGCCGGAAACGAGGTGACCGACGCGTGCGGTCGTTCGCCTGCGGGTGTACCCGGCGCCGTCGTGGTGGGTGCCTCGACCCGCAAGGACCGGGTCTGGAACGACGGCCGTTGGTCGGGCTCCGGCAAGGGCCGCTGCGTGGACCTCTACGCCCCGGGCGAGAACATCACGTCCGTCTACGCGGGCGGTGGCACCGGACGGTCGAGCGAGACCGCCACGTCGTGGGCCGCGCCCCATGCGACCGGTGTGATCGCCCTCTATCTGTCGAAGCATCCCCGCGCAAAGCCCTCCCAGGTTCACGACTGGATCGGCGCCCGGGCGACGAAGGGCGTACTGAAGGGGGTACCGGCGCGGACAGCCGACAGGCTGCTCCACACCGGCGGGCTCTGACCCGCCCCGTGCGGAGGGTGGCGCAGGTGAGGGCACTGCGCAGACCCGGCCCATGCAGAGGTTCCGGTCGTCGACCGTGCGCAGCACACTCACCCCGGTGCCGACAAGCAGGGACTTCAGGGGCTCTTTCGCGGCGCTAACGGGGACAGTTCCCGCCGTCGTCGAGGAGAATCCGCGACGACAGGTCGACCAGGTCCCGCAGCATCGACACGGAGGCGTCGTCACCGCCCAGACCGTCCAGCAGGCGGTGCGCCTCGTTGCGGCAGGTCTCGACACCCTGACGAAACCTGCGCACAACCCGCGGGGAGAGGAGCAGTTCCGCGAGCTCGGCTCGCGCCGTACCGGAAACCCGCGCTGCGGTGTGCAGCCCGCGGACACGCTCGCCCTCCGCGGGTGAGGACTCCTCCAGGGCGCACGCCAGCAGGTAGGTGACGGTGCCATTGACCATGTCCTCATGCCGGCCGGACAGGATGTCGTCCTGGTCGTTGCAGACCTGCCACAGGATGCCGAAGAGGCGCCCGAACTCTCGCCATCGGTCGACTCGTTCGCACGGTACTCCCGCCAGGGCCGCGGCCATCGCGGTCACCATGGCGAACGGCGCGCCCGACTTGCCCTGGTAGACGGCGACCACCGACCGTCGTGTCACGCCGCCGGCCTGACCCCGCATGTCGACCAACTGCCCCTCGGCCGCGTCGATGCCGGCCAGCACCACCTCGGCCGAGAGGGCCATGCGTATGTCGGAGGAGAGCGGCAGTGACTGGACCACGCGCAACGGGAGCAGCTGCCCGCCCACCACGGAGGCGAGCAGCCCCTCGTGGGGGCCGAGGTTGTCCGGCGCGGCCACACCTCCTCCGTCGGCCAGGTCGTCGAGGTGGCACGCTGCTGCCCACCACAGTTCGTGCACGGCGGCCACCGGTACGGCGGGCCGGGGATCGCCCGTCTCCGCGCCATGGACCAGCAGGGGCAGTCCACCCAAGGGGTACTCGAAGTCCCGTCGCCGCACGAGCTCCCCGACCGCTGTCCGTACCGCGCCCGACGGAGGGCCGAGCCGGCCCAGAGCTGCAGAGATCTCCGCGTCGATGTCCGGCTCGAACACCCTGTACAGGTCCAGGTACGCCGACGGGCTCACTCGTGGGCTCCTGGCAACGATGCGTTCACGATCACGTTTTCGATTCGATCATCTGTCGCATCGGTGGAACCAGGCCAGTTTTCAGCCTGGTCCGCCCCGCGTGGCCGGAAACGGCGCGGGCTGTCTCTCGGGCGGTGGACGGCGGTGCACCGCGGTGCACCGCGGTGGACGCCTGAAGACTTCTCGCCGTGTTGTGTCACCCGTCATCGGTGCACTGTCCCTCGGGTTCACCGCCTGATGGCGAGGTTGTGAACCTCCGCACCGGGCTGCCCGGGTTCACCGGGGCAGGGTGCTATCGGCGCCCCGGACGCACTGTGCCGGGGCCCTGCAGAGCGCGCATTCGTCGGGGATCGGCTGCCGACGCCTGCATGCTGTTCCGAACGGTGTGCGGGGTGTCGTGCCGTAACCCGGCTGTGGGTGATCGCGTTCGCCACCTGAGTCCTTACCCACGGCCCATCCGTACTCCGTGTGCAGCAGTACCTCATGTCCCGGCCGTTCGACCAGAAGAGGAACGAGACCTCGATGCCGTCGCTCTCCGTACCGTCACAGGCTCGCAGCATGCCGTCCGCCCTGGAATCCCTCCACGCGGAAGTACTGCGGCGCAATCCCGGCGAACCCGAGTTCCAGCAGGCGCTCGGTGAGGTGCTGGAATCACTTGGTCCGGTGCTGATCGCCCGCCCGGAGTATCTGGAGGCCGGTCTGCTCGAGCGGCTCGTGGAACCGGAACGGCAGATCATCTTCCGTGTCCCCTGGCAGGACGACTCCGGTGCCACGCACGTCAACCGGGGATTCCGGGTCGAGTTCAACAGTGCGCTGGGGCCGTACAAGGGAGGGCTCCGGTTCCACCCCTCGGTCAATCTGGGAATCGTGAAGTTCCTCGGCTTCGAGCAGATCTTCAAGAACGCACTGACCGAGCTCGGGATCGGCGGCGGCAAGGGCGGCAGCGACTTCGACCCGCGCGGCCGCTCGGATGCCGAAGTGATGCGGTTCTGCCAGTCGTTCATGACCGAACTGCACCGGCATCTCGGCGAGCACACCGACGTCCCGGCCGGGGACATCGGTGTCGGCAGCCGCGAGATCGGCTACCTCTTCGGCCAGTACCGGCGCATCACCAACCGCTGGGAGGCGGGTGTCCTGACGGGCAAGGGTCTCGGATGGGGAGGGTCCCGGATCCGGGCCGAGGCGACCGGTTACGGCAACGTCCTGTTCGCCGCCGAGATGCTGAGGAGACGGGGCGAAGACCTGGAGGGCCGGCAGGTGATCGTGTCCGGATCCGGCAATGTGGCCATCTACTCGATCGAGAAGGCACAGGCACTCGGCGCCCATGTGCTGACCGCATCGGACTCCAGCGGCTTCGTGGTGGACGAGAAGGGGATCGACGTCGGGCTCCTCAAGCAGATCAAGGAGGTCGAACGCGGGCGTGTCAGCGACTATGCGGAGCGCCGCGGGTCCTCGGCGCGGTACGTCCACGGCGGCCGGGTATGGGACGTTCCGGCCGATGTGGCCCTCCCCTCGGCGACGCAGAACGAACTGGACGCCGACGCCGCGCTGACGCTCGTCCGCAACGGGGTGAAGGCCGTCTCCGAGGGAGCGAACATGCCCACCACACCCGAGGCCGTGCGCATCCTCCACGAGGCCGGCGTGCCGTTCGGCCCGGGCAAGGCCGCGAACGCGGGCGGGGTGGCGACCAGCGCGCTCGAGATGCAGCAGAACGCCGTACGGGACCGCTGGAGCTTCGCCGACGTCGAAGCACGGCTGACCGGCATCATGCGGCGCATCCACGACATCACCTACGAGACCGCCGAACGGTACGACGCCCCGGGGAACTACGTGGTGGGAGCGAACATCGCCGGCTTCGAGCGGGTGGCCGACGCGATGAACGCCCAGGGTCTCATCTGACCTCAGCAGGCCCGAGGACCCCCGTCGCCGCACGCCGGCCGGCCGTCGATGCAGGGGCCGCCTCGAAAGGAGGCGGCAGGGCGCCGCGCCGGCCCGGCCGAGGTGGCGGGGGCGGCTGTCAGCGGGCGGGCCGGCAGTGATGCGGACAGCCGCAGGCCCGATTCGCCTTGCACACCACGGAACATCCTCGACCCGGCCCGTCGACCTCCCTCGACGGGCCGGGCGTCCGGGGTGCTGTACGGACCCTCGGCTTGTCCATCAACCATGGGCGGATCGCACCGGCCCACGAACCCCCTCACGGCTGCGGCCCGTTCGTCGGGCCGGGTGTCCGGTCTCAGCCGGGCACCCGGTGGGAGTTGTTGTCGTGGTCGGAGCCGATGGGCGCGTCCTGCTCCTGGGGCGGCGGGCTGAGGGGCAGACAGACTTCGAACCTCGTGTCACCGGGGTGCGATTGCACCCGGATGTCACCGCGGTGCTTGTTGACGACGATCCGGTAGGAGATGTCGAGCCCGAGGCCGGTTCCCTCACCGACCTGCTTGGTCGTGAAGAACGGCTCGAAGATCCGCGGGCGGATCTCGGGCGGGATGCCGTGCCCGGTGTCGCGCACCTCGACAATGATGCGGTCGACGTCGCGCCGGGTCACGAGGGTGAGGGTTCCGGCTCCGTCCATCGCCCCGAGCGCATTGTCGATGAGGTTCGTCCACACCTGGTTGAGCTCGGCGCCGTACGCCGGGATCGGGGGCAGGCCGCGGTCGTAGTGCTTGACCACCTTCACGCCGGACGGGATCTTCGCCTGCAGCATCACCAGTGTGGCGTCGAGGAGTTCATGGACATCGACGGGCTGCTGGGCTGCACGGTCGAGCTGCGAGTACTGGCGTGCGGCGTCCACCAGGCCCGAGATGCGGGTGACCGCGTCCTCGATCTCTCCCATCAGCAGCTCGGTGTCGATGGCGTAGGCGAGCCAGCGCACCGCTGCTTCCCGGTGCTCCTCACCCACCGCCGCTGTGGCCTCGGACAGCCATGGCGCGTCGAGCCCGCCGGCAACGAGTGTGGGTGCGAGGTCCCATCCCCGGCCGATGCCGTGGTCCTCGAGCCAGTCGGCGACTTCGTCCTCGGCGTCGGAAGCCTCGATGGCCGAGAGCGTGCGGTCGGCGTTGGCGCGTGTGATGGCCGCGTCCTGCATGGCAACCAGTTGGTGCAAACGCGTGCCGTCGAGGCGGTCGTCCGCGAGAAGCGCCAGCTTGTGGCGCATGCCCGTCACCCGGCTCCGCAAGGTGTCGGTGGCGCGTACGGCAGCCGCTGCGGGGTTGTTGAGCTCATGGGTGAGACCCGCGGCCAGGGAGCCGAGAGCGACCAGGCGCTCGCGTTCGCCGAGGATCGCGTTGCTGGCGCGGGTGCCGAAGAAGAGGCCTTCGAGCAGATGGAGGGCCATGGGGAACCACTTGCGGATGGCGTGGGCGAACTCGTCCGCGGGCACGACGAAAAACTCGGCGTCGGTGATGGCCATCAGTGTGTTGGGGTAGACCTGGTCCACGCGGTCTCCGAGGTAGGCCTGCGTCGCACCGGCGTAGACGCCGACCTGGTCCGTGCGGCTGACTTCGATGTCGTCGCCGTGGAGCCGGCGCAGAACGGCCACCGTGCCGCCGAGGAGGACGAAGAAGCAGGTCGCCGGCTCACCCTCGGAGTAGACGGGAGCCCCGGCCTGCCGGGTCTCGACCCGGCCGCGCTCGGCGAGCCATTCCAGCTGAGTGCTGTCCAGGGACTCGAAGAGGAACAATGTGCGCAGGTCGGCGGGCGCGAGCGTGAGGGGCTCGCTCTGAGGGTTCATTGCGCCTCCAGGTATCGGTGTACCAAGGAGATGGCCATCGCGCCCTCCCCGACAGCGGAGGCGACGCGTTTGACCGAATCGGCGCGGACGTCTCCGGCCGCGAACACACCGGGCACGCTGGTTTCGAGGTGGTACGGATCCCGGGACAGCGGCCACCCGGCAGGGCGGGTGCCGCCGGTCAGAAGGTCGGGGCCGGTCAGGACGAATCCCCGGGCGTCGCGGGCGATCACGCCGTCAAGCCATTGGGTGGGCGGTTCGGCCCCGATGAAGACGAACAGATGCGATGCGTCGACCGTGGTGAGGGTGTCTGTCCTGTTGTCACGCAGGACCAGACGTTGAAGGTGGTTCCTGCCCTCGCTGCCCGTGACTTCCGTGTGCGGGTGGATCGCGACATTGGCAATGGCCTCGATCTGTTGCACCAGGTAGTGGGACATGGACTGGGTCAGGCCGGCCCCCCGGACCAGAAGATGGACATGGTCGGCGTAGCGGGAGAAGTACACCGCGGCCTGGCCCGCGGAGTTCGCCCCACCGACGATGTACACGTCCTGATTCCGGCAACTGGCAGCCTCGAACGAAGCGGCGCCGTAGTAGACGCCCGCTCCGGTGAACTCGTCCAGTCCCGGACCGTCCAGCCGCCGGTACGAAACCCCGGTGGCGAGCACCACCGTATGGGCGCCGATCGTCGTGTCGTCGCTGAACCGCAGTACACGGCCTGCTCCCGCGGCCTCCAGGGAGACCACCTCACGTGCGGTGAGGATCTCGGCGCCGAAGCGCATGGCCTGTCGGCGGGCGCGGTCCGCCAGCTGGGCCCCCGACACCCCGTCGGGAAACCCGAGATAGTTCTCGATCCGGCTGCTCTGGCCGGCCTGCCCACCCGTCGCGCTGCGTTCCACCAGTACCGTGCGCAGGCCCTCGGAGGCTGCATAGACGGCGGCACCGAGCCCGGCCGGGCCTGCACCGATCACGACCACGTCGTAGAAGTCGGCGGCGGGAGTGGTGGTCAGTCCCACGTGCGCGGCCAGTTCGGCCTCGCTCGGCGCCTGCAGGGTCTTGCCGTCGGCCGTGATCACCAGTGGCACGTCGGACGCGGTGAGCCCGGCGGCTTCCAGCAACCGCATGCCCTCGGGCTCGTCCGCGGCGAGCCAGCGATACGGGACGAGGTTGCGGGCGAGGAACTCCCGTACCGCGAAGGACGGTGCCGACCATCGGTGGCCGACGATGCGGGTCTCGCCCGCTTCCTCATGAGGCTGGGAAGCCCACAGTTCCAGCAGCCCGTCCAGGACCGGGTAGAGGTTCTCCTCCGGCGGGCTCCACGGCTTGAGCAGGTAGTGATCAAGGTCGACGAGGTTGATGGCGTCGATGGCCGCGCCCGTGTCGGCGTACGCAGTCAGCAGCACACGCCTGGCCAGGGGGAAGAGGTCCATGGCCGCCTCGAGGAACTGCACTCCGTTCATCGTCGGCATCCGGTAGTCGGCGATCATCACGGCAAGCGGCTCGCCGCGCAGCTTGACCTCCCGCAGAGCCTCCAGGGCCTCCGCGCCGGAAGGCGCGCGGAGCACCCGGTACCGGTCGCCGTACCGGCGCCGCAGATCGCGGGCGATGGCTCGAGACACGCCCGGATCGTCGTCGACGGTCAGGATTGTCGGCTTGGCCATGCCCTCCATCATGCTCTCCGCCGCGCACGCATGCGACGAGGCCCAGGAGGCGGCGGCCGGGGCCCCACCGACGGGCCGGTGTTCGCCAGGGCGCCCCGGGACTGTCCCCGCGATCATGCCCGGCGCAGACACATGGGACATCCGACTTGATAGGCAAGCCGGTGCTTGCCTATGGTGTGCGTGTGGAAGGCGACGTCTTCAAGGCCCTGGCCGACCCGACCCGCAGAAAGATCCTCGACGAGCTGACCGAGCGGAACGGTCAGACCCTCTTCGAGATCTGCGCGCGGCTTGCGACCAAGCACGGTCTGGGATCATCCCGCCAGGCGATCAGCCAGCACCTCACCGTGCTGGAATCCGCGGGCCTGATCCGGACTCGGCGCGAGGGCCGCTACAAGTTCCACGACCTCACCACCGAACCGCTTGAGCGCATCGCTGCCCGGTGGCTCAAGCCCGATGCACCGGAGACCGGACCATGAGGATCCACCTGTCGAGCGTCTGTGTCGACGACCAGGACAAGGCCCTGCGCTTCTACACGGAGGTGCTGGGGTTCGTGAAGAAGACCGAAGTCCCGCTCGGCGAGTACCGGTGGCTGACCGTGGTCTCGCCCGAGGACCCCGAGGGCACCGAGCTTGTGCTGGAGCCGGACAGCCACCCTGCGGTCAAGCCGTACAAGGAGGCGCTGGTCAAGGACGGCATCCCGTTCACCTCCTTCGCCGTCGACGACGTGCACGCGGAGTACGCCCGCCTGCGCGAGCTGGGGGTGCAGTTCACACAGGAGCCGGTCGAGATGGGACCGGTCACGACAGCGGTGCTGGACGACACCTGTGGCAATCTCATCCAGATCGCCCACACCAACTGAGCCCTCGGGTGCGGTGGCCGGCCGGGATCTGCCTCCACCGCCGTGCCCCGAGCCGGATCACCGACGCCGGGTGGCGACGGTCCCGAGGCGGACGTGGCAGCGCTCGACGTAGCGGGTGGCCACCGAGCGGAGCCGCTCGGGCTTGTCCGCCGCGCGTTCCGCGATGGTGCGCCGCTTGTGCCGGGCGGCTTCTGCCGTCCGCCACCAGGTGCCGCTCGGTCGGCAACCTGCCGCGGGAACGGTCCGGGGCCTCGCCTGCCGGACGGTTTCCGGCAGCCACCGCAGCCGAGGTGCACCTGCACATGAACTGATTTTCCCGCGGCCCCCTTTGAAGGGGCAGGTGGCGCTGGCGGCGGAGATGACGGGTCGGGGGTGCGGAGCCGGCTCCTGAAGGCGGCGCCGCCGGCGATGGTTTCGAGGCTCGCGACGGTCGTGGAAGTCGCCGTGGCCGGAACCGGGCGGCTCCGGACTGCGCCAGGCTGCTGAATGTTCCGACCGTGACTGTGGTGCTACGCATCGTTGTCGACGGCAGGTCGACGGCAGGTCGACGGCAGGTCGATGGCGGGGGTGCCCTGTCCTGCGGATTGCCGGGGACACGTCCGAGGGTGGGGGAGGCCCTTGAGTGTTCAGCTCCCACGGACGGAGCCACGATCGCACCGCGGAGGCGGAGCCACCCCCGGTGGGTGGGAACACCAGGTCCACAGCGACGGAGCCGATGCCGGCCTCACCTTCGCCTGCCGCTTGCTGCCTCCTCCTGCGGCGCCCGCAGGCCGATGAGCAGGACGCACGGCTGGGTCGCATCGATCCGCTGTGGGCGACGGTGAACGGCGCGAACCATGAGCGGGACATCGCGCCCGCGCGCGACTCGCGGTACCCGTCGGCCGTCGCCGGAGCCGGGGACGGCTCCCGTGCAGGACAGCGGTCCGGCGGGGAAAGCCGATCTGGCCGTCGGCCCACGGCCGCAGCCGATGCCGGCCGCCGGCCAAGGAGCGGGACCAGCACGGACCTTCGTCGGCATTCCCGCCCCTACACCGGCTTCGGCTGGGGTTCCACCACAGGAGCGGGCCCGCCCGGAGAGAGGACGGCCTCGCAACGATCGCGAACGTAGTCGTTGTGAGTCGCGATGACGACGGCACATCCCGTGTCACTCATCCCACGGAGGATGTCGACCACCCTGGCGGTGTTGGCCGGGTCCAGGGCGCCGGTGGGCTCGTCGGCCAGCACGAGGGCGGGCTGCTTGACGATGAGCCGGGCGATGGCCACCCGCTGCGACCTGGACGACGGCGGCCGGCGCTGGGGTGGCCGTGCCGACGACAAGGGCACCAGCCGCGATCGCGAGCTTCATGCTGCGCTTGACTCGCACCATCAACTCCTCTCTCCTCAACGGACATGACCGAAAGCTCGCACCAGCGGGGAGTGCGACGGGACATCCCTGCCTCCGTCGCCCCCGCTCCCCGGTGACGCATCCGGTCGGAACACTCGCCGGACCTCACGGGCCAGGCGCTGCAACCACGATGCGCGGCCGACCTTCCACAATCCTTCGAATTGCCTTGAATCTGCTGGTAGAGCCGGTTGTCGGAGAGCTAGCGTTCTTGCCGGAGGGGGTGGCCGAGTGAACATGGAATTCGGCTTACTGGGGAGCGTCGAAGCACGCGTCGGGACTCGTCCGGTCGATCTGGGCCACTCCCGTCAGCGTTGCGTACTGGCGGTGCTGCTGGTGGACGCCAACCGCGAGGTGACGGCCGATCAGCTCGTCGAGCGGGCGTGGGGGGAGCATCCGCCCCAGCGGGCCCGCGGCACGCTCTACAGCTGCCTGTCCCGGCTCCGCAAGGCGCTGGCCGTCGCCCGGGACAACGTACGCGTCGATCACCGGCCCGGTGGCTATGTACTCACCGTCGACCCGATCGCCGTGGACCTGCACCGGTTCCGGACGCTGGTGGAGCAGGCCCGCTCGGCCGATGACGACGATGCCGCCACACTGTATGACCGGGCCTTGCGGTTGTGGCGCGGGGACGCACTCGCCGGTCTGGACACGCCGTGGGTCAACACGCTGTGCGAGACGCTCCACCAAGAACGCCTCGGAGCTGAACTGGATCACTTCGACGTCCAGTTGCGCCAGGGCCGCCACCTGGAGCTGCTGGCCGGGATGGCTTCCCGTGCCGGGCAGCAGCCACTGGACGAGCGATTGGCCGGTCAGCTCATGCTGGCGATGTACCGCAGCGGCCGCGCCGCCGGTGCCCTGACCCACTACCAGCGGCTCCGGGTGCGATTGGCGGAGGAGCTCGGCACCGACCCGGGCCCTGCGCTGCAGCGGCTCCACCAACAGATCCTCGCCGCCGATCCGGAGCTCGCCATGCAGGCCCCGCGCTCCGCAACAGGTTCCGGAGCATGCCTCCCGCACGACGCGGCATCAGTTGCGGACACCGCCCCGGCGGCTTCGGACCTGCCGAACTCCACCAGCCGCAGCGGTCACGCGGACCAGGACGGGGCGAACGGACGGCAGCTCGTCCCCTGTCTGCTTCCCGCCGACCTGCCCCTGATCGTCGGCAGGGCGGACGAGACGGCCGAAGCCCTTCGGCTCCTCGGCCAGGAGAACGCCGGGCCGGAAACCCTGTTGATCACCGGACCGGCCGGCGTCGGCAAGACGGCCTTTGCCGTGCGTACCGGACATCTGCTCGCCTCCCGGTTCCCGGACGGGCAGCTCTATGCGGATCTGAGCGGTTTCGGTGACGAGCCGGCCCAGCCGTTCGCCGTCCTGGGCGCGTTTCTGCGCGCGCTCGGTGTACGGGGCGGGGCGGTGCCCCCGGACCTGACCAGCCGCGTCCATCTCTACCGCTCCTTGCTGGCCCAGCGGCAGACGCTCATCGTCCTGGACAATGCCGCCGATGCGATGCAGGTGACCGACCTGCTGCCCAGCGGCGGGCGCTGCGCCGCCGTCGTCACCAGCCGCACCACACTGGCGGACCTGAGCGGTCGCCGTCTTCCCCTGGGAGTTCTGGACACCGCAGCAGGGTTCGCCCTGTTGCGAGAGATGCTGGGTCCGGAGCGGATCGCCGCGGAGCCCGACTCGGCCCGGTCCATCGTGGAGACCTGCGAGGGCCTTCCCCTTGCGGTGTGGGTTGCCGGAGCGCGACTGGCCGCACGACCGCACTGGCCGCTGGCCAAGGTCGCCCGTGCGCTGGCCGACGAACAGCGCAAGCTGGACGAGCTGGCCGTCGGCCACATCGCCGTACGGGCCAGCCTCGAGCTGACCTACCGTGGCATGGCCCCCGTGGCGCAGCACGCCCTGCGCCTGCTCGCCCTGTTGCCCGGACAGGGCTTCGCTTCCTGGGCACTGGCCGCGTTGCTGGACGCAGGTCTGTCCCGGGCGGAAGCCGTGCTCGACGACCTGGTCGAGGTCCATCTGGTGGAGATCGGGTCGGTGGGCGTCACCGGGTTCCGTTACCGGCTGCACGACCTGGTGCGGGTCCTGGGACGGGAGCGGGCGGAACAGGAGATCTCGCCGAAGGCTCGCAGTGCCGCACTGTCCCGGCTGCTCGGTGCGAGCCTGCATCTCGCCGACCAGGCCGCAGAGACGCTCAGTGTCGACTTCCAGGGCATCTCACAGACCGACCTGGCATCCTGGCAGCTCTCCCCGGCGGACACGGGCCAGCTCCTTGCGGACCCGTTGGCCTGGTTCAACGACGAGCGTCAGTTCCTCATCGACGTGGCGGACCGAGCACTCGACAGAGCAGATGTCGCGCCGGCAGCAGGGCTGGCCACCGCGCTGACGACACTCTTCCAGGTCGGCAGCCACTTCGACGACTGGGAACGGCTCCAGGACCGGGCACTGAAGGCGGCCCTGCACGTCGGGGACAGGTGCAGCGCTGCCAAGGTCCATCGCTGCCTCGGTGAACTCACCACTGTTCTCGACCGGTATCCGGAGGCCCTGGACCACTTCGAGCAGGCCCTGTTGCTCGCCGAGGGGCAGGGCCCTGCCTACCGGGCCAGTGCCATGGCCGGACTCGGGTACGTCCATCGACTGCTCGGTCAGTACTCCTCGGCTGTGCGCCATTTCGAAGATGCCGCCGAGCTGGCCCGATCGGCCGGAAACGTCAACTGCCTGGTCTACTCGGCCAACGGGATCGGTGTCATCGATCTCGAGCAGGGGCGTGTGGAGGCGGCGGTGCGCCGGTTCACGGAGTGCCTGGAGTCGAGCCGAGCGGCGTGCTACCGGCCCGGCGAGGCTCAGGCACTGCGATGCCTGGGCCAGAGCCATCGCGAGCTCGGTGCCTACTCGGCCGCCGCCGACTGCTTCCGGCGAGCAGCATCGATCAGTGACGAGCTCGGCGACCGGCTCGCCGCCACACACGCCACCTGCTGGCTCGGGGACGTCCTGGTGCGACAGGGGGCGGCTGGAGAGGGGCGCCGACTGCTGGCACGGAGCCTTTGGACCTACCGCGAGTTCGGCAACCTGTGGGGCGAGGCGGCGACGCTGTACGCACTTGCGGAGGCGCAACTCGCAGCCGGCCGCCCGGCGCCGGCCCGTCGACGCGCCGAAGCCTCCGTCAGGCTGTTCCGGCAGATCGGCTCCCGGACCTGGCTGGCCGTCGGCCTCGACACCCTGGCCAAGGCATGCGCCTTGGCCGGAGAGCCCGTGGCCGCGGCCCGGGCACACGAGGAGGCCGCGCAGATACGGGCAGTCGGGGACAGCGCCGGTCGATGACCGGGAGCCCGGGGGTGGTGGCCGCCCCGGAGCCGGATACGGTTCGCAGTACCTCCGGGTGGCCGAGGGCGGGGTGGTGCACGCACCGGGCCGGGGGCGGGAGGGGCTCGCCGCCGACCGAGGTTCCGACGTGGCCTCGCCGATCGAGCCGGCAGCCTGGTCGTCGGCCTCGCGTGCTCACGGTTGGGGTCGCAGGAGAAGTTCGCCCGCCAGGTGGATGGCCTCGCGTGTGGTGCGCCCGGGGTGGTCTGCGGCGATGAAGTGGCGGCCGATCGCGAGCGCGAAGGTCAGAGTGCTTCGTGCCTCGACTTCGTCGGGGTCCGTGATGAAGCCGCCGAACATGGCACGAAGGAATTCCATCCGGGCGTTGTCGATCCGCCGCAGCCGCGTCGCGACCGACGGGTCATGACGAGCCCACTCACGGACCGCGAGATCGATCCGGTGCAGGTCGTCCGAGAACGTCAGTTGGCCTGCGCGCCGGACCCTTTCGGCCGGGTCCCCGCCTTCGGACTCGACCTGCTCGAGGATGTCGTTGGTGCAACGACGTTCCCACTCGTCGAGCATCTCGGCGAGCAACGCGGGGCGACCGTCGAAGTACCCGTAGAAGCCGCCCTTCGTCACCCCGATCTCGGCGGCCAACGCCTCTACCCGGACAGCGTCCGGACCGCCCCGGGCGAGGGCGTCGAGTCCCGCTTCGATCCAGCGGCTTCGTGGGGTGCGAGCGATCGGAGGCACCTGCTCACCTGTTCTCAGGGGTGTCGGGTCGTGAAGGTATACGGTACCGTACAGATAAGGTATACGGCTGCGTACAGAACGAGAGGTCCAAGCGTGGCGCGACTCGCGAAGTCCACCTGCACAGAGCATTCGTGGGGCATCCATGAACTCTCCTCCGACTTCGGGGTCGAGGACATGGCTCCATCGCGCCCTTCCGGCGGTTCGTCGTCCGCCCGGCCCTGGCCCGGCAGCGGGAACGAGCCTGGTGCGACCACGACGATCTGCTGCGCGGGGACCGGGGGTCGACGATGAACGCCGGTAAGCGACTGCTGCGTTGGGCGAGCGGGATCATGCTCGTGCTGGGGGCGGGGCATCTCTTGTTGTTGACGCTCTTCGCCTGGGAGGACATCACCGGCTGGGCGGATCGGGGGGTGTGGGCAGCCGTCCCGCTCGCGTTGGCGGACCGGGGTGCCGATCAAACGGTGGACCTTCAGAATCAGGTCGCCTTCTGGGCCGGTCCGGGAAGCTTTGCCGTGCCCCTGATTCTCCTCGGCTGCCTGACATGGCACCTCGCCGGACGCGGCGTGGCCGTGCCCGCCGGGATCGGCTGGGGCCTCGCGGCGTGGTGTCTCGTCGGCGGCGTCCTGCTCGTGCCGTCCCCGTACTTCGCGGGCGTCGTCTCCGGCGCACTCATCATCCTGGCGGCCCGCCGCGAAGTCCGGTCGCGGACAGCCCACGACCGGGGGAACGGCCCGGCGTGATGTCCCCCGTCCGCGAAGGCTGCCGACCGGTCCCGCCGGGCCAGGCCAGGAGTCCGGAGGCCCGCCGGGCAGGCTGACGCCGGCACCGTGCTGCAGGGGTGCCCGTTCGGGCACGGGCGGCGCGCCGTTGCGGTGATGCGCTCGGGTCCTCGTCGGCAGACGGACCCTGGCGACACGGACGACCGCGTCCTCGGACATGGTCGTCGTACGTCGCGCAGCGCCCGCCGACGGCGTCCGCTGGCGCCGGAGGCATGGCGTGACGGCATCCGAGTCCGTTCCGTGCCGGCCGGAAGTGACCGCCGGTGACGCTGAGGGCGGTGCGCTGTGGGGCTGTTGGTGGCGTGCTGCGGGTGTGGGGTGGCGTCGGGGATGCTTGTGCCTGCGCCGGCAGATTTTGGTGGAGTGTTGGTGGAGTTTTGGTGGCGGGGTGCGGTTTCATGGTGGTCGGGCGGGTCTGACGGGTTTCCGTGGTGGGGCGGGATCCGTTGGTGATGTCGGAAGTGTGAGCGGGCGTATTTGTGCGGGTGGATCGGTTGCGTGACGCGTGGATGCTCGCGTTTGCCCGTTGATTGTTGAATCGTCACTGGGGTGGCGCTCAATTAGGTTGTGGGTGTCGGTCGGTGACGCTAGAGTCGATATGATCTTCGGAGCGGCGGGCAGCCTGTTTTCCGGGGTCACAGGGGATGTAAGGACGCAGTAAGTTCGGGAGTCGATCCGGTCTCTGTCTTCTGGGGCCTGGGGTCGGCTCGACGGGGGGACAGTTCACAGTGATGGAAGACTGCTTAGCGCTCGAAATCGCCTGCGCGTCAGGCTCGACCGGGCACGTTCGGCGGTAGCCGCGTGATCGGGAATGTCTTACGGGGGACGGCAGCGAATCGCAGTGCTGCCGGGCTGTTATTGGTGGGGCTCATCGATGCGATGGGAACCGGACTCTATCTGGCTGGATCAGCACTTTTCTTCACCAAGATCGTCGGTCTCAGTGCCGCGCAGGTGGGGTTAGGGCTTTCCGTTGCCGGCGTGCTGGGGATTCTGGGGCCCATTCCCTTCGGCCGGCTGGCCGACAGATGGAGCCCCCGTCTCGTGCTCCTGCTGCTCCACCTGTGCTGTGCGGTGGGTTTCGCCGCCTACGTCTTTGTGGACAGCTTCCTCTCCTTTCTCGTCGTCGCCGGTCTGCTGGGGGTCGCCGAGCAGTCGGCCCGGCCCATGAGCCAGGCGCTGGTCGAGCAGGTGGTCGACGAAGAGCACCGCAGTCAGATGGCGGCGAAGCTTCGCGTCGTCTACAACGTCGGCTATGCGGGCGGTGCGCTGCTCGCCGCTCTTGCCATCCAGGTGGGAACGCGGTCCTCGTTCCTCACCATCATGATCGGTGACGCCGTCTCGTTCGTTCTCTCCGCAACGCTGCTGGCCTTTCTGCGGCTCCGGCCCGTTGACCGGCAGCGCAATGCCAAGGGCACCTCCTCGACCAGGTTCCCTGCGCTGCGCGACGGGTGGTACGCGGCGGCCGCCGGGGTCAACGCACTGCTGTTGCTCCATATGGCGCTGCTCAGCGTGGGAGTCCCGTTGTGGATCACCACCCATACGAGTGCGCCGGACTCGCTGGTGGCCGTCTTCCTCGTGGTCAACACCCTGTTGGCCGTCCTGTTCCAGGTCCGTGTGGCACGAGGTACGGAGAAGGTGACCGAAGGGGTTACGGCGATGCGCCGAGCCAGCGTCGCGCTCGCCCTGTGCTGCGTGTGCTTCGCCGCAGCCGCGTATCTCGACTCCGCGGTGGGTGTGGTGGTCACGCTGCTGATGGGCATCCTTCTGCTCACTTTCGGTGAACTTCTCCAGTCGGCCGGGCAGTGGAGCCTGTCCTTCGGGTTGGCACCCATGCGATCGCGAGTGGAGTACCTCTCCACCTTCCACCTCGGGTCCAGCGCCCAGGTGGCGATCGGCCCCGTCCTGATGACCGTGGGCGTCATCGGCAACGGCACGGCGGGCTGGGCGGTACTTGCTGCGGTCTTCCTCGCAGCGGGCCTCGTGGTCCGGCCGGTGGTGTCGGCGGCGGCGCGGCGACCACAGCTCATCGACCCCAGACCGAGCGAGCCGAGCGCCGTGGAACTGGACGCCCGCTCCTAGCGACGCACGTTCTCCATTGTTTCATCGGTCGTCCGGCGGCGACCGATGCCCCGGCATCACGGACGCGCATATTGAGCCGGTCCGTGTGCGGAGCGTTCCCGAAGTCACTCCTTTACAGCCCAGCAAGTTCATGTCCTCAGGGGGTACAAGAGCATGCGCAGTAAGAATGACGTCCGACACTACGGTTGTGTCGGTGTGGGCGTGGGGCCGGCGAATCTGAGCCTTGCTTCTCTGCTCCACGGCGACTCAGGGGTGCCGAATCTCTTCCTCGACCAGAAGGAATCGTTCACGTGGCATGACGGGCAGCAGTTGCCCGCCACGACACTCCAAGTGTCGATGATCAAGGACCTCGTGAGTCTCGCGGAACCCACGAACAAGTTCTCCTTCCTGTCCTATCTGCACGCCAGCGGCCGGATTTACCACTTCATCAACGCCCAGTTCGATGCCATGCCCCGCCAGGAGTTCCGCAACTACCTGCAGTGGGCAAGTGAGCAGAACGAGAATGTCGTCTTCGGTGAGAAAGTGCGCTCCGTCGATTTCGACGGGACCTTTGTCGTCGAGACGGACCGCCGAACGCTGACCGCCGACAATGTCTCGATCGGTATCGGCACGTCGCCATGGGTGCCGCCCGTCGCCACCGGCCTGCTCGGCGACGATCAGTTCCACGTCAGCGACGTCGTGGACAAGGCGCGGAACCTCGGTGACAAGCGCGTGTGTGTGGTGGGCGGTGGCCAGTCGGGCGCGGAGGCGTTCCTGGACCTCATCTCCCGGCCGCAGGGAGACAGGCCGAGGCGGGTCTCCTGGATCACGCGTCGTCGCAACTACTTCCCGATCGACGATTCACCGTTCACCAACGACTTCTACATGCCCGGCTATTCGGACTACTTCGCCGGGCTGGACAGGGCGACCCGGGAGCAGCTCAACTCCGAGCTCGTGCTGACGAGTGACGGAATTTCGGAGGCGACGCTGCGGGAGGTGTACCAGCGTGTCTACGTGCACCGGTTCGTCGAGGGGAACCGGGATCTCGTCGCGCTGTACCCGAACAGCGACGTCACGGAGGTCGCCCGGGGCGCTGCCGGCGGCTGGTCCGTGGGCGTCAGCAACAGTGACCATCCCGGTGCGGTTCCGAATGTGGAGGCCGACGTCATCATCTGGGCCACCGGCTTCCGTCCGGCGGCGATGAGCTGCCTCGAGCCGATCGCCCACCGCCTTGAGCGGGAGGGTGACGAGTACAGGATCGACGACACCTTTGCGGTGCAGTGGGACGGCCCGGCCGACCGCAACATCTTCGTGCACAACGCAGCCCAGCGTCAGCGCGGCCCGGCGGACCGGAATCTCAGCCTCATCGCCTGGCGGAGCCGGCGCATTGCCGACCGCATCCGCGGGCTGCGCAGCGACGAACAACTGGAGTCCTTCATCGAGTGGTCGCTCAAGCACGGAGCGCCCGACATGATGCAGGGAGCACGCGGATGACGAACGTGGACATCGCCGTGGTGGGCGGCGGCATCATAGGCTGCCTCGTCGCCCGCGAGGTCGTCGCTCGCGCACCGCAGTGCCGTGTCGCGGTCCTCGACCGGGACATCGTGGGATCCGGTGCCAGCAGGCGATCGGCCGGACTGCACTTCCCGCGCGGGGCGACCGAGCGTGTGCGTGACATGGCGGCCTTCAGCCAGCGTGCATACGAGCAGTTGAAGAGCAGCGATCCGACGCTGCCCATCCACCCCCTGGGCATGCACGTCCTCTCCGCCGACCCCGCCGGCCTCGAGCACACGTACCTCGGCGGTGCCGGACTGGCGCCGACCGCACAGGTGCCCGGGAACAGGGTCGTGGTGCCGCCGGGCACGGGAGTGTGGACCGGCCGGGGCTGCCAGCACGCCGAGGTCGGCGCCCTGACGGAGGCGCTGACAGGTGGGCTGCGCGACCGGGTCCGGTTCCAGGAAGGAACGAGAGTCGTCGCGATCGAGCCCGGTGCGTCGCAGGTGACACTGAGGCTGTCCACCGGCGCGACACTGAGCGCCTCCAAGGTCGTGCTGGCGCCCGGACCGTGGCTCGAGGATCCGGCGTGGCGGTCGTTGGTGCACCCGCTCGGTGCGCGGGTGAAGAAGGTCGTCGCCCTGCACATCGACCAGGTGCCCGAGGCACACGACGGAGCGATCGTCTTCGAGGACGAGGATGCGTTCCTGCTGCCGTTGCACCGTCGCGGCCACTGGCTCTTCAGTTACACCTGCCAGGAATGGGACGTGGAGCCCGACGGACTGACCGAGGGGCTGTCGGGGACCAACCTGACGGAAGCGCTCGCATGTCTGAACGCATACGCGCCCGGACTGGCAGAACACGCCACGTCGGGCCGTGTCTTCTGCGACGCCTACAGTCCCACGCGCGAACCGCTCGTACGGCCACTGGACGACCACGGGCGCCTCGTCTTCGCGGGCGCCGCCAACGGATCCGGCTACCGGCTCGCCCCGGCGATCGCCGCCGAGACCGCAGAACTCCTGCACATCTCCTCGGGACAAAGGAACGCAGCGTGAGGACAAGTCACTTCAGCCCCGACGAGCTGTCAGCAGCCTTCGGTATCGACATGAGCTCGATCAGCGGGTTCGGCCCGGGAGCCGGTTGGGGCCGCGTCGTCCCCGGCGGTCGGAGCGACGCGCACCAGCACGACGAGATCGAGGTCTTCGTCGTCGTCCAGGGCACGGGCAACCTCGTCGTGGACGGCGAGCGTATCCCCGCAGGTCCCGGTACGGTCGCCATGTTCGAGCCGTTCGAAACCCATGTCATCGAGAACACGGGCACGGAGGACCTGGTGTTCTTCGACCTGTACTGGCGTGATCCGGCGCGTGCGGTCCTGGCGGCCGGCGCCGGGGCCGCGGACCGCCGGCGATTCGGGAACCGGCCGGTGTTCGTCTTCTCCACCCCGCCCACACCCAACGGCGACCTGCACCTCGGCCACCTGTCCGGCCCCTACCTCGGGGCCGACGCGTTCGTGCGCTTCCAGCGCATGAACGGTGTGGAGGCATGGCACCTCACCGGTAGCGACGACTATCAGAGCTACGTCGCCGACCGGGCCTGCCGTGACGGTCAGGAGCCGGGCGAGACCGCTGCCCACTTCTCGGCCGAGATCGCCGCCACGCTCGAGTTGATGGACATCCGACCCGACCAGTACACCGTCACCAACGCCGACGCGAGCTATCCGGACGGGCTGAGGTCCTTCTTCTCCCGCGTGGTGGACTCCCCGTCCGTGGGTCTGGACAGCACGCCCGCGCTCTTCGACGCGGAGACGGGCGAATACCTCTACGAGGTGGCCGTCTCGGGCGGCTGCCCGGGCTGCGCAGAGCCGACCAACGGCAACATCTGCGAGGAGTGCGGCGAGCCGAACGTCTGCGTGGACCTCAACGACCCGCGGACCCGGCGCTCGGGAGAGCCGCCGCGTCGCGGTGAACTCGACCGCTACTGCCTGCCGCTCCACGACTTCCGCGAGGACGTCGCCGTGCACCACAACCTGGGCCGCGTTCCTGCGAGGCTGCGGGAGCTCGCCCACCGCGTGTTCTCCCGCCCCCGGGTCGATGTGCCGCTGACCCACACCTCCGACTGGGGCGTGTCGCCCGCGGAGCCCGGCACGGACGGACAGGTCATCTGGGTATGGCCGGAGATGGCCTACGGATTCCTGCACGGGATCGAGGCACTGGGCCGGGGCATGGACCGGGACTGGCGGGCCGGCGCACCGCAGCAGGACTGGAAGATCGTGCACTTCTTCGGATATGACAACAGCTTCTACCACTCGCTGCTCTACCCGGTGCTCTACAAACTGGCTTTCCCCGGCTGGGAACCCGACATCGACTACCACGTCAACGAGTTCTACCTGCTGGAGAACAAGAAGTTCTCCACCAGCCGCAGGCACGCCGTGTGGGGCAAGGACATCCTGCACGCCGACAGCGTGGACGCGGTGCGGTTCTTCCTTTCCCGAACCCGGCCGGAGGGCCGCCGGACGAACTTCGCTCCTGCCGTCTACGACGAGGTGCTCAAGGACACCCTGGTCGGCACCTGGCAGCGCTGGCTGAACGACCTCGGTGCGCGGGTCGACGCGTGGTACGACGGACAGGCCCCCGACGCCGGGGTGTGGACGCCCGAGAGCACTGCGTTCCTCGACCGGCTCACCGTCAGGCTGACGGGCATCACCCGGAGTCTCGGCCAGGACGGCTTCTCCCTCAACCGTGCGGCGGAGGAACTGGACGGCATCGTCGGGGACGTCATCCGGTTCACCGAGCGCGAGTACGCCGTGGCCGGCATCGAACTCTGGAAGGACGAAACGCGGACCGCGGTCGCACTGGAACTCGCGGCGGCCAGACTGCTGGCCCGGTGCGCGACCCCGGTCATGCCCCGGTTCGCGGAGCGGCTCGCGACGGCACTCGGAATGTCAGAGCCGCCCGTCTGGCCGGACACGGTGGACCTGCTGCCCGCAGGAACCAAGGTCGGCCTCGCCGATGCGGTCTTCTTCCGCTCGGACACGAAGGAGGCGGCCGATGCCTGACCTGACGGCCGGGGAGGACGCCGACGGCATGCCCGTAACCGATGTTGTCAACATGCTGGCCATCGGGACGTGTACCGACACCCGGCACCATCTGTACTACCGCAGCGGTGACGAAGTGCACTCGCTCACCCTGGCCGAGCTCGATGCACGGGCGCTGAGCGTGGCACGGCACCTGCACGACCTCGGCGTGCGGGCGAAGGACCGGGTCGGTGTCCTCGCCCCCAACAGCCTCGAGTGGGTCGTGCTGGACCTCGCCGTGATCAAGCTGGGTGCCGTCACCGCCGGATTCGAATACGGCCGCTTCGATCCGGAGGAGATCGTTCGGGACTACGGTCTGACCCTGCTCTTCACCCAGGGGGTGTGGAGCGACGGCGCGGTGCGTGACATCGAGTCGGTCACGGCATGGGCAGCGGACCGTCCGGGGGAGCCGTCCCCCGCGTTCCACGAGGGGTACGACCCGGCGGACATCCTGGCCGTCAAGTTCACCTCCGGCAGCACCGGTGTCCCCAAGGGACTCGAAGCCACCGTGGCCGGCGTGAACAGTTCCCTGCACGAGGTGCAGAGGATGTTCTCCCATGGCGACGGCGACAATCTCCTGGTCTTCCTCGGGAACCACCTCCTCCAGCAGCGCTACTGGATCTACTCCGCGCTGGTCCACGGACACGACGTCACGCTCGCCCGGATCGACGACGCCCTCGACACGGCACGCCGGACGGCACCCACGGTCGTCATGGGGGTACCAGGGTTCTACGAGGAGGTCCGGGCCCGCCTCGAGGCCACGGACCTGCCCCCGGAGGCGGAAAAGCGACGACATCTCATCCAGGAGGAGTTCGGTGGCCGGATCCGATACCTGTGGACCGGCTCGGCCCCGGCCGGGCGCTCTCTGCTGGAGTTCTTCAACGAGGCCGGGGTGCCGCTCTATCAGGGCTACGGGCTGAACGAGACCTGCATCGTGGCGAAGAACCACCCCGGTGCCTCCCGGCTGGGCAGCGTGGGAAAGGTCCTTCCGAACAAGACGGTCCGGTTCGACAAGGACGGCATTCTGATCGTCGGAAGCCGTCATCCGGTCAACCACCGCTACACATGGTGCGCCCCGGGTGCCAGCGAGCGGATGTTCCTTCCCACCGGCGAGGTGAGGACGCACGACGTCGGTCATCTCGACGAGGACGGATTCCTCTACATCCACGGGCGCGTGGACGACATCCTCACCCTCGCCAGTGGCTACAACGTGCTGGCGCCGCTGATCGAGGAGATGCTGCGCGGGCATGCCGACGTCCACGACTGTGTGCTGTTCGGCAACGGCAGGGAGTTCCTGTCGGCCATCATCTCGCCGACGTCTCCCGATCCGGACCGCGCCTCGTTGAGCCGCCACGTGGCCGCCCTCAACGAGGGGCTGCTGACCGAGCAACACGTCCATGCCCTGGTGATCGCGCCTGAACGCTTCTCGATCGAGAACGGCCTGCTGACAGGCCAGTTCAAACCCAAGCGCCAGGCCATCCACGAACGCTTCGAGCGGGAACTGTCCGACATGTACCGGGAACCCGCCGGTTCCGCGACGGGTCCGGCCGCCGACGGACCGCTGGTCGTCGTCGCGGCATCCCGCACCGAAGCAGCAAGAACGCAAAGGAGCACAAAGTGAGCTGGGACAATCTGTCGGACGTGGTCCTGACCAACGAACGGGTCGAGCTGCGTCGTGTCCGTGTCACGGACCGTGCCGGATTCGAGCGCATCGTCTACGACGAGGACATCTGGCGGTACTTCGTGACGCGCATCGAGAAGCCGGCCGACCTCGACCACTTCCTCGAGAGCGCGATCAAGGACACGCTCAGCGGCGTGCGCAATGTGTTCGCCATCATCGACCGGCGGAGCGGACGCATCGTCGGCAGCAGTGCCTACGGCAACCTGGCCCAGGCGGACCGCCGACTGGAGATCGGCTGGTCCTGGGTGGCCACCGACATGCGCGGCACCGGGGTCAACAGGGCTGCGAAGCTCGCCCTTCTCGACCACGCCTTCGACGTCCTCGAGTGCGAGCGGGTGGAATTCAAGACGGATGTGCTGAACACCGTCGCCCGGGCGGGCCTGGCCGCCCTGGGAGCCCACGAGGAGGGCGTGCTCCGCAGCTTCAACTACATGCCCGGCGGACGCCGGCGCGATGTCGTCTACTACAGCATCCTGCGCGACGAGTGGCCCGCGCTTCGCAAGGAGCGGTTCGCCGCAGTCACCGCAGAGACGGGGGTCTGACCATGTCCGTGACCATGACAGGGGGCAGTGACGTGGCCCCACGCATCGAGGACGTGTTCTTCGATGTCGCCGAGCACCGGCTGGCCGCCACCAAGGTCTACGCGTCCGATGGCTCGGCACCCGCCGTCGTCCATCTGCACGGCCTGGGTCCGACCGCGACCCGGCACGGTGTCCGCTATCTGCTGGACGACCTGGTCGACCACGGGCACTCGTCGTTGACCTTCGAGTTCTCGGGCAACGGCGACAGCACGGGTGAGATGGACAAGGCGACCCTGCGTCGGCGCAGGGACGAGTCCTTGGCGGCAGCCGCCCTGCTGGGCGGGGAACAGCGTCCCGTCGTCATGGGCACCAGCATGGGTGCTCATCTCGCCGGCTGGACCGTGCCGCAGTTGAGGCCGCGGGCCCTGGTGCTGTTCTGTCCCGCGGCCTATCCGGAGCATGCCGCCGATCTCACGTTCGGTGAAGGCATTCCCCGGCCCGGCAACCACGCCGACTCGCCGGCCTTCGCCGGCCTTCGGGAGTTCGACGGAGATCTGCTGATCATCGGTGCGAAGAACGACCAGGTGGTGCCCGCGCCGACGATCGACGGCTATCTGGCCAACGCCCGGAAGGCCAGGTCACAACGTGTGATCTGGCTCGACTGCGACCACTTCATCCACCGGTGGCTGCCCGATCAGCAAGCACCGAAGGGCGAAGTGCTGGAGGCCCTTCGCGATGTCGTGGCCGCGGGGATCCGTTAATACCAAGGGGAGGAATTCATGCACGTCGAGCCCAATATTCTGCGGCGGCACGATCTGGACAGCCTCGCGGCGGTCGAGCGCGCCTTCCACACCGGTCCGCTCTCCGAGGCGGTGACGTCCGCCCCGCAGATGGAGCGGCGCAGCGGGCTGACTCTCGAGGAGTTCGAGCGCGAGTACCGGCGCCGGATGCGACCCGTGGTGCTGGAGGGCTTCGCCGCCGACTGGCCCTCGGTGCACAACTGGTCCTTCGACCACCTCGCCGAGCGCTGTGGCTCGGTCCGTGTGATCGTGGACAGCTACAACAGCAAGGCGGCCCGTGAGGCGACCCTCGCCGAGTTCGTGCAGATGCTGAAGGACAACGAGGGCGACGGCGCGACACCGATCTACCTCCAGGAGTGGTACTACCAGACCACCGCTCCCGAGCTGGCCGCCGACATGCCCGAACTGGACATCGCCCAGTACGACTTCCGCCGGAACCTGTACGGAGAGGCCGCGTCGACCAACCACCAGCTGTGGCTGGGCCAGAAGGGCGGCATCACCCGGCTCCACCAGGACTCGTACATGGTCGACGTGATGCACGCGCAGATCGTCGGTGACAAGCTCTGGTACGTCATGGGGCCCAACGCAGAGCTCCTCGCCGACACCGACGGGGACTGGGCGAAGCTCTGCGAGGCACCCGGGACGGAGCTGATGCAGTGTGTGCTGAAGCCGGGGGACGTTCTCTACCTGCCGGCGAACTGGTACCACCGCATCGAGCTGCTGACCAACTCCATCGGTCTGGGCCGCAAGTGCCTTGACGAGGCGAACCTCCGGATGCACATCCGCCAGCGGATGGCTGAGCTCCTTGCCCTGGCCCTCAACCCGGACGAGGTCAAGCAGACGCACCCCGAGCTCTTCGACGTGGTGCTGATGCGCAGCCGTGCGTGGGCGAACCGCATGGGCATCGACCTGTCCAGGCTGCGGCCGTAGCCACCACGGCCGGGCGCAACACGCCCGGCCGGCAGGCAGTCCAACGAGCCGGGCCCCGTCCCACGGCGGAGCCCGGCTCTTCATCTCGTCGCGTACGCAGGAGTTCGAGGGCAATGACGCAGAAGCACGTACTGCTGGTCGGAGGACCGGGCAGCGAACTGGACAAGCTGGACAAGCTCGGTGTGCGCTACTCCATGATGCAGATCCCCGAGCGGGTCGGCGAACGGCAGTACGCGAACGCGGCCCACTACGCCGTGCTGGACTACCGAAACCTCGACGAGGTCCTGGCCGTTGCACGAGCCTGGCACTCGATCGACCCCTTCGACGCGGTGGCGTCGTTCACCGAGTACGGTCTGTACCCGGCCTCCCGGTGCGCCCGGGAACTGGGTGTCCCCGGGGACAATCTGACCGCCGTGGAACTGACCCGGGACAAGACCAGGACGCGGGAACTGCTCGACCGGCACGGCCTCAGCCCCGTACGCCACCGACTCTGCGCCGATCTCGACGACGCCCGCCGGTTCATGGAGGACCTCGGCGGCGTCGCCGTCGTGCTCAAACCGCACGACGGCGGGCTCAGCGAGGGCGTCTTCCTGGCCGAAACCCGGGAGCAGCTCGCCGAAAGGTGGGAGTGGACGCGCAAGGCCACGGACGGTCCGGTCCTCGCCGAGGAGTTCCTGACCGGCCCGGAATTCAGCATCGAGTCGATCTCGGTGGACGGACGGCATGAGATCGCCGCCATCACGGAGAAGGTCACCACGGAGCTGCCGCGCTTCGTCGAGACCGGGCACCAGGTACCCGCCAGGCTGGACGAGGCGTCACGCACGGCGATCGAGGGTCTCGTCATCCGCTTCCTCACGCTCATCGAGCAGAAGGACGGCCCGGTGCACACGGAGCTGCGTCTCACCGACGCCGGCCCGAAGCTGATCGAAGCGCAGACCCGGGTCGGCGGCGACCAGATCTGGGAGTTGTGCGAAATGGTCAGTGGTGTCGACCTGATGGCGGAGACATTCGCAGCCCTGCTCGGCCTGCCCCGTCCCGACCGCACGCCGGTGGCCGCCGCGGCTGCGATCCGCTTCTTCTCGTACGAAGACGTCCGGGTCCTCGGCGTCGACGGCGTCACCGACGCCGGGAAGGCCGACGGTGTCGTCAGACTCCAGTGCACACTGGAGACAGGGCAGACGATCGGCGCTCTCACGTCGTCCACGGCGCGCCAGGGCTACATCCTGTGCACCGGCGGCAGCACCGATGAGGCGGCGGCCAATGCGGAGCGGGCACACGACCTCGTCCGCGTCACGACGGAGCAGCTCTTCACGATGCCGGCCTGACATGGTGTGACCTCCGGGGGATCGTGGCCGTTCGCAGGACCGGGCGAGGAGCCGCAGGTCGCCGTGGATGCCCGCGGTCCTCCGGCTCACCCGCGATGACCGTCGACAGACAGGAAGGAACCACACCGATGCCGGACCTCCCACAGCTGTGGATGCGGCACGAGTCGCGCCGGAGCGAGCGCCGCGCGCCCCTCGTGCCCGAGCACGCCGCCCGCCTGGTGAGCCAGGGGGTGCGGATCACGGTGGAGGAGTCGCCCCAACGCGTGTTCCCCCTGGCCGACTACGTCCGGGCGGGTTGTCGCATCGCGCCGCCCGGAAGCTGGGTGGACGCGCCCGAGGACCACTACGTCCTTGGTCTGAAAGAACTGCCGGACGAGCCGCGCTCCCTCAGGCACCGGCACATCTACTTCGGCCACGCCTACAAGGGACAGTCGGGAGCCGACGAGCTCCTGAGCCGGTTCGCTGCAGGCGGAGGCGTGCTGCTGGACCTGGAGTACCTCACCGACGACGCCGGGCGCCGACTGGCAGCGTTCGGGTACTGGGCGGGCTACGTGGGCGCGGCGCTCGCGGTGCTGCACCGGCGCGGCGAGCTGCGCACGCCCCTGCGCCCGCTGGAGCGGGCCGAGCTGGATGCCCTCCTGGGCGCCCGGAGCGGAGGCGACGCGCTGGTGATCGGAGCCCTGGGGCGCAGCGGTCGGGGGGCGTGTGACGCCTTGGAGGCCGCCGGCATCAAGCCGGTCCGCTGGGACCTCGCCGAGACGCGGAACCTGGACCGGGATGCTCTGCTCGGGCACGACATCCTGATCAACACCGTGTTGGTGACCAGTCCGGTGCCACCGTTCCTCACGACTGCCGACCTCGACGACCCGCGCTGCCGTCTCTCCGTCGTCGCGGACGTGACGTGCGATGTGACGTCCGAGTGCAACGTCCTGCCGGTCTACGACGAGATCACCGACTGGGACCGGCCCGCCCGGCGGCTGCGGGGCGGAGAACACCCCGTCGACGTCATCGCCATCGACAACCTGCCTTCACTGCTGCCGGTCGAGGCCAGCGAGGCCTTCTCGGCCGAACTCCACCCCCAACTGATGCGCCTGGGCGACGAGGGCTCGCCCTGGACGCGCTGCCGGCACACGTTCGAGAGGGCGGTCCGTGCGCAGGGCGCGCCCGATGAGGAGACCCATGATGACGAGTAAGGCACCGGCCGCCGCGAGCGGTACCGTCCACTGGGTGGGCACCGGCCTGTCCACCGGCCGCACCGGCCTCGCCCTGTTGTGGGAACGAGCCGAACGCGTGGTGTTGTGGGACCGCACCGCCGAGCGGGCCGCCCACAGACTGGCGTCCCTGGGCCTGGAGGGCCGCGCCGACGTGCGGGCCCTGGAACCCGGTGCGCTGGAGGCCGAGGTGCGGGCGGGGGACGTGGTCGTCTCCATGCTGCCCGCCGCCGAGCACCCCCGTCTGCTGGAGCTGGCCGCGGCCCGCCGGGCCCACTTCGCCTGCACCAGCTATGTGTCCGAAGCGCTGGACAAGCAGGCCGCTCACGCGGCCGATGACGGTCTGGTGGTCCTGGCGGAGGCCGGACTGGACCCGGGTATCGACCATCTGATGGCGCACCTGCTGGTCGAGCGGGCCCGGCAGGAAGCCGGCGAGGACGCGAGCGTGACCTTCACCTCGTACTGCGGGGGCCTCCCGGCCGAGCCGAACGACTTCCGATACCGGTTCAGCTGGGCGCCGTACGGGGTGCTGGCCGCCCTCGGTTCGCCGGCACGGTACATCGACGGAGGTGTCGAGTGCACGGCACCGCATCCGTGGGAGGCAACCCGGCCCTTGGTCCTGGAAGGGGAGGACTTCGAGGTCTACCCCAATCGCGACAGCGTGCCCTTCATTGCGCAGTACGGTTTCCCGGCCGGCTGGCGGCCGACGACGTTCATCCGCGGGACGCTCCGCAACGCGGGCTGGCGCGCGGCCTGGACGGACGTTTTCGACACCGTACGGACCCAAGACGAGGCCCGCGTCAGGGCCCTCGCCGCGAAGCTGGCCGAGCAGTACCCGACGGGCGAGAACGATCGCGACCGTGTGGTGCTCACGGTTGCTCTGGAACTCCATGGGCCGGCGCGCGAGACCCTGTGGCGCGGGTCGGACGTGCTCGACCTGACGGGCGACGAGACGGAGAGCGCCATGGCGAAGTGCGTCTCCCTGCCGCTCGCCTTCGGGGTGACCCGCATCCTGGACGGCGCGCTACCGGCAGGTCTGAACCGCGCTGCCGAATCGGCCGATGAGGCCGCCCGCTGGCTGGGCTTCCTGAGCGCCCACGGGTTGCAGACGCGTGGTCTCCCCGCTGACGGGCCGTCCGTGTCCTGACGATCCGGACGGCCCGGACGACGCTGCGAGGTGTGCATCCCGCGGGATGCACACCTCGCAGCGGGCCAATCGTTCTCCTCACTCCCGAGCGGTACGGCCGCCTTGCGACCGTCGGCTCGCCCGTCCGCCGGTGCGCTGACAGCGCCTGGTACCTCCGTCATTGGCGTGGATCCCGAGCAGGCATCCCATGAAGGTCACGGGAGGCCCCGCGGCGGCCCGCCCGGGCGGCATGCCTCAGACAGGGGCTTGGGGTCGTGCGGTGGGTGGCCGGCGGGGCTGCCCGGGATGGTGGGATATCAGCCGAAGCAGTGGGGGACGGGGTTGGTGCTGCCCTGGCAGTTGGTGGGGACGTTGTCGATGATGCGGACCTTGCCGTTGGTGACGACAGTGCCCTGGTTCTGGACGCCGCCGGCGGGCTCGTCGGAGGTGTTGTCCTTCACCTTGGTGTCGGTGAGGGTGACGAGCCTGCCGGTGTTGACGAAGATGCCTCCCCCGGTGCTGCCGTTGCCCACGGCCCGGTTGCCGAGGATTTTCGTGCCGCGGATCGCGAGCTCGATTCCAGAGGCGAAGATACCGCCGCCGTGGGCTGCGGTGCCGGTGGTGACATTGTCGGTGATCTTGCTGTTCTGGATCACCGCGGGCACCTGGAGGAAGATGCCGCCGCCTCCGCCCGAGGCCGACACGTTGTCGCTGATGGTGCTCTTGCGCACGGAGAGGGTGCCCCCGAGGTGACCGATGCCGCCGCCGAACGACGCGGCGAAGTTGTGGGTGATCTTGCTCTTCTCAACCTCGACTGCGCCGCTGAGGTTGGCGATTCCGCTGGTCAGGGCGGTTTGGTTATGGCTGATCAGGCTCTTGACGATCTTTGTGGAACCGCCGGCGTTGAGGATGGTGCCGACACCGTCGACGGCGTCGCCGAAGTTGCTGGTGATCTCGGTGGTGGTGATCTCGAGCCTGCCCCCGTTGTTGACGACGGCGGAGCCGTCGTTGCCCGAGTTCTTGCTGAGGGTGCTGTTGCGGATGCTGGTGGTGCCTGCGTTGAGGATGCCGCCGGCGACCCCGACGTTCAGGTTGTCGACGGTGTTGTCGGTGAGGGTGACGTGGTCGAGGTCGAGCCGTCCTGCGGCGTCGACGTTGATGGCCCCGCCGCTCGGATCGGTGGCCGCTGTCTTGCCTCGGGTGAGGGTGAGGTGGCGGAGCTTCAGGTCGCCGCCTGAGCCGACTTCGAAGATGCGGAACTGGGCGGCGTTGGCGGCGCGGGCGATGGTTGCGCCGTTGCCGAGGATGGTGATGGGCTGGACGATCCTGGGCAGGCCGTTTCCGTCGACGTTGGCGGTCAGCGCGTAGGTGCACTTCTCCGCCAGGCGCAGGGTCCCCCCGCTGTTGTCGTTCGCGTCGGCGATCGCCAGGATCAGTTCATTCGGATCGCAGCCCACATCCGTGACCTTGTCATGGTCCCGGTCGTGGCGGTGCTTCTTCCTGTCGTGATCGTCGTGATCGTCGTGACGGTCGTGCTCCTCGTCGTCCTCTTTCCTGCCCTCGCCGCCCTTGGAGCTGGAGTTGCCGCCTTCCGCCCGGTTGCCGTTCGACCCGGGGTTTCCGGAGTGCTCGGGCCGGTAGTCGCCGTCCCCGCCGTCTTCCATTCCGTCAGGTGCGGGGGCCGCGTCGGCCACGGGGTCGGCCTTGGCCTTTCCGCTGTCCGCGATGGAGGAGGCGGAGCTCGTCCCATCCGTTCCGGAGTTGGTGACGGCCACGACGCCGGTGGTTCCCGCGATGGTGGCGAGTCCGGCTGCGGTGAGAACGGCGATCTTCCAGTGACGGCTCAGCGCCGCGGTCTTCGGAGGGGGCGGCGTCTCCGCATCCGTGCCCTGTGATTCAGACATCCGACGTAGCTCTCCTTCTGTGTGACCAGCCGTCACGCCCCTGTCTTCCGGAAAGGGCGAAAGAGAACACATGGAATCACAGGAAAAGGTGTAAATAGGACAATTGGTGAGGTGTGGGAGTGTCGACCGCGTCCCAGACGCGCGCCCCCTGGATGGTGTCCCCTGGGTTTTCGCGCGGCTCTGCACCATGAGGCGCGGGCGACTGGCTGGTGCACCCGGAAGGCGCCCAGACGGCCTGGAGAACCGGAAGACGGTGAGGGCTCCCGAGCCTCGTTCAGGGCTCGTCGTGTGCGCCGATGCCCATCAGCGCCGTCGTGCAGGTGGGCGACCACCGCCGTGCCGACGGGTCCGCCCGGGCCACTCTCATCGATACCGAGGGCGACGAGTTCTGCGTCGAGCGCAGCGCCGCCGAGCGGGTCGCCGATGAGTCCTGAGCAACCGTCGACCCACGCGGGACTAGCGGAACCCCCCGGCGGGCCGCGCCGGTGTCCAGCGACTCCCGCAAGCAGGTTGACGGGCGCCTGCCGGCGCCAGGACGCCGACACCCGCCCGGAACGCATCACGAGCTCAACGCGTGGCCCCGTCCGCCCCGTCCCGTGACGGCTACGGGCCGGGCGGTTGCCGGCCCACGACGATCGCGACGAGCAGGCCCACGAGAAGGACCCATGCCACCGAGCCGAAGTCTGCCGATTGCAGGCCCGCGGCGCCGAGCAGGATCGCCGACGCCAGCCCCGCTCCCCAGGCCCGACTGTCGCGGGCGAAGGCCCACTCGCGGCGGGCGCTGCCCGGTTGCCGCAGCTCGAGGACGGCGGTTCTGATCACCAGCGTGGCGGTCACGATCACCACGGTCATCACGGATGTGTCCATGGCCGCCCTCGTCGGCGCTCGTCGATGGTGGCGAGGAGTCGCTCGGCGTGCCCATTGATCGGTAGATGCCGGGGATGCCGTCGGCGTCCTCGTCGCGGGTCTCTTCCCCGTACAGGTGACACTAGATGCGGTTGCATCGCTTGACCAGCGTCGCGGCCAAGGCGGCAGCCTTCGGCGATCCGACGAGGGCGGCGGCTTTGATCTCCTGCCGGGGCCGGGTGGGCCGAGCCGCGGGGCCGGGCCGGGCTCGCTGTGAGGCAGGGGTCGGACTGCACATCCCGCAGCGGCCAGCTCTCGTCGCGGCCGCGCGCAGAGCGGTGGTGGTCCCGGCCCTGCATGGACCGTGTCGTGCCGAGAGCAGACAGCGCCCGCCCGGGACACCCGCCCGCGGGGTTTCGTGGTTCATCGGCTGCCGAGCGGCCCCTCGCCGGTGGTCGGGCTCCGTCGATACCAGGTGAGCCATGCTCGCCGATATCGGGAAAAGGCAAGCAGTTGGCCGTGCAGGGGTGCAACTGGCCCTGTCCGCAAGAGATTCTTGGGCGCGTGTCCTCACTACTTCCTCAGCAGCCCCAGCGTGTCGTACCGGCCGGACAGATGATCGTCTGCGGTGACGACGCCTTGGCCACTCGGCTCGCAGCAGAGTTGCACGATGTGTACGGGGAGCGTGTGACGTTGATCGTCCCGCCGTCCCGCTCCTCCACGAGCAGGCCGGCCGTCGCCACGAACCGCATGCGCGCCGCCTCCTTGCTCGGACGGGTCTCTGCCGCGATGAACCGGCCGGGCAGCGGTGACGAAGTCGGCTCCAGCGGTGAGTTCCTCCTGCCCATCAGCGAGCTTGAGGCCACCGGACCGACGGAGGAGACGCTCGGCCGGGCCGGCGTCGAGCACGCCGAGGCTCTGGCCCTCGTGTACGACGACGACGAGACGAACATCCGGGCCGCGCTGGCCGCGCGTCGGCTCAACCCGCGTCTGCGCCTGGTGATCCGGCTGTACAACCGCAAGCTGGGCCAGCATCTGGAGAACCTGCTCGACCAGGCGGCCGTGGTCGCGATGCCGGATCTGGACACGGCCGACCTGGACGCCTCCACCACCGTGCTGTCCGACGCCGACACTGCCGCCCCCGCGCTGGCGGCTACAGCCGTGACGGGTACGAGCAAGGTCGTCCAGGCCGACGGACTGCTGCTGCGTGCCATGGAGCGGCCACCGCCGGGACGGGGCGAGGCTTCCGATCCGGGCCTGTGCACGCTTGCTCTGCTGTCGTCCACCACCAACGACCCGGCAGGCGCCGAGGGTTCCGACAGCAGCGGCCCCCAGGGCCCTGTGCTGCTGCCCGACGACACCACGGTCGCCGCAGCGACCGGGCGGGGGACCGTGGTGCTGCAGGCGGTGTCCTACGCGGGGCCGCCCGTGTCACCCCGCCTCATGGCCGGGCGGGGTGCACCGCTGAGGGAGATCTTCTCGCGGCGGCTTCGCTGGTCCCTCGCGGGTGCGGCAGCGGCCGTGGTCGCCCTGGCCGTCGCCTCGTGGCTCACCACCGGCGACCACCCTCTGCACGCCGGCTACATCACGCTCCTCGACCTGTTCGGAATCGGCGACCCGGCGGTCGGTGAACCCACCGCCCGCCAGGTGCTGCAGCTGCTGGCAGGGCTGGTGGGTCTCGCCCTGCTGCCGGTGCTCGTCGCCGGATCGCTGGAGGCACTCGGTGCCTTCCGGGGTGCGAACACACTGCGTCGTCCGCCACGTGGACTGTCGGGACACGTCGTGTTGCTGGGACTCGGCAAGGTGGGTACTCGGGTGCTGGCCCGACTGCGTGAACTCGACATTCCGGTGGTGTGTGTCGAAGAGGACCCGGAGGCGCGTGGGATCCCGCTCGCTCGCCATCTGCGGGTGCCGGTGGTGCTGGGCGATGTCACACAGGAGGGCGTGCTGGAAGCCGCCAAGATTCACCGTGCCCATGCCCTGCTGGCCCTGACCAGCGCAGACACCACGAACCTGGAGGCCGCGCTGTACGCCCGCACGGTCAAGGCGGATCTGCGGGTGGCACTTCGGCTCTACGACGACGACTTCGCCACCGCTGTGTACCGCACCCTTCGGGCCGCGCACCCCGACGCACTCACCCGCAGCCGCAGCGTCTCCACGCTCGCCGCCCCGGCGTTCGCCGGGGCGATGATGGGCCGCCAGATCCTCGGAGCCGTCCCCGTCGAGCGCAAGGTGCTGTTGTTCGCCGCGATCGACGTCGCCGGGCATCCACAGTTCGAGGGCCGCACCGTCGCCGAGGCATTCCACGCCGGAGCCTGGCGCGTCATCGCTCTCGACACCTCGGAGCCCGGCGAGCGCCGGCCGGATCTCGCCGCGGCCAGACCTGAGAGCAGCGGCGGGAGCTCCAGCGGGTTGCTGTGGAATCTCCATCCCGGCTACGTCCTGCGCGCCGAGGACCGGGTCGTTCTCGCCGCCACGCGCCGCGGGCTGGCCGAACTCCTGGGCCGGCGAACCGGCACCCGCGCCGGAGACCGCCAGGACTGAGACGGCCGGCTCCGGAGTTGCTGCGCCGGCCGGTCCGGCAGACGCGCTCCGACGACGGCCGTCTGAAGGGTGCTGCGGTGAACGGGGGCGGGCGCCGGTGGCAACGGCACGGCGGGCATCGCCGCCGTCAGATCTGCCGCAGAGCTCCACCGTCGACGCTCCACTCGGATCCGGTGATCTGTCCGGCGAGTGGGGAGAGCAGATATGCCACGACAGGGGCCACATCGTCGGGCTGCCCGATCCGGCCGCTCGGCAGGCGCCGTTCCTCGCGGATGAAACGGTCGACGGCCTCGTCCGCCGGCAGCCCGAACCGCTCACCCAGTTGCTCGGCGAAACCACCCGGGGCGTCGAAGAGCGCGGTCCGCGTGGGCCCGGGCAACACGACGTTCGAGCGCACTCGTGAGCCGAACTCCGCAGCGAGGGTCTTCGAGACCGAAAGCAGCGCCGTCTTCGTGGCCGCGTAGTCGACGATGCCGGGGTCGGGCAAGCGGGCAGCCTCGCTCGCGATGTGCACGACGGACGCGGCGTCGGACTTCAGAAGGACGGGCAGTGCCGCACGGGTCATCCGTACCGCAGCATGGAAGTTGAGATCGAACGTCGCCTTCCATTCCTCGTCGGAGACCTGGAGGAAGCCGCTACGGGACTTCAGCGCTCCCGCGTTGTTGACCAGGCCGTCCAGTCGGCCGTGGCGGGTGGCCACACAGTCGACGACGTACTCGGCGGCCTCCGGGTCGGTCAAGTCGGCGGTGATGGACTCGCTGCGTTCGCCGAGGTTCTCGGTGCTCCACGGTTTGCGGGCAACACCGACGATGGTGGCCCCCTCGGCGGCCAGCAATTGGGCGACGGCGGCACCGATCCCGGACGACGCACCGGTGACGAGGTACACGCGGTCTTCGAGACGCAGATCCATCGGCTAGTCCTTGGAAGGGGAGCGGCAGGACACCGCCGGACGGCGATTCCGGTGCCCCGGTCGTTCCGGAGGGGGCTCCGCCCGCGACGTGACCTTCTGGGCCTTGCCATGACCTTGGGAGGTGCGAGCGAGGACTGCGGTGCCTCCTGTCCAAGAGGGCGGCCGGGCCGCACCGCACGTGGGACGCTACCGGCCATCGCCGACCCCACTGCCTGCGCGACCGCTTCGCTACAGGGCGCGCCGTGAAAACGTCACCCGTTTGCGGGGCGTGCATGGATCCGCCCGCTGTCGGCCATGGCCCGTCACATCGCGACGACCTCTGTGTCTGCCGCTGTGACCGGGCACGTGGCCGACGTGGCAGAGGGCCACGTCACTGCGCCACCGGCAGATGCCGGGCGGCTGTGGAGGCGAGGTGGTGGCGGGTGACCCGGGCGACCTCGTGCCAGAACGGCTTGGCGGTCAGGTAGGCACCGAGTGCGGACAGGCAGCCGAGTGAGACGTCCACGCTGAGTCGCCCCTGCTCGGCCCAGTAGACGTCCTGCAGGTCCAGAAGCAGGGCGAACTCGTCGGTGATCAGGGCGGTTCCGCACCCGTAGGCGGCAGCGACTGCGGGATGACCCACGGCTTCCTCGTCGCCGCGCACGGCGATCAGGCCGATGCCGGCGAGAGTGGCGATGCCGAAGTTGTAGTGGTGAAGATGCTCGCCGCCGGCGGAGAGGTTCCCCCAAGGCAGCCACCCGCCCCGGATGCCGTGCGTGATGACACGCACCGTACCGAAGGTCACGCCGAAGGAGACCCATGTCACCAGCAGCGACCGCTGCGTGGGCGTGAGATGCAGATCCGCCGCCCGGTGCCATCGCCCGACGAGTCCGGGCCGGGCGGCGCCGCGTTCGTTTGGCGTCCCAGTTCTCATCACTGACCTTTCACGACCTTTCACGCGGTGCTGGCTGATGTCGTCGGTTCCGGCAGGGTGCGTATGCGGTTTCCGGCACCGCCGTGCCTCGCCGACGTCGGGCGTGGGAATCGGAACCTGCAACTCGCCGGCGTACTCGAGCCCCGGGGTGGCTCCGTCTGCTACGGGTGGGCCAGGGCATGTCTGCCGGAAGACTGCCACGCGGAACGGGGCATGGGCGGGCCACACACCGCGCGCTGGGGCATTGGTGCACGGTCGGCCCCGGTGTTCAGACACCGACGGCCAGGCGGATGCCGAATCCAACGATGACCACGCCGGTGATGCGATCGAGCAGTCGACGTGAGGAGGGGCGCTGCAGGATGGCGCTCAGCGCTGTGGCGCAGGCGATCAGCGCTGTCGACCACAGCACGCCGGTCAGAACGTGCACGGCAGTCAGCAGGGTTCCGGCGGCGACGTGGGGCGAGCCCTCGGGGATGAACTGTGGGAGTACGGCTATGTAGAAGGCGCCCACCTTCGGGTTGAGCAGGTTCGTCAGCGCGCCCTGGCGCCAGCCGCCGCCGAACGTGTTCCCGCCGTCCGCATGGTCCTCCGGTCGGGTGCCGCCATGTGCCGTACCCGGCCGAGGCTGCAGCGCCGACACCAGGAGGCGGCTGCCCATCCACACCAGACAGGCGGCTCCCGCCCAGCGAAGTGTCGCGTAGGCAAGGTGTGATGCGGAGAGCACGGCCGTCACACCGAGCGAGGAGAGCACGCCCCAGACCAGGACACCGGACTGGATGCCGAGGACCACGCCCCACGCTCTTCTGTGTTGGCCGAGTGCGCTGGTGCGCAGGATGAGGGTGGTGTCGAGGCCGGGGGTCACGGTGAGCAGACCCGCGATGAGAGCGAAGGATCCCAGTGCTGTGGCAGTGATCATGACCGAGGACTCTAGTGTCGAGAGCGCTCAATGTCCTCAATCCTGCCCGAGATCGGGCAGGATTGAGGACATTGTCGAGCGCTTCTCATATGGTGCGTCCGTGACCAACCCGATTGAGCTCGTGATCTTCGACTGCGACGGTGTCCTGGTCGACAGTGAGCGCGTAGCCGTACGTGTCGACGCCGTGGTTCTGGCCGACCTCGGATGGAGGCTCGCCGAATCCGAGATCGTCGACCGGTTCGTGGGCCGAACGTCGGAGTCGATGAGGAACGAGATCGAGACCCATCTCGGGCACGGCCTTCCACCGGACTGGGAGGAAGATCTCGAAGCCCGTTACCGCGAGGCCTTCCTGGACGCGCTGACGCCCGTGGACGGCATCGCCGAAGCACTGGACGCCCTTGCCCACCTGCCCGTCTGCGTCGCCTCCAGCGGGAGCCACGAGAAGATGCGATTCACTCTGGGACTCACCGGTCTTCTCTCCCTCTTCGAGGGCCGTATGTTCAGCGCCACCGAGGTCGAGCGGGGCAAGCCGGCCCCCGACCTGTTCCTCCACGCCGCGGAACGGATGGGCGTCGCTCCTGACCGATGCGTGGTGGTGGAGGACAGCCAGTACGGCGTGCAGGCAGCCCGCGCGGCGGGCATACGCGCCTTCGGATACGCCGGGGGCCTGACCCCCGCGCAGTGGCTCGAAGGACCCGACACCGTCGTCTTCGACGACATGCTCAGGCTCCCGGCGATCCTGAACGCGGGCTGAACAGGGCCCAGTCAGACCTGGACGACCGGGCGCACCCCGGCCATTCGACCGCACCGCGACCCGATGCCGACGGTTCGCGCCCGAGAGAAGTGGCGCGATCCGCGGGTACAACTGTCGGTACGTTCCGGGTCTGCCGCGCCATCTCCGCGGCACGCGGACGGGCCGGTCGCCGCCTTGAACGCCGGTGCGTCACCGGCTCGTTCCAGAGATTGATACGGAGAATCAGGGAACACGCGGCCGTCACTGGCTGCGCGAGCAGCACGGCAGGCTCTTCCCCGCCCGGAACCCAAGTCCGCTGCATCCGCACGATCGGAAGGATCTCCGTTGCCCCGCCCCGCCACATGGCTTCCACGCCACGAGTACATCGCCCAGGTGCCGAAGGCCATCGTGTACGCCTCGATGTACTTCACCGACGAACACGACAGACCGCTGTGCCTGCGCTCTCCGAACCGGGGCGAGGTGTGGCAGCTGCCCGGCGGCGTCATGGACGAGGGCGAGACACCGTTCCAGACCGCAGCCCGGGAGACCGAGGAAGAAACCGGCCTCATCGTCACCGGTCCCCGCCCTCTGCTGCTCACACACTTCGCCACCATCGACAAGGCATGGACGGTGCCCCGTATCGGTTTCGTCTTCGACGGCGGCGCCCTCACAGCGCACCAGCTCGACAGCATCGAACTCGACCCGGACGAGCATGACGGATGGGCCTTGCGCACCCTCCTGGAGTGGGAGCGGTCCATGATCCCCGCGAACTACGCCCGCCTTGCCGCCGTGCACAGTGCACGGCGCGGCAACCGGGACCGCTACCTCGAAACCCACGACGACGACGCCACCCCACCCAACCACCCGCCTCTCACAGCGAACTGAATGCCGTTCAGTCGGCCGCAGGCGCCATCGGCGACCTGCGGGCCCGCACATGGCATCCCGCTGGGGGAGGGGGGCGGCCTGACACGCACCCTGCTGAAGCGGACGCAGCACCGGCCTCGCCTGCTGACCGGTCCGGCGCTCATCGTGGCGGTCGTGGGCGGCATTCACAGCATCGGCAGCGCCTCGATCCTCGGTCCAATCCTCGTCGGCCGCGGCGTCCCCGTGGCCAACGTCGCCCCGGCGGCGCTCGCCTCCACCTTCGCCACCTCAGTGGTCGATGCCGTCACCTACGCCCTGCTGTCGCCGGCACACAAAGGCAGCATCGCCCCCGACCCTGGTTCCTCGGCCTCGGCTGCGGCGCGGACGGCCACATCGGCGGCTACCTCGGAGCCCGCCTCCAGCCGCACCTGCCCGAGACCTTTCGTGGTCTTCTCCTCGGCACCCTCTGTGCGATCAACGCCCTGCGCTGACTGCTCGATCAACCTTCGCCGTCACGGAACGACCAGTGATCAAACATCGGTGGCATATGCTCGGCATACGCTCCACGATCGATGGCACAGGACACACGTCGCCGAAACCGGCGTCGCCACACTCTGCTGTGACAATGTCCTCGAAGTGAAAACTCAGTAGCCAGCCTGGTCCGTCACAGACGACCATGCGAGGCATGAGTGATCAACCCGCGCGATGGAGCCCCGCAACCATCTACCCCGACATGTGGGCCGATCCGGACGACGACCCCCGCAACAAGGACGGGGCCAGTTCGGAGGGAGAGCTTGCAACGCTGCAGGACTGCCTGACGGACTATCGCCTGACCTTGCGAATGAAGTGCGAGGGCCTGGATGCGGAGCAGCTGGCCCGTCGGTCGGTTCCGCCGTCGACGATGTCGCTGCTCGGTCTGGTTCGGCACCTCGCCGAGGTGGAACGGGACTGGCGCAACTGGATCAGCGACGGTGACCCGCTGCCGAAGCTGTACCGAGAGAAGGACGCGGACTTCCACGAAGCGGTCGCCGAGCAGGCCGTGGTCGATGCGGCGTTCTCCGATCTGGCGCGCGAGCAGGCCGCCACCGACGCCGCGCTGGCCGAGCACCCGGATCTGGGCGAGCGTGTGGGGAAGGACGAGATCGCAGTCAGGGAGCTGATGGTGCACAGGATCGACGAGTACGCCCGTCACTGCGGGCATGCCGACCTGTTGCGCGAGTGCATCGACGGAAGGGTGGGCCAGTAACGGGAGCGGGATCCGCTCCCGCCCCCACCAGGCACGTCACCTCGAAGTGAAAGGCCCAGCCGGGTGTTCACGGCGCTGATGGCCCAGGCCGACGCCGACAAGGAGCTTGACTGGGTCGTCTCGGTGCACTCCACGATCGTGCACGCTCATCAGCACGCCGCCGGGCCCCGCAATAGGGAGCCCCGGCGGCCGAGCCGCACGACCACGCCATCGGTCGGTCGCGTGGGGGACTTACAACGAAGATCCATCTTGCCGCCGACGGCCGCTGTCGTCCCCTCGCGTTCGTCCTGACCGGCGGCCAAGCGGGCGACGCACCCACCTTGCTGGACGTCATGGCGGCCGCGACCATCTGCCTGGCCGGACGCCATATCGCCGGCATCCTCCTCTGGTCTGCCTGCTGACTCAGGAAAGCTGTGTGGTGTCAGCCGACGTGGTTCGGTACACCCATTGTCAGATGCTGCTGGCAGCATCACCGTATGAACGCCATCTTTACCACCCCACCGCGACCGTTCGACGTGACCGTGCTCTTCCCTCAACTGGCCCCGCTGGCGCGCACGGCGACCCGGCTGCACCCGCGGCCGGGGTCGCCGACCGTGCATGACAGCTCCGTGGGCGGGCCGCTCTTGTGGCCTGCCGACGAGCCGTGGCCGTACTGCGATGAGCCGCACAACAGGCACGCGTCGCTGAGGATCCTCTCCCCGAACGACATCCGGCTCCTCCGCCGGGATCGCGCCACAGCGGCCGAGCGGCTGCGGCATGCCCCTCAGGCACCCGAGTGGACCCCCGAGGAACTGGAGACCTGGGAGCGGATCAGCGCGGGCCGCCCGTGGTTCGACGGCGCGATCCCCCTCCTCCCCGTCGCCCAGCTCTACGCCCGCGACGTCCCCTTCCCCTGCCCGCCCGACGCGGACCTCCTCCAGGTCCTGTGGTGCCCCTTCGACCACGAGATGGCCCACCCGAAGACCGCCCTCTTCTGGCGCTCCTCCGCCACCGTCACCGACGTCCTCGACGCACCGCCCGAGCCGCCGATCGTCCAGTCCGCGGACTACCTCCCGGAGCCGTGCCTGTTCTCACCGGAGCAGGTCACCGAGTACCCCCACCCCTCGGAACTGAGCGAGGAGCTTCGGGACCAGTTGGACGACGATAGCCGCTGGGAGACGATCGACCCCGCGCGGTACAGCGCGTACGCGGACGACCCGGGCGAGCTCTACCTGTGCAACCTCTCCACCGCCCCCGGCTGGAAGACCGGCGGCTGGACCTGCTGGAGCCCCACCGACCCCAAGCCCCGCTCCTGCCCCGAGTGCGGCACCGAGGCGGTCCCGCTCCTCACCATCGCCTCCTGGGAATGGGATGGCGGCAGCGGGACCTGGATCGCCGAGGAGGAACGGACGACCCCGGCCCCGCCTCCCCTGGGTGCCCGGGACGGCAACTTCACCTTGATCGACATCGTCGGAGGCCACAACCTCCAACTCCACGTCTGCCCCGCCTCCCCGGACCATCCCCACTTCGAACTGATCCAGTGAGCCACTGCGGAAGTCCTCCGGCCAGGCAGTGCGCCACGATCGGCACCGCAATCGTCACTTCGGCCAACAGCGTTGTCCCACTACCGGATGATCCAAACGAAAGACCCTAGGCGTGAGGGACGACCTCGCCGCCTGCGGTGTGCTCCCGCGTCGGTGCCCGGGAACCCGGGCGCAGCGCGAACAGACACCAGATGGTCGTGGCCGCCAGTGCGGCGGCGGCCATTGCGACCAGCAGGGGGGCCTCCGGTCGCCATCCGAGTGACACCCTGGTCCCGAAAATGACGAGTGTTGCGGCGACCCGGCCCGGTGCGTAGACCGGCACCCGTGCCGCTGCCGCCCGCAGCGCGCCGGCCGCCATTAGGCCGATGACAGCCCAGACTGCCAGGTAGGGCCAGATCGGCCCGGGGGCAATGCTCGGCAACCCGTACTCCTCGGGACCGATCTTGGACAGAGCCGTGACCCACCCGCCACCCACACCGAGTGCGGCGATGCCCAGCACCCACACCGTGTGGCGCCACAGAGGGCCGGGCCTGACGGCCTCCTCGCTGTCGTCGTAGTCGTTGCAGCCATCGGGACCGGAAGGGGAGGAGAATTCCATCACGCCCGGAGAGACGCCGATCGGCCGCCGTGGGTTGTCAGTGTCCGTACGAGAGTGCTCCACCCCGGCGGCCATCCGTCCGCTACGTCTTCCCCGGGATGGAGGACCCTGGACGCGGACCGCTTGCCGGTGGTGGCGTGCTCCCCGCACAGGGAACCGGCGATGAGCCATCGCGCTCGAGCGGGTCGAGAAGCGGCTCGGACTGGTGAGACACCGCCTGGTCCGCAAGTTCCGGGCTGCTGGATGTCCTTCCTCGTCGGTCGCGGCTCGGCGCCGAGGGATGCCCAGGGCCGAGTAAACGTGTCCGGTGTCGCGCGCGTCCTCTTGTGTGACCGTGCTCCGGTATCGGAGCGACATACAAGGAATCGCGGGCTGGTTCCTCTCGGGCAACGGGCCCGTTCCGGTGTCCGCGATCCCCGGCTCCCGAAGGAACGCCCGAGAAGTGATCACCACCCTGGCGATCGAGAACTACCGTTCGCTGCGCAAATTGATCGTTCCGCTCGGCCGGCTCACCGTGGTGACCGGCGCGAACGGCACCGGCAAGTCCAGCCTCTACCGTGCTCTGCGCCTGCTTGCCGACGCGGCTCGCGGCGGTGCGGTGGCCGCACTGGCCCGTGAGGGCGGACTGCCCTCCACTCTCTGGGCCGGTCCCGAGAACGTCAGCAGATCGGTCCGCGAGGGCCGCCATCCCGTCCAGGGAACGCTACGTACGGGCCCGGTCGGTCTCCGTCTGGGCTTCGCCGGCGACGACTTCGGATACGCCGTCGACCTGGGTCACCCGATCCCCGTGATCAATGGCACGTCCCCGTCGCTGTTCAACCTCGACCCGGAGATCAAACGCGAAGCGACCTGGGCGGGTCCGGTACTGCGCACGGCCGCACTCCTGTCCGACCGGTCCGGGCCTGCTGTCCGGACACGCACCGCAGACGGCAAGTGGCACCACAGCACGGGCGAGCTGCGCCCCTACGACTCGATGCTCAGCGAGTTCGCCGACCCCCAACTGGCGCCCGACCTGTTGAGCATGCGCGAACGCATCCGATCCTGGCGCTTCTACGACCACGTGCGCACCGACGCCGAAGCCCCTGCCCGCTCCGCCCGCATCGGCACGCGGACCCCCGTCCTGTCCGGCGACGGTTCGGACCTGCCGGCGGCTTGGCAGACCATCCGGGAGACCGGCGACGACGAGGCCCTGGACCGGGCCGTCGACGCGGCCTTCCCCGGTAGCCGGGTCACCATCGTTTCTCGCGACGGCCGCTTCGAACTGGAACTGCACCAGCACGGGCTCCTGCGTCCCCTGGGGGCGGCTGAGCTCTCCGACGGCACGTTGCGCTACCTGCTCTGGGTCGCGGCGCTGCTCACCCCTCGCCCGCCGGCACTGATGGTCCTCAACGAGCCGGAGACCAGCCTGCACCCCGACCTGCTCGAACCCTTGGCGGACCTGATCCTGACGGTGAGCCGGAACACCCAGACCGTCGTGGTGACGCATGCCCGACCTCTGGCGGACGCACTGTTCGCGGGCAGCCGTCGGCACAGGGCGGACCTGCAGCACATCGAGCTGGTCAAGGAGTTCGGCGAGACAAGGGTCGCCGGCCGGGAGAGCCTCCTGGACGAGCCGCTCTGGTACTGGCCGAAGCGCTAAGGGGCTGTGACCGGCCGGCTCCACCGACTCGCGACGCCTGCACGGCAGTCCCCCAGCTGCCGCTGGGAGGCACCCCCACGCTGCGTTGTCGTATCACCCGAGTACATCCAGTACGAGGGCGATGCTCGCGCCTTGCGATGCGTCCCCTCGGCCCCAAGGGGCCGGGGGAGACCCC
>NZ_JBWKDP010000015.1:8321-166199 GCF_056435905.1 Streptomyces sp. NPDC043861 | reverse complement strand
CCCATGCCCTCGGCCGCAAGGGGCCGGGGGAGACCCCATGCCCTCGGCCGCAAGGGGCCGGGGGAGACCCCATGCCCGCGGCCGCAAGGGGCCGGGGGAGACCCCATGCCCTCGGCCGCAAGGGGCCGGGGGAGACCCCATGCCCTCGGCCGCAAGGGGCCGGGGGAGACCCCATGCCCGCGGCCGCAAGGGGCCGGGGAGACCCCATCGGCTGCAAGGGGCCGGGGAGACCCCATGCACCGGACGCCGCGGGCTTCCCGGCAAACCTGTCAGGTCACGGCACTGGCTGCATGACGCCCTGACGTGGGTGACGCCGACGCGGGGTCGAGTTCTACGGCAGTGCCGGCCAGATCAGCGCCTGGGCAACGATGACGTGCTCGCCGTTGAAGGTGACCGCGGGGCCTTCATGCAGTTCGTAGCCAAGGCCAATGGCCTCGCTCACACGTTGGCAGAACGCGGCGTCGTCCGGTCCGGTCAGGACCCGGTACACAGGCAATCCGTCTGGTGGTGCGCTCATGAGGAAACGATCTCAGACTCACCCGCCGACCACGGCGCCGGGCCATCGTGCGCCGTCAGCAACGGGATGACCCAACGCAGTTGGGTCACCGGGTCCGAGGTCGGCCGGCAGATTCCTGCGGCTCGGGGTCGGGGGCCGGAACTTCGAGCAGGCCCCGGAGCGGCCCCGTGGTCCGCGTCCAGGCGCGGAACCACGGGGGCTGGGAAGCCGCCCCCTTGCCGGCAAGGGCAGTTGGGATCAGATCGAGCGCAGCTGTCGGTGTCTCAGGCTGCCGGCCGCCAGTGCGGGTCGCGACCGAGGAAGGCCAGCAGCGCGGCCGCCCGGTCGCCGTCCTGCGCCCACGGCACGGCGGGGGCGAAGACCCCGAAGTCGTCGCGGAGGCGGTTGACGAGCTGATCAGCCGCGGCCCACAGGCCCTCGGTCAACTCCTCGTCCAGGGGCAGGTCCTGGCCGGACGCGGCCGCGATGTCCCAGGCATGTATTGCGGCGTCCAACGCGGCTGCGGTGGCTCCGAGCCAGACCGGCAGCGGACCCAGCGGCGTCGGCACGGAGGTGGCGTCCGCAGGCAGCTGGGCGTATGCACCGAACACCGTTGCCAGGGAACGGTCCAGGGTTTCGATGTGATGGTCGGGGAGGGCGTCGTCCGGCTGGAAGGGGTCGGACTGCGGGCCTGCCTGGCCGGTGATGGCCGCCCCGTATCCCTGCTGGTCCAGCCGTGCGTGGTTCAGCACCTGACGCACCGTCCACTGGTCGCACGGGGTTGCCGCGCCCCAACCCCCGGACGGTACACCGGCGACCGCAGCACGCAGGTATGTGTGAGCCAGCTCCAGCACCTTGAGACCGTCGATCGAGTTCATCCGTGTCCCCGTCCCCGTGATGTCGCCGGGCCCCTCCCGGCCTACTGACAGCAAACCTACAGAGTGTTGAGGACAGATACAGTCCTTATGGTTCTGGAAAGCAAGCCGAAGGCTGCTGGAGCGAAGATGTGCCCGCCGGGTGCCGCCAGGCACACTGCAGCAGGCGAGGCAGTCTCCTGAACCGCCGGGCCGTGGGAGTGCCAGGCGCGGGGGATCCCTCATCCGGTTCGGTACGACCTGGCGTCGGCGCTGACAAGCACAAGGATGCCCCCGCCCGGGACCGCGTGGCCGGATGGCGAGTCGGTGACCGGGTTCGGCGCCGACCATGGCGTGTCCCAGAAGGCCCGCCCGGGTGGGGTGGCGAAGGGCCTTTGCGCCCCTGTAAGGCCGCGGGCGTCCTTCGACGAACGAGGTCGATGACGGGCCGTCATCGCCGTGTCCGGGTGAGTGCGTCGGTCGCCGGTCCACCCGTGAGGCTCGGCTCGGGGCTGCTCGTGGGCGAGGCGCTGACGGATCCGCTGGGACTGGCGGACGGGGTCGTCGTCGGCGTGGCCGATGGGCTGGGGCGGCCACTGGAAGGGCTGGGCGTCGGCCTGGCCCTCGGGGGCGGCGCGCTCCTGCTGGCGGCGGGGGAATCAGTAGCCGGCGATTCCCGTTGGGCGGGCGTAGCGCGAGGAGACCGGGTGGCACCACGGTCACGTTCCCGGACACCTCTTCGGGCAGGGCGCGTGGCCGGGCGCTCCGGTGAACCGGAGGCTTTCGGTGGTGTGCTGACATCGACCGGGGGCTCGTCGGGAACCGCACGCTCCGGGCTCGGGGCCGCTCGTGACGGGCCGGCCGAGTGCTGGGGCAGCAGCGACGGGGCAGCCAGGCTGCCGAGCATGGCACAAGCGGCCGCGGCGAGAGCCCGACCACCGTACTTCTTCAGCCGCGGAGGGCAACGGCGCCTGGATGCGGGCACATCGGCCGAAGGCGTGGGGCCCGAGGGCACGTCGGGGGCCGCGAAGGAGCCCAGCCCCTCGCCGAGCAGGGCTTCCGGCACCGCCCGGGGCACCGTCCCGACTGGCGCAGTGATCCCGCTCCGGCTGTCCGGCAGTGGCATGTCGGTGTCGTGTGCCCCGCACTCCGGGCAGGTCACGGTGCCGTTGAGGGGGCGGCGACAAGGCAAGCAGTAGTCCATGGACTCGACCGCTCAGCGCATGAATCGCCGGAAGGAACCGCGGCCTGTCGACCCGGTTGGGCAGAAGCTGCCGGCGGTCGGCAGGCGGCGCTGTGTGTCACTCGAAAGCATCGTTGGCATGTGCGAACCTCGCTTACTCACCGGTCTGTGGGTGGCGCACCGGTTACCGAGGTCAACGAGCCTGGGCAAGTCGGCGTTCAGCCGACGGCAAGAACGTGGCGCACGCAACTCTCTTGCAGGGGATAGCCGGTCACGAGTCGGCCCCTGCTCCGACGCCGGGGCGACAGCCGTGGCCACGGCCGCAGGCCCGACCGAGCCCACCCTCATACCTGCAGGTCGGCGATGGTTCCCGCCATCTCGGGAAACTGCTAACTTAGGCAAGCCTTACCTAAGGAGTGCTGATGACCCTCGTGGACAACCGTGTCACGGGCCCGACCAATGCGGAGCGGATCCGCTCGATCGTTGCCGGGGCCGGATCCCTCAGCCTGAACACCGACGGCAGCTGCTACGACCTGATTGCCATGCACACCGTCGACGGCCGGGGGCGGCTGTTCCTCCACGCCCCCGTGGACAGCCCGCTGGCGGTCCAGGCCCGCTGCGCCGAGCACGGTGCCTTGGCTGCGCTGCTCCGGTTCACCGACATCGCCCCGACGGCGGTCCGTGAGCGGGTGAGGGCACGGGTCACCTTGTCCGGTCGGCTTGTACCGTCGGACACGCAGCCCACGGTGGGCGTCCTCGTGCTCCGCCTCGACGCTGCGCGGGCGTCCATTGAGCGAGAGGGAGTCGCCGAGGACGTCGGCCTCGACGAGGTGGCTCTGGCCGAGCCCGACCTGCTGGCGTTCCAGGAGGCGGCCATGCTGACCCACCTCGACGATGACCACCAGGATCTGGTGACGGCACTGAGCCGGCTGATCTGCCCGCAGGTGTTGCAAGGGGTCGTACGGGTGCGGCCGCTCGCACTCGACGCCTATGGATTCACGCTGCGTTGCGAATATGCCCGGGGACACTGCGACCTCCGCATCCCGTTCCCCGGCCGACTGCGTGAAGCCGGCGAAGTGGGGGAGCAGATGGACCGTCTGCTCGCACGGGGCGGCACGTGCCCGCACGATCACCGAGACGATCGGCCGTGACGGAGGAGGGGGCGCAGTCCCCGGGTCCCGCACCGCCCGCGGGACACAACAACCAGGTGGCCGCCATCATCCGCGCCGCCGCGCAGGCGGCCGCACTGTACACACCTCCGGGGCGGCGGGACGCCCCGTCGACGACCGGTGAAGACGGTCGGGCCATTTCTGCGGGCCTTTGGCGGAGTGAGTGCACCGGATCGGCGACGACGTAGGCCCGACGTGCGGATCGACGTCCGTCGGCAACCGGTTGGAGGCAAACCGGCCGATGGGGGGAGGCTCTCCGCGTACGCGCCCTGAGAAGGCCGAGCGGCGGCGGTCGGTGTCTGCTCGACCTCGAGCGGCAGCAGCGGACGCGCCTGTCTGCGCCCACCCGCGCAGACGGGGCTTCAGCAAGGTGATCCCGGAACCGGCCGGCGGGTCGCCGACCCACAACGGAAAGCCGCTCGCAGTCGACCTGATCGACGACGTCCTGCTGCCGCGCGCGGGTGGCGCCCGGCAGCAGAACGCGTTGGTGTTCGCCGAATGCCGGCCGGGTCAGCCGCTCATCTCCTCGGCGGCCTTCTTGATGTCTGCGGAGAAGGTGCTGACCTCGGTGTAGACACCCGGCTTACCCGGGCGTGCACACCCTTCGCCCCAGCTGACGATGCCGACCTGTATCCAGGCGCCTGCATCGTCCTTGCGGAACATCGGGCCGCCGGAGTCGCCCTGGCAGGTGTCGACGCCGCCGGTGTCCAGCATCCCGGCGCACAGCTCCTCGCCCGGTGTCAGCTGGTCGCCGTACGCATTCTGGCAGGTGGCGTCATCGATGGCCGGGACCTTGGCCTTGAGCAGGTATCGCTGCTGGTCGCCACCCTCCTTGTCCGCTCCCCAACCGGCTATGTCGAACTCGCCGTTGTTGAGTCTGTCGTCCGTGACGATCGGAAGCGTAGGCAGGTCGATCGGCTTCTCGAGCTTGATCAGGGCCCAGTCCTTGCCCTTGCCGTTGTAGCCGGGCGCCTGGAGGACCTCGGTGGACTTCACGCTCGTCGCGCCCGGGTCTTCGAGGTCGACGACGCCGGCCGTCGCGGTGATGCCGGTGTTCGGGCCGCTCGCGTCGACACAATGGGCGGCCGTCAGCACGATGTCCTTGGCGTACAGCGCGCCGCCACAGCCCATGGACAACCGGACCATGAACGGGAATTCGCCCTGCTCGGCCTTGGTGCCGCCGACGACGGTCGGGCCCAACTCACCGCGTGGGGTCGGTGTGGGGGCTGCGCCGGCCGAGCCGGTCTGGAGGCTGAGGGCCGCGAGGGCGACGGCACCCACCGCGGTCGTTGTCCTGAGGTGCTTGAGGTAGTTCGTCAAGAGACGTCCTCTCGTGGGGGGTTGTGCGCGGATCACCAACCCAGGCCCCACCGAGAAGCGGACACGCCGGCGCAGGAGCGCATGGCGGAAACAGCAGCGTGCTGCAAGGCGTCCGAACCCAGTGGGGGATGAGTTCGCAAAGCGCCTTGCGATTATGAAGAACACTTGCGCGAGTGACAAGAGTGCTGATCGCCTCAATGCCCTTTTGAGTCACGGCATTTGGGGGTCAAGTCGATTCACGGACGGATCGGCGGACGATCTTCGTCGTGATGGGGGAGCGTTCGGCAGGCAGTCCGGCCGGAGCGTTCCCGGTGCCCACGAGAACCGGCCTGGGAGCCTCCTGGAACCTTCCGGACACTGCGGCTCTGGTGCGTGCGGGCGACGCCTGTGGTCGAGCAGTCGGGGGACCGAGTCCCCACGGTCCGGGGTTGAGCGTGTTCTGCTGTCGGCAGGTCAAGGTGGTGGCGGCAGGACTCCGGCGGCCCCCGCCCCCAGGCGGCCATCGCCTTCCGGGAACGTTCCACCCTCGCTCTCTACACCGACGGTCTTGTCGAACGCTGCGAAGACATCGACACCGGGCTGGCTCGGCTCACCGCAGTCCTGGCCCGCCGCAGCGGAGCCGAACCTGAATCCCCGGCCACCGCTCCCTGGCCACCGTGCTCATCGCCGACCTGCTCCCCGGCAGCGGCGTCACCGACGACACCGCCCCGTCGTCGTCCGTCTCTGAGCTCGGGGGCCTCGAACCGACGACTGCCGCCGCCCCACCTGCCCCGGGCTCCCCGGCATCGTGACGCGGGCTCGCCCGACCCGTCGAGCGGGCGCCGCACCGGCCGAAAGGGGACGCAGAGGAAGGTGGCTGCACAGCTGCCCCGGTCCCGGGAACCGAAGGCACCGACGATGCGGGCCGGGCGGACGAGGGTCGGCGCCCGTCGGCGGGCTCCGTCGTTCCAGTGACGGAGCCGGGCGGTGCGTGCCCCGGGGCGACCGCATTCGTGTTCCCCCGTATGGACCCCACAGCTGTGTCATCAGGTACGGCGATACCCGCTGCAAAACCCCCGAACTGGACACCCGAAGAGAACCATCAACCACCACACGAGGGCTGTGGTACGGGCATCGTCCCGCCGGTCCGGGAGCCCGTACGCCGCTGTGGTGCAGCCGCCCGGTCGCCCTCGCCCAGGCCCGGAATGACCGCCGCGTCATGGAATTCGACCAATCGTTCGGCGCGGCCGGGCCCGGACTGCCGCGGTCTGCGCCGAGTACGCGGAGCAGGGCAGCGTGTTCAACGCCACGGACCGCCAACGCGATCTGGCCAGATGCCGTCGGGTACGGTGACCAACGCTTCGGCCTCCGAAGTGGGAGACAAACTCATCGACACCGTCCACGAGGACGACGGATGCCATGAAGGCACCCGGTGCGACACGACAGGGGAGTTTGATGTTCCGCAAGGTATTGGTCGCCAACCGAGGTGAGATCGCCATCCGCGCGTTCCGCGCAGCGTTCGAACTCGGCATTTCCACGGTGGCGGTGTTCCCTTACGAGGACCGCAACTCACTGCACCGGGCCAAGGCGGACGAGGCCTATCAAATCGGTGAACCCGGCCATCCGGTAAGGGCGTACCTCTCGGTCGACGAGGTGATCCAGGCGGCGCGCAAGGCCGGCGCCGATGCCATCTACCCCGGCTACGGCTTCCTGTCGGAGAACCCCGACCTGGCAGCAGCCTGCGCGGAGGCCGGGATCACCTTCGTCGGACCCCCCTCCTCCGTACTGCTCCTGACGGGGAACAAGTCCCGCGCGGTCGCGGCAGCGCGGGAGGCAGGGGTTCCGGTACTCGAGTCGTCGGAGCCGTCCACCGACGTTGATGCGCTGCTCGGCGCCGCCGACGGCATCGGGTTCCCGCTGTTCGTCAAAGCAGTCGCCGGTGGCGGCGGACGAGGCATGCGCAGGGTGGCGGAGGCCGGCGAACTACGGGAGGCGATCGACGCCGCGATGCGCGAGGCGCAGTCCGCCTTCGGTGACGCGACGGTCTTCCTCGAGCAGGCCGTGGTGAACCCGCGCCACATCGAAGTGCAGATCCTGGCGGATGCCCAAGGCAATGTCGTGCACCTGTACGAGCGCGACTGTTCGGTGCAGCGCCGCCACCAGAAGGTCGTCGAAATCGCGCCCGCCCCCAACCTGGACCCCGGTCTGCGCGAACGGATCTGCGCCGACGCCGTCGCATTCGCCCGCCATATCGGGTACGTGAACGCGGGCACCGTCGAGTTCCTCGTCGACGAGCGCGGCAACCACGTCTTCATCGAGATGAACCCGCGCATCCAGGTGGAGCACACGGTGACCGAGCAGGTCACCGGCCGGGACCTGGTGATCGGACAACTGCGCATCGCCGCCGGTATGTCCCTTCCCGAACTGCATCTGACGCAGGACGACGTCGTCCTGACCGGCACGGCCCTCCAGTGCCGCATCACCACCGAGGACCCCGCCAACGGCTTCCGGCCCGATACCGGCACCATCTCCGCCTACCGCTCACCGGGCGGGCCCGGCGTCCGGCTCGACGGCGGCACGGTGCACACCGGCGCCGAGGTGTCGGCGCACTTCGACTCGATGCTGGTCAAGCTCACCTGCCACGGGCACGACTTCGCCAACGCCGCCCGCCGCGCGCGCCGTGCCATCGCCGAGTTCCGCATCCGTGGTGTGGCCACCAACCTGCCCTTCCTCGGCGCGGTACTGGACCACCCCGAGTTCCGGGCCGGCCGGATCACGACCAGCTTCATCGATGAACACCCGGAGCTGATCCGTACCCGTCCGTCGGCCGACCGCGGCAGCCGGATGCTGAGCTACCTCGCCGAGACCACCGTCAACCGGCCCCACGGGCCCCGCCCGCTCGTCATCGATCCCATCGACAAGCTTCCTCCCACTTCACTGGGTGCGCCGGCGCCCGACGGCTCGCGGCAGCGCCTCGCAGCCCTGGGACCGGAGGCGTTCGCGGCCGAGCTCCGTAGCCAGTCGGCTGTCGCCGTTACGGACACGACTTTCCGTGACGCTCACCAGTCCCTCCTTGCGACCCGCGTACGGACCCGTGATCTGCTGGCCGTGGCTCCGCATGTCGCACGTACGGCGCCGCAGCTGCTCAGCCTGGAGTGCTGGGGCGGCGCGACCTACGATGTGGCGCTGCGATTCCTGGCCGAGGACCCCTGGGAGCGGCTCGCGGCCATCAGGGAGGCAGTACCCAACGTCTGCACACAGATGCTGCTGCGCGGGCGCAACACCGTTGGTTACACGCCCTATCCGACGGAAGTGACGGAAGCGTTCGTCGCCGAGGCCGCGGCGACCGGGATGGACATTTTCCGGATCTTCGACGCGCTCAACGACGTTTCACAGATGCGCCCGGCGATCGACGCTGTGCGTGCCACCGGAACGGCCCTGGCCGAGGTCGCGCTCTGCTACACCGCGGACCTGTCGGACCCCGGCGAACCGCTCTACACGCTGGACTACTACCTCCGCCTGGCCGAGCAGATCGTCGAAGCCGGCGCCCACGTATTGGCCATCAAGGACATGGCCGGGCTGCTGCGCCCGCCCGCCGCGCGCACACTGGTGACCGCACTGCGCGAACGGTTCGATCTTCCGGTGCATCTGCACACCCACGACACGGCGGGCGGACAGCTCGCGACGCTGATCGCCGCGATCGATGCCGGGGTCGACGCCGTCGACGCCGCGGTCGCCTCGATGGCGGGCACCACCAGCCAGCCGTCGCTGTCGGCACTGGTGGCGGCGACGGACCACACGGAACGGGCGACCGGCCTGTCACTGCAGGCAGTGGGAGACCTCGAGCCGTACTGGGAAGCCACTCGGAAGGTCTACGCGCCGTTCGAGTCCGGCCTTGCCTCGCCCACCGGGCGGGTCTACCACCACGAGATTCCCGGTGGGCAGCTGTCGAACCTGCGCCAGCAGGCCATCGCGCTCGGCCTCGGCGACCGCTTCGAGCTGATCGAGGACTGCTACGCGGCGGCGGACCGGATGCTGGGCCGACTGGTGAAGGTGACTCCGTCCTCCAAGGTCGTGGGCGACCTCGCGCTGCATCTGGTCGGAGCCGGAGTCGAGGCCGCCGACTTCGAGTCCGACCCCGGCAAGTTCGACGTGCCGGACTCGGTGATCGGATTCCTGCGTGGTGAGTTGGGCGACCCTCCCGGTGGCTGGCCCGAGCCGTTCCGCACGCGCGCGTTGCACGGCCGCCCGTCGCAGGCGAAGACCCCCACCTTGTCGGCCGAGGACCGGAGCGGTCTGCAGGACGCGCGCCGGGCCACCCTCAACCGCCTGCTGTTCCCCGGCCCGACCAAGGAGTTCGACGCCCACCGCGAGGCGTACGGCGACACTTCCGTACTGCGTACGCAGGACTTCTTCTACGGCTTGGAACCGGACACCGAGTACACGGTCACCCTGGAGCCCGGCGTCACACTGCTGATCGAACTGGAGGCCATCTCCGAGGCCGACGAACGGGGCTTTCGCACGGTGGTGGCAACCCTCAACGGTCAACTGAGGCCGGTGTCGGTGCGGGACAAGTCCATCGCCACGGAGGTCAAGGCAGCGGAGAAGGCCGAACGGGGCAACGACCGCCAAGTCGCCGCGCCGTTCGCCGGAGTGGTCACGCTGCAGGTGGCCGAGGGCGATTCGGTGTCCGCGGGCCAGACGGTGGCGACCATCGAGGCGATGAAGATGGAGGCGTCCATCACGGCCCAGAGCAGTGGAACCGTTCGCCGGCTCGCGATCGGCAAGATCCAGCAGGTCGAGGCCGGGGACCTGCTGATCGAGATCGGCTGACCGGAGGACCGAAGCATTGAGCCCGCCGGGGTCCGGTACCGGCGGGCCTTGCTCACGCCGGCTTCCCGTGCCGTGAACAGCGCCGGGGCAAAGGGAGGAGCACCTCCGGCAGCCCCGGCGAAACCAGCCGCACAGCGCGGCTGGCCGATGGCCGACGCAGTACCCGGCCCCACACTCCACCACACCCCAGGAGACCACGACCCATGCCGCAACTCGATGTCGACGGCGCATCACTGACGTACGACGACGAGGGCCCCATCAACGGTGAGGCCGTGCCCCTGGTGTTCGTCCACGGCTGGACGGCCAACCGGCACCGCTGGGACCACCAGATGGAACACTTCGCCCACGAGCGGCGAGTGATACGGCTGGATCTGCGCGGGCACGGTGAGAGCAGCGGATCGGGGGCGCGGACCATCGACGAGCTGGCCGGGGACGTCCTGGCCCTCCTCGATCACCTGGAGGTCGACCGGTGCGTCCTCCTCGGCCATTCCATGGGCGGGATGATCGGGCAGACCATCGCCCTGGCCCACCCCGGGCGGGTCGAGCGTCTGGTGCTGGTGAACTCCATCAGCCGAATGACCTACGGGCGGGGGCGGGCCCTGCTGATGGCGACATCCACACTGGCGCCGTTCAAGCTGTTCGTCGCCGCCAACATCCAGCGGGCGTTCGCGCCCGGCTACCCGCGCAAGGAGATCCGGGAGCACATCCGGGCCTCATCGGCCACCCCGCGTGAGGTGGTCATGACCTGCTACTCCGCCATGCGGGACTTCGACGTCCTGGACCGGGTCGGTGAGATCCGCATGCCCACCCTGTTGGTGCACGGCTACCACGACATCCAACTGCCGGTCTCGCAGATGTTGCGGATGGCGAAGGCCTACCCGGATGCGGTGGTCCGGATCGTGGACGCCGGTCACGAACTGCCACTGGAGAAGCCCGCGGAGCTGACCGCGGCCCTCGACGGGTTCGTCAGCGGACGGGCATGAGCCAGTGCCGCATCGGGCAACGTTTGCCCTGTCCTGGTGTGACGGGTTCGTGAGCCGGCATCGTTCACTGCGTCTCGGCTGAGGTGCGGCGGAGCGGCTGGAGTCGGGGGCCCGACCCTCACGCGTCAGAGTGGGAATCACCGTGTCGACAGGACAGCATCACCCCGTCATCCGGCCTGCGAGCGGGGAAGATCTTGAGGACCTCCAGGCGCTCGCGCGTCGCACGATCGACACTTGTTACCGCGCCTTCCTCGGCGACGAGGAGGTTGACCGGTTCATCGGCAGCGGTGCTTCGGACGCCCACGTGACGAACCATCTGGAGCGGGGTGGACTGCACTGCCTCGTCAGTCAGGAAGGCCGGATCATCGGCTTCTCCATCCTCGATGGCCCCACGATCGACCTGATGATGGTTGACCCGGATCACCACCGTCGGGGGCTGGGACGCCTCCTGCTGGAGCATGCGGAAGCAGCACTCCTCGCTCAGTACTCAACTATCCGACTTGAGAGCTTCGCGGACAATGCCGCGGCCAACTCGTTCTATGAGGCGTGTGGTTGGCTGCACGGGGACCGGCTGACAGGCGAGGGACCGGCCAAGGTCGAGTACACCAAGAGCGCCACGAACGATTGAGGGCTGCTCATACCGGGTCAGGCAGTGTCGGCCCTGGCGACGACGGCGCGTAGGAGCTGGTCGTCGGCGTGGCGGTTCCGCCAGATGATGCAACGGCGGATCGTGCTGCCCTGCTCCTGGTGGTCGGCGTGGTCCGTGGCGTCGAGGGTGAAGCAGCGCAGGGCTGTGAACCGGGCCTCGAAGGTCGCGACCTCCCGCACTGCCGGTGGTCGCGGGCCGCCGGGGAAGGGCCCTCCGGGCTGTCCGGAGGCGTCGTCCTTCGGTGACCCCCGTCTTCCGAGAACGGCGCTCCTTCGGTGCGGTGTCGTTCCACGCAGCAGGCGCAGGCGCTGCGCCGTCGGCTCGTCCTGGATCGGGCGGAGAGTGCTTCCCACAAGGACGTTGCCGCCCGGCTCGGTTCCCTGCCGCATGTGGTGGGCTGCCGGGCGGCAGGTTCATCGGGCATTGCCTCTCAGGCCTGGGCGACATGCCACGGTCGGGAGACGCCTCGACCAGTGACGGGAGGTCAGGATGCCCGGTCGTTGCCGGAACACCGGGAGTCCGCACCGTGGGCCCACCCCACTGCTCGAGGCGGTCGATGGCGCAGTCGCCGGCCTCCCGCCGATCGCAGACCCCGCAAGGAGTGGGTGCCGGCGCGGGGCTTCGGCGTCACAGCCCATTCTCGTCCGGCAGGAACGCCGCGCGCTCCTGGTCGGTCAGTGGCGGCGCAGTGAGCAGGGGCAGCAGCGGCCCGCGAATGGCGGCCAGGGCGACAGAGGGCCGAACGAGCTGTGCGATGCCCTTTTCCAGAGTCATGACGTCGGTGATCGCTTGGACCATGCGGAAGGACCCGGTGGCCGTCATGGTCAACCGGTGCATGTACCTGCTCAGCTGGCGATCGACGGCATGGGGCTTCCGGCCGTCGGAGTGAGGAAAGTGGATGTCCTGCCCGGTGGCGAGTTTCCACGCGACGTCGGTTGGCCGTGCGACGGCCCGCAGGACCCTTCGTGCGAAGCCGGTTGCACTCGGATCCGTCCGCTGGAGTTCGGCGCCCAAGGAGAGGGCTCCCAGCGCCGCTACGGACATGCCATGCCCATAGACCGGGTTGAGAGCTGCGACGGCGTCGCCCACGAGGACGAAGCCCTCCGGGGCGGTGCCGAGCTTCTCCCAGTAGCGGCGGCGGTTGACGGTACTGCGGGTGACGAAGACGTCGCTGATGGGCTCGGCGTGTGACAGGACTTCGCCCACAAGAGGATGCCGAAGCCCTCGAGCGAATTCCAGGTAGGCCGAACTGTCGGCAACGGGCTCGCCGCCACGCGTGCCGGAAAGAGCGACGATCCAGCGCTGTCCCTCGATCGGAATGATGGTCGCTGTCCGCCCGGGTAGTCGCTCGCGGGGATCTGCCTGGATGTTGAGCGCGGTGGGGTGGTCCAGGCCGGCGGGGGCTTTGTACAGCCTGCTGGCGTAGACGACGCCCGCGTCGATGGTCTCTTCTCGAACCGTGGGAACTCCGAGCTCGCGCAGCCACAGAGGCGCTCTGGAGGAGCGGCCGGTGGCGTCGATCACCAGGTCGGCGGACAGGTGCTCCTCGGTGCGGTCGGCGTGCGTCACGATCGCGCCGGTCACTCGACGTGAGGAGCCGGTGAGCCGCTGCGGCTCGGCGCCGGTCAGGAGCCGGACCGTGTCGTTCTTCAGGACTCGTTCACGCACAACCCAGTCGAGCAGATCTCGGCTGGAGGCGATGATGAAGTGGGATGCCTTGCCCCAGCGCCTGTACCAGCCTGCGGAGGAGTAGGAGACCAAGCCCGTCGGCAGGGGTATGCGATGGGCACCTGCCTCCAGCCATTGGTCGGTGATGCCTGGTAGAAGGCCCTCCATGGCCTTGGCGCCGCCGGACCAGAGAATGTGCGCATGGCGGGCCTGAGGAAGTCCCTTGCGGGGATCCGGCCGGCTGGGCAGCGTGTCTCGTTCGACGATGGTCACTCTGTCGAAGTGGGGTACGCAGGCGGCGGCGGCGAGAGTGCCGGCGAGGCCACCTCCGAGCACCAAGGCATGGCGAGTCGGGCGCAGGGATGGCGTTCTGGTCATCGTGTGGGCTGCTCTCTTGTCGGGTCGCTGGTGGGCCCAGTGTCCCAAAGGACAGGTGGGGGCGTGTGCTTGGGAACGAGGCCTGCTTCGCGCGGCCAAGGTGCGGGGAGGAACCCACGTGCTTTTCAGCCATATCGGCAACGCTTCAGTCTGATCGAAAAGCGCTTCGGGGGCCACGTGCCTTGCCTGTCCGTTGTGGAGCCACGTTCACCGGGCTGAGCCCGCGGCGCTTCGGCAAGCTGGTTGCTGCGATGCGGTGCGAGGGCGCGAACCCGGTACGCAAGGCCCGGCCGTGGAACCTGACAGTGGAGGACCCGATCCTTCCAGGGCGTCTATCCGAAGTGAATCGTGTGCATAGGGTGTCGGCATGTCGCTGAGCCACGTGGTCCTCTCGTCCGGTCGTTCGATCGAGCTCACCGAGCTGCGGATGTCCTCGACCTACGGGGGGATGCTGGAGGGCTACCCGTGCAAGCGCATCAACGACATGAAGGTCAGTGGCCTCCGGAAGGAGGCAGAACGCGAGTTCTCGTTCGCGCCGGTCCATCTCGTTCCGCCCGTCCGCGAGTACCCGGACCAGACCGCCGGCCCGTTCGGCCCCGTTGAGGTGCTGCCCTCGGTGGCTTGCATCGGTGTTTTCGGCTCGACAGCGATCGCTCCTGAGCTCGACCCGGTGCTGCACCACTCCGTTCTCACCGTGGTCTGGTTCCAGCCCGTCCCGGATGTTCCGTCGGGCGAGGACGTTGATCTTGCTCTTCGGAGCATTCGCTGGGAGGAGCTGGCCCAGGACCGCGAGCTGTAGAGACATGTGCTGATCACAGCCACTCGTTGATGGCCGCGACGGACAGTGGCCCCAAAGCGGACCGCGAGCACGTCGTAGCGGGTGGCCACAGCCCGGTGACGCTTGAGGCGGTTGATCCCGCACTCGACACGCGTGGCGCTCGCGGTAGTCGTCCGGGTCGAATTGCGGTCTCATGGCTGTCCGGCTACACAGACTCAGCCCGCGCTACGAACGCCATCCCCGCAACTACCCGGCGTTTCTCAGCCTCGCAGCTGCCCTGTGCTGCTACGGGCGACTCCTCCGCCTCACCACACAGGACAACTTCTCAGTCCTGGCAGCCTTCGATGTCGTCCTCGCACCCCTCCACATCGTCGCCATCGATGGTGCTGAGGTGCCAGAGCGCAATGCCGTCGGTGTCTCGTCCCGACGGGGTGATCCGGGCAGTGAATCGGGAACCGACAGGGATGTTGAACCGGTCCGCCACCCGGTCTCCGCACTGCACCTCCCACTCGCTCTCCGTGCCTTCACGAGTGAGCGTGAGAGTGAGCAGGCGGGGTCCTGGGGCCTGACATGCGATGTCGAATGCGTAGGGCTCGTTGCCCTGTGTCGTGAAGGTCCTGGACAGCCCTTCGGCCAGGCGTTCCACGCCGGAGTCCACAAGGGAAGTGCTTTGCACGCCCGCGGCGTTCAGGGCGCGGGAAGCGCGCATGACGGCGTCCTCCTCGTCCGCCTTCCCCTCCCATGACGGCGTCGGCGACGCTCTCGGTGTGTTGCTGTGTTCCGTGCAGCCGACGGCGAGGACCGTCAGGGAGAGGCCGACGACAACAACGGTCAGGGTGTGGGGTGTGCGCATGGGCTCCATCCGACGTCCACGAGTGGCGCCGCGCCCTTCGGATGCGGCGCCATTGCGTCACTGAGCTGAAATGCTATCGATCGCGGCTGCGGTACCGACTCGGGCCGGGATCGGCACGACGGACGGACGACGACGCCTGTTCAAGGAACCCGCCGCGCCCGGCTGCACTTGTTCGCCGGCCGTCCCGCCCTGCGAAGGACGCCTCTGCCCGGTTGCCGTCCGATCGCGGACCATCCATCGGTTTATGACAGAGGAAAACTTGGCGCTGATCCGACGTGCGAAGTCCGGACATCGCTCAGTTCGACCTCGACTGCGTAGCCGATGGGCCCGGCGACTCTGTCAGGGCAGGCTTCGGCTGTGCTTTCGCGTCTGCTGACCGAGCCGGTGGAGTCATGGATTGATTCAGGCAACGTCTTCGACGGAACTCACGACAACGTTGCGGCTCAGGGCCAGTCCTGGCCAGATCGTTCGACGAGGCCGTCCCATGGCCATCCATGCACGTCTCAAGGTATGTGCTGCCCAAGGGAGTTGGGGCGTGACTGCATACAGGCCAACGAAAGCGGAAGTTGTGGTCCGACGTCCATGGAGCCATTACCCTGCAGGGACCTCACCCGTACCGCGAGCACACGCGCTCGCACGAGCAAGGAGACCAGAACGTGGCTGATGGGTACGCGGAGGCCCCGGAGGACGCCGCGCAGACGACCGCAGCCACAGTTGACCGCATCATCGGGGGCAGCCGGATGTCCTGGGTACGGTCCGAAGACACGCGCGCTTGTCTCGTCCGCCGCACGGTCAACCGCCAGGCAGCATCAGTGGGCGATTGGTCGGGCATGCGGCTGAGGAGGCAACTTGTGCTGAGCGGCGTAGCGTTACGGGGAGACCGGTGAGCATTACCAGAAAGATGCGAGAGCTGCGCAACGACCTCGTGGACGGCATTGTCAGGCCATTGCCGGAGGACGCTCAAGAGCTGATGGGGGCCATGTGCCAGTACATGGGCGGTCGCCGGGGCAGGGATGTGCTGCTGCGGTTCGCGGAGTTTCCGCCCAATACGGCGAGTGGCCTCTGGCTGGACATGGAGGACATGGACGTCATCGTCGTCGAGAAGCGCGCCCCGCAGGAGCACCAGATGGTGATCTTCGGGCATGAGTTGTGGCATATGCACGCAGGCCACTGCACCAACCACAACCTCGACGGACGAGCTGCCGCTGCCCGCTGGCTCGAAACCGATCAGGGCCTGAACGCAGTGGTACGCCACATAGCCGCACGTTCCTCGGACGACCATGACAACGAGGCGGAGGCGGAGAGTTTCGGCTATCTGCTGGGGGCGTCCTGGCGTGCGCTGCTGAGTCACGGGAGGCGAGAGCTCAACCGCGACGTCGCCGCGCACCGGATCCAGATTTCTCTGGGTCTGGTCGACAAGATCTGAGACGCGGTGGAAGAGAGCCTGACGTTCTACGTTCCCGCGGTCATATCGGTGTTGTTGATCGCCCTCAGGCTGCCGAGCATTCGCAAGGCATGGGACGACCCACTCATGCGATCAGTCGGCTGGGCGTTACTGATGGGCGGCACCGTCTTCATCTTCGCCTCCCCGCCCATGATCGCCACACTGAATGAAGCAACGGGGATCACGAACTTCTCGGCTCCCTTGGTCTACGTGATCATTACACTCTCCAGTGGATCCTGCGTTCATCTCGTCATCAACTGGCGGGGAGGCTCTCCCGAGTACGTGCGACGCGCGAGCAGGTGGTGTCTGGGGGCGTACGGTGTGGTCGCCGTGCTCCTGGTGACATTGTTCGTCATGGGTGAAACGCCGGCAGAGCGGCTACGTGACTTCGACACGTACTACGCGTCGACTCCGTTCATTCGCGAGATGATCCTGCTGTATCTCGTGGCGCACATGATCGCTTCGGTCCTCATGACCGTCCTGTGCTGGCGGTGGTCCCGCATGGTGCGTTCCTGGCTTCGTACGGGTCTCGTCATGATCGTGGTCGGCTACAGCCTCAACCTCGGCTTCGACGCGGCAAAATTCACGGCGATCGGTGCGAGGTGGGGCGGCCGGAACTGGGACTTCCTGAGCACCTATGTGGCGCCGCCACTTGCGTCGGTCTCCGTGGTTGTCATCCCTGTGGGATTCGTGCTCCCACTGGCCGGCCGTTGGGCGTCCCTCACCTGGCACGACTGGGTGTCCTTCCAGCACCTGGGGCCTCTGGCAAAGGAGATGGAAGACCTGAAGGCCGGCAGGATCGTTTCACTCTCACGCACCGATGTGTCGCTCCGCCTCACGCAGCGAGAGGCGGACATCAATGACGCCATCCTCACGCTGCACCCGTTCCTGGACCGGCACCGCTGGGAGCGGGCGCACGAGCGAGCCCACGGGGAAGGGCTGTCCCTGGCAGACGCTGCTGCTGTGGCCGACGCGGTCATGCTGATCGCCGCGAAGCATCAGCGCGAGCAACACGGTGAGACTGCGCCGAAGACGGTCGGCGAGCCGCCGAGGAACCTTTCTCGTGTTTCCCAGTTGCTACATCATCCCCTCGTCACAGAGCTCACCCGGTCCGCCGCCACAGAGCTCAGAAGCACATGAGTGCACGACGGGTGTCCTGAGACTCCGGCACCCGCGGATGTCGTCATCCAACGCCTCACTCCCGACCTCGGCCCGGCTGTCGGCCGTGGCTGCGCCAGGGGTCCAGCGCCGGGCCGTCGTCCGCGCTGCCCAGGGCGCCCCCAGCGCCCGGCAGATCCAGGATTCCCGGCCGATGGTGCGGCCCAGGACGGCCCGGGCAGCACTGGAACGGCGAGCCGGCGGAGCTGCCCACGAACCGGCCCGGGCAGCCGGTACAAGCGCGGGCGCCGCAGGGCGCCTCTCCGCAGCGGGCGCTGGGTGACCGGCCACGCCAGGGCAAGCGCACTCGCACACAAAACCTGCTCTAGAGTCGGCCGCGGGACGCAGCAGAGGGCAAGCTCGGCTGAACGGGACAGGGGGAGTGGATGGAGGCTCTTCGGCCTGGTGATCCGCGGGACATCGGCGGATACCGTCTGTTGGCGCGGCTGGGTGAGGGAGGCATGGGCGAGGTGTTCCTGGCCCGGACGGTCTCCGGCCGGCCACTTGCGCTGAAGACCGTGCACCCGGAGATGAGCAGGGAGCCGGGATTCGCCGAACGGTTCGCCCGGGAGATACGTACCAGCGACCGTGTCCGATCCCCGTGGACGGTTTCCGTCGTGGACTTCAGCCCGCCGGGGCAGTCGCCGCAGTGGCTGGCGACGGAGTACGTCCCCGCGCCGTCGCTGGCCGACTGGGTGGGGAGGCACGGACCGCTGGCGGAACCGTCGGTCAGGGCCCTGGCCATGGAGTTGTCCTCCGCTCTTGTCGCGGTCCGCGAGGCAGGGGTGGTCCACCGCGACATCAAACCGGGCAATGTCCTGCTCGGCGCCCAGCGGCCCTTCCTGATCGACTTCGGCATCGCCCGCGCCGCATGGGACCCGCGCCGCACACAGACGGGCACGATCATCGGCACCCCGGGCTACCTGGCGCCGGAACAGGCGCGAGGAGCCGAGGTCGGCGCGTCGGCGGATGTGTTCTCACTGGCGGCGGTCCTGGTGTACGCCTCCACCGGCCGCAGCCCGTTCACGGCACCCGGCGAGGACCTCGCGCTGCCCACGCTGCTGTACCGGATCGTCCACGAAGAGCCCGCGCTCGACGGAGTCCCGCCCACGGTTCTCCCTCTGATCAAAGAGTGTCTGACGAAGGATCCCGACTCCCGCCCCACAGCGGACGAAATACGAAGACGGCTCGCAGACACCGACCGTCGTTGGGGTCTGACCGTGTCCGACGCCTTGAGGTCGGACGTCAAGCACAGGGAAACCGCTGTTCGGGACCTGCTGGCGGGCACGCCTGCGGTCGCTGCACCACCGCCCGCCCCCTCTCCGAGCGGGGTGGCAGACGGTCCCGCCAGTACCCGGCTGCCGCCCGTCCCGTCCTTCCCCCCACGTTCGGCCACTCGGCGGAAGCGGGTGCTGCAGGTGGCCGGCGCGGCGGCCGTCGCCGTGGCCGTGTCAACGGCGATCACGTTGCTCCTCAACTCCCCGGGAGGTCAGAGCCGGGAGAACTCTGCCTCGTCCGCCCCGCCGGTCTCTCCTTCTCCCTCACTGCCCGCCGCATGGACGGGAACCTGGACGGGCACCGGCCCTGGAACCCCCGGGGCGGATGGCATCCTCCAGGCCCGGACAAGGGAGTTCGCCGTCACCGTCACGCTGCACCCCGGATCCGTCGGTGAGCTGGTCGGCCGCCAGGTCAGCAACCTCGAGGACATCGACACCGGAGGCGACCGGGGATGCACCGAGGCACTCGAACTGCGCCAGGTCCGCCGGAACACCATGGTCCTCACCGCGGTCACCAGTCGCCCCACCGACCGCTCGGCCACCTTCGCATGCCCCCAGGGCAATATCTACGTGGTCACCATGACGCAGCCGGACCGGCTGACACTCGAGATCGAAGGAGCGCAGTCGGCGGGCGCACCCTCCTCGCTGGAGCGCCGTCGGTGACGTCCGATCTCGGCAGGCCCACTTCGTAGGCCGCCTCGATGCTCGACGTCCACGGCCTCGCCCGGATCGGTCGCGGGCATGTTCACGGCACCGAACCGCTCGCGCTCGGAGCTGAGCACCGGGTCGGAGCGTCGGGCGGCGTGGTCATCCATGGCGGCCCGCCACAGGTGCCCCTTCGCGTCCGGAGCGGGATCCGGCCTCTGTCCCCGTGCAGACCTGCCGCACCCGACAGGCGACGAGGATGCCGGCCGGCTCTCGTCCTGGAGCCATGCCGGCGCGTCCTGGCACGCCGAACGCTTGACGAGCAGCCGGGGTCGTCCCCCCGTGGCACTGCAAGGGGATCCCTACCGAACTGCGGAGCCTCGGGTCACCCGGTTGCCCGGGTGGGCGTGCGCGACATTGGCCTGTCCGGCCACAGTGGGCGTGGGTGAAGCGCGGCCATGGGGCGTCACAGGTGTTGCCCCATGGCCGTGAAACTCCGGGACGGCTCGGGGCGGGGTTGTGTCCGTCCGTGACGCAACTGCGGTGGAGGAGCCGGTGACCATCGTGAACCGCCACGCCGCGAGGCGTCTGGCCGCCGTCCTCTGTGTGCTGGCCGTGTTCGGCGCCGGATGCTCCGGGGCGAAGGCACCCGGCCACGGCAGCCCGGCCAGTCCGAGCCCGGCCAGTCCGAGCCTGGCCGCGGGCGGCGACCTCGTCATCGACTTCCTCAACAAGCCGGGTCTGCCCCTCCACTTCCGCACCGCCACCAGCCCCCTGGCCGACGACGGGGGACCTCACCCCAGCCTCGTCGGTCTCGAGGCCCTTCGGGTGTCCGGCAGCGCCGCACCGTCACAGGACGGCTGGCAGGCGTTGAGGAAGACCCTCCCCGTCGTACCCGATGGCCGGCTCTTCGATGTGGACCTTCGCCAGGAAACCCACCTCTACGTCGATGGCGCGGTGGTGAGCTGGTACGGCAAGGACGACGACGCCAATATGGGGCTGACCCGGGAACAGTTGCTGGAGCTCCAGTCGAGCCGCCTCCGACAACTGCAGGACGCCCGCGAAATCACCTTCACCGACCTTCCGCGCAAGTCGGCGGCGGCCTCTCTGCCTCCTGCCCCAGGGCCCCGAATCGTCAGGACCGAGCAGCAGACCGTCACCGAGGACGGATTTGCCTACCGCTACTTCCCGGTGCCGGACCGGCACATGCCCACGCCGGCCACGGCGGACGCATTCGTTGCGTTCGTGCGCGCCCTGCCCTCCGACTCCTGGCTGCACATGCACTGCCGGGAAGGCCACGGCCGCACCACCACCTTCATGGCGATGTACGACATGATCAAGAATGCCCGGCAGGTCCCGCTCGCCGACATCCTGCGACGCCAGTACCTCCTGGGAGGCACCGGAACGGACCTGGCGGCTAACACCTCACGAGCTGCATTCCTCCAGTCCTTCTACGATTACGCCCACCACAACAACGACGGTTTCCGCACCTCATTCACGACCTGGTTGACCAACCACCCCCATCCGACGCGGAATTACCCGCTCATGATGGTGCCGCCTGGGCAGTACGGATCGAAATGATGCGTCGCTCGGCGCGCGGTGGTCGATGGGTGGATGGTGCGGAGGACGGCACGTCCGCGCCGGGCGGGCGTCGGCAAGGCCCCACTGTCGCCGGCATACGGTTCTGGTTGCAGGATGACTCCCGGGCCGGGGGTTCAGCGTTGCCGGAGGGAGGCGGCCCGCGGCGCAGGGCCGGCACCCGCAGGTGTTGTGGCTGCCAAGGACGTCTGGCTGGAATCCACGCTGGTGAAAGTGGTTTGCCCGGCAGCGCGTCGCGTGGGTAGCGTCGCTGTCCGTGACCCCGACCCTGCGTACCGAGCGCCTGCTCCTGGACCCCTACGTCCCTGAGGACGAAGAGGGCTTCGTCGCACTGTTCCAGGACGGGAGGGTGTCCCGGTGGATGGGGGACGGCCCCGTTTCCGGGGCAGAAGACCGGGCTCTGTTCGGGCGGATCTTCACCAAGGTCTATGCCCAAGACCTGTTCGATGTCTGGGCCGTTCGTCGGGACGGTCTCCTCATCGGACATGCCGAGATCAAGCGGACCGACGTGGTCGGGGGCCACGAGATCATCTATGCACTGGCCCCCGCGGCATGGGGATCCGGCCTGGGGACCGAACTCGCCGAAGCGATCGTGGCCTACGCATTCGGCACCCTCGGGCTTACCGAGGTGCACGCAACCGTGGCCGCGCCGAACAAAGCCTCGCTGTCCCTGCTGGACAGGATCGGCTTCGAGCACGTGCGGGACATCCTTGAGGACGACGGCACCACTACCCGCGTGCTGACCCGCCGTCCGGCTTCGAGCGACCGATCGTCGCCCGCCCGGTAGGGGTGCGAACCGCTGTCGCGGGACCGGGCTTCACGGTGCGATGCGTTGTGCCTGCGGCGTGCTGTGCAGGGGCCAATTTCCCTGGCACCCGGTGACCTTGGGGTGTCAGGGTCTGGTCATGGCTGCTGATCCGTTGCTGGTCCGTGCCCGTGGTCTGTGGGAGACGTTGGCCGCTGCGCCGGTGTCGTTCGCGTCCCAGGGGGCTGTTTCCGTGGTTGCCTCACCCGCATCAGGTCTGTGCCCACCGTCATGGGCCGGCATCGTGGCGCTCGGCGACGCGGCGATCGTCACTGTGCCCACCGAGGGTGCCGGCCGGGCGCTACGACGTGCGCCGGCTGCGGTGCCGGCCGATTCGCTCACTCGTCCCGAAGCGCTCCAGGCGCTGTTGCCCGTGACCGAGGTACTGGGTCCGGCCGCTTTGGCGTACGTGTCCAGGGACCGCTTCCTGCCCGCGCAGGCCCATGACGCCGTCGAGTACCTGACACCCGGGCATCGCGACCTTCAACAGCTGGTGCGGTCGGTCGGGCCGGCGGATGCGGACGAGTGCGGGCTGGAGGAGATCACGTCTCCCGCGTTCGTCGTTCGCCAAGGAACGCGCGTCGTGGCCGCGGCGGGATACCGCAGCTGGCCGGCCGCGACCGCGCATCTCTGCGTACTGACATCCCCGCAGTGGCGAGGCCGCCAGCTGGCCCGCCGGACGGCTTCCGCAGCGGTGGCGCACGCACTTGACGCGGGTCTGCTGCCCCAGTGGCGAGCCCGGCCTCCGGCCTCCCGCCGGGTTGCGCGGGCACTCGGCTTCCAGGAACTCGGGAGCCAGCTCAGCATTCGCCTGGACCTGGACGAACTCAACCGGTAGAGCGGCGATCGAACGCCTTCGTCCAGCCTCCGAACCTCTCGATCGACGCAAGAAGTCGGCGCCTGGTGATCTCTCCGCGGCGGCCTACCAGACCACCAGGGACCTGGTTGAGTCACTGGGCGCCGGGTTTGTGTGCGCACTGAAGCGTTAGGCTCGCACTTCGGTGAGGGGAGAGACGGATGGGGCGGGCGAGGCAGCTGCTGCTGTGGCTCGGCTTTTGTGCCGGGTGCGCGGCCGGGTCGGCGGTGCTCGGGTATCTGAGTCCGGCCGTTCCGCTCAGTCCTGGGTTGCGTGCCGCCGCTGTGGCACTGGCCTGGCTGGCACTGCCGCTGGCGCCGGTGCTGGTGCCGCTGTTCGCCATGGTGCGGGTACCGCTGAAGGAACGGAAACTGGCCTGGCAGTTGGTGGTCCCGGTCATCGCGGGAGTCGCGCTGGGGGTTGTCTCAGTGGAGGCCGGCGATCAGGCGGCTCTTCAGGAGCGGGGCCGTTGGACCGAGGCCGTCGTCGTGGCCAAGGAGTCCGGTAAGACGGACCATTGCACCCTCCGTCAGACCTCCGGGCAGCAGATATCACCGGACCTCTCCGAGGGGGACGGCTGCAAGGAGTACGTCGTACCCGGCGACACCATGACGGTTCGATATGACCCCGAAGGCGCGGCCTCTCCGGTCACGAGGGAGAAGTCTGACGGGTACGGGAGCTTCATCGCGGGCATGGTCGTGGTGCACGTGGCGATGGGCACATGGGGGTGCATGCGCATGCGACGACTCGGTGCGCGGGAGCCGGTAGTGGCATAGGACCGGGCTGTGCAGGCCGCACCGCCTGTATGAGCAGCCTCCGTCAGCCTCCGGCCGGGTGGGGACCGCCGCGCGTCCGTGGGGGCATCGCTGACAGGATGAGGCAATGTTCGACTTCGGTATCGAGGGCTACCGACCCGTGTGGTTGGACAGTCGTCGCGACGTTGTACGGGAGCACGGCGATCGCCTGTGTGGTCTTGCGGGCCGGACGCTCTCGACGGTCTGGATGGTCTGGGACTTCCAGGACGACGAGTGGTTCTGCGACTGCCCGGTGCTGTTCGACTTCGACGGTGAGCAGATCGAGATCAACCATCAAAAGTTCGGTGACCTCTCCCTCACGTGGAATACGATCGACCCCACCCGTACGGTCCGGTGGCCCGGCTTCGATCTGCAGTGGCGTCCCGAGCCTGTTCCCGGACTGCGGGCGCTGCGCGGGCTGTCCCTCGAGGGCGTCGAACTGCTCGAGTGGACAGGCCGGGATGTCGCTCGGGGAAGCGTCGATGTCAGTTTCGTCCTCGGCACGAGCCGGGTGACCGTCTTCAACGCCCTCGACGAGAACGGGCTGGACTTCGACCCTCCCGGCGCGAGTCGGCGGTCCTACCGGTTCCACTGATACACCCGGACTTCCGCTGTGCCGCCGTTTCGGGGGGCTTCGCGGGCGAGCCGCCTGCCGGTGAGGTCATCGTTGTGCGGTGGAACACGGCTTCGGAGCGGTGGGGGCGGTGGGGGCGGTGGGAAGCGGGTCTCGTGGTCGCCGGTGAGGGCGGCGGTGGTGCATGTTCGGGCGAAGTCCGCTCGCCGACCCGTTGTGCGGTTTTGACCCCTGCGGGATCCTGCGGCGTTTCCAGGGCGGGGGACGGCGGCGCGCGGCCGGCTGTACGGGAACAGGTTCTGCAGGCCGGCCCTCACCTGTGCGTGATCAAGGTCACCGTCCCTCAAAGGCGGCGTTACCGGCAAATCGTCCCCGCCGGTGGCGTGTGCATACCAACCACCCATTAGCTTTACAACTTCTTCATCGATCTCTGACCAAAGGTCGCATTTACCGCATGCTCATATCTCCTTCCGCTCCGGGGGAGCGGCAATCGCTGCGGGCCCTGAGACGGCTCCCGCGTACCACGGCGCTACTCGCCCTTTCCGTGACGCTGTTGGGGGGCGCCGTCATGGCCGTGCCCCCGCCGGCCGTCGCGCAGCCCGCAGCCGGCAACGCCGCCAACGGGCTCGCTGCCGCCCCCGACGTACCGTCGGCACTCGCCGCCGCCAAGCGATCCGGCGAACGGATCGAGGCGCTCTCCGAGCGCACCGAGACCTCCACCACGTGGGTCAATCGGGACGGCTCCCTGACGACCGAACTCACCGCAGGACCGGTCCGGTTCGACCGCGACGGCAGCTGGGTCACCGTCGACACGGACCTCGCCGAACGCCGCGACGGCACCGTGGTGGCCAAGGCCCATCCTGCCTCCCTCACCCTCGCCGGCAAGGGCGGCAGCCCTGCCGCATCCCTGGGCGCCACCCGCAAGGCCGGCGCACGTGACCTCGTCACCCTCGGTGAGGGCGAGCACCAGGTCACCCTCCAGTGGAAGGGCGGCCTGCCGCGGCCCACCCTGGATGGCAACCGCGCCACGTACGCGAACGCCGTCCCGGGCGCCGACGTGATCGTGGAGTCGACCCGGACGGGCTTCGAGCAGTACGTCGAGATCAAGCAGCGTCCGTCCACCAAGGACTACGGCTACACCCTGCCACTGCGGGCCAAGGGGCTGCGTGCCAAGCAACAGCCCGACGGCAGCGTCCTGTTCACGGACCGCAGGACCGGACAGGAGCGGGCCGTCATGCCCGCCCCGGTCATGTGGGACGCGACCGTCGACGAGCGGTCGGGCGAGCACACACGCCGCGTTCCGGTGTCCATGAAGGTGGAGCAGAAGGGCTCCTCGATCGACCTGGTGGTCACCCCGGACGCCGGCTTCCTGGCCGACCCCAGGACGCGGTACCCGGTCACCGTCGACCCGTCGACCTCCGCGCTCAGCAACGTCTTCGACACCTACGTCCAGCAGGGCGAGACCCGCGACTGGTCCACCGACACCGAACTGGACTTCGGCAACCCGGGCACCAAGAACGCCAACGGCACGCCGCGTACCGCCCAGTCCTACATCACCTGGGGAACGGCTCCGATCGCGGATGCCCTGGTGAGCAGCGCCAAACTGAGCCTGTGGAACTTCCACTCGGGCAACCCCGACTGCAAGGCCCAGCCTTGGGCGGTCTGGTCGGCGGACAAGGCCTCGGTCTCCAGCCGTTGGACCTCCCGGCCCACGATGCACACCAAGTACGCCACGTCCACCGAGACCAAGGGCAATCCGGGTTGTGGCGCGGACGGCTGGGTCAATGCCGATGTGACCTCGCTCGTACAGTCCTGGGCCTCGTCGAAGGCACCGCAGTCCGGCATGGGTCTGACCGCCGCCGACGAGTCGGCGGTCGCGCAGTGGAAGCGGGTCAACTCGGCCAACGCCACGAGCAACCCGCCCAAGCTGACGGTCACGTACAACTTCCGTCCCCGCTCCGGGAACAACCGCCAGGCCGGCCCGCCGTTCACCAAGGACGCCTCTGGGACCTGGCAGGTCAACACCACCACGCCGACGCTGCGGGACACGTTCTCCGACAAGGACGGCGACCGTGTGACCGGCACCTTCGAGGTCGTCGACGCGTTGACCGGCAAGAGGGTGGGTGACTACCTCGTCTCACCGCGAGTCGACTCCGGACGGGCCGCGGCCGTGACCGTGCCCGACGGTCTGCTCAAGGACGGCGCGACGTACCGCTTCCGCACCAGTCCCTACGACGGCACGCACTACAACCTCGCCTGGTCCGACTGGGCCACCTTCACCGTCGGCACCGGCCACCGCCCTGGCGGCCTGCCGGACATGCCGCAGGCGCTGGAGTCGGGTGCTACCCAGTCCCTCACCCCGCTGCTCTCCGGACTGGTCTCCAGCCCGGAACAGGGCCGCGTACGGGCCGAGTTCGTCCTCCGTGACGCCGACGGCAAGCAGCTGCCGGGTGTGACCGTCCCCGAGGCGTGGGTGGACAGCGGCCAACGCGCGGTCACCCGGGTGCCCGAAGGCGCTCTCCAGGCAGGAACGGCCTACCTCTGGGCGATGCGCGCCTGCACCGATCTGGGCTGCTCGGCCTGGTCGTACGAGCAGGAGTTCACTGCCACGGCCACCCCGGAGCCCAAGGCCCCGCAGACCACCTCCGTCACCCTCACCGGTGCCTCCCTCGAGGACACCACGGTGACCGTCGGCGGTCCGGCCTGCGCGTCCGGCGGCTGCCCGGCCGTGAACGACGCCCGGCTGACACTGGGCGGCGGCGCCGACAACGAGCGGGCCGCCTGGCTCAAGCCCGATCTGAGCAAGGTGCCCGCGGGCGCCAGGATCACCCGTGCCAGGTTGCTCCTGTCACCGGCCGAGTGCGGCACCGCGACCTGCGCCCATCGGCCGGTGGGGATGTACCAGCTGCACGAGCCCTGGGCTGCTCCGCGGAACGGCACCGGCCTGCTGGGTGTTCTGGACGACGCCCCGTTCGCCGACGCCGCGCTCCCGGACGGCCAGGACCTGACCCCGGTCGTGCAGTCCTGGCTCGACGAGGGAACCGGAGAGGGACTCGCTCTGCGGCTCCCGACCGCGGATGTCGCATCGAGCGTCTCGTACCACTCCAGCCGCAGCCCGGAGGCGGCGAAGCGGCCGCAGCTGGTCATCGACTACGTGGCACCGACCGCGCCGGGCGCTGCGCAGGATCTGCGGGCGACCGCCGGTGACGGCGGACTGCTGGCGACGTGGAACGCGCCGCAGGACCTGGGCTCGTCGGCCGACGGTGCGGAGTACACGGTCGTCGTCTCGAGGGAGGACGGGAGCGAGGCCGCGAAGGCGACCACCCGGGACCCCCACATCGTGGTGAACGGGCTGCAGAACGCCACCTCCTACCGCGTGAAGGTGTCGGCACGTACCCCGCACGGCACCGGCCCCGTGGTCACGTCGGAACCGGTGACCACCGTGGCCGTGCCCGGTGGCGCAGCCACCTACCGCGAGATCGTGCAGCAGTACTTCGACGCACGCAGCGCCATCCTGAGCAACACGCGTCCGACGGCCGCCGCCGCCCTTGCGGCGAGCTCCCGTGGGGCCTCGTTCCAGGACCTGCTCGGTGCCCAGGCCGCGGACCTCGTCGAGTCCCGAGAGGTGCTGGCCAGGCACCAGCAGCGCTACACGGAGATGGCGACCAAGCTGTCCGACGTGCTGGTGGGCGTGGACGAGAACGGCACCGTGTTCCTGCGCGCGGTCGTCGAGGACACGGCCGTGCTGATGGCCGAGGACTCCACCGGTGAGCCCGAGGAGGGACGGCGGGAGCAGCGGTTCACCTTCAGCACCAACAGCGGCGCGCCGATCCTCCACGTCGAGGCGGACGCCCCCGCGGCGGAGACCGTGCTGTCGGCGTCGGCGGAGAACGGGCTGGAGACGGCCGACGAGGCGCCGGGCCCGATCAGCGAGGTGCCCGATGTGCCGATCGAGCTCGACGCGGACGGCCTGCCGGTCGAGGAAGCGGCCCCGGCGGCCCCGATGTCCGCCGTGCGCGCCAAGCGCGCCGCACCCGTGTCGGGTTCCGGAACGGTCAGGTGGGCGTCGCGCAATATCAACACACCCAAGGAGTACGGCCAGGACTGCACCAACTTCGTGTCGAAGGCCCTCTACTACGGTGGGGGGATGAAGACCCGCAACGGCGGGCGCAAGCACGACCGCGCCTGGTGGCAGCAGTACTACCTCTTCGGCAGCATCAAGAACAAGAGCTACACCTGGTCCGCCGCCGAGAACTTCCGCCGGCACATGATCGGCTACCGCGGGGCGACGCACATCTCGTCCGTCTACGCGAAGCCCGGGGACCTCGTGCTCTTCAAGTGGAAGAAGGAGAAGGTGTACAACCACGTGGCTATCGTGGAGCGCAACCGGCACGGACTCCAGTTGATCCAGCACGGCGCCTCGAACAGGACCAGCCTCGCCGCGGCCATCCTGCGGTACCGCGGCAAGGCCAACTACATCGAGCGGGTCATCGTCCTCCGCCCGAAGGCCAGGAACTGACCATGGCGCGGAAGAAGAGGGTCCCCGGCGTCGCCGTGGCCGCCGTGGTCGTGGGCGGGCTCCTGACGGGCTGTACGTCGGATGAGTCCCTGGAGTACCAGACCGACTACGACAACCACAAGCCGCTGCGTGTCGTCGGCTACCCCTCCACGGGAAGCCTCGACACGGTTCAGAAGGCCGTGTGGCGGCTCGCCGACGGTGACACCGAGGCCCTGGCCGACCTGGCCGTCGACGACACCTCCGCCGACGCCACGGCGCGCAACTGGGTCAAGGCCTTCGGCGCAGCCGCCAAGGGCGAGGTGGCGGCGGACTTCTACGACGAGGGGTCGGTGCGGCAGGTCGTGGTCCTGTACTTCGCCAAGAGCGGCCAGATCAAGGAGATCGAGGCACGCATCGGCGAGGACGACTCCTGGGGCCTCACGCTCGCCGAGCCCGATCCCGCCGAGGCGAAGGCCAAGCCCACCTGGGCCCCCGCCGAACCGGGCGGCTCCGGATCCCGCTCGTCGGGCGGGCTGCCCGGTAGGTAGTCCGGGTACCCGTACGCTCAACGCCCGGTCCGAGGACCGCACCCCGACGTCGGGGTGCGGTCCTCGCTGCCGTGGACGCCCCGAACGCGGGGCAGGCGCGTGAACGCAGGTGACCGAGCACCCGCCCGCCCCGGGGTTCCGGCAGCGGTTCACGGCGCGTCGGACCGCAGGGTACGGGGCGTATCAGCCGGTTCCGGTTCGGGCGCCGAGGCCCGGCCGCCCGCGTCACGTCGGCGACGATCTCTGGGTATGTCCGTTCTCGATCTGGAGAACGTCGGCTCCGTCCCGATCCGGGTGCCTGACGAAATCGAGGACCATCGCTGTCGAGACCCGGGTTCTGGCCCGGCTTCTGTGGTGCGTACACGCTGAGTGACGCATGCGGGGGCGTGGGGCGCCGTGGGACTCGCGAAAACGATCTGTGGCCGGGGCGGTTGGGCCGGGCTCGGGGTCGCGGAAGGGCTCGGGGTCGCGGAAGTGAGCTTCGACCGTCACCGCGCCGCGTTCTCCGGCCTGCACGAGCAGCCCCTCGGCCGGAACTTGTCCGATGGGTCGTGCTCGAGACCGCACCTGCTCGTTCGTGGCCGATCGCCGTGGGAGGAGGAGCCCACGCGTGAGGCTCCGTGCGAACAGCAACAGGGGAGGGTGATGGAAGAGTGGTGCGAGGGGCCCGCTGCCGACTCGGAAGCGGCGCGGGAGCGGTACGAGTCCGGCATGCGAGCGTCGCGCAGGGGGTTGCGTGAGGCGATCAGAGCTGACCTGCCCGCCGCGCACTTCGGGCTGGGGATCGTCATCGTCGCGAGTGTGATTGTGAGCTTTTTCGCGGGGCCCGTCGCCGGGGCACTAGTAGCCGGAGCCTTTGCCGCCGCACTGCTCATCGCGCTGCTGGTCATGTTCGTCCGGGGCATGCGAGGTCTGGAGGCGGGCCGGCGGGCCTATCTCTTGACCTTTGGGTGGGCCAACTGGGTCTGAACCTGTTCTTTTGACCTCCGTCCGGCAATGGCAGTGGCCGGCAGGCCTGAGCGCGAGCGGTCGAATCGGGGTGCGTTGTTCTGCGGTGCGGTTGCATACTCACCGCATGGCCTTGTTCTCTGGTCGGTTCCGGGATCCATGCAGCACGGAGTACGACTTCATCAGCTTGATCATTGTGCAGTGCCCCGGCTGCGAGAAGGCCGCCCGTGTCGTGCCGGCGCCCGAAGACTCCGGTCCCGGGGCCCGGATTCTGTTCAGGCCGCGACGTCTGGTCTGCCGTGGCTGCGGTCTGTCGCGGGTGTGGAGCGGCCGTCGTGTCACGCTCTCTCCCGGCACGGCTCAATCAGCGACGGATCCGTACTTCGGATTGCCGCTGTGGCTCCAGGTCGAGACCCGGCACGGGTGGTTGTGGGCGTACAACCTCGAACACCTCGACTTGATCCGTCGTTTCGTCCAGGCACCGCTGCGGGAGCGAGCACCCTGGTACGACACCGGGCAGAAGATGACGCTGGTGGCCTGCCTTCCGACCTGGATCAAGCGAGCGAAGAACCGTGACGAGATCCTGCGTGCCGTCAGTCGGATCCGGGCCTCACTGGTTGCCGCCCGAGCTGCTTAGCAGCGTCCGCACGGCACGCGCCGGGCGCCCTGAGCGTTTACGGTCGGCCAGGGCCGGCAGGCCGCCGCGGGCGAACCGGCCGCGCCAGGCACGAACCGTGTCCAGGTGCAGGCCGGTCTCGTGGGCGATGCGCGCGTTGGAGTGTTCCCGTGCCGCGTGCAGGACGTTCTGCGCACGGCACCGCAGCCGGTGCTCGGTCTTGTGGCCATGGGCCAACTTCTTCAGTCGCTCGCGCTCGGCAGCGGTCAAGAAGATCGGACAGGCTGGCGCAACCGGCATGTCAGACGGGCCGATCGGGAGCAGCGGAACACGACGGGTGGCAGCTCTCCGGGCCCGCGCCGACATCCAACAGAACTCAGCTTTCCGCGACCGCCGACTCGAGCAGGGACAGCGTTTGGTTGTCCGCGTCTACGTCTGCGCGGACACCGAGAGGCAGCGGCAGGTTCGGCGAGGTGTGGCCGAAGTCGACCTGGGCGAGGACGGGGATGTCACGCTGCGCCAGGACGTCGAGCACAACGTCGCGCAGACCGACCCGGTCTCCGCCGCCCTCGTAGGGCGTGACCTCACACGGGATGCCGACCACCATGCCCGCGATCCGGTCCAGCACACCGGACAGCCGCAAGGCATGCAGGTCGTTCCAGATGCGCGTGACCGGCCGCTGTAGCTCTTCCCAGAACAAGACGGCGCCGTCGAACCGTTCGGCGGCCAGTGCGAACGGTGTCGCCTGCAGCAGGACCAGGCGGTTCAGCAAGCCGCCGACCAGTGGTCCCTGCGCGCGGCCCGGCCGCCAGGTCTCCCAAGCCCCCATCGCCGGCAGCACGCCCGGCGCCTCGGCCTTGGTAAGCACACGGGCGTAGAGGTCGACGAGTTCGGACCGACGGGACTCGTCGCCCAACGTGTACCAATCGCTGCCGAAACCGTGGGTGACGATGTCGGCGTGGAAGCCGACGAGGCCGGTCTCGGCGTACAACGCCATGTGCAGCAGCGAGATATCGCTGTAGCCGAGGATCGGCTTCGGGTCGGCCCGGATCGCGTCCAGATCGATCAAATCGAGATAGCCGATGGTCGCCTGTCCACCGGTGTGCGCGACGATGGCCCGCACTTCCGGGTCCCGGAGCAGACCATTGAGCTCGGCGGCCTGCTCCGCCGGAGTACCCGACGCCCACCAGCGATTCTGCGCTGGGTCGACCATCGGGCTGACTCGCACGCGGAAACCCATCCGCTCCAGTATCGCCACACCGCGGGCGAGCAGTGGTTCCTCACCCGGCTCAAGCTGGCCCGAGGGTGCGGTAACGACCACGAGGTCGCCGGAACGTAGCGCGCGGGGCCGAAGGATCACAGGCACAGGACCTCCTCGTTGATCAACAATGGCGAGCAACAAGGCCAGTGCCGCCGATATTCCGCCTCCCCGACGTGATCAAAGCCCCGGAACCCCGCTGGGCCCACCGACCGCCTCCACGCGGACACCTTTGACTGTGCCTGACAGCCCCACTTCGCCACCCCAGACCACCAACGGACCGATGTGGAATCGCGCCCCGATGTCGACCCCCGAAGGATTTCCGGGGCCGACCACCAAGCTGGTGGGGTGGCCGACGGCGCCTCACCAGCTTGGTGGTCGGCTCCGTGCGGGGTCCTGTGGGTCCTTCGGGGCCCGAATCGGACCGAGCCCGACCGATCGCGCACGGTCGAGCAGGCACGCTGCGTGGCGGGGCGCGGGTCACCGGGGGAGCACGGAGGGCGTCGCGGCAAGTCCCCTGTCCTTGCCGCGACACCACCGGTGGCCGTGCTGGTTCACATGCTTCGTCGAGTCAGCCAGTGCTCCGGGCCGTGGGCTCGGCGTTCGGCTCGTCGAAGGGAGTGGGGGCGACTCACGCGCTCGTGCGGGCGGCGGAGTTCGGTGAGCCTCTCAGCCCCAGACGCTGGTGTAGTTGTACTGACGGTCGTAGCGGGGGGTCCAGAGGCTGGGGTAGGGCTCCGCGATGTTGCCGCACGCGCCCAACTGGATCGCGCTGCGACGGCCGGTGTCCAAGAGGCATTTGCCGCTGGCGGCCTCGACGATCTCCCAGTGGTCGTTGCCGCGGTCGACCCACCGGAAGTGCTGGCCCGGACCCTGGCAGTGGCCGAGCACGATCGGCGTGCCGTCCGCGACCGAGGCGTTCTGGGCGCCGATGCAGTACTTCCCGTACACACCGATCATGAAGAGACCGGGGGTGCCGGAGGGCTGGAAGTAGAAGCGCTGGTGCAGCTTGCCCTTGCAGTCGAAGCGCTGGATGATCGCGCCCGGGTTCTGCGACTCGCCGCGTACATCCATGCACTGCCACGAGTACGAGGCCCGCATCTCGTAGATGGCGGCGTTGGTGATCCATGACGTGTAGCGGACCGGCGGATCGGCCGCGGTGGCCGTACCGGGGATCAGCAGAACGAGCAGTGACGCCAGAACCGCGAGTATCCCCCCACTGCGCACACTTCGAGCCACTTTGCCTCCTTGTTTGCCTGAATTCCGGGCGGCGCCGTGACCCGACGCAATGGTCTGATGGCTCGTCGTGTCCGGTGCCGGAACGCCTCGAACGTAGCGGGCCCGGGCCATCGCGCTGTACCGCCGTTTCAGGGGGGTTGTGTGGGTGGGGGAGACGTGCCGTGAGCGTGGGTTCGGGGCTTCAGCGGGCCCAGGCATTCATGGTTCTGGCGACGGGGCTGTACCGGGCCAGCCATCTGGTGGTCGGAGTGCTCGCAGTGGTACAGCACCAGCGGGGCAGTGCGCTGTCCTGGGCTGGGCTCGCCGTCGCCCTGTCGGTGAGTCTGCTGCTCTTCGGCACCGCACGGTCGAAAGGCTGGTTCAATGCCTGGCCGCCGCTGGTGGACGTCGTGTTCGTGGGGTGTGTGCTGCCGTTCGTGGTCTATGCGGGCGGGGCACACCGGCCGGCGGACATCGCGTGGTCCATGCTGCTCGGCGGCTCGGCCAGTGCGGTGGCGGCGGTCGCGTTCGCGAGACCGGCAGCGGTGGCCGGCGCGGTCGCGGTGCTGCTGGCGACCCACACGGCCGCGTACTGGCCGACCGGCGCGGACGTCGCCGTCATCGCCGCGCACCTCAACGCGATCGTCTCGTCGGCCGTGCTGGCCCGTGTCTTCTGGTGGTACCTGCGGCGGCAGGGCAGGCTGCTCGACGCCGCCACCGCGCAGGCTCTCGCCGCCGAGGCCGGACGGGCACGGTACGCGGAGCGGATCGCTCACCACCGAGCGCTGCACGACACGGTGTTGGCGACACTGACAGCGATCGCGAGCGGCCGAGCCGACATCGACGCGCCGCCGGTGCGGGAGCGGTGCGCCAGGGAAGCGGCGTATCTGCGTCGTCTGGTGCAGCAGCAGTCGGAGGAGGACCGCGCGCCCGGGACCGCGGCGGCGATCGAGTACGCGGTGCGGTCGGTGGAGAGCCTGGGGCTGCGGGTGAGTGCCCAGTACGACGGCCTGTCGGAGATCCCGCCCCATGCTGCGGCTGCGCTCGGTGACGCCGTCACGGAGGCGCTGAACAACGTGCTGCGCCACGCCGGTACGGGCCGCGCCCATGTCACGGTCACCGGCGACGACGACCGGGTCGTGGTCACTGTGGTCGACCGTGGCGTCGGCTTCGACCCGGACACCGTCGCCAAGGGACTCGGCCTGCGCTCCTCCGTGGGTGCCCGGATGCGCGAGTGCGGTGGCATGGCGTGTGTGGACAGTGCGCCAGGCGAGGGCACCCGTATCGAACTGCGGTGGCCGGCGTGATCACCGTGGCCGTGGTGGACGACGACCGGATGCTGCTCGACGGGCTGCGGGTCTGGCTGGCCGAAGTGCCGGAAGTGCGGCTGGCAGCGACGGCGTGCACAGTGGACCAACTGCTCACCGCCATGGGCTCCGACGAGGGTGCAGAAGCACCGCCGGCGTTCGACGTCGTCCTGCTGGACCTGGTCCTCGGTGATGGATCACATCCACCGGAGAACATCCGGCGGCTGCGAGCCGCCGGCCCGCGGGTGCTCGTCATCAGCACCGTGGCGGACCGCAGACGCATCGTCGCCGCGATCGCGGCAGGTGCGGACGGCTACCTCACCAAGGACCACGATCTGCCGACCCTGGTCAGTGCGATCGAGGAGGTGGCGGCGGGCGGTACAGCCCATTCCGCAGAACTGGCGTTCGCCTGGGCGCACGATGACGGTCCGGCCCGGCCGAGCCTGTCGCCGAAGGAGCGTCAGGTGCTGTTGGAGTACGCCTCCGGCCTCACGCTGAAGGCAACGGCGCGCCGTGTCGGCGTCAGCCCGCACACGGCCAAGTACTACCTCGACCGGGTCAAGGACAAGTACCAGCAGGCCGGCCGTCCGACGTACACCAAGATGGACCTGGCGGCGCGGGTGCGTGAGGACGGCTGGGCGCAGGACTGACTCTGCTGTCGCACTTCCTGGTCCGAGCATGCCGGAGGGCACCGCCTCGGGGTGGGCGGACCGGCGCACATGTCCGCCCGGAATGCCGGGTGAAAGTCCCGCCATATCGGCGTGCACCTCTGAGGTGATGTCCGCCGCCTCCCACGTCGGTCGCCCGGCCGGGGCCCGGCTGACCAGCTCTCCGCCCCGAAGACCCTGCGGAGGGTGCAGTCGAGGCAGGGCCGTGCCCCGACCTCGTTGCGCAGGCCCGGCCGGGGAACGCGCCGGCCCAGGCGACTCGGCCCCCGCTGTGCAACCGTCCAACGGCCAATACCTGGGTGCGACTTCATGGTTCCGTGTGTTTCAGTTGACTCCGACATTCGTGATCACGATGTGGCGACCGCCCCATTTCTGCACAGCAGCCGCCACCATTCAGGTGCCGGTTCTCCGGCCGAAGGGACTGATACAGCCATGGAAGCCCAAGAGACCACCGACGTCTGGTTCCGGAGCCGACTCTCACTCAGACAGCTCGCGACAGCGCTTGACGCGCAGGTGCACATTGCCGACGCGGAGAACTACTGGGAGTGGGTCGAGGCCGAGTTCGCAGGCATCGACATCAACATCTCGCGCACCCATACCAAGGCCCGCAGCAAGACCGACATCCGCATCTTCCCAAGCGAACATCCCTCATCAGGATTTCCCCGGCACACACTTCGGCAGCTCGTCGCCGGTCTTCAGCACATCGGTGTGGACCCGATCTACGTGGGTCAGTGGAAATACCTCAACGGCAACGAGTACGACCGCATGGTCCATGAGGAGTTCACCACTCAGGCACCCAAGCCCGGGCAGTGAAGCCGCCCCTACCGCCGACATGAGCTCACACGATGCCGTGTGCCCGTGTCCGGGCGCGACATCAGTCCCTGAGGCCGATGTCGAGGTCCAACCCCGTCGGCATCTCCCTGCCTTCTGATGCGTCACCCGGCCCGGTCGCCCCCTCCCAGCGGCTGGGCTCTGTTGGTGCCGGCTACCGGAATCGATCACCGGGTCGCGGTGGTGGGGCACAATGATCTTCATGGATCCGAACAGCCAGGTCATCGTCGCCTTGGATTGCGACAGCGGTCGGACTGCCCACGACATCGTCGATCAGCTGGGCGACGAGTGCCGTGTCTACAAAGTCGGCCTCGAGCTCCTCACGGCGGTTGGCCCCGACTTCATCAAGCACCTTGTTGCGCAAGGCAAGGAGGTCTTCCTGGACCTCAAGCTCTTCGAGATCCCCCACTCCGTCGCTGGTGCGGTTCGCGCAGCGGGGGCTCTGGGCGTATCCATGGTGACCGTGCACAGCATGGGTGGAAAAGGCATTCTGAAGGCCGCTGTCGACGCCGCCCGCGACTACCCGGAGCTGCGCGTCCTGGCCCTGACCGTGGTCACCAGCATGACCGACGAGGATCTTGCCGACGTGGGCGTCGGCGACTCGACCGAGATGCAGGTGCTCCGGTTGGCCCGCCTGGCAGGCAAGGCCGGCTGCCACGGCGTGATCGCCTCACCGCAGGATGTCGCGGCCTTGCGCAGCGCACTGGGTGCCGACGCCCTGATTGTCACGCCTGGAGTGACGCTTTCCGGTGAAGCACCGGCTGACCATGCCCGCGCCGGGACACCGCGTGCTGCCATCACTGCTGGAGCCTCACATGTCGTTGTGGGCCGCACGGTCACACGCGCCGCCGATCCGGCAGCCGCATTCCGTCTCGTCCGGGACGGCCTCGTTCCGTAGTCGACGTCTCCCGGAGGGATTCCGGCTGGGGTGGCGAGTGCTCGGCCGCCCCTGCGGATGCCGCTCTCGCTGCGACAAGGGCTTGTCCGGGTCGTTGCGGCGTCGGCCACGGGCCGCATCGCATCGGCGCCGACGCAGAATCAGCCGTCGAAGCAGGTGCGGTGCTGTGGGTGCGGCGGTGGGTGGCCGGCGATCGGTCGCGGGGAGAGGGCTGACCGCGCACTGTGTCCAGGCAGGCGACCGGCCCCAAGCTCCGGCCCACCGCCCACTACCCGTGCTTTATCCGAGTGGGGGAGAAACTGTCCCTTGCCGCATCGAAGTGTTTTCGGACGGTGGGGGCTGCGCTGTCGGGGCCCGCGACCCAGAAGTCGTACGTACGACCGTTCTTGGTGTATCTCAGGTCGATCGAGCGATGGCGAACACCGGAAGCGGTGTCGTACCAGGTGAACTCCCAGATGGCGGCCGGCGAGCCGTTGTGCTCCATCCGCTCCAGGCGCACTCGCCGGTACTTCGGGTAATCGGCGACCTCGGATGTACCCGTGCCATCGTTGTCCTGCGCCGAGAGCTCGGCGTATGGGTCACCCTTTCCGTCGGGCGGAGCCAGGTGGACACCGAGTCGGCAGGTTCGGTCTGCTGAGTAGTAGAAGACGCGGCGTTTGTCCGCATAGGGTCCGGACCAGTCCTTGCCGATTTCCACGGTGAATCCGGCAGGGTCGCTGATCGCGCGAAAGCCCGGGCGGGCTGCTGTTGGTGACACCGGCCCGGGTACGGCTTGGGTGTCGGGGGCACTGGGGTGCCGTTCGGCCAGCAGCGGAGGTACGGCATAGAGACCTACGGCGGCCAGAGTGACGACCGCCGAGCCGATGAGTGCACGGGTGAGCCAGCGGCGGGAGAAGCGACCGGGAGCCCGTGCCGGGCCTGTGTCCTGGGGCCGGATGGGTCTGTGTTGGTCAACCGGAAGAGGTGCGGCCTGACCTTCCACGGAGGCGGAGCTCGATCCGGACGGGGATCGCCGCCGATCGTGGGGAGGTTGAGCGGACCGAGCGATGTCGGTCTGCGCCCTCGGGCGCAGTGTGAGTCCGTGCGGGGGTGGTGCATCGGGGCGCTCGGTGGCAATCAGCAGGGAGCGGGCCACGGACGCCGTCATCCGCTGCGACGGGTCCTTGGTGAGCAGGCCGGCGATGACCTCGCTGAGCGGACCGGCATTCCGGGGCGGGTCGAACGTTCCCTCGAGCACGGCCTGGAGGGTCGCGAACTCGTTGTTGCGGCGGAACGGAGAGCGTCCCTCGACCATTTCGTAGAGGGTTGCTCCCAGGGACCACAGATCACAGGCCGGTACGGCTCTCAGGCCCTGAACGCGTTCCGGCGACAGATAGTCGAGTGTGCCGATCATCCCGCCAGGAACGGTCAGTGTGTCGGCGCCGGCCATCGAGGCGATGCCGAAGTCGGTCAGAACGGTACGGCCGTCCGGCCGGGCCAGCAGAAGATTGGACGGTTTCACATCACGGTGCACCACGCCGGTCGCGTGGGCCGCGATCAGCCCGTCCAGCGCCTCGCGAGCGATGCGAGCCGCATCGCCGACCGTCACGAGGCCGCCGGTCAGTTCCTCCGCGAGGGAACGCCCCGCCACGAGTTCCATGATGATCCAGGGCCGGTCCTCGTCCATGACGACATCGTGAACCACGACCACGTTCCGGTGCTGGATCAGTGCTGCGGCCCTGGCCTCCCGAAGTGCCCGCTCCGCCCGTCGGCGCCACTCCTCGGGATCGAGATCGACGCGTGCCCGGATCTCCTTGACCGCGACCGCACGCCCCAGCTTCACGTCCTGGGCCGCCCACACTGCGCCCATGGCTCCGCGCCCGATCAGCTCATTCAGCTGATAGCGGCCCGCGGCCAACCCCCGAACTACCGGTTCGGCCATTTTCGGTCCCCACGCCTGTCACGCTCCATGGCCTTGCCGGGACTGTTACCTGCCGTCAGGCCTTCCAACTCCCGAGATTTTGCCTCACCGGAACGAACCGGTGGGCCCGGGGTTGCAGATAGGCCCGGGCGGCGGAGACACCTGCGGGTTGCACGGGAGGAACAAGCATGGTCCGTGAGGGCCGTCGAGGGTCGGACTCTCGGCGGTCCGAGTCCGGATCGGGGAGCCGGGATCCCGGTCGCGACCGCCTCAAAGACAGGCGGGTCACCGGTGCCTGGCCTGCAGTGACCTGGCGGGCCGGAGGTCCTGCCCGACTCCCTCTGGCCGAATGCAGGGTGTGCGTTGAACGACTCGTCCTGCGCCACGTGCCGCTGCAGATGCAGCGCCTGCTGGTGGCGACCCGGCTGCACCGGGTCCTGTCTGTCGAGGGTGGCATCGCCGCCAGATCCCTCCCTCGGATCTGACGCCTGCCTCGCCATCCACTCCCCGGTCAACAGTCCGTCGCTGTCTCGACAGGAGCCGGTGTGGATTCGTCCATGAGCACGGGTTCTGGCTCAGAAGCCATCCGCATTCCGGTCAGTGGAGTTGCCGGTCGAACGGGGTTCCTGTTCGGGTGATCGCGGCGGGGGCGGTGCATGAAGGCGGGACCTCCTGGTAGCTCGGCGATGCGAGCCAGCTCGAGCTTCCGGAGGCCCTCGTCGCAGTCTTGCGTGAGCGTGTCCGTACTGGTGCTCTGACTGCATCTGACCGCACAGGTCTCGCGCGAGGGGCCAACTGCGTTGGAGGAGAGGGCCGTTGCCATACTAGAGCCGCATGCGTCGGCACGGGATTGGAGCACTGAGTATGGTCCGCACTGTGGTCCCCATGGCATTGACGATTGTCCTCGTGACAATTGGCCTGTTGCACTTCATCTGGGCGTTCTCCCCCTGGCCGATGAGCGATGCGGTGACGTTTTCCAGGACGATTGGTGGCGTCGACGATGACAAGATGCCGCCGGCACCGGGCACCGTTCTGGTGGGTCTGGCACTGATCGGTGGCGCTGTGCTCACCCTTATGGTCAATGAGTCCATCCCGGGGATCGGCCCAGGCTGGCTGCGGCTGGTGGGTATGTACGGCCTGACGGTGGTTCTGCTCGCCCGTGGCCTGGGCGGATACTTCATGAACTCCGGAGCCGCCATCGAATTCCAGCGGTTGAACACTTTCCTGTACTCACCGTTGTGTGTGGCACTCGGCGTCCTGAGTGGAATTGTTGCGGTAGCCGCGAGCAGGCGTTAGGGCGAGGCGCTTGGCGACGCCTTCGCCGCCAAGGATGGCTGGGACCCTCGCAAGGACCACCCCTCGTACGTCTTCTTCCAGGTCACCCCGCAGGTGCTGCAGGCGTGGGGCACGGTTCCCGAGATGCCCGGACGGACCCTGATGCGCGACGGGAAGTGGCTGGTCTTAGTGGAGTTGCCGGTCGAACAGGGTTCCTGTTCGGGTGAACGCGGCGGGAGCGGGGCAAGAAAGCAGGACCTCCTGGTAGCTCGGCGACGCGAGTCAGCCCGAGCTTCCGGAGGCCCTGTTGTCGCAGTCTTGCGTGAGCGTGTCCGTCCCGTCCAACTCCCGCCTGTCGGTGTGCGACTGCCTCGCGCATCGGTTCGGGAACGCCGCGGACCACCCGGACCGCATCCCGTGCTACGTCTCGGACATGACGGAGGCCGAGTGGCAGGAAATGCGCCGGTCAGTGCCGGTGCCGGCCTGGCTTCAGGGGCAGGGCGGGCGGCCGGAAGGCTACTGCCACCGAACAGATGCTCGACGCCGTGAGGTACGTCGTCGACAACGGGATCAAGTGGGCGAACCTCCCCGTGGACTTCCCGCCGTATCGGCGGGGGCACGCCTTCACCCGCCGCTGGCAGGTGACCGGTCTACTCGCCGAGCTCCACGACCGGCTCCGCGACCGCGTCCGGGCGAAGGAGGGCCGCGATGTAGATCCGAGTGCGGCGATCGTGGACTCGCAGTCCGTGCGGGCCGCGGCGAACATCCCGCGTTCGACATCCGGGTGGGACGGTGGGAAGAACGTGCCGGGCAGGAAACGACACGTGGTGGTGGACTGTCTCGGCCTGGTGCTGGCGGTGTTGGTGACCGCGGCGAGCGTGCAGGACCGCCACGCCGCGGTGCCGCTGCTGACCCGGCTGCGCCAGCGGTACTTCTCCATCTGCCTGGTGTGGGCGGACTCCGGCTATGCCGGGCACCTGGTCGACTGGGCGGCCGAGAAGCTCCGGCTCACTCTCGAGATCGTGAAACGCTCCGACGACACCACGGGCTTCGTGGTGCTGCCGCGCAGGTGGGGAGTGGAGCGCACGTTGAGCTGGCTCGTTCGCTCGCGTCGTCTGGTGCGCGACGTCGAGACGCTCCCCGAGATGCACGAGGCCATGGTGCTGTGGTCCATGACCATGCTGATGAGCGCCCGCCTGGCCGGACGCCGCCGGGATACCTTCCTCAGACGGCCGCCGGCGCCATCGCCGTGACTGTGGTGAACAGTCCCGGCTCCACCTCGGCGGCCCAGCCCCGCGCGGCCAGCCGCTTCAGCCGCGAGCGCACCCCCTCCACCCGGGCCGGAGTCGCGGGCTCGCCCAGGGCGAGTGCAATCTGCTTCGCCCGCATTCCACCGTCAGCCTCCGGCGCAGCCAGGACCGACATGACCCGCTGGTACTCCGGCGCGAGCACCGCAGCGTCGACACCCTCGACCCGATGCGGCACCGTCGACCCCGTCACCGCGGCGGCCCGGACCTGCCCCATCGGCTCGGCGACCGGCTTGGCCAGCACCTCGATGACCGTCTCGCGGGCCTGGCCGAGCCGCTCCAGCTGCACTTCCGCCGCGCTGAGCGCGGCCGTGATCCGCTCGGCCTCCTCCCGCAGCCGAGCCACCTCTTCCCGGACCTTCTTCTCCCTGGCCTCCAGCAGACCGAGCACCGACGGCATCAGCCACCTCCACGAACGTGACGCGAGCAGACGAACGCCCGAACTCTCCCGCCCCGAGCCGGAGTTCATGCCCGACCAGCAGAAACCCAACGATCACATTCGGATTGCGGATGGCTTCTCACCCCCGTGCGGTGGGGCCACGCTCGGTGTCGACCGGGATCGGGGGTGTTGCAGGGCATCCTGATGTCGGATCTGCTCCGGCTGGCCCCGCGACAGCTGACCTGAATGCCGATCCATGACGCCACCAGCCGGCCCGCTTGTTCAGCAAGGGCCGGACCGGCAAAAGCAGCCTGCCCGGTGGGGGCCGGCCGATATTGCCTGGCGGCCGGATCTGCGGTCGGGCAGGGTGCCGGGTGATGAGCGATGAAGACACCATGGCGTACGCCCCTCCCGACTCTGTCGAGGGCCTGCTGCAGCGGGGGCGTGGCTTGGGCGCGGTACGGGCGTTCCAGGATCCGCAGGGGGCTGTCGGGTTCGTGTACGACGGGATCCGTCGTGACTGGCGATGGGATGGAACCGACGACCGCGCTCTGTATCTGGCCAGGCTGGTTCGGGACCTGGGGCTGTCCCCGATGCCGGTCATAGACCAGCTGGCCGAGGACGAGGAAGCGACCTCGCGCGCCTGCGAGGTGTTGGAACTGCTGGCACTCGCCGGATGGGAGCAGGCCCGGGAAGGGCTCCGGACGTACATCAGGGAAGGGCCGCACTGGGTCGGCGTACTCGAGTCGGTCTCGGCCGGCTGGCCGGCCGAGTGGTGGGAAGACCTCGGTGACGTCGCACGCGCACGGATCGGCGGAGAAGAGGAGCTTCCATGGTCCATCGAGCCGTGGACCCGGTTCGGGATCAAGGTGCGGTCCCGCCCGTTCGTTCCGCGGCCGTCCCTGGCCGGGCTCAGCGACGATGTGCTCCTCACCCTGCTCGCCGACCGCTCTGCCGCATTCAACACGAAGGTCGACGCATTGCGTGCGCTGAGCCGCCGAGAGCCCGTGGAGGCGCTGATCCCGCTGGTTCCCTCGCTCGGCACCCCTGACGGGCGACGGCCATTTCCCCTGCTCAGGCAGGAGGTTGAGCGTCTCGGTGCACTGGCGGTACCGGCGGCGCAGGGGTGGGCGCAGGACGGGCGCCCGTGGCTGGCTCAGCTGGGAGCGGAGGTGCTGGCCGATCACTCCGGCCCCGAGGCCGTGCCGGGACTGGTGGCGGAACTCGCACAGCAGTGGGCAACGCGGGCCTGGTGCGGCCCCGATGCGACGGCGCGGCGTGTGGCCCGGTTCGGACCCGACGCCGCGGGGGCGGTGCCCTACCTGCGGCGCTTCTGGCTGCACACGCCCCACTCGTACGAGCGGGCCGTGTACCTGGAGGCGCTCGCTGCTGTCGACCGGGGCGGCCTGGACTACGCGTACACCGAGTCCCTCTGGGACTGCGAGGAGAGGGCGCGGCTGATGGGGATTGCCTCGGCACCGGACGGCCCTGACGTCCTGGAGCGGATCGCAGTACTGCGCGACGACCCGATGGAGACGTCCGAGGTACGAGCCGCGGCCAGAGCGCGACTGGCGGGACACGACCAGCCCGGCAGCGCGTCGCACGATCTGATCCGGCGGGACGGACGCTGAAGTTCCGCGACGCGCTCGTCGTTCAGTGCTCCGGGATCATCTCCCAGCCACTGAGTGATCCGTCAGACAGCTCCTGTCCGGGCTTGTCGGTCGCGAGCTGCCGCAAGCAGCAGGACCAGTCGGTAGGTGGCGCAGTCAGCGGCGGTGAAGGTGCCGGTCCGGCCGCCTTCAGCGCCTGATCCTGCACTGCACACAACAGAATCTCTGTCCTGATCTGTCGGACCGTCCCCAGCCACTGACACTGGTCCTCGTGAACATTCACGAGCTCGTCGATCACCAACTGCCGCCGCAACCAGTGAACATACGCTGCTGCCGAACGTGAACGAACCCACGCGCAAGCGGCTCCCACAGCGTTTCGGATGACCACCACCGCCCCTCAGGGGCCGCAGCACAGCACATTTTCGGCCATCTATGAGACTGGGGCGCAGGTGTCTTCGAGGGACATCAGTGCTTGCACGATGTGGCCGATACTGGGCGCCAACAGGGATTCAAGGTCGCTCATGGCCGGGATGGTGTCGGCTCCGGCAGGAGATAGCGCCGAATTTGGTCATTGATGAACAGCCTCGGCCTCATTCGCTCAGCTGTGGGCACTAGAGTGATCACAGGCCCGGATGCTGTCACCCCCGTCGGTATCCGGGCCGTCCTCATGCCGGCGCGGGCCTGCCGCCGCACCGGCGGCGACGGTGAGGTAGGGCCCGGCTCACGCGTGCTCGAGCTCCTCGGTGTTCTCAGCCGCTCGCTCCCTCGACGCACTGCCACTGGGAAGCTGCCTGGGCGCCGTGTCTCGTGGACGTACTCCCGACCGGTGTTCCGCAGCGATGGGTATGTCGAGCTCAGCGGTCGGTCGCCTTCGGGTGGAGCCCGTCATGGAGGCCCCACGGAGCCGGCAGCCCTTGTCAACCGGTGGGGCGAGCCGGCCGATTCGGCCGGTGCCCGCGCGCTCCAGCGGGCAGCACAGAGGGCCCCAGGTTCGTTCGCCTGGGGCCCTCGTGTCGTGCGGGCTCGTCCTGCCCCACCCCCGTGGGGGCTGGACGAGCCCGGTCAGTGGCGCTCGCTCCTGGAGCGAGCGTGGCCGGCGGCCTGCGCTTTCACCAGGTGACGGGTAGCTCCTGCAGGCCGCGCCGGTGGAACGAGTGCACCCACTTCAGCTCGTCGGCAGGGCCGGCCAGAGTGAGGGTGGGGAAACGCTGCAGCAGGCTGGACAGGGCAACCTCTCCCTCAATGCGAGCGAGCGGTGCGCCGAGGCAGTAGTGGATGCCGTGGCCGAAGCCGAGGTGTGCCGGCGTACGGGTTGGGTCGAAGGTGTCGGGGTCGTCGAACTGGGCGCTGTCCCGGTTGGCCGAGATCAGGGAGACCCAGACCCGGGCGCCGGCCGGGATGTTCACTCCGCCGATCTTCAGGTCTTCCTGGGCGAAGCGTCGGACTCCCAGGGTGAACGGCGCGTTCCAGCGCATGGTCTCCTCAAGGACGACCTGGACCGGGGTGGTGCCGTCGAGCACGGCCTGCTTGTGCTCGGGGTGGAGCAGCAGCGCGAGGGCCGTGTTCCCGATCAGGTTGACGGCGTTGTCGTAGCCGGCGAACAGGATCAGGAACGCCATTGCGAGCAGCTCGGGTTCCGTGAGGCTGTCGCGCTCGTCGCGGGCCTCGATCATCGCCGAGAGCAGGTCGTCCGTGGGGTGGGCGCGTTTGGTTGCGATGACATCGACCAGGAAGCGGTGCATCTCCCGCATGGCGGTCCGTGAGTCCACCGCGGCGTCCGGCTCGGGGGAGAGCAGGTTGTTGGTCCAGGTCCGGAAGTCCTGGCGAGCGTCGGTGGGAATGCCGAGGAGTTCGCATATGACGGCCATCGGCAGCGGGTACGCCAGAGCCTGCATGAGGTCGGTCGGACGGTCGACGACGGCGTCCAGGAGCGCATCCGTGTGTGCCTGGATGCTGTGACGGAGTCCGTCGAGCCGGCGCGGAGTGAACGCCTTCGAGACCAGTCGGCGGAGTCTCGTGTGGTCCGGCGGATCCATGTTCAACAGGTGGGCGTCGAGCTCGGGCGGCATGGAGGACCGGTATCGGCCGGTGGTGTGGGCGTTGGCTTTGTTCAGCGACAGCCGTGGGTCGTTGAGAGCCTCGCGCACGTCCTGGTACCGGGTGATCAGCCACACGGGTGCCTCGTCCGGCGTGCTCGTGCGGTGGACCGGGCCGGCTTCCCGCAGCTCGGCGTAGACGTTGTGCGGGTCCGCCATGAGGCGGTCCGTGAAGAGCGTGGGGGTGGTGGTCATGGTTTCGCGGCTCCCATGGTCTGTGGGTGTCCGGTCCTGGTGCCAGCCACTTCCTGAACGACGTCGTTGCGTCGGAAGGCGTCGGCCACACGGATGAGCCAGTCTCGTTCGCCGATCATGTCGCCGGCCGCCGGGTCATGCGGGACGTCTGCGGCGTGGGAGCGATCCTGTCCGGCCTTGAGTGCTTGGAGGGCCGCCTTGATCTGGGCGGCTTCGATGATGGCTTCGACCTGGTCGGCCGGGACCTTGTTGGTCGTGCTGATGTCGCGTGCGGCATGAGCAACAGCGGGGTCGAAGTACGGCTGGAGAGCCAGTTGTCCGTCGCGGATCTCGATGACCTGACGGTTGACGAGGAACGCCAGGTCGTCGTCGCGCAGCGCCCGTCGTGGGTCGTCCGGGTGCAGATCGGGGAAGAGCACGACCTCGGGGAACGCGCGGGTCAGAGCAGACCACAGAGGCCAAAGCCGCCTGTAGGCGCGGTAATCGCCGACCCGCCCGCGAGCACGGTCGAGACCGACGCCCCAGGCCGGCATGGTGAACCCGAGTGAGAACAGCCAGGCGGAAACGCTGGCGCACATGGGTGCCACGACGTTGTTGACCGTGTCCAGCGGAGAGGTCCCGACGAGGTCCCAGACCAGAGTGACGACCTTGATCGGTCCGTAGCCGAGTCCGGCGATGGCAGCGGCGGCGATGGTGCGCAGACCGCGGCGCAGCCACACGCGATCGACCACCTTGGAGTACCGCCAGCACATCTTGACCAGGCCCACCATGCCGACCGTGTAAAGGAGTTGGTAGACCAGCAGGAACTGGGTGATGTACGGGGTCTCGGCATAGTGCGTGTCGAAGTCGACATGGTGCTCGCCGTCACTCACATCGCCGAGCGAGAAGAAGGTGATCATCGCGGCCACGGTGATGACCGCATACGACACGATCAGCCGGTGCCACATCTTGACCCGGTTCTGAGCGGACGACCAACTCACCAGCAGGGCCAGGAAGCACGTGATGCAGATCGCGACGGAGCAGTACACGATCAGGGTGGCGATGTTGGTGATGCCCAGCAGCCCGTCGATGCGCACATAGAGCCAGGGCGAAGCGACGACGAAGGGGGTGGCGAACGTGGCGATCGACAGGCACACCAGTCTCAGTTCGCGGTTTCTCCAGTCGCGGAGCAGATCGCGGAACTTGTAGAGGAACGCGCTCCAGGAGATGACGGCCAGAACGCCGTAGACGAGGTTGAACAGAAGCATCCCGCCAGTGTTCCCCATGTCAACTGCGCTCCAGCGAGCGCCCGATGTGGACGATGAGGTTGGCCACGCCCGGCGACACGTTCGCCACGGGACGGTGGACGGCCACATCGCCCTGCATGGGCATCAAAGAGGCGACCAGCTCGGCCGCGCGTTCTTCCTCGTTCGAGTACTGGGTCCGGCCGAGCACGCTGCGAACCAAGTCGGGTGACAGCGTGGGCATCAGCAGCCGAATCACCTCGTCGGGCATCACGGGCGCAGCCTCGTGCCCACACACCATGTGTCCGAGTTCATGGCGGATGATGTGTTGCTGATGCGCTTGCGTGGTGAACTTCTGGTAGCCGATGTAGTCGGCGTCGTCGGTGGACAACCACAGTCCGCACGGCTTCCCGGCACCGGTGGGCATCGGGAGCTCGATGAGGGAGATGGGGCGACCGCGGAGTTCCTCCATGCGGTCGCACAGGACGTTGACATCAGCCCGCTCGGGGATGTCCAGCGACTTGACCACGTCGGTGCAGTACCGACGAAGCTCCTTGTTGTTCATCCCCTCACCCCCCGGGTGACTGATCGACCAGCGCCATATCACGTACTCCACTGCACCCCTGCTTTCCCCACGCCCCGGCGGGGCTCATTGGCCGGCGGGGGTGTCAGGGTCCTCGTGCGAAGCGCTGCGTCGTGGCTGCAGCCTTCCGCGCGTTCCGTCGGCCTTCCCCAGATGCTCCAGCATCGGGACGAGCGCGCCGAGGGCTTCGTCGGGCAGTGAAGCGACGGTGCGCAGTGCAATCTGCCGGACGCCGGCCTGCTTGAGCGCGCCGAGGAGGTGGAGGTTCCGTCTGACCTCTTCGCCTTCGTCACCCTCGAAGAAGGTGGCGACAGGTACCTTGAAGAAGTCCGCAAGGTCCTTGATCAGCTCGTACCCCGGGTTGGTGCTCTTGCCCTTGCGGAGGTTGCCGATGTAGGTCTTCGACACATCGACCGCACGGGCCACTTCGGCGTCGGTGTACGGGTAGCCGCGCTCGACCGGGTAGACGGTCTCGAAGAGGTGGTTCAGCCTGTCGGCGAAGGTGTTTGCCTCGGGCTCAGCCGGCTGATCAGCTTGAGCGGCGTGAGCGTCCGCCATGCTACCTCCCTCGTTCAAGAATCAATTGACTTGCGAGCGAAGGCGCATGGTCGCGCCGACGGGCGTTGCTCGGACGGTTCGACCGGACCCATGGAGTCAACTTGCGGCGAGAATAGCAGACTTGGTCGTCCATATGAGTTGACCGCCGGGTGACGGTGGAGCAGAGCGGGTACCTCGATGCCGCAGCGCTCCGCAAGACAACAGGAAAAGGCTGCTCGCAGGCCCAATCGCCGGGGGACGCCTGTGAGGACGACGCCCGCTCCCGGCGGTCTCGGGGCCGGAAATGCTCGACACCACGGGCCGGTTGACTGCCTGCCGTCGACGTGTTCGGCGTCGATGTACACCCGGACGACGCTCCACCCCGCCTGCTTGGCGGTGTCGTTGAGTTCTCGCAGGTCCTCGGATGCGCCCTCGACGACCTTCTGGGACGGCTCAGGCCCGACCCCCACCGGGACGTCGACCCGGTCGTGCCCACGGCCACCGTGGCCATCGCAGCACAGACACTCGGCGCGGACCCAGTGGGATGGGCAGTGCAGACCGCCGACGCCATGGCGGCCGAGATCCTCGAGCAGGTGCCCGACCACAGCGGCGGCCGAGCCGCCGTGACGACCCTGCGGCGCTCCACCGAGTCGGCCGTCCTCACCGCGCTGCAACTGCTGCTGTCCGACTCCCCACGATCCATCACCGCACTGACGGACGAGACACTCGAAGGATGCCGCGAGTTCGCCCGCCGTGGCATCCCCCTCGACCAGGTACTGCGCGGCGTACGGCTCGGACACGCCCGGCTTGCGCACGAACTGGCGGCGGCGATCGAGGAACACCTCCCCGCCGCCGAGCGGCTCACCGAGCTGCGCCGAGTATCCGACCTGCTGTTCACCTATGCCGACGCTCACGCGAGTCTCATGGCCGAGGAGTACATCGCCGAACGGGACCGCTGGCGCGGCAGCGACCAGGCTGCCCGCCGCGCTGTCGTCGACGATCTGCTCGCCGGGCGCCCGTTCGATGCCCAGGCCGCCGCGCTGCGACTCCGATACGACCTCTCCCGCACCCACATCGCCGCCGTGCTCTGGTGCGACGACACGAAGACCACCATTCCTGCCGCCGAGCGCCTGCACCGTACGGCCAGGGCGATGGCACGCGCGATGGAGGCGACCGGCATTCTGCTCATCCCCGCCAACGAGACCAGCACCTGGGTCTGGTTCGCCCTCGCCGGCGAAGGGCCGTCCGACCCGGCCGAGCAACTACGCAGCGGCCTCGACAGCCCCGAGGGAGTACACGCTGCCCTGGGCCCACCCGCCCACGGCCCGCAGGGCATGCGCCGCAGCCATCTGTGCGCCCTCCAGGCGGAACGCATCGCCCTCCTCACCGCCGACGACTGGCTGTGCGATTACCTCGATCACCGTCTGGTGGCCCTGGCGACGACGGATCCCGAACCCGCACGCTGGTTCGTGCAGGACATCCTCGGCCCACTCGCCTCCGAAGGCGCCCGGATGAGGGAACTGAGGGAGACCCTGCGCATCTACCTCGCCGAGGAACGCAGCCTGCGAACCGCGGCCGAGCGCCTGCATGTCGCCCGGAACACCGTCACCTACCGCGTCAAACGCGCCGAGGAACTCCTGCCCGCAAGGACCGCAGCCGGCCGCACACTGGAATGCGCCTGGCACCGGAGATCGCGCAGACCCTCGGCTGCCGAGGCCTGGGAAGCGCGTGAGCGCACAGCCCGTCACCGCTCCGCCGCGCCGGGGAGCCCGGTCCGGAAGCAGCGGCTCGATCCGTGACCGATGTTCCCGGAGGGGACAGTCCCAGTTCGGAGCCGGGTATGGCCATCCGCCCGATGACTGTCGCGGCAGGCTCGGTTCACCGTCCGTCAGCCCTCATGGGATTCGGGAGAGTGTGAGAATTCGCCCGAGACGTCCCCGGAGAGGTCGAGCCCGTCGGGATTCAGCGTCATGACGGGGGCGCCGGGCGACAGATCGAAGTGATCGATCCGGGCCCACAGAAGGTTCGGGCTGGTGGCCAGTTCGAAGAAGTACCGCTTGCCGGTAAGGTCGCAGATGGTGCGGTACTCGGTGTTGTAGGTCTTGAACCTCCCCGAACGATACGGCGCGCCGAAGGGCACCGAGGCGTTGCGGGTGACGGCCAGGATGGCGGCGACCGCCTGCCGCTCGTCGGCCGGCTCGGGCAGCAGTGCGCTGAAGTAGGCGGCGCGCTGGAAGCGGTCGACCGCATTGACGTTTCCTGGCAGGGGGATCTCGCTGTTGGGCTCGTCGTGGCCGAGTTCCCGCACCCTCCGCACCTGCTCCTCCAGCAGACGGAGTTGTTCCCCGTAGGCGGGTTCGTTCGTCATGATCGTGTAGCTGCGGTGGTGATGCACCTGCCGTTCACCCACGATGTACTCGATGATCGCCGAGTCTCCGGACATGTCCTCCAGGGCCACATGAACCGTGGCCGCGAAGCCGCGCATCTCGACCGGTACCAACTGGAACGTGTCGAGCAGGTCCAAGGCCTCCTCGACGGTCCCGGCGCAGTCCAGCAGGTATTGGATCCACAAGGCGATCTGGAGACCCGGCTTGTCCGGATCACGGGGGCCGAGGTCGGTACTGTCCAGATAGAGCATGTGCGCCGCAAGGCCGGCTTCGTTGAGGCCGTCGGCCGTTCCCGCGCCGTAGACGGTCGTCACGAGGCTGCCGAATCTGCTCGTCCACAGGAGGGGGTTGTCGCTGATTACGGTTGCGCTGCCCAACTTGCCACCGTTGCGCTTCAGTCCCTGGGGGAAGACGGTCAGGACCGGCTCGGTCGACTCCGGCCAGTCCATCGTCCGGCCGGCGAAAACGGCATGATCGTTGGTGTTCCACAGAATCCGCGTGCACATGGGTGAATCCCTCTCTGTGTGAACCACGCCCATCAATTCGTGGACGAGGGATGTACCCCATGGTCCCGTTACGACGAGCGTGCCACCGACACCTATGCACAAGGACTGCCACGACCCGGTGGACCCGCCACCCCCGCACGGCCGAAAGAACCTGATCAGCCCTGTTCAGGCACCCTTGCATCGGCGGTGCCGGCGGCGTGGAACGAGACCGGTCTGTGGACAGTCCGCTCGCGTCCCGCTCACGGAGCTCGGCTCGGCGAAGTACCTGGACTGGTCACGTCCGGGCCGCTCGGCGGGGCCCACGAGGGGTCCGGGCCCGGTCGACCGCGGAAACGGCCGGGCAGCAACAGCACGTCCCCGTCGGCGAGCGGGGCATTGCGCTCGAGGTGGCGACGACCGGCGGGCACCGCAACGAATGTCCCCCAGCTCATGACCCTGCGGTCAAGGGCCCTCGTTTCCCCGGACCCGTCGGCCGGCCACAGAGCCGAAGGGAACCTCGCATCGACCCTCGCCACCTGCCTCAGCACCCTGTGACACGTCCCCGCCTTCGTCGGGGGCCTCTACTGAGCCTCGGGGCCGCCCCGTACACGCGCCGCCCGCCCGCCGCATGCCCGTCACATGCGTCGCTCAGGCCCTTCCTGACGGGTCCTGGAACCTGGCTGCTGCGGCCTGGACCTGGATCTCGATGTCGTAGTGCCCGCTCACGTGGTCATGGATGCGGGAGACCCGGAGCCGTTGCTTGTGCGCGTCGGGCACGTCCTGGTCCGCGCGTGCGGGGTCCAGCGTGCCTGCGTCCGACGACCGCGCCTGACCGGGTCCCCACGCAGCCCCACCGGGCAGTGGTCGGTTCGGCTGAACGGACGGCGATACGGCCGGATCGGGCGCCTCACTGTCGTTGCCCATCAGCGAGGAGACGGCGATGAGACCACCCACGGCCCCGACCCCGCACACGCCCGCGAGCCGCCCCGGCTTCACGACGAGCCGCGCGACGTCGATGCCTTTGGCTCTCGCCTTCGGTCGGGCAGGTGCGGGTGACGTCACCGGGGTCACGGGCCACGGGAAGCAGTTGGGCCCAGGGGTGAACGGCGGCACTGCATCCTCGTCCGCCGTGTCCCACAGGGGGTGACCGGGGCTCGGGGCGTTGTCAGGAGACGAGTCGGGCTGCGGGATGACATGGTGGTGGGTGCCGACGGGGGGCGATCCGACTGCCGCTGTTCGGCCTGCGACCCAATCCGGCTCGCGTGCGACCGTGGGCTCGTCATCCGGTTGGGTCCCGCGCTCCCACAGTGGCTCCACCATGACCGCCGTCGTGGCAACCGGGCGTGGACTGCGTGCCTCTCGCATCGGCCGTCGTGGTCGGAACGCGTCCCAGTCGTCGCCGGGCTGCCGTGATGGGTGCGAAGGCGCGGTCCCGGGGGCGGACGAGCCGCTGGAGTCCGTGCTGCGTCCCGCCCCGCCGAGCGGGTGTTCCATGGACGTTCGGATCTCGGGGGCTCGTGACGCACCGGCCGTTCCATGCAACGGGGCGACACCGCCGCGGAGTTCGGCACGAGCGGCGTCCAGCGCGTCCAGAACCTGCTGGAAGGAGTCCATGATCGAGCGCTCGAACTCAGGCCCTGGGGAATGGGCTTCCTGACGCTCGCTGTCGTCAACTTGCACCGGCAGTCCTCCTCGACCGACGTCCTCGGCACTGCCCGACCGGGACAGTTGGAGGATGTCTTGTAGCGGACGGATACGCATCGAAACGATTGAGCCGGCACCTTGGGGCACCGGGGTTGCAAAGGGGCGTTCGGTCACAGAGTCATACGCGGTCGGCGCGGGTTTGTCTCATGTGCTGTGCGAGGAACTGCTTCCTCGTCGATGAGCACCCTTGCCTGCCGGAGACATTTCTGCGGGCTGTCCGGTGCGCGGAAGGTACCGGCCCGGATGACCCGGGCCGGTGTCGTCGCGCGGCAGCGGAAGGCGACGGCGACGCGGATGAACGGACCGCCCGTACATACAGGAGCGCGTCCAGTCAGCAGCTCCGACCGCCGCACCGGATCGACGAGAGCCGCGACAGCACACTGCGGACCGGCGCAGAGGAACGGTCACCATGACCTGCGGTGTCGTCGAGAATGCACCGCCGCTGTGTCGACCGCGCGGTGCGTAGGCCCCCGCAGGCCGGCCGAGGCCACGGTGGCGATCGCGGGGTCCGTGATCAGGGTGCGGCGGTCGGAGCCGGATGCCCTGACTCTAAAGTTGGAGAGTCAGGGCTCTGTGGCTGAAGAGGGTGCCCCAACCGAACGGAAGTGGTGTTCCATGGCGAGACGTCACGCGGTGGTGGTCGGGGCCGGAATCGGCGGTCTCACGGCCGCCATCGCACTGCACCGTCGCGGCTGGCACGTCACCGTCTGCGAACGCGCCCCCGAACCCCCCACCACCGGCGCCGGCATCGGCCTCGCCCCCAACGCCCTGCGCGCACTCGATGCCATCGGCGTCGACGCCGCCCGCGCCGCCGGCAGCGCCGTACCCACCAGGATGGGCGTACGCCGTTCCGACGGCCAGTGGCTCACCCGCACGGACACCGCGGACATGGCGGCCCGCTACGGCATGGCCCCGATCGCCGTCCCGCGCCCGGCCTTCACCGCCGCCCTGACCGCCGCCCTGCCGCCGGAGGTCCTTCGCTACGGCACCGCCGTGACCGGCGTCGACGACGCCACGGGCCGCCCGACCGTTCGTACGGAAGCCGGCCCGGATCTTCCCGCCGATCTGGTCGTCGCCGCCGACGGCATCCACAGCCCGCTGCGCCGCGCGTTCTTCCCCGCCCACCCCGGCCTGCACTACATCGGAGAGACGGCCTGGCGGACCATGGTGGACGCCTCGGACCTCCGGATACAGGCCATGAGCGAGACCTGGGGGCGGGGGGAGCGGTTCGGCGTGACCCCGCTCTCCGACGGCCGGTTGTACCTCTATGCCACCGCAGTCGTCCGGGCGGGCACCCGGTCGGCCGACCCCCGCGTCGCACTCCGCCAGCGCTTCGGCTCGTGGCACGACCCGATTCCGGCCCTGCTGGACCGCGTCGACCGCCTCGACTCCACCGACCTCCTCCAGAACGACCTCTACGACCTGGCCGCCCCGCTCCCACACCTGCACCACGGCCGGATCGCCTGGCTCGGCGACGCCGCACACGCCATGGCCCCGAACCTCGGCCAGGGCGGCTGCCAGGCCATCGAGGACGCCGTGGTCCTCGCCCACCTGCTTCCCGCCGGAGACCGCGGAGACGGCACCGGTTCCGTCCCGGCCGCCCTCGCCGCGTACACGGCCGCCCGCCGCGACCGCACCGACGCCGTCCGCGTCCGTGCCCGCCGGATCGGCCGCCTGGGCGTCCTCCGCAACCCGCTCGCGGTGGCGGCCCGCGACCTCGCGGTCCGTGCCACCCCCGCCCGCCTGGCCCTGCGTGGCATGGACGACCTCTTCAACGGCTTCCGCCTCCCGGCGTAGCAGGTACTCGCGTGCCCGGGATGTGTGGCGCCCAGGGGAAGGATGACGAGGCAGCCGAGTCCGCTCCTCAGCCGGGCGGACCGAGGCCATCGGCCCGGGGAGGCCTGTCCGCAGTACCGAACGGGTTGTCGATCACGTACCGCCACAGGCCGTCCGGGCCGCGCCGGGCCACATCCGTGGCGGTGCCTTCGATGTGGACGTGTTCTCCGTCCGGACCCTCGCCGTCGATGACCCAATCGACGATGAGCAGCGCGATGTCGTCGGCGACGTAGGTGTGCCGAGGGCGAACGCTCATCGGCAAACCCAACGACTGGAACGCGGCGTTCGCGGCCCAGAGTTCCGCTCCGGTGACCGACTCGCCGGCGCGCGTGACGAACACGGCGTTCTGGTCGTAGACGGCGGCGAGGGCCTGCGGGCTGCCGGAGTTGAACGCGGCCTCGAGGACCGAGGGATGTTGCGCCGCGTGGGATGTCAGAGCGACAGTAGGGGCATGATCGTGCGCGAAATCCGTGTTGATGTCCACAACGGCAGTCAAGCCCGTGCCGACGTGGGTGACCAAACGGAAACCGACAGCCGGGGCTGGGACACCGGCTTGGTCCCCTCCGCGCCGGGCCGCACGGTACGCCCGGACGCCGACTGCCCGGTGGAGATCGCCCTGGCGGCGATCTCCGGCCGCTGGACCACGCTCGTGCTGCGTGAACTGATGCATTCCGACCACTCCTTCGGCGCTCTGCGGGAGAGGTTGCCGGACATCAGCTCCAAGGTGCTCACGGACCGGTTGCACATCCTCAGGGAACGCGGCTTGGTCACCCAGGAGCGCCTCCCGGGGTTCCCGGTGCGCACGCGCTATGCGCTGACCGAGGCCGGCCGGTCCCTGCGCCCGCTCCTCATCGAGCTCTACCGCACGGGCGAGATGCTGAGGGACGGCGGGCGCGGCGCGTCGCTGTGAGGGAATCCCCTGGACGAAAGTCCTGTTCCGGTCAGGCGATCGCCACAGAGGGTGACCTGCTCCCACAGCCCGGTTCACGCAAGAGCTGATCCTGGTCCACGGCGTACGCCGTACGTCCGGTTCCGATTGGGCATACCTGTGTCCGCCTGCAGCGTCCCTGCTTCGGCGGGGCATTTTCCTTGTTCGGATTCGCAGGCCCCGACACGTCGAGTCGGGACCTTCGCGCGCTGGTACGAGGGCAAGCCAGGTGGACATGGAGCTGGTCTTGTTGCGGGTCGTGCTGCTGGTGTTGTGGTGGCAGCGCTGGCGTTGGTTGCCGTCAATGTCCACGGGCACATCGTCGGCCGACTGGTGGAGCTTGCACGCCGCAAGAATCTCCCGCACCCGGCGTGTGCCAGTGGCACTCGGAAATCCGGCGTTGTTGGGGATCAGGAAGGCGTTCTCGGCTCCGATCGTCGCCACAACGAAGCGGCGAATGTCGTCCCGGACGGCGTTCTCGTACCCAGTCGCAGTGCTCGAGCGGCGCTGGACGCCGTCCGGTCGGAGGCGGCCGACGGGCCCGGGGTGGCGGAGCGCGCTGTCACAGGCTGGTGAGACAGTGGGTGGCATTGATCGAGAAGGAGTTGCACATGGGTGACTACTACGAGCGCATCATTGATGTCGAGGTGTCCCAGGAGGAGGCGGGTCCGCTTGCCGAGCGGATGGTCGACTGGATGGTCGGCGAAGGCCTGCTCACACGGCAGATGTCGGGCGACGCGATGTACAGCTTGCAGGTGGATCAGGGCCATGTGCACGGACCGAACTGGGCGCGGGCCGCCGAGGACTGGGGCGACGACCACATACCCGGACCGGTGGCGGTGATCGTCGGGCGTGACCACCATGTCGGGGGGCAGGGGGAGGACACCGCGGAGTACGCGGACTGCCCACGCTGCGAAACCCGGACCGTGTTCATCGACTATCCCGAGGCGTTCGAGCCCAACGAGGAGGTGTGGCAGCCGTTCCGGGCTGCTGTCGACACATGGAAGGAGACGGGCGAGGGCAGCGCCGGATGCGCCGGCTGCGGAGCGGCGGTACCGATCGCGGAGTGGCAATGGGATTCCGATTTCGCTCTCGGGGCGCTCGCCTTCGACTTCTGGGGATGGCCGCCGCTCACGGATGAGTTCGTCGCCGAGTTCGGACGGCAGTTGGGACACCGCACCGTGCAGCACATGGGGAAGTTCTGACATGGGTGACCGATTCCAGACAATCGTGGACCGCGATGCCACAGCTGCAAGCGCTTCGGCCCTCGCCGAGAGCGTGGTCGCATGGCTGGTCGCGCGGGGGATCGTGCTCGCCGAACGGACCGACTGCGTACCCGGGCAGCCGCTGGGCCACCTGCCCGGCCCCCGCTGGGCGGAGGCCGTTTCAGCTTCGGACGATGACCCGGAGCCGTCCGGCGGCTTGGTCGTGAGCACCGGACGGACCGTCTTCAACGGGGGCCAGGACGCTCCGGAGTGGGCCGACTGCCCGAGCTGCGGGGCCAGCAGCATGTTCAGAGCAGTGGTCCGGGGCGATCTGTGGGACGACGACGAGCCGTCCCATGGTGCCGGTGATCAGGAGTGGCAGCTCTTCTCGGAGGCCATCGACGCCTGGCACGCCACTGGGGAGGGAAGCGTCGAGTGTCGGAACTGCGCCGTCGACGTAGAGGTCACCGACTGGAGTTGGCAGCCCGGCGCCTTCGCTGTGGGCCACCTGGGCCTGGAGTTCTGGAACTGGCCGGAGTTCCGGCCGGAATTCAGAGCCGAACTCGGCCGGCGGCTGGGGGACCACCGGACAGCCTTGGTGTGGGGCAAGCACTGACGCCTTGAGCGGACATGACGGTGGGGCGGCGTCGTGCCTCCGCCCCCACCTCTCAAACCATGGCGGTGCCGCCACTGCTGGCTCGGCATGGCAGCCCACCTCCGAACTCCGTTGCGTCCCCGAGCCTTTGGGCTGCGCCTCCGGTGCCGCGGGGATACACAGCTGGTCATGTCGACATCGCTGCACGCCGGGCAGTCCCGTGTCGAGCCGAGCAGGGCGGGTGAGGCCCGCAGCAGATCCCGAGCGGGTCGTCGGGACCTGGACTTTCATGCCATGCCGACAAGCCTGCGGGCCACGCCATCGGCCGGTCCGAGGCGGGCTGACCACCAGATCCATCTCGCGCTGCGGCAACTGCAGACGGGTGGCTCGAAGAGTAGGGCATCCGCGTCTCATCGTGAGCGGATTCGGCAGCCAGCCCTACACCGCCGTTGTCCGCGAACGCGCGTGCCGACGGCGAGGCTCGTGAGATGCATCCCGGTCAGCTCCCGGTGACGGCACCGTTCCGGACATGGCCAAGGTCGATGGGCGTCGCCGGTGCACCGCCTTTCCGCATGCCGACGAGCAATTCGGGCAACTGCGGCGGCCACAATGCCTCGGAATCACCGGACAGGTCATCTGGAGACCACCATCGCCACCGGAGGATTTTGTCTGTGGCATGCGAAGCAGCAAGGTCGCCGACTGGATCTCGACGAGGGCCATGAGCGAGGAAGATGTGCTCGTGTTGGCGAACCGGCACCCCTGCTCTGGTGAAGTCGTGTTCCCACAGGCACAGCACGGTGCCGTCCACCTCGACGTCGGTCCATCCGGTCTCCTCGCGCAACTCACGCTCAGCTGCTTGCAGAGGTGACTCGCCCGGCTCCAGCCCGCCGCCGGGCATCGCCCAGTGGACGCCGACTTCCTCGTTGTCGTACCGGAACATGAAGATCGATCCCGCTGGGTCCAGGACCGCGACTCTGGCTGCTTGTCTGGGTATCCGCACCGCGTCAGCCTGCCAGTGCCGAACGCTGCTGTCGATCATGTCAGGGTCGCCTGCAGGCAGCCCACCACCGTGCCGTCGCCTCCCCGGTTGTCGGCGACTTCGACCAGGACCAGCATTTCGTGGCGCTGGTCCGCGTCAATCGCCGCGAAGCCGAGCTTGTAGGCCTTCGTGACCGTAACCGTCGCCGGGTCCACCACCATCTCCTCGTCCGGCGAGCAGTTTCTGTACACGTCCTGGACGTACAGATCGCCGTCGCCGCCGACGCCGAACGAGAAGCGGCTTGCCAGGCGAGGTCAGTTCACCCCGTGCCCGGAGCAACGACCGGGTCACGAAGCAGTCGCCTGATCGGACGTACAAGTCCCAGGGGGCGTGCCCCGGGTGTCACCGTCGAGTTCATCCTCGCGTTCGTCCCTGTCGTCGGGCACCGCCTCGTGGTCGGCGGCCCGGTGGTGGTACGCGTCCGCCCACCAGTCGTCGTCCACCCATTCCTCGTCCGCGTCACCCCCCTCGCGCTGCGGCGGCCCCGTTCGTCCCGGTCGGGCGCGGACTCCCCGCTCGGTGTCCCACCGCCTGCTGTGGTCGCCGATGCTCATGAGGACGCGAAACCGCTGCTGCTCGTCCAGCGCGGCGAGGGACGGATGCGGCTCTGCGCGGATCCGGTCCCCCAGCGGGTCCTCGCATGCCGTGCGCGCACGGACCGCCTGGTGGGCACCGTCAGCGAACCAGAGCGCCGCCAGGCCCGCGGCGGCCGCCGCGGCGGCCGCCCATTCCAGGAGGCCGTGCGGGCGCACCATCACCAAGAGCACGGCCGCCAGGATCCAGAAACTCACCAACAGGGTGACGCCCATGCAGGCGCAGCAGGCCATCAGCTGCCGCCCATCGCCGTCCGGCATGCGCGGAATCTCCGGCAGCAGGGCGTCCCGCTCGCTCCGGTACGCGCTGCGCCGCGCCTGGTACTCCTCGTCGTACCGGTCGATCCAGCCGATCGATACCGGCTCGGGATCCTGCCGGCGCACGGCCTCCAGCAGGGCAGCAGGCAGCGGATGAGCGGGCGTCCGGCCTGGGTCGCGGCCCGCCTCGGTAAGGAGCGCCACCCCTTCCCGGTCGATGTCGAGGCACCCACCGAGCAGCAGCTCGGCGGCGGCTGCCTCGGTCGCCCGGGATTCCAACGCGGCGGCGTGGTACGGCTCGAGGTCCAGGGCGGCGACCAGCCCGAGGATCTCGCGCCGGATCCGGGCCCGCCGCCGCCACCGGAGGCCGATGGCCCCGTACAAGGCGGCGGCCACGGTGAACACGGATACGGCAAGAACGAGTGGGAGCACGCCCCGAGGCTACGTCCGCGGCGGCCGGAGCCGACACGGAATATCTGGCCCGCCGGCGTGCCCACCGGGCGTCCCCTGGCCCGTCGTTGAGGGCGTCGGGCGAGCGCAAGCGGTTCTTCGTCAGGCCGACTTCGTGCCCGTGCTGGAGCACTTCCCCGGTTCGACCGCCGACCTGTCGGCAGAGACGGTCACCCGCCTCACCCAGCAGAGGCAGGCCGACCATGCCGGGTTCGGCGAGCATGACTTGTCCAAGGCGGCAGGGTGGCGATGACGTGGAGCCAGATCTTGGGGGCTCGTAGCCGTTGATAGCGTGCCACTTCCCGACGGGATCGATCAAGACAGGACGGAGCCGTGCAGGAAGTGGCGTACCACGCGGTGAGCGAGGAGCGCATCGCCCAGGCGCTCGACGATATCGAGGGGCGGGCCTTCAGCCGGTGGCACAGCATGCGCTACGACGCCTTCTCCCTCAGGAGACTGCGGGAGTTGGGCGACGAGCTGCTCGACCACGTCGCCGCGCGCGCCCTGGAGGACGGCGCGCTCGACGAGCCGTCGCGCACCGTGCTGCGGACGGCGGCGGAGTGCTCGCTGGGCGTGATCAGCCTCGGCTGCTACCCCAACGGCGACCAGGAGATTCCCCTTCCGCTCGTCGGCGAGCAGCTGACGAGCGAGGAGATCGCCTTCCACGCCGTCGTCGGCGACGCCCCCACGGCCCGGACGTGGCTCGACACGTTCGCGGCTGCTGTGGTCAGCGGCCTGGTGTGGGACTGGCAGCGGGTTGTCGGACTGCTGCTGCGCGGCGACCTCGCGCCCGCGATCCGCGACGGAGTGCCGTACTCGAAGCTGACGTCGACCTCGGAGCCGGCCGACCTGGCCGCGATGGAGGCGCTGTGCGCCTACCTGACCGAGGCGAGCGGGCACCTGCCCCGCGACTGGCCGACCGTGCCCCTGCGCAGGCCGGACGCCAAGGAGCGCGCCGAGGCGGCCGGGCGGCTGGACACTGCCGGCGCCCTGACGCCAGATCAGCGGCTGCTGCGCGTCCTGCTCGACGACGATCGGAGCGCCTTCGAGCAGGCCCTCGTGGCCCGGCTCGCCGAGCACCGGGAGAGCGTCGGCACGGACCCCGCTCCGCGGACGCTGCTGCCGCTCGACACCCTCGCCCTCGCGGCCCTCGCGGTCCAGGTGCACGGGTGGGAGCTGGAGGTCCGCTCCGGCTACCTGCCGCACGGCATGCTGGGCAGCACGGACGCGCTGCGGCGGGCCGCGGACGAAGGCGAGAACAACCTCGGGTACTGGCGCGCGAAGTAGCGGAAGCATTGGCAGGGGCCGCCTGCGGGGCCGCAGTGCGTGCTCGAGCACCAGTGCGTGGCAGGCGGTGCCACCGGTCGCCGCGATCACCTTCCGTGCCGCCGTCGAAACTCCGGAACGGTGGCCCATGGCGCGGCAGAGGGACCGCGCCATGGTGGTGGGGCAGCCTCTGGCGGCTGCTCGTAGCACTGCCCGGCGCAGGCGGAGGGTCTGGATCTGCACGTCCAGGGCGTCAGCGTGTGCTTCGGTGGGGAGACATGCGGGAACTCCTCTCCGATGTGGCCGTGGAGCGGCTCCGCCCGGAATCGGCACCGGCCGACATGGGAAGCCTGCACGGCGACCTGGAAGCATGGGCCGTGCAGTTCCTGGAGGAGATGTCCTCGACGGCAGGCCGCGCCTACATCCGCGACGCACTCGCTGACGATCCCGACGGCAGCAACGCAGGCCGGTGCTCCGCCTACGCCGTCGAACAGGTCGAGGCCATCCTCACCCGCGCGCGCGAACGCGACGAGCCGGCGCCCGCCGTCGATGTGGTCATCGACCACGTGGTGGCGCCGATGATGTACCGCATCCTCTTCCGCCCCGGCCTGCTGGACACCGACTACACCCGCTCGCTGGTGGACGAGGCCCTCACGGGCTGATGCCTCTGTGCCTCAACGCCGTGTGAGGCTGTGACGTCGTGTGCGGCCCACAGAGGGACCATCAGCTGAAATCACTCCGGTCCCTCGACACCTCATTCGCGCCATGCTCACCAACAGACCTTCGCCCAGATGGCGTTGAGGTCGCCGGCGTTACAACTTGTCCGTGTGTCGCCCGTAGAATCTCTGGACACGCAGAAGGAGCCCTGCAGCCCCGACTCGGTTTCCTAGGCCATGTGGTCGGGAGGGCTCCCTACGTGTGAACACGACCCCGAGAACAAAGGAGCAACGTGTCTCACGTGAAACAGGTTAGCAAGTTCTGTCGCGCGGTGTGCTACTCGAGTGGCACACGCCTTGACCTGCCCGGACGCATCGAACGACACCAGCGAGAGATCCGCCTGCGCTTGATCTACGGATCCGTCAGCGCCTTCGGCAGTTGGGGCGCGGGCATGATCATCGCTTGGTGGATGGCGCGCTAGCGATCGGACAGCCCGAGGCCCCGACTCCACTGTGGTGTCGGGGCCTTCGTCGTACCCGCCCCGGTATCGACGTCGGCACCGGAGCGAATCTGTATCTGTGGGTGCTACTGATGCGCTTCGATGGTGCCAACCCGCGGTCAGTCGGCAGCGGGTGCCAGGCGGAGCGGCATTGCGCGCCTGATCCCTTTACTTTCCATCCCATCAAAGCAGGCCGACCCCCACGTACCTGACCTTGGGTCGCGTGCGGCAGCCGTCGCAGCGCGGCGCTAACGGGAACGGCTCGTGCGGCTCCGAGGGAAACGCTGAGCTCTTGCGCGGCGGGAGCTCGGAGGCGCGAAGCTCTCTTCGGTGCCGTGCGGCGAGGGTCCGGAGAATCCCTGCGGTACGGCGGGCTTGGCCAGCTCGGCGGATGATTGAGCCGTTTTCTCGCCTGAGGTCCTGGGCGGGCGCGCCGCGCGGCCGACGATGCGGGCGTGGGGCAGGAGGGGTGCGCAGGTACCGCAGACCTCGGCGACCGTCCAGACCCGTCCGACGGTCGGGTCGTGCCGTACGACGAGGACGATCCCTCCGGCGCAGTGGACCCGCTGGTCTGCGTGACCGGCGCACTGCTGGGCGCGGCACTGGCAGGCAGCGTGCTGGCGGACGTTGGCCGCGCGGGCGTGGGCGGCAGCGTGCGCGGCGGCGAATGCGCGAAGGTCGGCAATGTTCTTGGACCGGGGCGGCATCCGGCAAGCAGTGATGGAGCAGGTGACGGCGGCGGTCTTGTCGCTGTAACCGGTCAGTCGGATGATCCAGGACCGGCCCGGGGCGCGGTCGGTGGAGGGGTCGCTGTACGCCGTGTTCACGGGCAGCCTTCCATTCATGATCGTGAGGATGTCCGTCCCCTATGGGATACCCGGCAGCAAACCAAAAGAGCGCCGACGACCAACTCTGCCTCAGCCATGGGGAGAAACGTGCATCGCCTCGCTGCCGCCACCGTGATCGTCGACGGCGGCCCTGCAGCACCCCACTTCTGCCGACTCGTGTGGTTGCGGGCGGCTGTCGCGACGGACTCCGATGAATCGGCCAGCAGCCGCGTCAGGTCCTCGGCCGGGAGCCGGGGATGGGTCGCTGCCGCACGGCGCACCGTGTGATCGGGAGCCAGCCGGGGGCCTGGCCGGGCGTGTGTCCCATCCGTCGTTGTCCCGCCGACCTGGCTCCCGGTCAGCGGCAGTACCCGTGTGCGGTGCCCATGATCTGGGCGGTCTGCTTCGAGGTGGTGCCGAGTTCCTTCATCGTCTTCTTCGCCTGGTCGGCGAGCGCCACGCCCTGGGCGGCACAGAAGGCATTGCCGTGGATGAGAAGCGCTTCGTCCTTGATGCTTGCCATGTCCGGATAGTTGTCCCGAATGGTCTTGAGATAGAGCTTGGACAGAACGTCTGTCAGCTGGCGCGGCTTGGCGCGGTCCGTGGAGGATCCCGCCGGAGTGCCTTCTTGAGAGGTTTCCGAGGGTGCGCCGGCAGCCGATGCCGCGGGGGCAGGGGCGCCGGAGCGGTTGTCGCCGGAGTCGTCGCACGCCGAGGTGCCAAGCAAGGTCACCGTCAGGCAGAGGATGAGCACAGGCAGGCGCTTGTACATGAATCTCCTGGTCGAGGGGGCAGCGGCGCTCATTCTCACCCGTGGCCGGTGGGTACGGCGAACGGATTCCTCGCCCTGTTCGCCGCGTTCAGCGCGGCAGGACCGGCCCGACGGTATGAGTTGGTGCGGGGGGCGTATGGGCGTTTCGGCCAGAACGTGCCAGGGTCGCGGATCCCCGCGCATGACCTCCGCAGCACACCCGCTCGATGTTCTGGCCGCGCTCTTCGAAGGCGACGGCAGCGCCGAGTACTTCGGCGAAGCCGTCACCCAGGCCGGTGCCCCGAGGCCGCCGGGGCTCCGCCGCACCTCGTTGCCGCCGCTCTGTTGCACGACGTCGAGCACTTCCAGGGTGCCATCACGGGCCGCGACCTGATGGAACGCGGCACCGACAACCGGCACAGCCACCGGAGCCGACTGGCTCGGCGAGTGGTTCGGCCCGGAAGTCACCGAGCCCGTACGGCTGCACGTTGCCGCCAAGCGCTACCTTTGCGCGGTCGAGCCCGGTTGCTTCGACCTGCTGTCCCAGGCCTCCGTGCACACCCTGGAGGTACAGGGCGGGCCGATGACCGCCGACCAGGTACGGGACTTCGAGACACACCCGGGGGCGCGCGACGCCGTCGCCGTACGCCGCTGGGATGAGCAGGCGAAGGACCCCGAAATGCTCACCCCGGACTTCGCCTACTCCCGGCGCCGCTACTGGAGGGACTGCTTCGCCCCGGCCCCGGCCGCTGAGCCGGCCGGGGCAAGCGTTCTGTCCCGACGCCCGCCCTGCTGCCGGGGGAGGCGGCACGCGGCTCTTGCGACGCTGTACAGGTACTCCTGCCACAGCCGGGCCGCGGCGGGGTGCGGCGCGTCCTTGTTGATCGCCTGCGAGTAGTACCGGGCGTAGACGCCGTCCGAGGGGACGGCGACCTTCCAGTCGAGGCCCTTGGCTTTGAACTGCTCCGCGTAGCCGGAGTTGAGGGTGACGGGGGCGGGCAGCACGGTGGAGTCGGGTCGGAGGCTGTGACGTCCGTGCTCGGGTCCTGAGCCTGTGCCGACCGCTCCCCCGGAAGGGGGAGGCGGATCGTTCGGGCGGTTGATGCTGCGCCGGCGGGGTCGATGGGACGTTCGGAGCGTGAGGGAAAATGAACAGGCGTTGGCGGCCCTCCGGGGCGTGTGGTGGCATGGATGGCCGCGTTGGGTTGGCCCGCTCTCAGTGCTCTGGGCGGTGGCGTACTCCGTCTTCGGCTTCGCCTGTGCACTGACCGGGACGCCGCTGTTCGAAGGCGGCGGCGCCCGGGCGTCCTCCGCGCTCGACTGGGCTGTCGTGGCGGTGGGCACTCTGGCGGCCCTGACCTGTGCGGCGGTAGTGCGCCACGGGTTGCGTCCGGGGCTGCGGGCGCTGCTCTGGACCGCAAGCGGGCTGTCCGGTGTCGCCGCGTTCGGCTTGCTGATGGACGTGATCACGCTGATATTCGGTCAAGGTGTGGACAGTTGGGCAGCAGCCGCGAACCATGCGCTGGCAGCCATCGGCGCGTTGCTGCTCACGGCAACCGGCCGCTCTCGCCACCGCCCCCCTCGCGGGGCCCTCGCACCGGCACCGTCCTGCGCCCCCGCGCGAGTCCAGCGCGCTGTCCTTGCGGGGACGTTGGCCTTCCTGCCGTACACCGCAATGAAGTTGCACTGGGCGCTCGGAGGCACCTTCGCCGGGGTGCGCAGCGAGGAGATGCTCACGATCTCCAAGCGCAACGGCGCCTCGGGATCTGGCTCACCCTCGCGTCCTGGGGCCTGGACGCCACCGCGTTGCTGGCCGCACTCGGCGTCTTGCTGCTCTGGGGCCTGGTCCGCCCCTGGGGGCAGGTATTCCCGCGCTGGACGCTGCTTCTGCACGGCCGACGCGTTCCGCGCTGGCTCCCGCTGGCCCCGGCCCTGATGGGCGCCGCCACTCTCGCTCCGTACGGGGTTCTCGGGGTCTCGGCTATCGCGCGCTGGCCACGGCCGGCGTGGTGACCATGCAGCCGGGCGACTTCCCTTCCTCGCAGGACGCGCTGACGGTCAGCTGGATCGGCATGACCGCGTTCGCCGTGTACGGAATCACACTGGCCATCGCAGCCCGCTCGTACTGGCTCCGAACCCGTCCGACCGGCCAGGCCGATCCTTGCGCCGAATGAAATCCAGGGCCACTCACCTCCCCGCTCACTGGCCGCCCCTGGGGCAGACCAACTGGCCACTGACGGGAACGTACATCCGGACAGAGGTCTGTCTTCGGAACTGCAGCGTCGCGGGCACCGGCTGCGAGCATTGCACCGCGTGGGAGAACTACGGCTGTTTTCCGTAAGCCCTGTCCCGCGTCGGCCCGGAGTGCGTAAGAACGGGTCTTCGTACTCCCGTACGCCGCCCTGCCGACAGCACTGGGCGGCGCCCCACGACGGGGATGGCTTCGGGATCTCGCGGCCGTTCCGCGCAGGTGCCCTCGCCCCGGCTAGGCGGGGGCACCAGAGGCCTTCGGCTCAAACGGGAGTGATGTTCTCGGCCTGGGGGCCCTTGGGCCCCTGGGTGACGTCGAATGTCACCTTCTGGCCCTCCTGCAGCTCACGGAAGCCGCCGCCGGAGATGTTGGAGTAGTGGGCGAAGACATCGGGGCCTCCTCCGTCTTGCTCGATGAATCCGAAGCCCTTCTCCGAGTTGAACCACTTCACAGTTCCGCTGGCCATGGACGTCCTCCAAGTGACTCGGGGTACGGTCCCCCCACCGTGTGGGGACCGGAGGTGATCGCCGGGTCCTCAGCGATGCTCAACAGCAAAACCGCCCGTACAAATGCTTACGGGCGGAAGGGACTTCGGAACCACGACAGCTGGAGGCGAAGCTACACGGGCTTCGCCCCCGCTGCCGCGAAAACCCGCCGTATTCTGCGGGGTGTCGCCTCACCGGCTGGTGGACGGGGACGACGTCTGGCCACAGAAGGAGAGGGCGCAGGGCTGAAAGGGTGAACGGCCCCCCGCGGGCGCGGGTGCGGCTGAGCCACTCGTTGGAATTTGTCCGGCGTGGTGAGAAGGATGGCTCCGAGAGCCTCCGATCCGGGCATTCGATCTGAAGCCCCGGTCCCCGGCCGCATCTCTCAAGGCGCACCAAGGCCGGCCCCCCGCTGAGGCGCTGCCCTTGCTGCGCCGGGTCGCCGACCAGGCCGTCTGGAGTTCACTCACGCCGACCCCGAGGCCTCGACCGTTTCGCCGAGTTCCTCGCGGATGTCTCCCACCCGCTCGCGCAGTTCCGCCGGGGTGGGCGTTCCGAAAAGAGCCATGCAGGCGGGCCGCCAGGGCCAGGGCCAAGGTCCGGCCGACGCGTTGCGGGCGGCGATGGGCGAGGCCGATCAAGGGAAATAGGATTCGAGCGTGCCGCGGCGCCGGACATCGAGGGTCGCGCAGTGGAATGAGCCACCGAACGGCGCGTAGTGCAGCAGGTTGCAGGGGATGGGCTCGAACCCCCACTTTTCGAGCGCCTTGAGCATGCCGGTGTGGTGACGCTCCGCGATCACCCGTTTGTCGTCGATCATGAGGACGTTCATGCTGAGCCACTTGCCGCACATCGAGGTGATTTTGAGCAGGTGGTCGTCGATCGGGTCGGGCTCGGGGGCGATCAGGATGTCCCACGAGCTCAGGACGTCGGGCAGGCGGTTGACGTCGATGTACTCCGGATTGACCAGTACTTTGCCGGGCGACAGCGGAACGAACGTCGTGTCGATGTGCATCGGTGTGCGGCAGCGACTCTCGATCTCGTGGATGCGATAGCCGGGTCCGAGGTGGCGGCGCAACCAGTCGATGCCCATCTCGTTGGTGACGTTGCTCCGCATGGCGAAGAGATCGCGTCCTGCGCGCACGAAATCCGCCGCGTCGAACACCGGCTCGAACTCGGTGAGGATGTAGCGCATAGGCTCGCCGACCTCGGGGGCGCGGAAATTCGCCTCGAACGATGCGCCGGCGAGCCGCGGCTTCGGCGCCGCCGTCCAGCGGGCGCCGCGCCGGAAGTAGTCGGTGAGGATCGAGCGATAGGAGTGGGTCTCGAAATATCGGCACGGCCACGCCATTGGGGTCTCGATGATCTCGTCGCCGATCACGAGCATGCTGTCACGCGGGCAGGTGTTGCCAAAACCGCGCGACGACCAGTCGGGGGTGCCGAATCGTTGCCTGTGGTCGACCGCGTCCGGGCGCGTGACCGTGATGCCCAGGGACTGCAGGAGAGCAATGAACTGATCGAGCTCCTGCTGCGCTGGCTCGATCAGCTTGCGCGGGAACTTGAAGCCCGCGGCGAGCCCGTGCAACCGTGCGGCCCATGAGGGGATATTGCACGCCACGACCGGGTGGTTGGAGGGGATCGTCGCGCCGTCGAGGCGCCCGACGATGATTTCTTCCAGTGGATCCCACTCGTTGTGTGAATTGACGGGCGAGACGTGGTGTTCCTCAGGGCTGCCGACCGTGCCCGATGGCGCCGACATCACTCGTATTCCAGAGCCCACGAAGGGGTGCTGCCGCTTGCGGCAGCCGAAGAAATACCGGGCTTTTGCACTACCACCACGCTCCATCGCTTTCGTTCACAGAAGGAGGGAACTCGATGGTATTCGACCTGATGCCCAAAGCCAGGCAGCGCGGTGGCTCGCAACGCCGAGACGTCAAGTCGTTGAAACGTTCGGTGTTCCCTGCTTGGTGAGTCCCATGTACATGCGTCCGAGGCCTTTTGCGGGGCGGTTCGGGGGTGGAGTTCCGGCCCAGCCGGGTGGGCGGGGGCGATGACGGTGGCCGCGGCGGCCGTCTGGCCTGGTTGGTGAGGGGCTGGTGGCGCGGGCTCCCATCGCCCTCATCGCCCTCATCGCCCTCATCGCCCTCATGGCGCCGTGGGCCGCGTGGCACGATCGTCAACGTCTGGTCCGTCACCAAGACGTTGACTGCGCTGTGCGCGCTGGTTCTCGCCGACCGTGGCGAACTCGATCTGGCCGCGCCGGTCGCCCGGTACTGGCCGGAGTTCGCCGCGGCGGGCAAGGAGAAGGTGCTGGTACGCCACCTGCTCGCGCACACGGCCGGCCTGCCCGACTGGGACGGGCCGGTGGCCGAGCTGTACGACTGGACGTCCGCCACGGCACGACTGGCAGCGCAGGCTCCGCAATGGGAGCCGGGTGGAGCGTCCCGCGCTCCCGGACCGGAGCAGCAGCGAGGGCTGCGCGAGATCGGCTCCACTCTGCGGGCCACGGCGCCTGACCTGATTCGCCACCAGCCTGCCCGCAACCCGTCCGGCAAGCCGTGACGGTCCGCCAGATTCGGCGGACCGTCACGGAAAGGCTGGGGCTGTCGACCTTTCTAAGAGACCGACAGGTCACCCATGAGGCGGATCGACTTACTCCGTGAAGACTTTCCACGGCGAGCACTTCACGGGAGAAGTGTCTTCAACTCCGTCAAACGTGCATACCTTGATCCGATAGACCCAAGGCTTCTGGACATCACGCTTGAACTCACTGTAACTGATGTAGCCGTTACCGTTGTACGAGGTGTGCAGCCGGTTCCAGCCGCCAACGGCATCACCCACCTCGAGGTAACCCCGGACACCGTGCCCGTCAGCGTAGTTGTCGTAGACGCGGAAAATATCTCCGTCGTCGACGTGGACCATGGCGGCCGAGTGCCCGTTCGGTGCACTTGAGTTCTTCAAGTACACCCAGGTGTTGCCGCTGGCGGCCAAGGCTTCAGTACTGAACCCCAGGGCGACCACAGGGGCAGCGATCAGCGCCGAAACGCGAAGTGACCAAGACTTGAACAAAGGAACTCCTCGGTCGGTGGAATTTTGTGCGACACCAAATTGCGGCCGAGTGCCATGAGCGTCACTTGTCGACTCATTCAAGGAAGCAACCAGGCGACTCGCGGAAAATTTCGTTACTCTGTGAAAGTCTGACGGATTGAGCATTTGTTGGGAATGGAATCTTCTATTCCGTCCACGGTGCACACCCTCATCCGGTACTGCCGATTGGGCTTGACGTCGTACCTGAACTCGCTGTAGGAGATATAACCCCTGCCGTTGTACGACTCGTGCACTCGTACGTAACCGCCTTCCAGTGGCTTGAGCTCATCAAGGTAGCCCCGGACGCCGTGCCCGTCAGCGTAGTTGTCGTAGATGCGGAAAATATCTCCGTCGTCGACGTGGACCATGGCGGCCGAGTGCCCGTTCGGTGCACTTGAGTTTTTCAAGTACACCCAGGTGTTGCCGCTGGTGGCCAGGGCTTCAGTACTGAACCCCAGGGCGACCACAGGGGCAGCGATCAGCGCCGAAAGGCGAAGTGACCAAGACTTGAGCAAAGGAACTCCTAGGTCTGAGGATTTGATTGGACTAGAGAATGCCATGAGCATGCCAAAGCTAATCGTCAGCTGCACAGCATTCTTTGGCAGGGAAGCGGATGCACCGGCGGTCGGTTGGGAACACGTCCCAGCCAGCCTCCTCTCCACACCCAGCCGTATCGGCCCTGGTTGCAGTTCTGCCGATGGTCGTGAGTTCTCCCCTGTTGGTCGATGCACTACTGGATACGCGGACGCGGTGACGACTCTTCGCTCACCGTCCCGGCGCCGTAGGTCCCCTGCGCCGGCCGCCGCGTCATCGACTCTCTCGCGGCCGCGGCGCAGCCACCACCGTCATGTTGTTGCACTGCAGGAAGCTGAGCCGTGCAGAGGCACCCCTGCCCGGACGTCGCCAAGGCCAGGCGGCTGGAAGGGCAGTTCTATCCGCCTTCCAGCTGAGCCATGAGAGGGCAGACCGTTACTCGTTTGCCCGAGCGGCCGGACGAACGCCGGGACTATCGGCTTGGGCTCGGCTGGGGTGCCCGGTGTGCGTCGCGAAGGAGATCGGGGGCCAACTGGCGGTGCTTCCTGGCCAGCGGTGGCCAGATGCGCGAGGCCACCGGGCGGTCGTACTGGATGAACGTGGCGAGCGAGACGTGTTCGTCATCGGCCTGGACGACCAGATGCCCGGTCAGGAACCGGGAACGGGCCTCGAGTCTGATCCAGTCGTCGCCACGGTCGGCGATCCGCCATCCGGCCACCCGGTCGGGTGAGGCCCTGAGCCGCAGGCCGAGCAGTACCCGCCAGATGAACTGTCCCCCGCGGCCCGCCACGTCCTCGAACAGGACCCTTGCCCATTGCTCCGGCGATCTGCCCGGCCGGCCGCCGGTCATGGTGAAGAGATCGACGTAGCTGGGATCGGTCATGGTGCTGAGGGCGCGGATCCGCTCCGGGACCGGCTGCTGTTGGCGGACGGCCGGGACAAAGGCTTTGCCCGCTCTCGAGTCACGTGCTGGTTCGACGTTCATACGGCCCCCGTTGTGGTCTGACTGCTCAGCGGTACGACGATGCTAACCTACGTGCATGTACGTATGTAAGTGGAGGGGGTGGTGGTGATGGCCGGGAAGCCGGAGGGGGTTCGCCGGACGCAGGCAGACCGGCGAGCCCGGACCAGGGCCGCTCTGCTGGAGGCCGCGGCGCGGGGGCTGTCGTTGTACGGGTACGCCAATCTGGTCCTGGACCGCGTGGCCGGGGAGGCGGGCTATACGCGCGGCGCCCTGTATCACCTGTTCGCCAACAAGGAAGAACTTGCGCTCGCGGTGGTGAAGTGGGTCGAGGAGACCTGGGAGGCCGAGGTGGGCCGTCTCGTCGCCGCTGAATCCGACCCTGTCGAGGCGCTGTTGGCGCTGGCGCGCGGGCATGCCGTCTACTGCCGCCGCGACGTGGCCGGCGTCCTGATGACCTTGAGGGTCGAGTTCGCGGGCCAGGACCATCCGGTCGGCCGGGCGATCACGGACAGCGTCGACCGGCTGGAAGCCGACTGCGCCGGCCTGATCGCCGCCGGGCGCAGCAGCGGGGCCATCCCGCCGGGGCCGCCGCCCGCCGAGACGGCGTCGGCCTATCTCGGCGTCGTCGAAGCGGTCGGGATCCAGCTCGCCGGCCACGCTCCCTACGACGTCGAACTCGCCGAAAGAGCCGTCCGAGGCGTGCTCAACCTGCCACCTGTCCTGGAGGTCCACACATGAGACTGGCCAATACCGCGCACACGTCGCGCCCGTGGCGGATCCACGAGATCACTCCCGACTTCGAGGTCGAGGACGTCTGGTTGCTGCCGACACCGGGCGGTCCCGACGAGTTCCCCCGGCTGGTGTCGATCATGGTCTCGGACGCGGAGTCGGAAAGCTTTCCTCAGGGCGCCCCCTTCCTGGTCCGTTGCCTCTGGACGGCCCGTCAGAAGATCGGAGGACTGCTGGGACTGGACCGCAAGGATGCCGGTGTGGACTCCCGGGTGCCTTCGCTCCGGGACCGGCTGCCGAGTGATCTGCGTACGGCACCACGGGGCCCGGATTTCACCGACGTGCCCTTCACCTCGCTGTATCTGCGCCAGGACGAGTGGGCGTCCGAGATGGCCAACCGGACCGTACACACCGTCATGCACATGAGCTGGGTTCCGGACGGCTCCGGCGGCTACCGCGGCCAGATGGCGGTCCTGGTCAAGCCGAACGGACGACTCGGTGCCGCCTACATGACCGCCATCAAGCCGTTCCGTTCCCTGATCGTGGTTCCGGCACTCATGCGCAGCATCGAACGCGAGTGGAAGGCCGGCGCCGCCGACGCCGCCAAGGCTTAGCAGCCGTCCCGCAAGGCGGGTTGTCCACCAGGGACGACCCGCCGCTCGGAACGCGCCCGGCTGTCCCGTCCTGGCTCGGAAGGTGCCAGGGCGCGTCCCGCGGGACTACAACGCGTCGACCCCTGCCACCTTCCAGCCGTCAGACGTCAGCGTGAGCGTCATCCGCACCCGGTTCAGATCGACGCGGGGCCCCTCGACCTGACTGCTCCGCGTCACCTGGTTCACGAAAAGCAGCACGATCGCCTTGTCGGACGAGGCCGACACCACCGACGCCGCGGGGGCGCCGCCTCCGGACGGGGACGCCACTGTCGCCTTGACCACCCCCTGGTACTTCTTCGCGGTCGGAGCCACCACGGTCTTGGTCGTCCTGCGGTACTCGTCACGGAAGGATCCGGTCAGATGTCCGCGCGCCGCGGCGAAGTCGCGGTCCAGATGCCGGTAGTCGTACGACAGGACGGCAGGCGCCGCTGTCCGCGCGGCCGCGAGTGCCTGTTGCCGTGCCTGCTCCGCCCGCCGGCCGTCCCAGTAGCCCTGGGCGAGCACGGCGGCCCCGACCAGGGAGGCTGCCGCCAGAACGGCGAGCAGGGCCATCACCAGCCTGCGCCGCCGGCCGCCCGAGGTCACGGCGGCGCCTTCGGCCTCCGGCTCCGCGGCCTCCGGCTCCGCGAAGTCCTGCTCCGCGGAGTCCTGCTCCGGCTCCGCGCCGGGAACGTACCGGTCGGAGTCCTCCCAGTCCGGTGCCTCCCAGTCCGGTTCGCCGGTGTCCGTTTCCGGGTCCTTCGTGCGCAGGGTGCGTCCGGAGACCGGTCCGGACGAGGACCGTCCGGTGGGCCGGTCCTCGGATACTGCCAGGGCGAGGCCGTCGCCGCGCGCGGTGCGCTTGGCCGCCGCTCGGGCGGCCGCGGTCATCGAGCGGCGAGCTGGGGAGCCGACGCCACGGCCTCGGGTGATCGGGTTCGCCACGGGCTTTCTCCTCACTGGTGGTGCGGGGGTACGGGTGTGCAGGGGGCTTGGTCGGCATCGGGAGTGCCTGTCGCGGCCCCGCCTTGGACGGGCTCCGGGCGCCCGTCAGCCGACGAACTCGACGTCGGACGTCAGCCATCGACCCCCTTCGAGCACAAGGTCGAGCTGCAGCCGGTACGTGCGCGCCTGGCCCTCGGGAGCGGCCGTGTTGGTCACCTTGCTGTCGGCGACCACCAGCACGCGGGCGGACTTCTCGTCGGCCCGGGTGATGCCGGCTTCGAGCACCTGCCCCTGGGACACCGACCTGTTCGCGGCGACCAGCTTCGTCAGTTCGCCCGTCTGCGCGGCGAACTCCTTCTTGAAGTCGCCGGTGGCGCCCTTCAGTACGTTCTCGCTGTCCTTCTTGTAGTGCCGGTGGTCGAGCGAGGTGAAGTTCAGGGCCGACTGGCGGGCCGCTGCCAGGATGTCCTGGCGTCGCTCTTCATCCGCTCGCTGTTCGTGCACCTGAAAGCCCAGCCAGACGGCGAGGACCGTCGTGACGACGGTCGCCGCCGCCAGCGACACGGGCATCGCCCTGCCACGGCCGGCGGCCTCCGCCGCCCTCGACCACAGTCGGCGCAGCAGCCGCGCCGCGCGCACCGCGAGGCTTCCTGTCATGCCATCGGTCCGACGAGCAGCCATTGCCACGAGTCCTTTCCGAATACGCTCTGTTCGCCGCCGGTCGAGCCGATCTCGACCAGCGTTCCGTCCGGCCCCGCAGCCGTGCCGGTCTCGGGGTCGTACGGGGTGACATGGGCGGCCCGGTCAGCGCCGGAGCCGCTGCGCCCCGAGTAGCCGGGCGCGTTCTGTGCGCCGCGCACCGAGGTGGGGCCGCCGCGCGGGGCCGAGCAGTGCGCCCCGGTGTTCGCGGGCCGGTCGCTCGTGTCCGCGGGGTCGCGTCGCTGGGTCCCGTATCCCTGCCGGCACGGCGGCGGTTCGTCCGCGTTGACCACCATCCCGAAGTGGGTGGTGCCGTCGCCCGGGATCACGGTGTAGCTGCCCGCCACCACCACGGGGAAGGTGACCAGGGCCTGCTCCACACCGGGCAGCCGCGCCACCGTGATCTGGCCGCCGCTGATCAGATTGCCCAGCAGCACCGGCAGATGGGGCCGGGTCGCCGTCAGCAGCGAGTTCACCTCCTGTGCCGCCGGAGCACCGGAGCCGATCAGCTTGCGGATGTCACCGTCGCTCGACTTCAACTCGGCGGAGAGCGCCGCGAGGTCGTGGGAGAAGGACTTGATGGCAGAACCCTTGTCGGCCTGTGTCTTGAGCACCTTCCGTGAGTCCTCGATCAGCGAGACCGTCTGCGGCAGGGAGCGGGAAGCGGACTCGACCAAGGCGTTGCCCGAGTCCACCAGCCGGCTCAGCTCGGGTCCGGTACCGGCGAACGCCTTGCCCAGTTCGTCCACCGTGATCCGCAGATCCTCCTTGCCGACGGAATTCACCAGCCGGTCCAGACTGAGCACGAGGTCCGTGGTGGGCATCGGGACCCTGGTGTCGTGGCGGGCGATGGTGCTGCCGTCGCGCAGATAGGGGCCGCCCGGGGCCCGCGGCTGCAGATCGACGTACTGCTCACCGACCGCCGAACGGTTCGCCACCACGGCCACGGTGTCCGCCGGGATGTCAGGCCCGTCCTCGATGTCCAGCGCTATCGAGACCCCGTCCCGGCCGGTGAGCCGCAGCTCCCCGACACGGCCCACTGGTACACCACGGTAGGTGACCTCGGCGCCGGGGAAGACGCCTCCCGAGTCGGCGAAGTCGGCCCGTACGGTGTAGCCGCGGTCGAGGAGGGCATCGGTCAGCCCCGTGTAGCGGGCTCCGACGTACGACACGCCGACGGCGGTGACCGTGGCGAAGGCGAACAACTGGATCTTGACCGTACGTGTGATCACGGCTGCATCCCCTTCAGCATCAGTTCCGCCAGGGCGAGATCGACCCCGGGCGGGAAGCGGCCCTCACTCCGGGTGCCGTACGACACATGACTGCCGGTGCAGACCGGCGGGCACAGCGGGGCGCCGTCCGAGGGCGGCGGGGGAGTGCCGGGCACGACCGGTGACGGCAGCGAAGTCGGCCGGGGGACTCCGGGCAGCTCGGGTACTCCGGGGATCTCGGGAACGGGAACGTCAGGGACACCCGGCTTCTTCGGGCCGCCCGGCTTCCCGGGTTTCTCGCCGAGATTCCCGTAGATGCCCGCCAGATCGAGATCTGCGGTGATCTTGAGGTTGACGTAGTCGCCCTTGATGGCTTCCGTCGCGTTGCGCGGGAACGGATACGTCGTCATGAGCTCCAGGGCGTTGGGCAGATCGTTGCCCGCCTTGTTCAGCTGTTCCAGGATCGGCCGCAGACTGCGCAGATTGGCCACCACGTCGTCGTGCGACGCATTGACCACCTTCGTGCCGGTCTCCCCGAGTTTCGACAGGGACGTGAGCATCGAGGTCAGCTTGGTCCGCTGGTCGGCCAGCACCTTCAGCGCGGGCGGGACGGTGTCGACGGCCTGGGCGATCGTCCTCTTCTCCCGCCCGAGCCGCTTGGCCAGCCGGTCGATGCCGTTCAGCGCGCGGATGATCTCCTTGCGCTGTGCGTCGAGCCCGCCGACGAAGGTGTTCAACTCCGTCAGCAGGGACTTGACCCGGTTCTCCCGGCCCTCCAAGGCCTTGTTGAGCTCCGTAGTGATCGTTTTGAGCTGGGCCACCCCGCCACCGTTGAGCAGGGCGGACAGCGCGGACAACACCTCTTCGATCTCGGGATTGCGGCCGCTGCGGGACAGCGGGATCCGGGCACCGTCGCCGAGCCTGCCGACGGGCACCGCGTCCGCCGGCGCCGACAGCGCCACGTACTTCTCGCCGAGCATGCTGGTCTGCCGCAACTCGGCGACCGCGTTGCCGGGAAGCTTCACCGACTCCGAGATGCGCAGACCGACCCGGGCGTGCCAACCGTTCAGCTCCACCTTCTCGACCGAGCCCACGGTGACGTCGTTGACCTTCACCGCGGACTGCGGCACGAGGTCGAGAACGTCCCTGAACTCGACGGTGACCCGGTAGGCGTCGCCGTCGGCGGCCGCTCCGCCGGGTAGCTCGATGTCGTACAGACCGTCGAAGTCGCAGCCCGACAGCAGCAGCGAGCCCGCCGCCGCCCATACGGCCGCACTCGTACGGAGCAGCCTCCTGCGCTCCACGCTCATGCGCCCGCCTCCAGGATTCCGCCAAGGGTCCGGTCGACGGAGCCGGAGCCGGACACCGGCCGGGTGCCGCCCGGTCCGAGCTCCGGCAAGGAGTCGAAGAGCTTCTCCAGGTCCCGGCAGTCCGCCGCCTTGCCGTCCCCGGTCGTCCTGAGCACCGAGCACAGCAGAGCGGCCGGGTCCTGCGGGTGGTCCGGGTTGTTGCGGGTGTCGAGGGTTCCGGAGGCCGGGTTGTAGGCGTTCTGCAGATTCGAAAGCCCCGCCGGGGCCACCTCCAGCAGCTCGGCCAGCGCGGCGCGCTGGGTGACGAGCACCTTGGTGACCTTGCTGAGGCCCTCCACATTCGACGTCAGCGACTTCTTGTTCTTCCTCACGAAGTCGGAGACATCGGCGAGCGCCACGCCCAGGTGCCGCAGCGCGGCGGCGAGGTCCTCGCGCTCCCCGGCGAGCTGGTCGGCCACGGTGGCCAGGCTGTCGTTGAACGACCGGACGTTCTTGTCGTCGGCGCCCAGCGCGGCCGTGAAGACCTGCAGATTGCGGACCGTGCCGAACAGGTCCTGCCTGCCGTCGGACAGCGTGGTCACGGCCAGCGAGAGATCCTCGACGGTCCGGTGCAGGTTCTCGCCCTGCCCCTCGAGGTTGTCCGCGCTCACGCCGAGCAGCCGGGACAGCGATCCGTCCTTGTTGGCTCCGCGCGGGCCCAGGGCCTCGGCAGTCGTGTGCAGACTGTCGAAGACCCGGTCCAGCTCGACGGGTACGGCCGTGCGCCGTTCCGTGATGACATCGCCGCTGCGCATCGCCGGCCCGGACCGGTACACCGGCAGCAGCTGGACGTAACGGTCGCTGACCACCGAGGAGTTGATGATCGCCGCCTTGGCGTCGGCGGGCACCTTCCGGCCGGCCTCGTACTCCAGTTCCACCCGCACCCGGCCGCCTTCCGGAGTGATCGCCTTGACCTCACCGATCCGTACGCCCAGCACCCGTACGTCGGAACCGGGATAGATGCCGACCGTGCGCGGGAAGTACGCCGTGACCCGGACCGGGTCCGGCTTCGGCCATATGACGAAGGCGACCGCGGCGACGACCGCCAGTGCCGTGGCCAGCGCCGCCCGGCGCAGCAGGCGCCTGCGCAGCGCACCCGAGTCCGGCAGACGCATACGGGGCAGACGCGTGCTCATGAGGAACCTCCCGTCCGCGGGACCACCGGGGTGGCGACCATGTTCTGGATGTAGCTGTCGAACCAGCGGCCGTTGCCGAGGGTGTTGGTGAAGACCCGCACATAGGGCGCGAGCAGCCTGACGCTGCGGTCGAGACCGGCCTGATTGCGTTCGAGCATGGTGACCACCGAGTTCAGGCCCGCGAGCGCCGGTCCGATCTCCTTGCGGTTGTCCTCGACCAGGCCGGACAGCTGGATGCCGAGGGCGGCCGAGCTCTTGAGCAGCGCGTGGATCGCCGCCCTTCGCCTGGAGATCTCCTTGAACAGCGCGTCACCGTCCTTGACGAGCTTGGAGAACTCGCCCGAACGTTCGGCCAGCACACCACTGACCCCGTTGGCATGACTGAGGAGTTCACGCAGCGCCTCATCGCGGGAAGCGACCGTACGGGAGATCTTCGACAGGCCCTTGATGGACGCCCGCACCTCGGCAGGGGAGTCCTCGAAGGTGGTGGAGATGGTCTCCAGGGCAGTCGCCAGCCGCTCCGTGTCGACCTTCTCCGTCGTCGTGGTCAGATCGCTGAAGGCCGCCACCACGTCGTACACGGAGGTCGTCCGGTTCAGCGGGATCTCGCTGCCCGGCGCCAACTGCCCGGACCCCTTCGGCTCCAGCGCGAGGTACTTGGCCCCCAGGATCGTCTTGACGCGGATGGCGGCGCCCGTCCTGCTGCCGAACCCGGGGTCCCCCTTGACCCGGAAGACCACCTTGACGTGGTCTCCGTCCAGATCCACCTCGTCGACCTTGCCGACCTTCACCCCGGCGATACGGACCTCGTCGCCGGGCTTGAGACCGCCCGCCTCCGAGAACGCCGCACTGTAGGTCTCGCCGTCGCCGATGAGCGGCAGGCCGTCCGCGTTGAACGCGGCGACCGCGAGGAGCGCCAGTGCGGTGAGGCCGACCGCCCCGATCACCACCGGATTGCGCTCGCGGAACGGCACCATCATGTGCACCTCGCACGGGCGACGTGGAGCTCGGGCGTGAGGACCTCACGGGTCTTCGGCAGCACGATCCGGCCGTCGAAGTCACAGAGGTAGAAGTTGAACCAGGAGCCGTACGAGGCCGTCCCCGTCAACTTGTTGAGCTTGTTCGGCAGCCGCTTCAGCACGCCCTCCACCGTCTTCTCGTTCTTGTTCAGCGTTCCGGTCAGATCGGTCAGCTCGGCGATGTCGTCGCGCAACGGCGGCCGGGCATCCTCCAGCAGGCCGGAAGTGGCCTCCGTCAGCTCGCCGATGTTCACCAGCGAGTCGCCGATGGGCTTGCGGTCGGCCGAAAGACCGGAGATCACCCGCTGCAACTGCTTGACCAGCCCGGAGAAACGGGCACCACGCTTGTCCAGCGTTCCCAGCACCGTGTTGAGGTTGTCGATCACCGAACCGATCAGCTTGTCGCGGTCCGCGAGCGTGGTGGTGAGCGAAGCCGTGTGCGCGAGCAGGCTGTTCACCGTTCCGCCCTCGCCCTGGAGCGTCCTGACGATCTCCGTGGCGAGCTGGTTCACGTCCTTCGGGCTCAGCGCGGCGAAGAGCGGCTTGAACCCGTTCAGCAGCGCGTTCAGATCGAGCGCGGGCTGGGTCCGGGACAGCGGGATCCGGCCACCCGGCGGCAGCCTGGTGGAGTCGCCTGCGCCCTCCGTCAGCGCGATGTACCGCTGCCCCACCAGGTTGCGGTACCGGATCACCGCGCCGGTGCTGGTGAGCAACGGGCGGTCCTGCGTGAGGGAGAAGGTGACCTCGGCGCGAGTGCGGTCCTTGATGCGGATGTCCTCCACCTCACCGACCCGTACACCGGCCACCCTGATGTCGTCGCCCTTCTCGAGGCTGGTGACATCACTGAACACGGCGCGGTACGTGTGCTCGGGAGAGAAGGAGACGGTGACGATCGTGGCCGCGAGCAGCGTCGTCGCGAGCACCGTCACCACGGCGAACAGACTGAACTTGATCAGCGGCGACGCGGTCTGCCTGGCGCCCTTGGCTCCTGCGGACGTCATGCGACACTCACCGCCGTACCCCGGGCCATCGGCCCGAACAGCAGCGTCGCCACCGCGGGCACCTCATCGGCCGGCACACCCATGACGGGCGACACGAGAGAACCCACGGCACGCTGCTCCGACTCCGTGGCGGACACCTGGGGCGCGCCAGACGTACCGTCGTCGAGCCTGGTGGCAGGTGCCGGGACCTGCGGATGGGGCATCCCGTGGCAGCTGGGCCCTGAACGCTCCGCATAGCGCGGTTCCTCGCCGGGCCGGTACGCCGGCCGGGGCCGGACGACTTCGAGAGTGATACGCATTTCTCCGCCTCTGAATGCCTGTTCCGACGCCGCCTCCTGCCTCACCAGGCCCTTGAGGAGACAGGGGTACTCCGGTGCGTAGCGCGCGAACAACGCCAGCGTGGGACGGGAGACCCGGCCCAGCGTGATGAGCCTCCCGGCGTTCTCGTCGAGGACCTCGTCCGTGGTCCTGGCGACGGTCGCCGTGGAGGTGAGCAGCTCGGCCAGCTGGTCCTGCTTCTCGACGATCGTGCGGCTCGTGGTGACCGTGTTCCGCACGATCCTCATCAGATCGGGAGCGGCGTCCCCGTACACCTCGGCCACATCGGCGAACCGTGAGATGTCCTCCTTGACCGAGGGCATATGGGGGTTGATCCGGTGCAGATAGTCCTCCAGGCGGGTGAGGTTGTCGCCGATCCGGTCGCCGCGGCCCTCGAGTGCCGTGGCGAATGCCGAGAGCGTGGCGTTGAGTTCGGCCGGCCGCACCGTGCGCAGCAGCGGCAGCAGGTCGTTCATCAGCTGCTGCAGCTCGATGCCGACCCTGGTGCGGTCCTGGGTGATGACGTCCCCTGCGCGGATGTGCCGGGCCGAGGACTCCCGGGAGGCCACGAGGTCGACGTACTTCTCACCGAACAGCGTCTTGGGCAGCAGCCTCGCCCGCACGTCGGACGGGATCCGGGCGATGTGTTCAGGCTTGAGCGCGATGTCGAGCGTCGCCTTCTCACCGTCCGCCCGCACCGCCCGCACCTCGCCGACCAACAGCCCGCGCAGCTTGACATCGGCCCGGGGCTCCAGCTGGTTGCCCAACGTGCCCGCCTCCAGCGTGATGCGTACGGCGGAGACGAACGCCTGTTGGTAGACGGCCACGGACAACGACAGCAGCAGCGCGATGACGGCGATGAAGACCATGCCGTACACCCTCAGTCTCACGATCCGCATCGGCCCTACCCCGCAATCCGTACGGTCGTGTTGGCGCCCCAGATCGCCAGGCTGAGGAAGAAGTCCAGGACGTTGATGGCGACGATGGAGGTACGTACCGCCCGCCCGACCGCGACCCCCACGCCGGCCGGTCCGCCGCTCGCGTAGTAGCCGTAGTAGCAGTGGACCAGGATGATCACGACGGCGAAGACGATCACCTTCCCGAAGGACCACAGCACGTCGACCGGCGGCAGATACTGCTGGAAGTAGTGGTCGTACGTGCCCGCGGACTGCCCGTAGTAGCCGGTGGTGATGGTCCGGGCGGCGAAGTACGAGGACAGCAGCCCGACCACGTACAGCGGCACCACGGCGACGAAACCGGCGATCATCCGGGTGGTCACCAGGAACGGCAGCGAGGGGACGCCCATCACCTCCAGCGCATCGGTCTCCTCGCTGATCCGCATCGCGCCGAGCTGGGCGGTGAATCCGGCCCCGACCGTCGCGGACAGTGCCAGCCCGGCCACCAGCGGCGCGATCTCACGGGTGTTGAAGTACGCGGACAGGAACGCCACGAAGTTGGAGGTGCCCAGCTGGTTGAGGGCCGCATAGCCCTGGAGGCCGACCTCTGTGCCTGTGAAGAACGACAGGAAGGCGATCACACCCACGGTCCCGCCGACGACGGCCAGCGCGCCGCGGCCGAAGCTCACCTCGGCCAGCAGCCGCAGGATTTCCTTCTTGTAGCGGCGCAGAGTGCGCCCGGTCCAGGCCAGCGAGCGTCCGTAGAAGGACAGTTGGGTCCCCAGCTCCTCGAGGGAACGGAGCGGGCGCCCCACGATACGGTTCAACAGAGCCACGGTCAGCCCCTCTGCGGAACGACTTGGAAGTACACGGCGGTCATCACGAAGTTCGTCACGAACAACAACATGAAGGTGATCACCACCGACTGGTTGACCGCGTCGCCCACGCCCTTCGGACCGCCCTTGGCGGTCAGCCCCTTGTAGGAGGCCACGACGGCCGCGATGGCCCCGAACACCAGGGCCTTCAGCTCGGCGGCCCAGAGATCGGACAGCTGGGCGAGGGTGGTGAACGAGGCCAGATAGGCGCCGGGAGTGCCGTTCTGCAGGACGACGTTGAAGAAGTAGCCGCCTGCCACTCCCACCACCGACACCAGTCCGTTGAGCAGCACCGCCACCACCATCGAGGCCAGGACCCTCGGGACGACCAGCCGGTGGATCGGATCGATGCCCAGCACCTGCATCGCGTCGATCTCCTCACGGATCTTGCGCGCTCCGAGGTCCGCGCAGATCGCCGTGCCGCCGGCGCCGGCGATCAGCAGCGCGGTGACGATCGGCGAGGCCTCCCTCAGGACCGCGAGCACCGAAGCCGCGCCCGAGAACGACTGTGCGCCCAGCTGTCGGGTCAGGCTGCCGATCTGGAGGGCGATGACCGCCCCGAACGGGATGGAGACAAGCGCGGTGGGCAGGATCGTCACACTCGCGATGAACCAGGCCTGCTGGATGAATTCCCGGAGCTGGAAAGGGCGCCTGGGCACCGTCCGCACGACGTCCAGGGCCATCGCGAACAGGCTGCCCGAATGCCGCAGCGCTCCGACCGGATCGATGCTCATGCGTCCGCCGCCCTTCCGCGGACCGCGGCCCGCACCTGCCGCAGCGACTCCCGTTCGGCGATCGTCTCCCAGCGCGGCGGACGGTCGATCCCCGCACTGGGCAGCAGCCGCGGGGTCAGTTCGGGCAGGCCGGGTGACGCCGGATCCGTATTCGCTCCGAGCTGCGCCAGCTCCTGTTCGACCTGGGCGGCGTCCTTTTCCTCCGCCATGCCGATCGGCCCCTGCACACGGCCGTTCAGGAACTGCCGTACGACCGGTTCGTCGCTGGTCAGCAGCTGCTCCCGGGGACCGAACATCACCAGCTCCCGGCGGAACAGCAGCCCGATGTTGTCCGGCACCTGCCGCGCCGATGCAATGTCGTGGGTGACGATCAGGAAGGTGGCGTCGATCTGCGCGTTGAGATCGACGATCAGCTGGTTGAGGTAGGCCACCCGGACCGGGTCGAGCCCGGAGTCCGGCTCGTCGAAGAGAATGATCTCCGGGTCGAGCACCAGCGCCCGTGCCAGCCCGGCCCGTTTGCGCATACCGCCGGATATCTCGCCGGGCAGCTTCTCCTCCGCCCCGATGAGCCCCACCATGTCCATCTTCTCGAGGACGATCCGCCGGACCTCGCTCTCCGGCTTACGGGTGTGCTCGCGCAACGGGAAGGCGATGTTGTCGTACAGGTTCATCGACCCGAACAGCGCGCCGTCCTGGAAGAGGACGCCGAACAGCTTCCGTATCTCGTACAGGTCGTGCTCGCGCAGGCCGGTGATGTCCGTGCCCGCGATCCGGATGGAGCCGCGGTCCGGCTTCAGCAGCCCGACCAGGGTCTTGAGGAACACCGACTTGCCCGTGCCCGAGGGGCCGAGCATCACCGAGATCGCCCCGGCGGGCAGCGTCAGCGAAACGTCCTGCCAGATGACCTGGTGTCCGAAGGACTTGGTCAGTCCTTCCACGCAGATCTCGACACCCATCCGGTTCACCCTTCAGCCGTGGAGCTCCGACATCTGCTCTACGGGGAGGGCGGGCCCGTCCGTCGCTGTTGGGTGGGATTTTTTTTCGCCGCCCCGAAATCGGCACGCGACGAGCGCGCAGCAAGGGCGTGGTCCGGGCGGTGCCGGTGCAGGGATTGCCGGCGCACCGGGCTCAGCGGCTGCGCAGCAGCTATGGTGCGGGCGCGCGCAGCCCGGAGGTGCGCGGTTCGGGCACCTCCGGTGTGTCACCCGGTTCCGGTGTGACGGCCAGGTCCGGCACGGGTACCTCCGGCACCGCCGTCACCTCGGGGACGTCCGGGACGGCGGGCGCGGTCAAGGGCACGGAGGGCAGCCGAGGCAGCGGGGGTACGAGGGTACCGGCGTCCCCGGACCGCCCTGGCCGGGTGGCGGCCGGCTGCCCGGCACCCCCACCGTCGGCAGGGGCGGACGCGGTGGGGTCCGCACCGGGCATGGTCTCCGAGGCCTGCGAGACCGAGGGGGAGGGGGGCCGCGAGGAGGGGCCTTCCGCGTCATGGGCGTAGGGCAGGATCAGCCCGGCCACCGCCAGGGTCGCCGCGGTCGAGGCCAGGGCCACCGCCTGGGCGTTCCCGCCCTGACGGCCGCGCCCGATCACCCAGAGCGCCACGCCCAGCGTGGCGGCCAGCGAATTGCGCAGTGTCCGGCGGGCCCGCGCCAGGAGGGACTCGACCGTCCGGTAGCTCAGGCCCATCCTCACCGCGACCTGGCTGACGTCGAGGTCCTCCGACTTCAGCCGCAGTGCCTCGGCCTGGCGGGCGGGGAGCTCCTCGGTCCGCACGGCCAGCCACTTCGCCTCGGCACGGTCGCAGACTGCCTCCTCCACCGGCACCGGGACCGGCGCGAGCAGAATGGGACTGCTGCGTACCTCGGTCTCACGGTGGACCTGCCGGTAGCGGTCCACACACAACCGCATGGTCACCGTGGTCAGCCAGGCGCCCAGCCGCTCGTCGTCCAGGTGGGGGTTCTCGGCGGCGCGGAGCATCGCCTCGTGCACGGCGTCCTCGGCGTCCTCCAGGCTCATCGACCTTCGGCGCGCCACCTTCAGCAGCTGCTCACGGTGGCTCCATGCGCGCTGCCACCGCTCGCGGGCCGCGTCAGCGTCCGTCGTCATGAGGGCCCCTTTGCTCTCACCGGCCGGGCAGGTGCGTGGCCCGGCACGGGGGAGATTACCGTTGGGTATCCGGGATTGTAGAGGGGCGGACGCTCATCGATTCCTTTCCGTTGCCCGGCTGTCCGTCCCTGGTCAGAGCCCCGCGCGGTTGCCGGTTGTCTGCTTTGTACGACAACGGTCTTTCGGTCCTCCCCCCTCTCCATCGCGCCGCACCAGCGACCGCCTCCGACGCTCCGGGAGTCGGAAACACATCCGCGACGGCCGCGATGAGGCCGCATGGCGGGTCGTCTTCGTGTCACACGTCGCCCAGAGCGGCGGCGAGCACCTGAGCACCGATGTCGTCGCCGGGGAGGACGTCCCTTCCTCCTCGACCGCATTGGCAGAGCTACGTCGGCAGGGGTGTGCGCACGGCCAGTACGGCCATGTCGTCGTGGCCGTCGCTGGGGTGGTGATCGACAAGAGTCTGGCAAAGGTCGTCCAGGGACAGGTCGCCGTGACTGGCCGCGGTCCGGGCGAGGGCGTCGAGGCTGCTGTCGATCGGGTGCCGGGGGTGCTCGATGAGTCCGTCGGTGAAGAAGACCACGGTGGAGCCGGCGGAGAGCGGGTGGGTGTGGTCGGGGCGGGGTTGGTCGGCGTCCACTCCGAGAGGGATCCCGGGATCGGCAAACAGGTACCTCGGCCGCCGGCCGGGGGCGATGAGCAGGGGCGGAAGATGGCCCGCGGCGCTCCAGTGCAGGGTCCAGGCAGACCCTTCGGGCTCGATGCGGGCCAGACAGGCGGTGGTGACGGGGTTGTCGGTGATGGCTTGAAGAGTGTGATCGAGCTGTGTGAGGACTGCGCTGGGCGGCGTGCCGCGATCGTAGAGCAGGGCGCGCAGCATGTTGCGGGTCTGGGCCATGGCCGCCGCAGCTTTCAGGTCGTGGCCTCCCACGTCGCCGATGACGGCGGCGCACGCCCCGTCCGGGAGCAGAAAGGCGTCGTACCAGTCACCGCCGACCCGGGCCGGGGCGGTCGCCGGCCGGTAGACGGCGGCGCCCTCGTACGGTCGCAGGTCGGACAGCGTCGGCAGCAGCAAACGCTGGAACTGCTCACTGCGCGCCCGGACATGCCCGAACAGGCGCGCATTCTCGATGGCCACTCCGGCGGCGCCGGCCAGTGCAACGACGACGTCCTCGTCGTACTCGTCGAAGGGCTCCCCGTCACGCCGGTCGGCCAGGTAGAGGTCGCCGTAGACCTCGCCCCGGACGCTGATCGCCACGCCGAGCAGGGTGCGCATCGGCGGGTGACCGGGCGGGAACCCTGCGGAATGTGCATGCGAGGAAATCTCTTCGACCCGGAGCGGTTCGGGGCGGTGAATCAGAGCCCCGAGCAGACCCCGGCCGCGCGGAAACTCGACGCCGCCCAGGTCGGCCCGCTCCTGCTCGCTCAGCCCCACGGGGATGAAGTGCGCCAGGCCCTTGCCCTGCTCATCGAGGACGCCCAGCGCACCATAGCGAGCCTGGACCAGGTCCATGGCAGCCCTGACGATCCGGTCCAGCACCACTGGCAGCTCCAACTCCCGGCTGACTGCCATGACCGCATCCAGCAGCGCCTGCAACCGGTCCCTGGTCCGGGCCAGCCCCCGGAGCTGCGCGGAGATCTGGTCGAGCTGGTCGTCAAGGAACTGATGCAGGTCAACGATGTTCGGATGTTGCGGTTGGTCACGTTCCATGGGCTCTCCCGACGCCGCCGCACAATCCGTCCTACCCGGCGGGCGTGCATTACTCAACCTCACCCGGGCGGAGCCCCGGCTCACCGACCCGCGGATGCGGCCTCTTGGACTGTGCGGCTTCCCGCGAGTTGCCACGTACGCGGGAATTGCCGGACCGCAGTACCTCACCACCCCGGGAAGCTGCGGAAGCTGCGGCGATGAGGTCCAGGGGATGACCGTCCTCAACCGGTGGAGTACAGGGCATCGGCAGGCGGAGTCACCGACCGCCCCGAGCAAATCCGATGGCGCCGACAGCCTTCGGACGACAAGACTGCACTGGTGGACCCCCTGCCGCCGTTGCCCGGCCCGCCACCTCTGCCAGTACCGGACCCGCGCGCCCGCGATGTCGCTCTCGACTATGCGGGCATGCACGCCCTGGTTGCCGACCTGGTTCTGCCCGAAGGCGCGTCGATGTACGTCATGAGCGCGATGGAAACCTCCCGCGAGCTCATCCGGCATTCCTACTTCCGGTACGAGTTCGCCACCGTTGCCGTCACGCATTCCCTGTTCGCCCTGGAGCACGTCCTTGCCGAGCGTCTGGCCGTCGACGAACCACTCCAGGAACTGATCGAGCGGGCCACCGGCGCAGGGCTCATCACGGCCGAACTCGCCGCCGAACTCGACCGCAGCCGACTGCTGCGCGACAAGCTCACCCAGGGCGCCGTGACAAGTGCCGTCCTCGGCCCCGCCAGGGCCATCGACATGGTGCGTGCCGTCTTCGATGCGATTTCCCTGCTCCTTCGCCCACCAGCTGCGGCAGATGCGGCATCCACGGACATGAGCGGAGCACAGCCTGACGACCGACTGGCCCGGCTGTGGGAGGAACACCGGCGTGCACTGTTCCCCGCAAGCTTCCGCGGGGTGGACATCGAGGGCGTGGAGCTGATCCTCCTGGACGCCGACGTCGCCGGCCTCCTCCAGCAAGAGCTGAACGGCGGACTCGACAACCATGGCATTGCCATCCTCTGGTCGTGCATCGCCGACCTCGACAGGATCGTGCCTCTGATCAACGAGGAGTACTGCGCCTCCTATTTCACAAGACTTCGATCGACGGCCGGACTCGCAGCAGCGCGCTACATCCCCACCGCGACCTGACCACCGGGGTTGTCAACGGACTCATAATCCGTCGGCCGTGGGTTCGAGTCCCACCCGCCCCACCACATAGTGGTGACGCAGAAACGTTCCGACCAGTGGAAACGCTGGTCGGGGCGGCTTCAAGAGGATCTTGGCGGCCCGTCCCGATCATGTTTTCATGATCGACAGGACAAATTCGGTGCCGACGGCGTCGTGGACTCGGGCACCGAGACGGCTGCGGTGACCGGCTGGCAGCCAGCCTTGCTCATCTTTGGGAGGGCCGGGCGGCGATGCGGCCCGGCCCTCCGCCTGCCCGGCGCACGCAGAGGGCGAGTGCCTGGACCGGTCGATCAGGTTACTCTCTTGCGCTGCAACCCCTCCTGGATCCGCCGCGTGAGGCAGGGGAGGGTAACGGCAGTCTGGCCGTGCGCCTGTGACGGTCCGGTGTTACGGCCAGCCCTGTGTCACCTTGGAGGGGGCAGTGTTCCAGCTCTTGGGTATGAACGTGACGACATAGGACCCGCGGTCGAAGTCTGCGTATCCGGCAGACCAGTTCTGGAACTTGCTCTCGTACACCTGCATGGGGCCCATGCCGCCGTTGGGCGAGTGATAGTGGTTGGCGTGGGTCCACACAGTCTGGCTGTGATCAGCTTCCTTCTGGTCCCCGAACCACCCGTAGTCGAAGTTGACGTAGCTTTCTCCGGGGTTGCTGGGGCTACGCGAGGTGTTCCTGTCCTTCGACATGTCGACCAGGCCTGTGCCCGGGTTGGGGCGGAAAGCGGCCGGGTCGCCGTACTTCCTCTTGTCGGAGGAGCTCCGCGGGTCCTGTCCGCTCCAGAAGTGCTTGGAGTAGATGACCGCCTTCATCTTGGACGGGTCGTAGTTGCCCCCATCCCTGTCCTTGAAGGAAGGTGTGTCCCTGAGAGCCGAGTAGAAGTTCGAGCGGGCGTCCTCGTTGCGCAGAGCGTCGTTGTTCCTTGTGAGTTCCGCCTTGAGGTTGTTGACGTAGGTCCCCTCGTCATGGGCGTTCTCCAGGGCATTGTTCATGATGGACGCCACATCACGAGCCCGTTTGAAGCCCTTGCCCTCGTCGAAGCTCTCCTTGGCGATGCGCCCTTCGAACTCAGCCCGCGTCTCGCCTGCCCTGGGGGTCGTGTTCTGCAGAGCGTTCTTGTACTTGTCCTCGTCGAAGGAGGCGAACGCCAGTTTGTTCGTCGGGTAGGGGCCTGAGTTGACCCAAGTGACCCCCACACAACCGTAGGACAGTTGCTCTCGCTGCGCTTCGGTCATCTGCCGTGCCTGGCCATCGCGATGGCTGTAGACCTGCTGCCACTTGCGTATGTAGTTGCTGATGCCTGTAGTCGCCCTGCCCCCGTACACCCGATACGCCTCCGGCATGCTCCCAAGCGGCTCGGCGGGAGGCGTCACCCTGCCGCTTGCCGCCGTGGAGGGCCTGAGAGATTCGATCGCGCTCGGCAGCGACGACCCCGAGGGCTTGCCGGGCTGACCCAGACTCAGAGCCCTCTCGTTCAGAGCGTTGATACGCCTGATGTCATCTGCCGTCAGGCCGTGCTCTTCGGCGTAGGACTCCCGGGACTCCCTCTTCTCCCCGTCGACCCTATTGGCCGCCTGGCTGACCGACGGCATAAGACCAGCCGTGCACATCACTACGCCCACAGCGGGTAGGACGAAAAACCTCAAGCGTCTGTGCATGAAAATCAATAACTCCTTTGCGGCGAAACGTCATGAAGGGATGGCATGCGAGAGGAACGGCACCGTGGAGGGGAACGCGAAACTGCCGCCCCGGGGCCTGGCTGCGCCCCTGCGTGGCTACACCGGAACGGTGAGTGTCGCCGGACAGGCGGCCACGTCGTCTCAACCGGCGGAAGGCACACCACGATTCAGGCTGGGTCCACCCCGGCCCGATCAGGCAGGACCGCCGACCACGTCGCGAGTGGCGGAGATCAGGAGGATGACGCAGTCAGGCGCACCTGACCAGGGGATAGCTGTGTGCACGGTGTTCGTAGCGCGGAGGAAGCCGAGATGACCTGCGTTGGGGCCAAGGCGCAGGCCTGCCCTGCGGCTTCCTTATGCACGACGATGGTCCGACAGTCCGGGGAGGTCCCCTGGACAGTGGCCGTCGGCAACACAGGTATCAGAAGGCGGCTCGCAGACTGCCCAGTCCGTCCTGTGGAGGGGTTGGTGCATCACATCTCGGCTCTCGCATGGATAGTCGGGTTGTACGAGAAAGGATCATGTCTTGGTGCCAACTCCCCGACAACACCGGAGGTTCAAAACCGGCCACACGGTCTCATAGAGCAGTATTCGGTCACCGCTCCGAGTCCGCCCAGCTCGGGATGCGGAGCGGCAGCCTTTCCCTTGTACCTGGCATATGGGCCGTGACGATGGTGGTACCAGTGACGTCGGGAATGCGGCGGAGTGTTCGATGACGGTGCTGCAGAACGGTACGAAGAGTTCCGTTGAGCGGTGGTGACCAGATGCGGAGGCCGCAGTGGGTCGGAAGCATACGAACCACGCCCGCCCCCAAGGACCATAAGATTTCCGCCATGCGCCACTCTGGGTCCTGGCCCGCTTCGCTCCGTCCACAGCCCCGTCACTCTCTGTGAAACGGCTGATAAAACCCCCTCCAGCGATCCACGGGAGATGCGCCGACACTGCGGCCACGACCAGGCCCTTGGTCTCCTCTGGCTGAGTGCGCTGCGTCTCCATCCATGAGGAGCGCGTCGTCGGCCTCGGCCTGCCTCTTGAATCGGGCCAGCGCGACGCCTGTTTCCTCGTCCCCGGTGATCCGGGTGGACTCAGGGTCTTGGGCCGCCGCCTCCTCGGCAGCGTCCGCGGCCTTGTCGGTGTGCTCCGCGGAGCTGTTGGCCGCGTCGCGTGCCACGGCAGCCGCGGACGCGGCACGGTTCGCCAATGTCTGCGCGGTGCGGTGCCGACGCGGAGGTGGTGGGGGCCGACGCAGCCGTGGGAGTCGCAGCGGTGGCAAAGGACGGGGTCTTCGGCGCCGGACCAGCCCAGGCGGGGTATCACTCCGTGGGCGAGCTGGAAGGCGAACAGGTGGGCCGGGACGGTTCCCCGGCGGGACGGGCCTGGCAGGCTCGCGGCGCGGAAGGAGCCGTGGCCCGTCGATGACACCGCCGCAAGTCATGGCCAGCACAGATCCTCGGGGCGGGTGTTCGCTTGGCCCCGAACCTGGCGACGATGAGCGGGTCGCTCAGCCACGAGCGCCAGAGCTGGGCGGGGACTTTGACGGGCTGGGGCTCGCCGAGGAGGGCGAGTTGTTCGGTCTCAGGCGCGGCGGCCTGGACGAAATGGGGCATGCCGGGCAGCGGCGGAGTTTCCTGCCTCAGCTTCGTGGCCATCAGCCCCTCCGCTCAGGTGGATGCTGTTACCGCGGCCTGGTCAGCGTAGGCGGTGAGTGTGACGACCGCTTGGCGTCTTCGGGGTTGAGGTCGTGGGTGCGGGCGGCCAGGTAGTCGGTCCAGTCGCGGCTGACCAGGTTGGTCCACCGGTTGGCGGAGGTGATGGGGAGCCCAAGGAGTTCGCCGAGAACGGGCGCGGGCAGGTCGCCGGCGAGCTCGCACAGCGCTCCGCCGCGGGCCGACCGGATGAAGACGCCGACGCGGTCGTTGAGGAGCGTGGTGAGGCGGTCGGCGTCGACGTGGGCGCCGGGCTGGGCGCTGGGGAACAGCCATGTGGAATGCGGGGCGTGAGTCACGCGCCCCTGCCACCCCATGACGGGGTGTCTGGACGGAGGCGTCCACCCCAGCAGCCAGCTGGGCACTACCTCCAAGCCCAGCCCTTCAGGACCGGGTCAAGGTGACTCGAGGACCGCGGTCGCTTCGATCTCGACCAGGTGCTCGGGCACGTCCAGAGCCGCAACACCCAACAGCGTGGCCGGCGGTGCGGCGGTGGTCCCGAGCTTGGCGGCGGCCCGGGTGAGGCCTTCCATGAGCAGGGGCATCTTCTCGGGGGTCCAGTCGACGACATGCACGTTCAGCTTTGCCACGTCGTCGAAGGAGGCGCCGACCCCGGCCAGGGCGGTGGCGATGTTGAGGTAGCACTGTTCGACCTGAGCGGCGAGGTCACCTTCGCCGACGGTGGCTCCTTCGGCGTCCCAGGCGACCTGCCCGGCGATGAAGACCAGCCTCGAACCGGTCGCGACCGACACCTGCCGGTAGGCGTCGATCTTGGGCAATCCGCTGGGGTTCACCAGGGTGATGGCCATGTTGTCCGTCTCCTCGACTCATGAGAGCCCACGGGATCGCTTCCATCGGTGAATGAAGCCGTGGTCTCTTCTGGTTACTCGGAAACCGTAGGAGACTGGGCGCTGACGTGGAAGAACGCACTTTTCAGTGACTGGGGTACCTCATGGTGACCAAGCAGTTCAGCGGCTCGGACAAGGACGCCGACCTCACGCGCGCGGACTCGTTGGGGCGGGAGATCTTCTCGGACGTCGCCAACAAGTGGGCGCTGCTGATCATCGAAGCCCTGGGTGAACGAACGCTGCGTTTCAGCGAGGTCCGCGACGGCATAGAGGGCATCAGCCACAAGATGCTCACCCAGAACCTGCGCATGCTGGAGCGCAACGGCCTGGTCGAGAGGAATGTGTACCCCACGGTGCCGCCGCGGGTCGAGTACACGCTGACCGAACCGGGCCGGGCGCTGCGCGTGACGATTGCCGGACTGTGTGACTGGACCCATCAGTTCCTCGGTCAGATCGAAGCCTCCCGCCGTCACTTCGACACCTGCCGGTGAAAGACCTGTGCGCAATGCCGCCCGCCTACCGTGTCGGACCAGTGTCGGCATGCAGTGGACCGGCACGGTCGTGTACCCGCAGTGCAGCGCCTCCCGCCCGGCACACAGGCGGCGACCGCCCGGCCGCCTCCTCGCACGGGCGGCCGGGCCGGGTGGCCGGGTCTGCGGAACCGGGGTGTCCGTGATGGAAGCGCGCCCGGTGGCCGCGCAGGGCTCAGGCAATGCGGTCCAGTGACGCCTCCAAGTCCAGTTCGCCCTCGCGGCTCTGAGCGCCGGCCGCCACAGCAGCTCGCATGCGCTCGACCACGGAATCGGGTGCAGGGTAGACCCCGCCCAGGGCCTTGCTCTCCTCGCCGAGCCCCTCCAGCAGGCTGGCACTGGTGGCTGCGGCCCCGACCGCCGCCTTCGCCGCGGTGATCTGTTCGGGGCGCAGCGCCGCGATGCGCCGGGCGAGGGCGTCGACGAATCCGTCGAGTTCCTCGGTTGGGAGGGCGCGGTTGATCCAGCCGTAGCGCTCGGCTGTCCCGGCGTCGAAGAGGTTCCCGCCGAGGATCACCTCAAGGGCCCTGGCGCGGCCCACCAGCGGGGGCAGCAACTGGGTGGCGCCGCCTCCGGGAATGATGCCCATCCGGGTCTCGGGCTGGGCGAGCCAGGTCCGTCCCGCGGCGGCGAAGCGCATGTCGAGTGCTATGGCCAGCTCGTTGCCGCCGCCCCGAAGACGCCCGGCGAGCTTGGCGATCGTCACCTGTGGCAGCGCGCGCATGCGCAGCATCAGCTTCTGCATCGGGTTGATCAGAGACTCGTCGCCGCCGGTCCCGGCGTCCGGGTTGGCCAGTTCCGCGAAGGTCTCCGGCTCGAGCATGAAGCCCAGGTCGACGTGGGCGACGAAGAAGTCCGGGTCGGCGCTCTGCACCACGATCACGCGCACCCGCTCGTCCTCGCGGACGGCTCCGACGAAGTCGTGCAGTTCGTTGATGAGCGTCGTGCCGAGCATGTTGACCGGCGGATTGTCGAGCGTCACCTGAGCGACGCCCGCGTCGATCGCCACCCGCAGTCCCTTGTAACCGTCGTACGGCATCTCGTCCTTCTCTCCATGGAATCTCTGGCCACAGGCCGTTGCATCGGTCACGCTAAAAGCTGACGTTGACGTCACAGGCAAGGGGAATGTGATGCGCATCGGTGAACTCGCCGCGAGAACAGGCGTGAGCGTGCGAGCACTGCGCTACTACGAGGAACAGCACCTGCTCGCCTCCGAACGCAGCTCCAGCGGGCAGCGGCACTACGCGGACAGTGCGGTCGACCGCGTCCGGCTGATCCAGCAGCTGTACGCGGCAGGACTACCCAGCAGATCGATCGTGGAACTGCTGCCGTGTGTCGTGACCGGCGAGGTGACGCCGGAGCTGCTGATGCGGCTCTCGGCGGAGCGGGAGCGCATCAACACCCAGATCGGCACCCTGGTGGACACCCGGGACAGGCTGGACACGGTCATCGCCGCGGCCACCACCACTTTCCGGACGGGCCGTCCCTGCCCCTGACGAGTGTGTCGGGCACGGGGTGGCGACCGGGGGCGGCCCAGTACACCGGCTGCGTCACCTCGCCGCATAGCCGGCAGAAGCAACCCCTCCTGGGTGTGCGGCGGTCTTACTGGCCGTCGTGCTCAGAGGACCAGCCTCTGTCGACTCGTACGGGTGAACCGACTGGGAAGGACGCACTCCATGGTGTTGGACCCCAACTTCTGCCTGGATGTTCCGAAGGGTTTCGACGACTCCGACGCTGAGACCGGGGTGCATCCCATGGCCAGGAAGCTGTTCCCCGCCACAACTGCCGCGGAAGCCTTCAAGAAAGCCCACGAGTGGGTGCGGGAGCAATCAATCCGCCTGGTGGACGTGTCGTGGGATTTCTTCCACGACGAGGACCAGCCCTGCTGTCTGAGCATCTATTTCACGTTCGAGTTGGATCCCGAAGACACCTGACCACGACTGTGCGGTTCCGTCTGGATCAGCCGGCAGGGTCGGTCCGGGTGTGCCGTTTCCTGACGCGCGGTCGGAGCGGATGAGCCGTTGCCACCGTTCTGATGGGCGAGCCCGACGCTGAAGAGGACGTGCCCTCGGGCTGCGGCCGGCTCTGATGGAAGCGGACACCCGGCGGGCGGGGCCCGGCAAGGATCACTGTCGGCCGCCGCTCCGGCCATCGAGATATTCGATCAGTTTCACCTCACTGCGCAGCAGTCGATCGCGCTCGTCCGCCGGGAGGGACGCCAGCGGGTCGGTGAGGACGCGCGTTCGAGGGATGTGAACCATCGCACCGGAGTAGATCCGGCACCCGGAACACCATGCCAGGCCGACGCACCGCTCGAACAACGAGGAATCAGGCGGATGGAACCGGAACTGATAGGAGCAGACTGCCGATTCGCAAGCGGCACAGATCTGGCGATCACCATCCCTGACCGTGTCCCAGGTCGCGAGCTTGACCCAGCGCTCCCGCCTGGCCGGTGCTCTTCAAGTCGTCATGCGCAGCATTCTGCCCCATGCCTGCCCCTGAACATCACCCAAGCCGAGCAAGCCCACAACAACGAGGACCGGCCAGTTGAGGCCGGAATCCGGAGCCACCTCGGGCCGGGACAATCGCTCCGTGTCAGCAACGAAGCGGGGCCAGCCCAGAAAGGTGGGGCCACTTCACGGCTCCTGCCCCCGGTCTGGTTACAGCACCGTTTGGCGGTGACGACTCTCCGCCGGCGCTGGCGTTCAAAGTCACGGTGGTCAACGGGCTGCCGTATTGGCCCATGCCTCGTCCCATGTGGCCATGCGAAGTCGGTCGAGCGCGCGGGCGGCGACTGCGTAGATCATCGCGCCTGTGACCGTTACGGCAGCGCCGGCTGTGGCAGCCCAACCCAGGGCGCGGTTACGGATCTCATAGGGCGACTGCGGCGGATCGGTGAGGTTGCCGTTGCGGTCAGCCCATACCTGGACGGTGCTTCCGGCTCGCTGGCTCGGTGGGACGTCGGCTTGCGCGGTCCGCGTTGTTCCGTCCGGGGCGTGGTAGCGGACTGTTACTGGGTACCGGCTGTGCAGGGCCTCTTCCGATCCAGGTTCTGGGTGGCGGGGGGCGTTCTGCAGCAGCACCGCGGTGGTGTGATGTCCGGACCGGGCTTGCTCGTCGGCGGCCGCGTGCAGGGAGTGGTGTACGGCGTGGCCCGTGTGCAGCATGGCCCACGGTGCTGTCGTCACCACGGCCGCGGTCAGGATCAGGCCGATCCAGGCTTGCAGCAGGTCCGATGGCCGGCGCAGGCGGTTCCTCCGCCATCGCCAGAGTCGAAGAGGGCGGACAGCGGGGGGAGGCTGGGGCTGAGGGATCAGGCCGGTCATGCCGCCTCGCTTTCGTTTCGGGAACGATGACCGTGGCGTGGGCACAAGGCCCAGGCTTTGCGTGGACGCGGTGCTCACATGTCACCGTCGGGGGCGATGACTGCGGGGTGGTGGTGGGCCGATTCCAGGACGGTGGCGGCACCGCGCAGGGCGACGGTGTGAGGCGAGGGTGCCGGCTGAACCGGGACGCGTAGCTGTCCAGCGAGTCGGTAGGTGATCTCCGGGCGCAGTGCTCCTCCGCCGACCAGGAGAACCCCGCGTTGCAGGGCGTCAAGGCTCTGTGTGGTGCGGTCCTTCTTCAGCATGTCGGTCACCATGGCGACCACGGTGTCGATGAGTTCGTGGCAGGTGGTGGTGGCGTCGAGATCTGCCGTGCCTACAGCCGTGCGGTGGGCGTCGGTCACCGCACCGTCGGTCAGCAGGGAGACTTCGGTGAGGTGGGCGCCGATGTCGGCGATGAGCAAGGGCTCGTTCAGGTCGGTGTGAGCGCCGAGGGCGGCGGCCTTTGCTGTGGGAATGGTCAGGACGGTACGGGGCCGCAGCACTTGCAGTGCGGCGCGAGCGGTCTTGGTGTAGGTGATGTTGCCGAGGACGGGCGTGGTGAGGACGATCAGGGGGCGGAGGGAGCGGGGGACTCGGTGGCTGAGCAGCCGGTCGAGCATGCGCGCGAGGCCCTCGGGGTCGATGATGGTGCCGCGCTGAATGGGGTAGACGGCGCCGGCACCGGGGAACGTCACCGTGGGGACGTCGACGATGACACCGCGGCCCGGTATCCAGGCACGGGTGCGGGAGCTGCCGAGTTCGATGGCAAGTCCCGGATGGAGTCGGCAGCCTGGCCACCTCGGTTCACGTCGGCCGGGCCGGAGGCGGAGGAGTGTCATCGCCTTGCCTCCCTGACCTGCTGGCAGCGTCCGCAGTGGCGGGCCTGCGGCACGATCTGCAGACGCTGCAGGTCGATGGGCTGCGCGCACAGCGCGCATATTCCGTACCGGCCGTTGTCCATGCGTACCAGGGCCGCTTCCACATCGGCCAGAACCATCCGGGCGGCGGCGGCCAGTTTCACCGTGACCTCGATCTGGGAGGCGGCCCGCTGGTCACGTGCCCGCTCTGCCCGGTCCGGCGATCGCTGACCGAGCCGACGAAGCTGCTCCAGGCGGAACTGGCGCTGCTCCACCAGGCTCTGACGCAGTGCCGCCAGGTGCTCGGCGGGAAGGCCGGCCCTGTGGGCACCAACGGTTGTGTTGCTCACGACATCACTCTCCACAGCGCGCAGAAACACATGGGACCTGGCTGATGCCGGGCCGCCAGCGGGTTGGTCCGCCTCAGGCGGTGCGGCTTTGGCAGGCGACGCAGGCCCGCGCGTAGGGCAGGATCTCCAGCCGTTCGACCGGGATGGGCTTGGCGCAGTCCTGGCAGGATCCGTACTCGCCGTTCTCCAGGCGGCTGAAGGCGGCGTCGATCTCCTTGAGTACGCGCTGAAGGGAGACTTTCTGCGTGGCCCAGAGGTCTTCGGCCGCCTGGTGGCCTGCTCCGTCGATCGCCCTGAGCTGGGTGAGCCGGGAGTTGCGCTCATGCTCGAGGCGCTGTCGTACCTCGGGGGTGTTCAGGCGCCCGGGGCGGGGCTCGGTGCGGGCGGTATCGAGCGGCATGAGTGCATCCTTCCTACGGGAGGCGTCAGGGTTCGAGGCCGCGGCCGGCCACCGGACGGGAGAGCCGGCGGCCCGGCCGGGTGATGTCCACCCTGGTCGTTGCCGTAGGGCAGGGCCATCGGTCCCAGCACCCATTTCCAGAAGGCTGAGGGATGCAGAAACCCCGGGAGTGCCCGGGGCTGGTGGCACGCAGATGGGTACAGCGGCCCATCGACGGCAGTGGTCCTCCGGGGCAGGCTGGTTGCCGGCCGCAATGGCGAGCACGCACGGCTGGTCGCCGCCGGTGACGGACGACGGACGACGCACGACGGACGGGGCAGGCTCACCTGCGAGGTGGCCGATAGTGGTAGATACCAGTAATAGCGTTCTGAGGAGGTACTGCGCGCCGTGTCCTTGTTCTGGCGGATCTTCGGGCTCAATGCTGTCGTGCTGGGTGTGGCCACGGCACTGTTGCTGTGGGCGCCGGTGACCGTCTCGGTGCCGGTGCTGCTCACCGAAGCCGTCATTCTGGTGGGTGGTCTGGCCGTCATGCTCGTTGCCAATGCCGTTCTGTTGCGTGTGGGGCTCTCCCCTCTGGAGCGGCTCACGCGGCTGATGGCCACCGTGGATCTGCTGCGCCCGGGGCAGCGGTTGCCGGTGGACGGGCACGGCGGGGTGGCCGAGCTGATCCGTGCGTTCAACGACATGCTGGACAGGCTGGAGGCGGAGCGTGCCCTGAGCAGTGCGCGTGCTCTGTCCGCCCAGGAGTCCGAGCGACGCCGCATCGCTCGGGAACTTCACGACGAGGTGGGCCAGAGCATGACCGCGGTCCTGCTGGCACTGAAACGAGCGGCGGACCAGGCACCGGAGGCGTGGCGGGGCGAACTGCACCAGGCGCAGGAGACCACGCGTGAAAGCCTGGACGAGGTCCGCCGGCTGGCGCGCAGGCTGCGCCCAGGCGTTTTGGAGGATCTTGGTCTGGTCAGCGCACTGACCTCACTGGCCACCGAGTTCACCACCCATACCGGGCTGCGTGTCACACGTCGCTTCGACACCGATATGCCGCCGCTGGATCAGCAGACGGAACTGGTGCTGTACCGCATCGCGCAGGAAGGGCTGACCAACGCTGCGCGGCATGCCGAGGCCGACCACATCGAGCTGGCCCTGCGCCACACATCCGACGCTGTGGTTCTGTCCATCAGCGACGACGGCTGCGGGATCGGGGTCACCCGGGAAGGCGCCGGGATCCGCGGCATGCGCGAACGTGCCCTGCTCGTCGGCGGAAAGCTGGACATCGACAGCGACCGACGAAGCGGTACACGCGTATCGCTGTCCGTACCCACCGAGGGGAAGGACGCATGAACATGCCCGAAGCAGCCGTCACGCGCATTCTGCTCGCCGACGACCACGCACTGGTCCGCCGCGGCGTCCGGCTCATTCTGGACGGTGAACCAGATCTCGAAGTCGTCGCCGAGGCCGGCGACGGAGCCGAAGCGATCGCCATGGCCCGCACCCACACAATCGACCTGGCGGTCCTGGACGTTGCCATGCCCCGTATGACGGGACTCCAGGCCGCGCGAGAGCTGGCCACCATCCAGCCCGGGCTGCGCATCCTCATGCTCAGCATGTACGACAACGAGCAGTACTTCTTCCAGGCCCTCAAAGCCGGAGCCTGCGGCTACGTCCTCAAATCCGTCGCTGACCGGGACCTGGTGGCCGCATGCCGTGCCGCGATGCGCGGTGAACCGTTCCTCTACCCCGGCGCGGTCACCGCACTCATCCGCAACTATCTCGACCGCGCCCGGCACGGCGAAGAAGTCCCCGACCGCCTCCTCACGCCCCGCGAAGAGGAGATCCTCAAGCTCGTCGCCGAGGGAAACTCCTCCAAGGAGATCGCCGAAACACTCGTCATCAGCATCAAGACCGTCCAGCGCCACCGCGCGAACCTGCTGCAGAAACTCGGCCTGCGTGACCGTCTGGAACTGACCCGCTACGCCATCAGGGCCGGCCTGATCGAACCTTGACCCGCTCACCGTGACGCCTGGCGACGGCGGCGTGCCGCATCCCGTGACTGGTGGTGGCCGGTGCCGGGGATGGGAACAAGAACAGGAGGCCGCGTGCAGCAGCGCCCATCGGTCGCAGACCGTCCGCCTCGCAGCAGCGCGCTGCTGACAGTCCTGGTCATCGTCCTCCTGGCAGTTCTGGGCATCTCCGCTCCGGCCGCCCCCGTCATCACGCACGGCCACGTGGCCCGGGCCGATGCGTCCTGGGACAGCGCGGACGCTGCCGTCCCCTGCGCCCCGATCTGCGGCACGCCGCACGTGTATCGCGACACCCCGGCGGAGCGGCCGACTGTCCCCGAAGGCGCGAGCGCGCCGCCCCCGTCAGGAGTGGCACTGCCCGGCCTTGTGCCCGGGGCGGCCCTGCGGACCGCGCACCCTGACGCAGGAATCCAGAACGCGACTCGTGGCAAGGGCCGCGCCCCACCGCTTCCTCCAGGCACCTGACACCCACCTCTCCTTTCCCCCGCGCCGCCATCGCGGCCGCGGTATGCCTGCTGGAGGCTCCCTTGACGCGCACCACGCGTGTGCGGGCGATCTTCGCCCTTGCTGTTCTTGCCCTGTCGCTGTACATCGCCGTAGCCGTGCCCGTCCGCCTAGGTCTCGACTTGCGTGGCGGCACACAGATCGTGCTGGAAACCCGTGATTCGCCCACCGCCAAGGCCGACGCCGAAGCGACCGACCGCACCCTGGAGGTACTGCGCCGTCGCGTCGACGCGCTCGGCGTCACGGAACCGACCCTCGCCCGCTCGGGAGATACCCGGATCGTCGTCGAGCTGCCCGGTGTCCAAGATCCCCGGCAAGCCGCCGACATCCTGGGCCGTACCGCGCAGCTCACCGTGCATTCCGTGCTCGGCCAAGCGGAAGCCGCGGATTCTTCGCGCAAGGCGCTGCCCAAGCGCCCGAAAGAGCGCATCGTCCCCGACGAATCCGGTCAGTCGCTGCGCCTGGGCCCCTCATCTCTCACTGGTGCGGACATCGACGGCGCCGAGGCCCGGATCGACCAACAGAACGCTCTTGGCTGGTTCGTCAGCGTCGACTTCAAAGGAACAGACACCGACAGGTGGGCCCATTTGACCGGCAAGGCCGCCTGCGCCCCCGTCGGCGATCCCGCCCGACGGGTTGCGATCGTCCTGGACGACAAGGTCATCTCCTCCCCTCAGGTCGATCCCACCGTTGCCTGCCGCACCGGCATCACCGGCGGCTCCACCCAGATCACCGGCAGCTTCAGCGCCGAAGAGGCCCGGGACCTGGCCCTGCTCATCAACGGAGGTGCTCTGCCCGTACCTGTCGACACTGTCGAGCAGCGCACGGTCGGTCCCACCCTGGGCGCGCAGGCCATCGCATCCAGCGCCCAGGCCGCCGTGATCGGCACCGTGCTCACATCGCTCTTCATCATTGTCGTCTACCGGCTCATGGGCGGCCTGGCCACCCTGGCCCTGACCTGCTACGGGCTCATCTCCTACGCCGCACTCGCCGCCCTCGGCGCCACCCTCACCCTCCCCGGGCTGGCCGGATTCGTCCTCGCCATCGGCATGGCCGTCGACGCCAACGTGCTGGTCTTCGAACGCGCCCGCGAGGAGTACACCGCCCGCCGCCACAAGAGCCTGCGCTCCGCCCTGACAGCCGGGTTCCGCAACGCCTTCAGCGCCATCGCCGACTCCAACATCACCACCCTCATCGCCGCCGGGCTGCTGTTCTTCCTCGCCTCCGGGCCTGTCCGCGGCTTCGGCGTCACCCTGGGCATCGGCGTCCTCGCCTCCATGTTCAGCGCGCTGGTCATCACTCGCGTCCTCGCCGACTACGCCGCCGCCCGCCCCGCCGTGCGACGACGCCCCCACCTCACCGGCGTCGCAGGCACCGGGGCGGTCCGTGACTGGCTCACCCGCCGTAATCCCGACCTGATGCGCCACCGGCGGCGGTGGCTGGCCGCCTCCGCCGCCACCCTTGTCCTCGCCGTCGCGGGCATCGTGATCCGGGGGCTCGGCTTCGGTGTGGAATTCACCGGCGGCCGGCTGATCGAGTACTCCACCACCACACCCGTGAATACCGACCGAGCCCGCGACGCCCTGGCCGATGCCGGCTTCCCCCGCGCAGTCGTCCAAACCGCCGGCGACGGGAACCTGACCGTTCGCACCGACCAGCTGTCCAACGCCGAGGAAGCGAAGATCGGCGAGACGGTCAGCGACCTCGGAGGCAAGGCCGAGAAGATCCGCGACGAGCTGATCGGCCCCACGCTCGGCGAAGAGCTGCGCCGAGGAGCAATGGTCGCCCTCGCGGTCGCCCTGGGCGCCCAACTGCTCTACCTCGCCGCCCGCTTCCGCTGGACCCTCAGCACATCGGCAGTCGCCGCAATGACGCACGATGCGCTCATCCTCATCGGTGTGTTCGCCTGGCTCGGCAAACCCATCGACGGAGTCTTCCTGGCTGCCCTGCTCACCGTCATCGGCTACTCCGTCAACGACTCCGTCGTCGTCTTCGACCGCATCAGGGAACTCGGCAGGCGCGCCGAGAGCCGCAAGACAACCTTCGGGCGCATCACCAACACCGCGATCGTGCAGACCATGCCGCGCACCATCAACACCGGTATGGGCGCCGTGTTCATCCTGTCCGCCCTTACCCTGCTGGGCGGAGAGTCCCTGACCGACTTCGCCCTTGCCCTGCTCATCGGCATCGTCGTCGGCACCTACTCCTCGATGTTCACCGCAGCGCCCCTAGCCATCGAACTCCACGCCCGAAGCACCCGTCCACCCCGCACCGCACCCCGGACCACTCCACGCCGCGCGGAAGCCGGCTAGAGGGCAGCAAGCCCCGCCCGACGCCACAGCAGATCCCGGCCCTGCGGCGGCGTCGGGCCCGTAAAGCCAACTGTGTTTCTGGGGTGGTTGGGGAGCGGCGGGCGGGAGCGACTGTCGGTGCGCGTCAGGAAGGACGCGCGGTCGCGGGCGGGAAGGAAGCGGGCTCCAGGCGGACGCAGCAGTGACCGGGGCTGGGCGCCAGGCACGCTCGGAGGCCGCCTTCGTCGAGCCCTTCAAGCACGCCGCGGAGCAGGTGGAGATTCATGCCGCACACCGTCTGGGTGTGTTCGCGGGCGAGCGCATGGAAGGGGCAGTTGCCCAGGACGATGGCTTCACCGTCATAGCGGGGCTCGAATCCGTACCGCTCCAGCAGGTTGAACACGCCTGCCTGGTCCTGTCCGGCGAGCTGTGTGCCCAGCTCGTGGGCCTTTCGGTGCAGGACGGTCCGCACCGGTTCACTCGTGGCTTCCGATTCCTCCAGGGCCTGGGCGAGGAGCCGTCCGGCCAGTTCGTAGCGCCGCTCGGGCAGGCTGACGGTGACCTGCTTTGTGGAGCGCATGTAGAGCTTGGCGGGCCGGCCCGCTCCCGGACCGGTGCGTCCGCTGCGCCGCTCGTAGACGACATCGAGCAGCGATTCGTCGGCCAGGCGGTCCAGGTGGAAGGCAGCAGTCTGCCGGGCAAGGCCCAGGGCCTCGGCGGCTTCGTCGCGGCTGACCGGTCCCGGCTGGCGCACGACGTGGTCGTAGAGCCTCCTGCGGGTCGGCTCGTCCAGAGCGGCGACGGCGGAGACGTCAGTGCGGGGTGCTTCCTTCGAGTGGTCCACGAACGTCAGTGTAAAACCCACAGCCATTGACTAAAGAGAGATCAAGGCGCTTCTATTACTAGTGAGAGTTGTCGATAGAAGGAAGCGTGTCATGTCGTCCGCACCCACAACCGTCACAGCACAGCGGGCCGCACTCACCGATCCCGCCTACCAGGCGTTCGTCATTCTGCGCACCGGGTTCACCGTGGCGCCGATCCTGTTCGGGCTGGACAAGTTCACCAACCTGCTCGTGGACTGGCCCACCTACCTCGCGCCGTGGATCAACGACGTTGTTCCAGGCAGCGCCCAGGCGGCCATGTACGCCGTGGGTGTCATCGAGATCGTCGCCGGCCTCGTCGTCGCAGTCGCCCCGCGCTTCGGGGGCTGGCTGGTGGCCGGATGGCTCGCCGGCATCATCGTCAGCCTGCTGACCATCCCAGGACACTACGACATCGCGCTGCGTGACTTCGGTCTCCTGCTCGGGGCGGTCGCCCTTGCCCTGCTGGCCCGGCGCTACCACGGCAAGCGGCAGCCGCACTGACAGCCCGTACACGGCGCAGACTGCGACAAGGCGGGTGAGCGCCAAGGGGCTCACCCGCCTCGCACCTGCCCGAAGACCCGCCCCGCGGCGTTGGCAGCGAGAGAACCGGCGTGCGGGACTCGGCAAGTCCGTCGGAAACCGCAGGTAGGAGCTGTGGACCCGTTCCGTCCAGGCGCCGCACCCAGGACAGACCGCACTTGGCGGCGTGCACCGGGCCTCGATGTGTATCGCATCTCCATCGGCATCCACGGTTACGGCTGCGATCCCGGACGCCGACGGGAAGAACAGGTCCGGCAGCGAAGGTGACTCCTCGTTCACGGCGACCGAATGTCGGCCGTACCACCGAGACGAGGAACGATTTCAAGGCAACTTCCCCGCCGCCTGCACGACCCTCAACTGTCACGCTGCGTGTCCGCGTGACGGAACTTGTGCCAGACCCCACTTCACACCGTTGACGCCGGCAGCAGGGACCACGGTCCCGCCACTGCTTCGGTCACATGCTGCGGCGCTGCTCCTGGACGGCCTTCATGAGGTCCTCGATGGCGGACTGGGCGTCGCGGTCCTGCCCGTCATCGATCGCTTCCAGAGCGGCGGCCGCGGCCTCACGAATGTGGTGGGGAAGCCCGTCGGCGGCCGTGACGTGGTAGGCGGCCTTACGGCGCGCCATACGCTCGGCGGGGTCTATTGCGTCGGGGCTGGACAGCGGAAAGGCAGAGGCCTTGTATGCGGAGATCCCCAGCACCACCATGTCCGTGATTCCGTCGGCGTACCCGAGAGCGGCGGCCTTCCCCTGGCCTTCCCGCATGGTGGCGACCATTCGACGGCGGGACAGGACGGTGCCGAGGGCGGCGCCGCCTCCCAGGGAAAGGGCACAGGTGACGGCGAGGAACGGTCCGTCCCAGGCCAAGCCGGTAAACCCTCCGAGGACCGCGAGCGCGACGGTCCATCCGGCCGCAGTCCGGGAGCCTATTTGCTCGGGTGAGGTGTCCATGACGAAAGTGTCCCAGCCGGTACCCACAGCACCGGCGCGGGGTGAACCTCCGGCCTCGGGCCTCCCATTGACGCGCCGTGAGCGGGGCGTGCGCGGGATCTTCGTGGCTCGACGGCGTGCTGAGGGGGCAGAGCGGCGCATTCGACACCGATGTTCCGTCGATGCCACCTCCGGCGTTGGCGAGGGTCTGGCGTTGTCGCCCGACCACAACATGTGCCGCATGTGGAATGGTCCTCCACGGCCCAAGCGTGCTCGTCCTCGCCGAATGCCCCCGCTGAGCGGGGCACTGCGCCGAGTGCCTGACCGACGAGCCGGACCCTGGTGTGCGGCGGTCATGGACCCCATGAGCATGACCGCACGACGCCTGCTCAACCCCCTGCCCAGGCTTGCCATCACGCGGTTGAGTCGGCCCGAGACGACGCTGGGCGGTGGTGTGCGGCGGTCAAGGGCTCGGAGCGCAGTTGCCACGACCTCCTTGGGGGACTGGCGTCTGGAGCCCCCGTCCTCGGTGTGGTGCCGATGACGTCGAAGAACTCGGTGTTGGTCGCGCCCGGAGACAGTGCGAGCACGCGCGCCACTCCGAGGATGCAGGCCGTCCCGCCGTCATGGACGGCCGCTTCCCCGGCTGTGGTCGCATCCAGGTCTACGCCCACTCGCGGCTTCACGAACTGTGCGGCAGCGGCGACATGAGGCCGCTCTGCAACCGGCGCCCCCCGGCGTGAAGACATACTCGAACAGCAGATGGCAAATCAGTAACGACTGTACGTAACTGGTTGGTAACACAATACTCTCGGCCTCTCTGTGTAGTAGCCAGGAGTACGGCGGGCCGAAGCAGGCTCTGCGCAACACCAGCCTCCCGATGTCGTGCAACCCGTGAAAGGGCCCTGCTTCATGGAAAATTCGCGGCGCTGGGCCTATCCGGTCGCGGCTACTGCGGTGCTCGGAGTGGCTGCGGCCGTGTGTGTGGCCGCCTACGAGCACCGGCTGGGAGCCCTCTACTTTCCTGACGCCGGAATCTCGGTCTCGTTCGCCGCAGTCGGAGGGTTGCTCGCACACCGGCTGCCGCGCCACCCGCTGGGATGGCTCATGCTGTTGATCGCGGAGAGTGGCTCTCTGGGCGCACTGATCCACCAGCTGTGGCCCCTCGCAGTCAGGGCGGACTGGCCCGGCACCGCAGTTCTGGGGTGGATCACCGCGTGGGTGTGGTGGCCGGCCTTCGGTACGCTCCCGCTGGCCTTGCTGCTGTTCCCGACCGGACGACTGCCAACACCGCGCTGGCGCCCGGTCTGCTTTCTCTTCACTGCTCTTGTGATCCTGCCGACACTCGCCCTCTCAGTGGTCGGCGCCATGCATCCGACCGCCGGCGTGGTCGATCCCGCCGACATCGAGCAAAGTCCCCTCTTCCCTGTCAACCGGGTCGCCTTTCTGACTCTGGGGGCCTGCACAGTGATCGCCCTGGCAGCGGTGATCGCTCGCTGGGGGAGAGGTACGCGACTCGAACGAGACCAACTGAAATGGCTCACCTTCGCGGTGCTGTTGGCTGTCGTGTGGCAGACGTTGCTGCAGGACGTGCTCATCAACGCGCCCGTCGTGCTGAACGTCGCGAGCATCGGCATCGATGCAGGCGTTCCGATCGCCGTGGCAATCGCAGTGCTTCGCTATCGACTGTGGGCAATTGACACCATTATCCGCCGTTCCCTGGCCTACGCCGGACTGACCGCGAGCGTGATCGTCGTGTACATGGGGGTGGTATGGACGATCAATGCCGTGTTGCAACGCCAGGCGACATTGGCGGCCTCCCTGGTGGCGACCGGCACCGTTGCGGTCGCCCTGCAGCCCCTGCACCGACGATCGCAAGGGGCCGTGAACCGCATCTTCTACGGTGACCGGGACGAACCCCACACGGTCATCGCCCGATTGGGCGAACGATTACGCTCGTCGGTTGAGCCGGATTCGGCCCTGCCGATGGTTGCTGCGACGGTCGCCGACGCACTGCGCCTGTCCTACGTCGTGATCCGGGCCCACGGAGGCTTCCACACCCAGTGCGGAGAGCCCACCAGCGAATCGGTGATCCTCCCTCTCAATTACCAGCATGCAGTCGTCGGCGAGTTGGTGGTCGGCCCCCGTCTGCCCGGCGACGACTTGTCCTCCGCCGACCGGCAGTTGCTCGATCAGGTCACCGTACTTGCGGCCATGGCCGTTCAGACGGCTCGCCTGACCGCCGATCTGAGACTGTCCCGCGAACGCCTGGTACGGGCCCGGGAGGAAGAGCGGCGCAGACTGCGCCGTGACCTGCACGACGGCGTCGGGCCGGCCCTGGCCGGACTCCGACTACGGCTCGCGGCCGTCGAATACCTCGCCGCCGGCAGCCAGCCGGCCCTGCACCAGCGGCTTCACGCGCTGAAGGACCTCGTGGACGGCATCACCGCAGACGTCGCCCACACCGTGGAAGGCCTGCGCCCGGCGGTCCTGGACGACAAGGGTCTGATCCAGGCGCTCCACCTGCATGCCGATCGCCTGTCGTCCCACGACGGCGTCCGCATCACCGTCCACGCTCCCTCGGCCACCCCCGAATTGCCTGCCGCGGTGGACGTGTCCGCCTACCGCATCGCCACGGAAGCCATGACCAACGTCGTCAAGCACGCGTCCGCCACCACATGCACCGTAACCCTCGAAGTGACCGACGTCCTCCGGCTCTCGGTCACCGACAACGGAACGGGCCTGCCCCAGGATCCCCCACCGGGAGTCGGACTGACATCCATGCGCGAGCGCGCCGAGGAACTCGGTGGAAGCCTGGAGCTGGAAACCACCTCGGCGTTCGGCCTCACCGTCATTGCGCGACTTCCTCTCAGGAGCCCCGAGTGACTCCGATCCGGTTGGTCGTCGTCGACGACCATCAAGTGTTCCGCAACGGTCTGCGTGACTATGCGGAGGTCACCGGAATGCAGGTGGTCGGCGAGGCCTGCAACGGCCACGATGCGGTGGAAGTCGTCAAGGATGTCCGGCCCGACGTCGTCGTGATGGACCTGGAGATGGAGGACGGCGACGGCCTGACCGCGATTCGGACCCTTTCCCAGAACCGGCCCCATGCACCGATCCTCGTGGTTTCGGGCTACGACGACGCCGCACGGGTGACCGAGGCCCTGTGCACGGGCGCCGCCGGTTACGTGTCGAAGAAGTGCTCCGCCGAAGCCCTGTTGGCTGCGATCACTGCTACCGCGCACGGGCTCACCGTCCTCGACCGCAGCGTCCACGACCACGTGCGAACGGCAGTCGCCGATTCCGCGGCACGCCGGCCGACAACCACATACCCATTCCCCTCTCTCAGCAAGCGGGAACGACAGGTCCTGGAACTCCTCGCCCAGGGCAAGGAGCCGGCGCGGATTGCCCGCGAACTCGTGCTGGAGTCCCACACCGTGCACAACTATGTGTCGTCCATCGTGCGCAAACTCGGTGCGGAAAGCCGCGAAGTCGCCACAGCCCTCGCACGGAACCAGGGCCTCGGACTCTGACCGTCCCACTTCGCCGACCAGAACCAAGGACGACAGAGGAGGCGGCGAGGAGTCCTCCCGGGATACCTGGGAGACCAGGATGGAAGGCACCAGCCCAACGAGAGCCGGTCATTACAGCGGTTCAAGCGCCGCCTCGCGATGAACGCTCGCCAGCTCCGGGAGATGACCGCTCGGACACGTGAAAAGGAGTCGCCATGACGAAGCGATCGGTCCGGCGCCATGCCAAGGCCCTGTTGATTGCCCTCACCGTGGTGGGAGGCATGGGCGTCGCCGGCTCGGCCCAGGCGTCCCCGCACCCCACTGCCGCTCCTGTCGAACAGGCCGCCCACCCCAAGGCCAAGGCTGCCCCGTTGCGCGCCACCGCCGGGCCCGCCTACCTGCCCTACTACGGCAGCAACGCCGACTTCCCCACCTGGTTCTTCGGAGCGACTCGTCTCTGCGTGAAGAACCTGGGCACGCAGTACGGCGAGGCGCGCGTACAGACCAGGCTCAACGCACCGCCCGAGTACGTACCCGTGCAGGCCGGCCGGACGCTGTGCGTAAGCCGGTGGTGGGGCGGGGTTCCGATCAACGTCAGGAACAACGCGCAGGCGCCGCTGTCCGTCACCGCCAGCTAGAGCATCCCTGAGCCGGCTCCCCCTTGCAGGCGCACAGGCGGGCCGGACATCCCTCGGAGCGGGCAGGAGCGAGCCGATCGCCGACTCGCTCCTGCCCGCTCCGCAAGCGAGCGATACAGGAGGAGACATGACAGCAGTGCGGAAGAGGGCCAGAGCCTTGGCCGTCGCCGTGGCGCTCTTGGCGCTTGGCGTGGTGGTAGGCCCCTCACAGAATGCCAGTGCCGATCCCGCTGGTGTGCAACGCACGCTCGACTGGGAGCAGTCGGCCGACCGCACCCTTCCCGCCGCAGCGCCGCCCAACCTGAACAAGCAGTGGGCGACATCGTACGGCGCCACTAACGTCACCAGCCCCACACGCGACGGTTCCTACGCAGCCCGCTTCGAGCTGAGGAAATCCGACCCGGTCGTCTCCGGCAGCAAGCGCGCGGAGATATCGCAGCGCGACGAGCAACCCCCAGGCGCTGAGCGCTGGTACGGCTTCAGCATCAATCTCGCGACGACATGGGCCTACGACACCTCGGCCGAGATCGTGAGCCAGTGGCACCAGTGCGACGTCGGCTGCCCGGGCGGCTCACCACCCCTGGCACTGCTGACCGATGAAGGGCGCTGGAAGATCGACTTCCGTGGCGAGTCCATCGATCTTGGTCCCTACACCACGGGGGTCTGGGTCGACTGGGTCTTCCACGTGACCTGGCGTACCGACAGCACCGGCCTGCTGCAGGTGTGGAAGAACGGCGAGCGCGTTGTGCACCGGAGCGGCGCCACCCACGGCGGGGGCCCACGATCCCCCTACTTCAAGCTCGGGATCTACAAGTGGGACTGGAACACCGGAGCCCCCTCCAGCACCACGCAGCGAGTGATGTACCACGACGCTCTGCGCCTGGGTGACGAGCGGGCCGTCCACCGGGACGTCGCGCCCCAGCGGGCCTGTACGCGAGCAGCGTCGGTGGCGTCCGCGTCCGCCACGACGTACGAGCCCACGAACCCGCCCGCCAACGCCATCGACGGCAACCTGACGACCCGTTGGTCCGGCCAGGGATTCGGCGCCGCACTGATCCTCGACACCGGCGCGCTACGCCAGCTGTGCGGCGCGACGGTGGCCTGGCACCGCGGTGACCTGCGGTGGAATGACTACACCATCCATGCTTCACAGGACGGCGTCTCTTACACGAAGGTGTGGGAAGGCCGCAGCTCCGGGACGACCACGGCGCCCGAAACCGTGCTCTTCACCACGGGATCCACGGAGGCCCGCTACCTCAAGATCTCGTTCTGGGCGAATCCCGAGAACGACTGGGCCAGTATCACCGAAGCCGGGCCACTGGGCCTGTAGCCACAACCGGGCGAGCAATGGCCTCGGGGCGCAGCCGACCGGCTGCGCCCCACCCCTGGTGCCGAGGCCGGCGCCCTGCACCTCGCCCGGCCGGGGACCGTGACGCGGACCTTCATCACCGTTGCCGCCGGCGACACCGTGCTCGCCATCACCGGAGCCCTCCAGCTCGAGGCCGGACACCTTCCCGCACGGCGACCACGCAGCGCCTGACGGGTCTCGCCGTGCCCGGCAACGCCCTGTACGTGCCCGTCGCCTCCAACGTCAAAGCCGTCGTGGGGCCCGTGGAGTCGGCGCGGCTGCCTGAACGGCTCTTGGAGTTGGGGGCGCCGGCCGTCCCGCTCGCGGGTGACGAGGTCCTCGGCCGCCTCTCGTACCCGACCGGATCGGGCACAGGATGTCGGGTCCGGCAGGGTGGTTCCTTCCTAACGTGAGTGATCGAAAGGGAAGGAGGCCGGGGTGCTGGAGCGGCTGAACGAGGCCATGGAGCACATCGAGTGCCACCTTGATCGGCAGATCGAGGCAGCCGACCTGGCGCGGATCGTGGTGACTTCGGAGTACCACTTCCGGCGGCTGTTCTCAGCGCTGGCGGGAATTCCGCTGTCGGAGTACATCCGGCGCAGGCGGCTCACGGTCGCTGGCGCTGAGGTACTGGCCGGGGACCGGACGCTGTTGGAGATCGCGGTGCGGTACGGCTACACGTCGGGGGAGGCGTTCGCGCGTGCGTTCCGCGTCATGCACGGCGTCGGCCCCGGCGAGGCCAGACGGTCCGGCGCGAGTCTGCAGTCCCAGCCACGGTTGTCCTTCCGCCTCACCGTCGAAGGGAGTAGCAGTATGCGATACCGGATCGTGGAGAAGGATGAGTTCCGTGTGGTCGGCAGGAAGGCGCGCGTCCCCCTCGTGTACGAGGGGGTGAACCCTGCCATCGCCGACTTCATCCGGGGCATCGGGCAGGAGACGCTGCAACGCATGCAGAGTCTGTCTGATCAGGAGCCGCAGGGGATCGTAGGGGTGAGTGAGAACCTCGACCCGAGTCGGGCTGAGGGAACCGAACTCGACTACTACCACGGGGTGGTGACCCGAGTCGCCGTGCCCGAGGACATGGATGCGCTCACCGTGCCGGCCGGGACGTGGGCCGTCTTCGAGAGCTCCGGGCCGTTTCCGCAGGCGCTCCAGTACCTCTGGCGGGACGTGTTCACGCAGTGGTTCCCGTCCAATCCGTACCGGAGCCGGCCGGGACCCGAGATCCTGCGGACCCGGCTGTCGCAGGATGCCACGCAGGCGGATGCCGAGCTGTGGATCCCCGTGGAGCGGACTGCGGTCTGAACGACAGCGTGCGGCGGCTCAGGGCCGCCGCACGCTGGTGACGTTGGTCTAAGCCGTGAAACGATCTCGGAATGGTTCGCGGGGGCTCGACGTGGCCCGGAACCGGTCTGATGACACAGTGGCTCACCGATCCCGGCCAGGCTCCCGACGCCTCCGAAGTTGTCGCAGGTCTACGCGCCTTCACCGGCATTGTCGACGTTCACGAGTAAAGGAGACGTAGCACATTGGGGTGGTGGAGGTCGCCGTAGGGGAGCCGGCTAGCCGACGGCTGGCCGCGGCGATGGCCGTCCGGTGTGAGCCCTTCTTCTTCAAGGCCCTCACGTGTGAGCGATCGACCGCCGCGTCGTCCAAGTCCAGAAGGCCGGCCCCGCCGCAGCTGCATCAGAAGGGCCACGCGCAGGCGGGCCAGACGCCTGCCTCAGCCCAGTTCCGCAGGGCAGCCCGCTCGTCCACCGGCAACCGCCCCGGGTATCGCCAGCGCCGCGGTGGACGGGTCAGCAGCAGCGGAGCGACACCCCACAGTTCATCAGGCACAAGAGCATTCGACACTCGCAGAACACTGCCGTCGGCAACCTCAACCGCCAACGCTCTGCACGCAACTCATTCCGAGATGATCAGTTGGCCAAAAGAGTTGGCTTCTCACTCTCAGGGTGAGTCTCCGTAGCGCGTGGCAATCGCGGCGGCGCGGTTGTGTAGGCAGGTGCGCAACGACTGCGGGGCCAGGGCTTCCGCGTCCGTGCTGAGCTGCCACAGCGCCCATTCGGCGTGTCGGGAATCCTGGAAGGTCACCTCGAGACGCAGCCAGCCGTCTGCGTCGGGTTCTTCTGCGCGGACGGCCAGCGCGGTGTCCAGCAGGTCCTCCCGCCGCGCCGGGTTCACCCGTACCAGGACGGTGATGTGGTCGCCGCCGGAGAGGAACTGCGCGGAGCGTTCCCGCCAGATCCGGTCCAGATCGACCCGGTTTGGTCGCTGTGCCGTTTCGGGGAGTTCCTCGGCGGCCAACACCCGCGACAGCCGGTAGGTGCGGTCCGCGCCGGATCTCGTGGCCAGCAAGTAGCCCCGGTCGCGTACGGTGACCAGGCCGATCGGATCCACCGTGCGCCACTGTGGTGTCCGGCCTGTGGCCGCGTAGTGGATGCGCAGCTTGTGTCCGGCGAGCACCGCACGCCGGACCTCGATCATGGTGGTGTCGGGTACCTCCTCAGTGACCAGCCGCCGCGAGAGCAGGTCGGTCTCCGGGTCGACGAGAAATCGCTGGGCCGCGTCGCTCGCGGAGGCCCGGTGGCTTTCGGGCAGGGCATCGACCACCTTCCGCATGGCCGAAGCGAGCGCCGAGCCGAGGCCGAACACCTGCTCGCCGCGTCCCGATCCGGCGGTCAGCAATGCGAGGGCCTCGTCGTGGTTCAGTCCGGTGAGCTCGGTCTGGAAACCGGGCAACAGCGCGAAACCGCCGTGCCGGCCGCGTTCGGCGTAGACCGGGACGCCGGCTGAGGACAGCGCTTCAATGTCGCGCAGCACGGTGCGGGTGGACACCTCCAGCTCGCGGGCCAGCGTGTCCGCTGTCAGCCGACCGCGCTGGCGCAGCAGTAGCACCAGTGAGACCAACCTGTCGGCACGCATACGGGAACGCTAACGGAATACATGACTGAGGGTGTCGTGATTTGTTGGGAGGCTCGTTGACGCGACGTCAAAACCGGCGGCTACCGCGCCGATGGACGTACGCACTACCGATGAATCGAATGGAGCTGATGTGGCAGTGGAACGAATGGCGGTCAACCCGGTTACGTGGTCGGTGGAGATGGGATTCAACCAGGGTGAGGTCGTCTCCGGGCACACACGGACCCTGTACACCTCGGGGCAGACCGCGATGAGCGGCGACGGCAAGCCCCAGCATGACGGTGACATGGCGGGGCAGTTGACGCTGAGCATCGACAACGTGCAGGCCGTGCTCGGCGAGGCCGGCATGTCTCTCGCGAACCTCGTCCGGCTCAACGTCTACACGACCGACGTCGATCTGCTTCTCCAGCACTACGGCGTGCTGGCGGCGCGGTTGGGTGCCGCCGGGGTGGCGCCGGCCTCCACGATGCTCGGGGTGACGCGACTGGCGATACCCGGCCAGATGGTCGAGCTCGAGGGGACCGCCGTCGCGTGATGCGACCTCGCCGCCCCTGCTGCTCGTGCCGGTTGAACCGGCGCGAGCAGCAGGCAGCTGGCGGCGATGCTCCATGTCCAGGTAGGGCACCTCAAGCCCGGTGGCGGGGCCTTCGGAGGCCATGGTCCGGGCATCGACTGGGGAATTGACCGCCGCTGCCTTGGGCTCGGATCGAGGCCGGCTGCCGGGACTGGGCCTTGCTGGCAGCCGAAGCAGCCGAAAAGGTTTCGGATCGAGTGGCGACCATTTGCTGGATCGACGCATCGGACCTGCAACGGTCCCCGGCCCCATCGACAGCCGACGCCAACTCAGTGGGCCGGAAGGTCAATTGCACCACCGCGGATGGCCGTGAAGCATGCCGCTGCCGAGGGCGCACGTCGGGCCTGGGCGACCGGCGAGGCGGCCGCGGGCTACCGAACTCGTCAGGCACGCCCGTGACATGGCGGGCATAGGGGCCACTGTCGAATGGGCGCCCGGACCGAAATGACTGCAGGCACCCCGCCGGTCCTCGCCTCTGATCGACCTGGACAATGTCACGGCATGAACTCTCAGTCCCTGTGGGGCCCTCTGGACGGACTGCTGCGCGCTCTCCGGGGGTATCCGCGCCGTGCGCCGCTGACCCTCGCCTATGTCTGCCTGCTCCTGGTCGGCCACGCCTGGGTCGGCAACGGGTTGTCCGCCGACCGAGCAGCCACCCTGTTGGGCTACGTCAGCACCAACCTGGACAACCTGCAGGACCATCCGGTCACCGCGCTGCTCGGCAGCGTGCTGTTCTTCGACGGCACGCTCACGGATGTCACCTCGCTCGACTTCGTGGGTACCTTGATCACCCTGGGCCTCGGTGTCTGCTGCTTCCTGGCCTGGGCGGAGCACCGGTGGGGAACGCTGCGCGCCGTGGCCCTGTTCCTCGGCGGGCATGTCGCAGCCACCTTGCTCACCGCTGCCGTCGTCACCATCGCACTGGACAACGGCTGGTACCCAGCAGCCGTGCGACATGCCTCGGACTACGGGGTCAGTTACGGCGCCCAGACCCTGCTGGCGGTGGGCACACTCGCCCTGCCGCGTCAGGGCCGCATTCCCTGGGCGGTCTTCGTGCTCGCCTGGCCCCTCGGCGGCGCCGTCTGGACCGGGCCGCTGCCGGACTTCACCACAGTCGGCCATCTCATCGCAGCGGCCCTTGGCTTCGCCCTGTTGGCTGTCCCGGCCTTCAGGCGGCAACGGGGCCGTGCCGGCGGGTCGTCCTTTGCTGCTCGCGGCGTCGGACCGGACCGAGACGGCGTTCCGGAATCGACGTCACCGGCGCCCGAAACAGAGACACCCCCATTGGTCTGACCCCAGCGACGACGAGAGTGAGGCCGTCCTGTGACGGGTGTCCAAGCCCGCCGACGCCGCTGCCGGAAGAGGGTTGCACCCGAGTTGCCTGCACAGTTGTCTGTACTGGGGGATCCACGGTTGCACCGGAGGTACTACCGGAGGTGTGGGGGTTCTTGACGATCCCTGCGGCACCCGGGCGGCCCCGCAGGGCGATCTTCAGAGAACGAGGTTGTTGACCGTGAGGACGTGCGCCCGGTGACGCGGCCCGAAGGTCCCCTGAGCTGTCAACCCTGACGATCGTCGGGGTCCGGTGTTGCCGTTCGGCCCGGGTTTTCGGCTGTTCCCGCTTCTACGTTCAGGCCTCATGGAACGAGAATCGCGAAAGAAGACCTGGACCGGTCGAGTGCTCGGCGCCTTGGGCGCCCTGGGTGCGGGGGCAGGAGTCGTCGTTTGGCTGTCCCCCGGGGGGCTGGGCGAGGCTGGTGCGGTCGAGGTCACGAGTGGAGCTTCGGCGTCCGCGTACCGTGCGGTGACCGGGGCGGTGGCGGACGCACCCTCGTGGATGGGCCCTCTCCTGGAGGTGGCAACCGAGGGCACTCTTGTGATCTTGGGGATGTCGCTGGTCTGGATGTGGTGGACAGCGATCCGTCGCCATGACACACGAAGGGTCGCCGGATCCGTACTGACTGGCCTCGGCACCGTCGCAGCCTATGCAGTGAGCGAAGCGGTGAAGCTGGTAGTGGACGAGCAGCGGCCTTGCCGTGCGATACGCGCAGGGGCGGGCCTTGTCGCGGAATGCCCCGGAGCGGGGGACTGGTCGTTCCCGAGCAACCACTCCACCTTGGCCGCCGGGCTGGCGGTCGGTCTGGCCGTGATGTGGCCTCGCCTCGCTGCGCTCACGCTGCCGCTGGCCGGGGCCGCTGCGCTGCTGCGCGTGATGGTGGGGGTCCATTACCCGCACGATGTCCTCGCCGGCGCGATGCTCGGCAGCGCTGTGGTGGTCGCCGTGCTGCTCGCGTTCATGCCACTTGCTCAGTGGGGGGTATCACGGCTGAGGAGGCGGAGGGACGATCCCAGCCTCGTGGGCCACGACCGCGGCAGCAGCCCGGTTGTCCACTTCCAGCCTCGCCAGGATGGAACTCACGTGGGCTTTGACCGTTCCCTCCACCACATGCAGCCGCCGGGCGATCTGCCCGTTGGACAGGCCGCTCCCGAGAAAGGCGAGTACCTCCCGTTCCCGGGCCGTGAGGGCGGCGACCCGGTCACGGGCGGCGGAGCGCCGACCGGCCAGGGCGCCCGCACCCGTCGCGGCGAAGTGTGCGACGACCCGGGCCGCGACTTTCGGTGACAGGTAGGCGGCGCCTTCGGCAACCGCGCGGACTCCCGCGATCAATTCCTCGGGTTCGCCCGACTTGACCAGGAAGCCTGCTGCACCACCGCCGAGTGCCTGAAGGATGTAGTCGTCCTCACCGAAGGTCGTCAGCATGACGATGCTCGTGCCCGGCACTGTGCTGCGGATCTCCGCCGCCGCGTCGATGCCGCTGATCCCCGGCATGCGGATGTCGAGTACGGCCACCGTGGGACGGTGGCGCCGGACCAGTTCCACGGCGTTCTGCCCGTCGACGGCCTCGGCGACGACTTCGATGTCCGGAGCGGTGGCGAGAACGGCACGCACCCCCGCGCGGATCATCGGCTCGTCGTCGGCGATCAGCACCCGGATCATCGATCACTCACGAGGTGAGTGTGTCCAGGGACACCAGGGTGTCCTCCCGGAAGCAGAGCCGGTAGGCGTCCCCGGACCGGTCGTCGAACCGGTCGGCCGTCATCGCGTAGTACTCGCACGTTATGCCCTCTCCTGTCGGCTCGGGGGTCAGCGGTCGGTAGTTCGCCTGCCGGTCCGGCAAGAAATGCTCCACCTCGGAACGATCTTGCCCCACGTACAGGCGGGCATAGTCGCCCGGGTCCAAGACCGACTGTGACGCCGACAGCATCTCCCACCCCATGAGCGCTCCGCTCAGCAACGCTCCCGTCACCAGGGGCACCATGACCGCGGCGACCAGGGCCCAGCCGACGCGGCGTCGAGCACGGCGATGTTCCTGCGGCAACTCGGCACCGCGAAAGGCCGCAGGAGCGAGCGGCGGTGGCGGGGATGTGTGCGGGATCCGCGCGACGACTGCGTAACCTCCGTTGCGTGGCCCGTGGTCGAACGAACCGCCGGCCAGCCGCGTGCGTTCCTCGAGGCCGATCAGGCCACGCCCCCCGCTCCGGTGCCGGGGGCGCCGGATGGCGGCGGACGAAGGCGGGCCGTTCTCCACCACGACACGTGTTTCTGTTTCCGTATGCGTCACGTGCACAGTGGCTGCTGCGCCAGGTGCGTGCTTGGCGACGTTGGTCAGCGCTTCCTGCACGACCCGGTGAGCCGCCTGTTCGACCACCGACGGCAGGTCGTCTGCGGTGCCATCGATGCGCAACTCCACCGCGAGCCCGGCCGTGGAAGCCTCGGAGGTCAGGCCTGTGAGGCTGGAGCCGCTGGGGCCCATCGGAGTGTCGTCGGTCTCCTCCTCCCGCAGGATGCCGATCACCTCGCCGAGACGCTCCACAGCGGCCGCAGCTCTGGCCCTGATGTCGCCTGCGGCGCTTCGATGGTGTTCTTCAAGGCCCGGCGCGAGTTTGAGAGCGCCGGCCGACAGGGCGATCAGGCTGAGGTCATGGCCGAGTACGTCATGCATGTCCTGGGCGATACGCGCCCGCTCGCGCAGCCGGGCGTGATCAGCGATCAGCCGCTGCTCGCGTTGCAGTTGCTCGGCACGCTCCCACCCGGCCCGGACAAGCTGCTGATACTGGCACCAGAACCGGCCCGCGAACCAGGGCAGCATCGTGGCGACAACCACCACGGTCACAAACCGGCTGGCCAGGAGGAGCCAAGCAGGCACGACGGAGAGCGCCACCACGCCGGCGGCGAGAATCGCGACCAGCGCGAGCGCTGTCGGTGCGGTCCTTCCAGGCCGCCGCCCTGCCAGGAACGAGGCGATGGCAGCCGGGAAAGCCCACCACAGGTTCACCATGCACAGGCCGGCGGCCACCGCAGCGACCGCTGTCAGCATGGTCCCTGGATCAAGTGCCCGTCGCAGAACAGGTGTCCCGGTCGCCGTCCCACTGTTGATCGTTGTGCTGTCCACGAAGGCGACGGTACGGACTTCGGGAGCCGTCCGACACTGCCGGAAGCCCGAGGCCGCGCTGCGTGCTGGTGGGCCATAGCGGTCTCCTGGGCGGGCATGGATGCGGGCGGATCGCCTCCGAACGAGGCTCACCAGAGCACCGCTGCGCCCGGCCCGTCCAGGCGCTGTGCACGTGTCGTTGTCCGCTCCCAATGCCCGGCACGGGGTGACTGTGCTGATGCCCATTCGCGCGACCGTCGGCGGACGTGGAGGGCCGCGGTCCCGGCCCCGGGCCAACAGGCGATGGTCGGCCGCCCAGGGGTCAGGAGGGGTCAGGCAGGTGACGGGCGACGGGGTCCGTCGTCGGTGCCGAATGCGACAGCGGGTCCGAGCAGGCGGTGGGCGTCGAGCGCGAGGGTGAGTCGCACCAGGTCGCGAGGGCGGGCGAGTGCGAGGCCGGTCATCTGCTCGAAGCGGCGCAGACGGTTCAGCACGGTGTTGCGGTGGCAGAGCATACGCCGGGCAGCCTGGACGGCGGAGCCGCCGTTCTCGATCCAGACGTCGACGGTGTCCAACAGCGTTTCGCGGTCGGCGGGTTCCAGGTCGTAGACGGGCCGCAGCACCCCGTGGGCGAGCTCGGCGGACAGATCAGGCCGTGAGATGAGCAGACCTTCCGGCAGGCGGGAGTCGAGCCGGGCGATCTCACCGTCGCGTCGGCAGGTGCGAAGGGCGAGTGCGGCCATGTCGCGCGCCCGTGCGAGGCCCTCCAGACCCTGGACGACCGGACTGATCCCGATACGGAGCCCCGGACCCGCGTCCAGGCCGGAGGCGAGCACGTCCAGTGGGCGGTCGCCCAGGTGGGCCACGAGTACATTGCGCTGTCCGCACTCCTGCCGCAGGATCCGGATGCCGCCGACCTCGGGAGTGGTCCGGGGCATGTGGCCGTACGGCGGTGTGGCGCCCACCAAAGCCACTGCGAAGCGTCCGTCGAGCGGCAGATCGAGGATTGCCGCCGCGTTCCGGGTGAACTCGGGTTCGCTGCGTGTCTCCAGCAACGCGGCGAGTATCAGACGGACGCGTTCGGAGTGCCGGCTGGCCACGCCTTCGACCACCTGCCGGTAGGCGTCGGCGACCAGGACGGCGTCGCGGTCGTTGGTCTTCCACACCAGTTCGGCGACGTGTACCAGCCGGCGAGTGTCCAGCCCGTCCCGCTCGGCCACGCCGATGATCCCGCTCCAGACCTCGGAGCCGGCGACACGGAAGGCGTGCAGCACCTCGTCGAGGGGGCGGCCCTGCTCCGCCCGGCGTATGCCCAGCTCTCTGGTGTACCGCTCGACGTCCACGATTCTGCTCGGATCGACCCCGGCCTCCAACGCGTGGCGGATGCCGGAGGCCACGGTGCTGCGTACGTCGGGCGGAGCGAGTACCGGGTCGGCGTAGTACGGCACTTCGGCACGGATCCTCTCCACGACCGAGTCCGTGAGCTCCGTGCCGAGTCCGAGCAGGCGCCGGCATGCGCGGACGAAGAGCTCGGGAGGTGAAGGGTCCGCGCCGCCGCAGGGCAGCGGAGTGCTGATGGCCGCGTCACGGCCGCGAGGCCGGACGCTGCCGGGGGCGGGACTGTCGGACATGGACCCTCCACGTGGACGGGGCGTGCGGGAGCACCGCGCGAGCCGCCAGGTGTGAGCCACCGGCGCGGTGAAGTTCCTCCCCCCCGTTCGGGCGCAGGGCGTGGAAGGCGCGCCGACGCATTTCCCGGGGATCGCCATGCTAAGCAGTCGCTTATGGATGGGTGTGGTCTCAGCCAAATCGTGATGTTTCCGGCCAGTAGGGATTGCGCACCGTCCGCGCGCGGCGCCGTGGTTGTTCCAACGGTCTCCGGCGGCCGCCCCACGGCGGGCGATCACCCGCTCCGGTGTCACAGAGGGCCTCGGGGTATTTCTGCGCACGCCAGGCCAATGCAACATCGCGTCGAGATCCACGGCGACGTCGTGCCGTCCACGGAGCGGCACTGGATCGGCACGGTCGACCTGCCCATCGCGCGTCAGCCGGCTCCCCAGACCTGCCCACACTCGGCCTGAACAGCCGAAACGGCCCGCCGAACACCCGACGGACCGCCATGAAATGCCGAGGTCAACGTGCGCTTACGTAGGTGAAGTAGGTGGTTTCACCGATGCGCCCGGACGTTGCTCTGCGAAAGCGTGAGGGCGTTCTGGGAGGCGTGAAATTCCGAGGCTCTCGTCGTGTGACGTGACGGTGGAGCCGAGGACTTCGCGTTCCCGCGGAAGTCAATCTCACAAGGTGAGACTTCCTCAACTAGCCTCGTGGAGACGAATCATGCGCTTACCTGCCCTGTCTGTCACCGTCGCGGTCGTGGTCGCGACGGTAGCGGGAGGAACGGCTCCGGCCGCTGCCGACACCCTGGTCAGCATGGTCAACCTGGACGCCGGTGCCGGCCTCCACCACAGTTCCGCGACTGTGACCTACGAGCACGTCGACGGCGCGGTGAACTCGGTCAAGATCATCTCGCTGGAGGCCTTCTCCAGCGAGCGCGACTGCGTCTGGGTGGAATGGAACGACCCGAAGGACGTGGGGGACGGTTGGGCCGCCCTCAACTCCGAGCCCCCGTGTTACGGCGGCAGCATGGGGGAGACGCTCAACCGGATCATCAAGGCACCCAAGGGCCATCAGCTCAAGGTCCGCCTGGCCGCCTACCACGACGGCGGGATCGAAGTGATCCACAAGGACATCGCAAAGCTCTAGCCGGACCGTGCGGCGACACCGGATACCGGAGGTGATCCGGTGTCGCCGCGCCACCGGAAGACACGGCCTCCCCCCCCCCGACGCCCAAGCGCCGATATGCGGACGCCCTTTGAGGAATCCAGCGCCAGCGCGTACTCCAGGCGATCCGCAACACAGCCCGTGGCCATCGAGGTCGCGGATCGCAGGCATCTCCCGCACAACCTCGCGGCGACGGTGGAGAGGATCTCCCACCAGCACCGCGTCTGCCTGCGCGAACACACCGAAGATGCACAGTCCCCACCACCGGAGGCCGGTCGTGATCGAGCTGCCGCCCCCATGCCATGACATGGTCCCCGCCGGCGTCGCCGTCATCAGGCATCGGGCCGCTGTTACATGCGGCGGGGACCGCGTCCCCGAGGCAGCCCGGCGAACACCGTCCCGCACCCACTCCGACCTCGCTGCACTCCCGGCTCGCAGGCTGTTGATCCGCCGGAATGGACGACTACGGCCGGAGTGCTAAGCCCGATGAAGGGGCACGCCTCGGTCCTTGGGCTGATGGCGGCACATCAGCGCGCGGTTAGCGTCAGGTCTCATGAACATCGACGGCACGCTCGACGAGGCTTACGAGAGGTTGCACCGGACGGGACCGGAGTTCGAAGGCTGGCTGACAAATCATGGTCCCATGGCGGTTGAATCCATGGTCAGGCGCGGACACACGCGCGAGGTTCATCGCTGGTTGGACCGCTACATGCGTCGGCTGGACGATCTGCCACGCGGCACCTCGCCCATCACCGCCGACGGATGGCGCGCGGCGCTTGGGGACCCTCATCGTCTCGGCGACTGGCTTGCGTTCTTCGAACGCGAGGTGACCGAACAACCCTGGCGTGCCGTGCTGGAAACCTGGTGGCCACGGCTCCTGCCCGGCATCGCGGCCGGCGCCACCCACGGAGTGATCCGTACTGGTCACGCGGTCCATGCTCTGCTGGACCGCCAGGACGGGCCGCGCTTGGCCGAGTTGGGCCAAGCCCTCGGCTACTGGGCGGCGCGCTGGCAGCAAGTCCCGTTCGTCATCCCCTCCGGAACCGCTGACCCGGCGTCCGCCATCGCCGGCGTTCCGCGCGTCCTCGACCAGAACGCGGGCATCAACCATCGACTCGACCAGCTCACCGAACTGCCCAGTTGGCCGAATGCCCTGGCCTCGCTTAGACCACCCACAGACGCCGAGCAGGCCCGGGACCTACTGGCCGATCTGACGTCCGCCGCCGCCGTGCACTACTTCCCGAGTGCGCACGGCTCGGCCGTCATGCTGGTTCACGCCGTGACCGCACCCATGGCCGTCCTCCGCACCCTGCCTGCACTCCCCGCCAGCCAGTGGGTCATGAGCCTGCACGCGGCCTGGGCCGCCAGCGCGGCGGTGACCGCGGCCTACGCCCCCGCCACACCCGCAGCCCCGCACAGCCTCCCCACCGCCCCCGAGTCGGCGGACGAGGTGTTCGCCCTGGCTGTCCGTCACCAGGACGAACATGTCATCAAGCTCGCAGACACCTGCCTCGATGTTCACCACCGCACGAGCCGTCCCGACGCGCTCGCCGCAGTGATCCGCGCGATCGAGCTGATCGACGAGCCTTGACGACACACCCCAGGAAGGGACCCTGGACGGCCCGCGCCAGGACCGGATCCTCAACGACGCGTTCCACTCCGCATACACGCTCTGCATGCTTCCGGCTCGTCCGCCACGGCAACTGCGCTCCCATACCCGAGGAGTTGGTGCCGAATGCGACGCACGAACAAACACCTGCGCGGCGCCTCCCCCGAGTGCACCCGTCGGGGGTGGCACGGTGTGTTGAGGAGTTGCCTCACCGGTGTGTCGCGGTCGTTTTCTGCGACAGGGCGCGGGCACGCTGGCGTGGCGGCCTGCGGTGAGCAGCTCATTGGGTTGTGTCACCGATGTGACCTGGCAGCAGAGCTGGGTGCCCGCGAACGGTGTCTCGTCGTTGAGGTGTTCCCACAGTGGCATAGGCTCATGTGTGTCGTGGCGGAGCCTCAGTGGGGGAGGGGGAAACAGTGGCGTTGACCGGCCGATGGAGTCAGGACGCGGCCTGCGGGAGTAGCGACCCGGAGGAGCTGTTCGCCGACGCTGAGGGGCAAAGGCGCGCCAAGGCCGTATGCCTGGGGTGTCCGGTGCAGACCGAGTGCCTGGCCGAAGCTCTCGACAACCGTATCGAGTTCGGCGTGTGGGGCGGCATGACCGAGCGGGAACGGCGGGCACTGTTGCGCCGCAGGCCCGATGTGACGTCTTGGCGGCAGGTGCTGGAGACAGCCCGCGGCGTGCGAGAAGACCAGCGTGCCAGCTGACGATGTGCTCCATGACCGCAGTCACGCGCGCGGCGCGGAACTCGGTTCGCCGGCGGCACCCGCGCCAACCGCACAGGCGAACGGGATGCGCGCCGCGGTGCACATCGGCGGCTCCTGGAACGGTCAGCCAGGCCCGAGGGTGGGACAGGGATGCCGAGCCGCACCCGACGCTCTGCGAGGACTGCGAGCGCACGTCCATGGACAGCGACCGTCTCCAGACCGAGGCCTCGAAGCGCGGACAAGCAGAAGAGCCTGACCCTGCGGGGGGCTGCATGCGGGAGACCTGTCCGCAGCTCCTGTTACGCGATGTGGCCTTACGTACTATGTATGAATTCAGGTGGGTCATAGCGTGGCAGCGTTGGCGGCGGGCCGGCCGGGGGTGACGCTGGTGGTATGACCAGCCAGGCGAGACAGGGTGACGCTGCGGGCCCGACGGGTGCGGCCGGGACTGCGGCAACGGAGGGAGTCACGGTCGACGGGCAGGGCAACGGGCGCACGCTTGATTTGTTCCCGGGTGCGATCCAGAACGATTCGGCGCGTTGGGCGCTGGAGTACGTGGGCGAGGGCGCTGACGTCGGGCAGATTCTCGCCATCGCGAATGACATGAGGGGCGACGACGACGGGGCGTTCTACGACGCCTGGTACGGTGCCGCGACCCGCTATGCGGGGTACGCCAGGGACGCCGAGCGTCAGGGAAAGAGGGACACCGCTCGCTATCACTATTTGCGAGCCACGGTCTACGCCGGGGTGAGCTACCGTCCGCTGTACGGGAAGCCGGTCGATCCCCGCCTCGTGACCGCCTTCAACACCCAGTTGGGCTCGTTCGGCAAGGCGATGGCCCTGAGCGACCGGCCCGCGGAGCCACTCGATGTCTCCCTCGACGGCCATAGGATGACGGTGGTGTTTCTGCCCGGTGCGGGTACATCGACCGCCCGTCGCCCGGTCGTGGTCATGAACAACGGCTACGACGCTGCGGTGCCGGACATGTACTTCGCCATGGGCGCGTTCGCGATCGCGCGGGGCTACCACGTGGTTCTCGTGGACGGCCCCGGCCAGGGGGCACCGTTGATCTGCGACGGGTTGCCCCTGATCCCGGACTGGGAGAGGGTCATCCGACCCGTGGTCGACGCCGTGGTCGCCCGCCCCGACGTGGACCCCACCAGAGTCGTCCTGCAGGGGTGGAGCCTCGGCGGCCACCTGGCCTTGCGGGCAGCGGCGGGCGAGCCCCGTCTCGCCGCGATCGTGTTGGACCCTCCCGTGTGGTCGATGCTGTCCAACATGCCTTCGGCCTCGGCGCTCGGCGTCACGTCCGAGGCACTGCAGCGCCTCCCGGAGGTCTCAGACGCTGACCTGGCCGCGATGCAGGCAGCCATCGAGACGAACCCCCGCTTGAAATGGGGCCTGGTCGACCGCGGGTTCTGGGTCAATGGCGCCCACGACCTGCGCGACTACTTCCGGAAAATCGTCCCGTTCACCCTGGAAGGACACAGCGACAACATCCGCGTTCCCGTACTCGGAACCATGGCCGACGCCGACCCCCTCGCCCGCAACGCCGAGGCCACCCTCTCCCGCCTCAAAGCCCCCACCACCGTCCGGAAGTTCACTGCGGCCGACGGCGCCGGAGACCACCAGGAACAGCAGAACCGCGCTCTCGCCGAAACAGTCATCCTCGACTGGATCGATGACACCCTCGCGGACTCCTCCCGTTGACCGTGTCACCGGTCAGCGAAACTCAGCAGAGACCAGGGGGATGATCTCGGGTGACAGGGCGAGATGACGTCGTCCTCGAGCACTGCCAAGCCGCCCCACACCGATGGGCTGCGAAAACCTCGAGAGGACACCACCACGGACCTGGCACCCTGGTGAGATGCTGCTCAAACTGACCGGCTCCAGCTGTTCGGGCAAGACCACGCTCGCTTACTCCGTGGGCGAGCGGGTGGGGCGACTCGCCGTGCACGACTTCGACGAGCTCGGCGTACCGGAGGGCGCCGATCGCCGGTGGCGCAACCGCATGACCGAGATGTGGGTGCGTCGTGCGCTGGAGTACCAGGACCGTGGAGTCGACCTCCTGCTGACCGGGCAGTCCCCGCTGGGAGAGGTCCTGGCCAGCCCCTCCGCCCCGTTGCTGGAGGGAATCGCGGTATGTCTGGTCGACGTGTCCGACGAGCTCCGGCGCGGCAGGCTCACCATGCGCTACCCGGGCCGCTGGGACGCCCCGGCGGTCGACGCCTTCCTCGGCTGGGCAGCCTGGCACCGCAAGCACGCCGAAGATCCCCGATACCGGCCCGACGTCATCACAGACAACAGCGGGCCCGAGATGGCATGGCGCCGCTGGACCGGGTGGACGACCGACGACCGGCGATGGTCCACCCACCTGCTCGACACCACGGACCAATCCATCACGGACTCCATCGGCCAAGTCGAACAATGGATCGCCGACCAACGCGAAGCCCTCAGGGCAGGCCGCCTCGCCCTGGCACGTGGATGGCCGGATCAGATGCCAACGTAGACACCTCACGTTGCTGTGCCGTCAAGTAGGGGACCCTTGGCCCGTGTAGCGTGACCTGCCAATTCGAACGTGTGGGGTGGAACGTTGGTCGACGTGGTGCGTGTCATGGAGGCGCTGGCCAAGCAGGGCGTCACGGTGTTGTTCAAGGCTGATGCGGAACGCATGCGTGACGGAGTCAGGCCATGGACCTTCGTCGCAAGCGGTGCCCCCATCCATGAGGACCTGCTCGTGCGTACTGATGCGGCCTCGGTGCAGGCATGCCTGGAGATGTGTCTGCCGCAGCTGCGTGACCGTGGTCTGGTCATCCCTGAGTGAAGGGGAGACAATCCGGGCCCGCCCACCCGAGGCCAGAGACACCCCGGAGGGCCCGGTTCAGGCGAGGCAGCCCATCTGAGGCAAGGGGGACACAGCCGTGGCTCCCGTCAGGTCTGGCACGCTGCTGCCATGACTGACGATCTGATCGGCACGCAGACACCAGTGCAGCGCATCACACATCCGGAGCAGGCGATCGAGGCACTTGAGCGCGCTGTTTCAGGGCTGACTGATCACCGCCGGCCAGAGCGTGCCGTTATCGACTGGGCAGTGCTCGAAGACGGCCTGAGCACTGCCCTGCCAGACGATTTCAAGCGCCTCGCAGAGAGATACGAGGCCTTCGCCATCGGGGACTTTCTGCTCGTGGGCCTCCCTGATCCGGGCGGAGAGCATGACAGCCTTCGCGGTATACGTGATGATCTAGAAGGAGTCCTTCAGGACTGGTGGGAGGCAGACATGTCGATCGGGCTGCGGCCCCATCCGGCACCGGGCGGTCTCCTGCCGTGGGCCGAGTCGAACGAAGGCGATAAGTTTCTTTGGAACACCACGGGTGACAGCCCGGAACAGTGGCTCGTCACCATCGCCTCCCGGAACGGAGGCTGGTGGCACTACGACGGCGGTGCTGTCCAGTTCCTCGCCGAGTACTGCAACGGCACTCTGGCCCCCTGGGGATTGCCTCCGATCGACCCCGAAGTCACTCCTTGCTGAGCGCGGCTCGGCTGGCCGGTCTATGCGGCAGCGGCTTCTGCGACTCCTGATGAGGCCGGAAAGGCCAGGCTCTCGTCAAAGCGTCGGCGGTGCTGGAGGCAGTTGTAGAGCTGGCTGATCATGCGGTTGAAGAGGTTCGTCGGTTGCGCGCGACACACAGCACGGCCAGGATCCCAGTCCGCCCCCGCGCTCCGACTACGGTCTCGCCCTCGACCGCACGTCGAAACAGGGGTTCGGCACCCTCCTGGCTCGCCTCCCAGGGCACGCTCCTGGATCCGGCGCCCCGGGAGGGGCGCGTCGCCGAAGGTCAGCCGGCCGGGGCAGGCTTTGCGTCCGGTGCCTCGAGGAGAGAGCACGGCAGAGCGATGTACGCCGTGACTCCGCCGGGCCGGTGACATGCAGGCCGGCTGCGCTGCAGGTACACCCGCTCATCAGCCGCCGCTGGGGCCCGTCAAATGGGGCCCGACCGGCCCTGCCGACCACGCCCCCGGACGGTCCCGCGGCGGACTGCCCATCAAGATCCAGCTCGCCGCCAACAGCCGCTGCCAGCAACTGGCCTTCGTCATCCCGCCCGGCCAGGAGCCGTCTGCGTCCAATGACCGTCCGGCTCCTCACGGCCGGGCTGAACCTCTGAAGATCCTCAAGTCCCTTGGCAGTAACAGAGCGTGGCATTGACGATGACCTGCATGGCATGGATCAAGGGACAGGACTCGAAGCACAACTTCGTACTGATGATCCGGGACGCGGACACGGTCGCGGCGTCCCTGCGTGGGGCGTTGACAGAGGCGTCGCCCGAGGAGCATCCGGGTCTGGAACGCGCCATCGAACTCGTCGAGTCGGCAGCCGCTGCCACCGAGATCCAGATGCGCGCCAGTTGGACCCGCTCCCGGCTCGCCTCTGTCGGCTTCACGGGGGACATCGCCTCGGTCGCAGCGGTGAAGGCGCTGCGCGAGGCGGAGCCGAAGCTGAGTCTGCTGGCAGCGGTGCAACTGCAGAAGGACGCGGTGGCCCATCCGGAGTGATCCACAGCGGCCGTCGCCCCAGGTGCGAGTGAGGGTCGTCGCACGCCACCCAAAGCCTGTGACCGTTCCTGGGTGGTGGCAGCGCTGAACCGCGCCAGCGTCACCGACGTCCGCCGGGACTCCTTCGCCCACAGCGCCCGCGCGGAATACCAGGAGCTGGCGGGAGACCACACCGTCGTGCCGACTCGCACCATGGCTCTCACCCAGCAACGACCTGGAGACGGGCAGCCTCTACCATCCGCGAAACCTTCGGTGTGCTGCACCGGTTGTGCCCCTCCTGATCGGCCAGGTCTGCCCGGCCTGCCGGATCTGGTCCCCCTTCCGCGCCGACCGTGTCCCCAAGGTGCGGTTGTCTCCAGGAGCCTCGAGCACGGCCGTAGTTCGACGACACATCTCCTGACACGCGCCGTCTGTTGAGCCACGTCGGTCTCGTGCGAGATCGCAGGCCAGGCGGTTGTGCGACAGGCTGACGGGCAAGCAGCTCGGCGGCCGGGCCAGGCCCTCGTGGGTCACGGCTGGCCGTACGAGGGCGTTGTCCTGCCCGTCGATGAGTGCTGCTGGTCGTCCCTAACGAAGGCGCGTCGTGGAGGTACGCTGAGCGGGACTTGGCCGTTGTCGAGGAAGGGGCCTGGCCTCATGGAGCTCGTCTTCGCCAGCCGGGTGATCGAATGGCGTGGGCCGTCGCCGTACTATTTCGTCCCCGTGCCGGACGAGCAGTCCGCCGACATCCGCGAGGTGGCCGCGATGGCCACGTACGGTTGGGGTGTCATCCCGGTCCAGGCCCGGATCGGTGATGTCGCCTTCCCGACGTCGCTCTTCCCCAAGGACGGCGTCTACTTGCTGCCGCTCAAGAACGCCGTGCGCAGGCCGCAGGGCCTCTCACCGGGTGACGATGTGACGGTGGAGATGACGGTCCGCCTCTAGAACTGGGAGACTCCCTCGTGACCGGACCACACCGCACGGCCGGCATACTCATCTGCTTCATGGCGGTCGGTGTGGCGGGCTGCACATCCCAACCCGATGCGGACCCGGCACCGCCCGTGCACTCCAGCACCCCGACCACCGCACGACCCACGGGCAGCGCGGACGAGGCCCAGGTACGCCTGGCGCTCGGTGACGGTTCAACCGATGACGATCCGAACTTCGTCGCCATGGCTTTCGAACGACTGACTGACGGTGCGCACACGCAGACCAGCCTCGACCGCGGGAAAGCCTACAAACTCCAGGTCGTCTGCGTCGGCCCCACGACCGTAAAGATCACAGGGACCGGCTTGAAGCCCTCCACCACCGCATGCGACGGCACGGTCGTCAGCCAACACATCACCAGCGCACCAGCGGTCTTCTCCCTCACCGTCGAAGCTGCAGGCAACGAAAGCACGAGCGGGGCGATCGGCTGGCGCCTGAATCGCCGCAGCCACTGACAGCCCCATGCCGAGCCAGGCCGCAAGGCTGTGCTGTGAAAGTTGGCCCCGCTCCTCATCGCGCAGGGTGATGATCTCGATGCGGGACGAGGAGATCTCGCTGACGAGCAGTGGGCGGTGCTGGAGTCGTTGCTGCCGGTCACTGTGTTGGGCAGGCCGGCGGCGGGCCGGAGGAGACTGATCGACGGGATCCGGTGGCCGAGTGCGGCCGGCCCGGAAAGCGAACCAGGCAGACACCGACTTCCGGCCCCGCAGGCAACGTTCGCCTCGGTCTCGCCGACGGGCGGGGCCTGGGTCGGCACCCGTTGTCGCGGGGCGCGTAGTCTCGCGGGGTGCACTCTCATCTGCGCTTTGAGAACCCTCCCGCGCTGCCTCATCCTCGTCGCCAGTCTCGGCGTGGGTGGCGTTGATCCATACCGCCTGGTGTGCTCTCGCTGACACCGCTGTACCAGGCGTTCCGTCGTGAACTGACGCCGGGGAGGACTGCGCTTGCCGGAGATGAGCGGGCGGCGCGGAACTCTGGGAGAACCGCCCAACGCGAGAAACCGAGGCTCTGGAGCTTGTCCGCCTGGCATGCTCGAGCCGCCAGGCGGGTCCGGATACCGGATCCCGGTGGATGGCCTGCTGCACGAATGTGGTGGCAGCCCAGCCGGTCTGGGGAAGCGGCTGTAGGGAGACAGGGAGTCGCCGTGCGCCGTACAACAGGTGGCGACACCGATCAGGATTCGAGAAGCGCTTGTCACCGAGCCGCAGCTAGCGTGAAGCCATGACTTCCATCGAATGCATCACCCTCGAGGTGGGCGACCCCACGGCCGCCGAGCGCTTCTACACGGACGCCTTCGGCCTGGACAAGCAGGTGCGCCTGCGGCCCTCGCAGGCGCCGTCGTCTGGCTTCCGCGGGTTCACAGTGTCGCTCGTGGTCTCCCAGCCCTCGATCGTCATCGGTCTCGTCGGCGCCGCCCTGGACGCCGGCGCCAAGGTGCTGAAGCCCGCAAAGAAGTCGTTGTGGGGCTACGGCGGCGTCATTCAGGCCCCGGACGGGACGATCTGGCAGGTAGCGAGCTCGTCGAAGAAGGACACCGGCCCGGACAGCCGACAGATCGACGAGGTCGTTGTTCTGCTGGGCGTCTCGGACATGGCTGCGACCAAACGGTTCTACGTCGACCGGGGCCTCACGGTGGCGAAGAGCTTCGGCAGCAAGTACGTCGAGTTCGACGGTACGTCGAGTCCCATCAAGCTGTCGCTGTACGGGCGTCGCGGACTGGCCAAGGTCGCAGGTGTCCCCCCGGAGGGCAGCGGATCGCACCGGATCACGATCGGCAGCGACGCCGGCGCCTTCACCGACCCGGACGGATTCACGTGGGAGCCCGCAGCATGAAGTTCCGAACCCGTGGAACTCTCGGAGCCCATGAAGGGCCTGGAGGCCCCGCCCGAGGTGGCGGAGGCGCTCGGCGACGGTAAGCGGCCGCCCGTCGAAAGCGGCGACGAGGTCGGGCTGGGGCTCGAACCCGGGCCCCGTGTCGTGGTCGGGCCCGAGGACTTCGCCCGCGCGCCCCGGCGCCGACCCGGCCGCCCCCGCCGCCTATGACCACCTTCCCCAGGGCCGCAGGCAGCGCGTGCTCGTCAGCGACAGCGTGAAGAAGCCCAAGACGTACGTGCGGGCGAATCGCGAATGCCCTGGCGACGCTCCGGGATGAAGCCGTCCAGTAGCCACTGATCGGTCAGGTCCGATCCGCGATCGTCCATAACCGGTTGATCACCAGATGGGTCGAACCCGCCGCACCTCCAGGCCTGCGGACGAGCACTCGCTCACGTGGAGCAAGAGCGGTCGACCTCGTGCGGCGGCCGGTCAGACGTGGTGGACGGGGGCGGACGTCTGGGGCGACACACTTCCTGGCGCCCGTCGGCCTCGCCGCTGCTCTGATCGGCTACCGCCGTCTTGCAAGGTGGAAGGCCCACCAGTTCTTCAGGATCCCGTTGCAGAGAGCCGTTCTGCTAATAATCATGGCTGTCATGGCGCGACCGAGGCAGATCATCGAGTGCCGAGACTTCGTCCTGCGAAGCTGGCGGGGACAGAGCGATTTCGCTCCGGCATTTACGTTGATCGAGGAGTCTTTGGATTACCTGCGCCCCTGGGAGCCGTGGGTCGCCCGTCACAGCGAGGAGAGCACGCGAGACTTCCTGTCGAAGTCCGAGTCGAAGTGGGCAAACGGTGACGTGTACAACTACGCCATCGTCAAAAACGGCGCCCTCATCGGCATGTGCCAGACCTACCGCTGGGCTGAACCTTGGGGCCGACGCATGGGGTACTGGCTGCACCCTGCCGCCACTGGCCAGGGCATCGCCACGAGAGCGACAGCGGCCATGGTCACCGAGATGTTTGCCCTGCCGGATGTGGAGTACCTGGAAATCGCGCACGATCTGGCCAACACCTCCAGCGCCTCTGTACCGCGCCGGTTGGGCTTCACCGAAGTCCGCCGTGAACAGGCAACACCGCCCGCAGCTCCCTCTGGCAGCGGGATCGACGTGGTCTGGCGCCTGAACCGCCCTGCACCGCCTGGCAACGTCGCTCTCGCTCCATGAACATCTGGACCGAACGGTCTCAGCTCCTGCTCCTTGAGCAACAATCGAGACGACGCCTCAAGGAGCGTTCTGTTCCGGTGTGGGTGTTTGGTATCGGGGGTGCCGCCATGCGGTTGCGGCAGCGACACCAGAACCCCATCCGGACCATCCCGGGCCGTCCGCTTCCACCGCACCTCCTAGTCCGCCCCTCGTGTCGACGCCCAGGGCGATCAGCACGTCGGCACGTTCTGCTGCTGTACTGCAGGTATGGCGTCATGCCTGAAAGGGAATATGAGCACTGCTTGACCTGTGGGTTCCGTTCAGGGAGCTCGTGGAGGCTGTCGAGTTGCAGAGTCAGCAGCCTCTTCGCGTCGTCGGTATTCCACTGGATCGTCGCCCACGGCCCGTGGCGAACCAGGGCGGTCGGCAGCCAGGCGGCGGTCGCGGGGCGGATGTCGTTGTCGAGCCGGTCACCGACGTAGAGGACTCCTCGACCGGGAAGGGGACGACCTGGGCCACGCGGACGAAGAATTCGGGGTCGCGCTTGCTCGCGCCCCAGTCGTCCGAGGTGCCGATCAGATCGACGCCCTTGGTGACAACTCGCGCAGCAGTCCGCCGACGCGCACCGTCTGGTTTCCGGCGGTGCCCAACCACAGGCCGGCCCCTCGCAGTGCGGCGAGCGCCGGGCGGACGTCGAGGTGGAGGTCGTCCTCACCGAACCACTCGGGCTGGTCGGCCGTGGCGCGGGCGTCGCGCTGCTCGGAGAGGTCGAACCCGGGCTGGAACTCCTGGAAGGTCTCGAGACAGTCGCGGCCTTGGGCGATGACGGCGCCGAACATGGCGGCGAACGTGTGCCTGGGGACCTGCAGCCAGTCGGCCCAGGTGCCGTACTCCCGGGTCTCGTCTACCCGGACTCACCGATGTCGAAGACCACTGTGCGAATCACGGCCCTGACCGTAGGTGCGGGCACTGGCGCGACGGCAGGGGGTTGTCAGATGTGGCCGATGTCAGCCGGTGCGCACTGCCGTAATGGTGAACCGTTCGACGTCGGCGATGTGTCCACCGGTGGACGCGACAACCGTGAGCACCGGGTCCCGGGCGCCGGAGAACGGAACCGTCACGTGCCAGGGCTGCTTGTCGCCGCCCGCCGATGTGCAGCAGGGTGAGGTGCCGAGCGGCGCGGTCGACGACGGTTGGCGCACCTGCACGCGGATGCTCTCGTCCACTCCGGAGATCCGCCCGCCCGTCTCGAGCGGCGAGCGACGCACGAGCGATCCGTACGCTGGTGTGGTCAGGGAGAACGTTGTGTCGTCGGTGCCCACGACCTCCCACGGGGCATTCTGCCCGTCGCCGAACCGCACGAGGTGAATTACAGCCGCGGTACCGCCTTCGGGCCCCGTCGATGCGACGCCGATGCGGGCGTGCCGACCGCTCACGGTGCGCGAGGTGATCCGGTCGATCTCCGTGAAGTCCAGGTAGTCACGGGTGAAGGACAGCGCGGTCTGGGCTGGGTCGAGATGCCAGGGTTGGTGGCCGCCGGAGCGGTAGGCACGCTCCCACGCCTGAGCTTGGGCGAGCGTGGTGAACGGCCACACGGGCTGGAGGCTCCAGGAGTCCAGCGGTGGTGTGCCGCTGGGCGTGGCTGGGGTCTGCGTGGCCGAGGTGGCCGGAGTCGACGGCGCGGGTGCGGGCGCTGTGCCTGCAGGTTTGGGTGTTGCCGACGTGGCGGGCGGCGATCCTGCTGTGCGCGTGGATTCGCCGGAACCGCTGCAGGACGTGAGTATCAGGCCGGCCAAGGTGGCTGCGGAGAGGATTCGGAATGGGAGCCGGATGTTCATGGGTGCCCCAGGAGAGGTGAAACCGACCGCCAATCGGCCCGTCCGGCTATGGTCCCACCAGTCCGGCCTGTGTCGCAGGGGCTGCGTCGTGGTTCGCCAGATCAGCTGCACAGCCGATCGGGCGTACGATCACGTGGCATCGCCGCCTTCGGACCTGCTCGAGCGGGGAGCCGTACGAGCTGTGGACCGCCTACGTCCGCCGGCGCAACACCCGCGCCGAGCCGAAGACGAACCTCGCCCCCGACTCACCGATCCGCACCTGGACCGAATACGCGGCCCGGGCCGGGTGAGCGCGTTCACGCCCCGGGTTCCTCCACGATCACCAACGTGCCGTGGCTACCCGGGCCGACAGCGTGTCGAGCGCCCGCCGGCACCCGGTACATCTCGCCTGTCTCCACGGTGACCTCCATGCCCTCCACCAGCAGTGCCAGTCGCCCGTCGAGCACCAGCAGCACCTCATCGGCCCCGTGAGCCTCTTCCTGGACCGGGCTGCTGTCCATACGCAGGACTTTCACACAGGCCGCCCCTGCCTTTCCCAAGGAGGAGGAGTTCCACGCAGCCGGCAGCGAGGCTGCTGTCTCCACGACTCCGGCTCAAGGCTGTGCTCACCGAGCACCAGGGCGGACGGCTACCACCGTGGTTCGATGCCGTCCGCCAGGACGACCTGCCCAGCCTCCCAGACTCTCGCGGCAGGCATCGACAGAGATCGCGACGCGGTCATCGCCGGTCTCGCCCTGCCGTGGAACTCCAGCGTCGTCGAAGGGCACGTCAACCGCATCAAGATGCTCAAGAGACAGACGTTCGGGCGGGCCGGCTTCGCTCGCTTACGCAAGCGAGTCCTGTTGGCCACTGAACGATGTCAGATGCCCGCTGTAACTTCCCCGTATGGGTGTGTACCTGGTGAGCGTCGGCGCGGAGGAATGGTTCGGTGAGGAGGAAGGTGGATGGGGCGAAGTTGCTTCAGCGCTCAATGCTGAACTCAGGCGGCGGGGCCTGCAGCCCTACGAGGACGTACCCTCGGAGACGGACTTCGCAGCCGGCTCAGGGCAAGCCTTCGAGGAGAAGCTGGCCCCTTCGATGACCGGGTTCCTCGCCCTGTGCGAGACGCACCTGTCACAAGAGGAGTCGGAGACCCTTTGCGGCTGGACCGTGCTCGTGCCCTTCTCGCTCGATGAGGAGATCTGCTTGCCCATCGACTCCGGCTACTGCGAGTCGACCACGGTCGTCGGTGCTCCCCAGGTGCTACCGCTCGCGGAGAAGCTGGCGTCTGTCATCGAATTGCCGCCCGAAACCCCGGCGACATGCGGCAACCTCGACCTGAGCATGTGGTTCAGGGACCAAGCAAAGAAGCTGGCCACTATGCGAACAGGACTGTGGGTCACGGACCTGGACACAGCCTTCTACGTCGCAGTGTTCCTGCGCGCTGCCCAGCACTCGATTCGGCGTGGCTGCCCCATCATCTACAGCTGAGACCCATCCTTCGATCCGGCTGGTCTCCCAGCGGATATCACTCACCGCGCACGCGTCACGGGGGGCCGAGCCTGAGCCGAGGACGGGACAGCATTTGTTCACTGGTTCAGGAGGCAGTCGTCAGAAGCGAGTTGAACCAATGTGATCTTCCTCGGCCTTGGACAGGACCCTCGTCAGCTCGGGGTGGGGTTGCCTCGTCGGCTGTTCATGCGTGACTGGACCGGTTGGGTCTGCCCTGTTGAGAGAGCTGTCGCTCCCGCGCCCGTTTGGTTGGCAGGGTCCGTGTGAAGTCCGAGGCAGAGCCGGTTGAATGCCAAGAGCACCGCTGGTGCGACTGCGTCGCGCGCGCGTGCGGGGGGTTCGCCGGACATGACGCGTCGTTGGATCTCGCGCAGGGCTGCCCGGTGCGTCCCGGCGATGGCGCCCGCGAGGAGTTCGAGCATCAGGAGGTCCGCGTTGTTCGGCGTACTGGCGGTGCGCGGCGGATGCTCAGCCAGGGCAGTCGCAAGTGCGGCCTCGGCGTGTTCGCCTATCTCGCGTTCGCGTGCGCGCAGTGCGGGACTGTCGTGGATGACCTTCCAGAACCTGAGCGCGCCGGGGTGGAGTCCGAGCATGGGGTCGTCCTGTTGCAGGGCAGCCAGCAGGTCGTCGCGGATTGTCTCCACCGGGCAGGCGCCGGGTGCGCGGTCGCGCACCAGTGTGGCGAGATGGCCTTCGGCCTCGGTCTGGCGGTCGAAGAAGAGGCCTTCCTTGGTGGGGAAGTAGTTGAACACGGTGTTGGTGGACACGCCCGCGTGCCGGGCCACCTCGGCGACGGTGACCTGATCGAAGCCGTGCTCCTGGAACAGCTCCAGCGCCGCGTCGGCGATCGCGGTACGGGTCTGTTGTTTCTTGGTCTCTCGAAGGCCCACCCCTGCATGATAGTGTCACTCCAAATTTGGAGTGACACCAAGTTTTTCGGGGGAGCGACGACCATGGCCTTCACCTTCGGCATCTATCCCGGCGGACTCCTGGGCGATGACAAGGGGATCGTCCACCCGGTTCGACCGGACCTGCCGGACCGCATCATCGAGGCGCTCGACGCGCTGCAGGGCGACACCGCCACATTGTCGGTCCGTGCCTACCGTCCGTTCGCCGCCACGGTCATAGCGCAGGAGCCGCCAACGCCCGCCGCCCCGGAGGCCTACCTTCAACGTGGACGTAAACTCGACCTCGTGTTGCCGTTCCGCGAGCCGTCCGGCCGACTGGAGGAGTGGCTGGAGTTCGTCCGCGAAACCGTCCGGACCGGCGGACCGCATCTGGCGTCGCTCCAGATCTGCGAGGAGCCCAATGTCGACCTTCCCGTTCTCGACGGCAGCACCCCCAACATCCTGAACGCGCTCGTTCAGGGAGTCATCGCAGCCAAGCAGGAGGCCCGGGCCCTGCGCCACAATCTGGCGGTCGGCTTCAATGCCGTGCCGACCTTCAGCCCGGCCGACACCTTCTGGTCCGACCTTGCTGCCCTGGCCGACGCGCGCTTCTTGCAGAGCCTGGACTATGTCGGCCTGGACTTCTTCCCCGACGTTTTCCGTCCCATCGCCGCCGACCAATTGGCCGGAGCGGTTACCACAGTCCTCACAGCCTTCCGGCGTACCGACCTGCCGAAGGCCGGCATCCCAGACACCGTTGCTATCCGCGTATGTGAGAACGGCTGGCCCACCGGCCCTGACCGCACCGAGCAGCGACAGGCCGCGACTGTTGAGACCGTCGTCCGGACCGTGACCGCACTCGCCGCCGAACTCAACATCGATGGCTACTCGTTCTTCGCCTTGCGAGACGCCGACAGCGGCGCTGAGGGCCTCTTCCACCGCTTCGGTCTCCTGCGCGACGACTACACCCCCAAGCCGGCCTTTGAGACGTACCGGCAGCTCATCAACGAACTCGGCAACCCACCGGTCGTCTCAGCAGGCTGAGGCCTCCGCCCGCGGATGCGAGGGAGGCGGCGCCGAGCCCTGCAAGCCGGTTCCGGCCCTGCCGGATGGCGAGGATCTACTGGACCGCCACGCCGACGACAAGCTGGACGAGGGCCGCCTGACGGTCCGCGAGGTACGAGTCCTTCGGCACTGTTGGACACGCGGGAGCACCGCCCCGGCCCCCGCCGGGGGCGGCTCAGCCGCGAATTCCGGCTTGCCCCCAGGCGCGGCTGGGCCCTCGCCCGGAACCGGCAACGTGAAACCATCGAGAGATGACCGAAACGAGCAGCGAAGAGGGCCGCACCTTCCGGCGCGATACCGAGCAGGTCGTCAACGAGATTGCCCAAGGTCTCCGCACGCTGGACGCCGGTGCGGCCTGGTTCTCCGGCCTCGCCCCGGCACGCCAGCAAGAGGTATTGCGGGAAGTCGCCGGTTACGCGATGCAGGCGCACGTCACAGCTGCGGACGGCCGCGCCGGGGTGGCGCGATCCGGGGTAAAGCCCACGGCCAACCCCTCGGTAATGATCTGCATGGACCCACCCCGCTACGGGTTCGCAGGCCTCCCCACCGCCGAATTCGTCAGGGCATTCCGTGTCCTCGTCTCCGTATTCGCTGTCGCCGACACCCGCCGCCGCGAGGTGTATTGCAAAGGCACCTGCGGACATGCATGGCACAACCTGCCAGCGGCGAGCGAGCGGTCGTGGCATCAGCCGCTCGTACCCGTGAGGCCACCGGAAACCGGTAGGAACAGCAGGACGCGGGCCAAATAGGTTGCCTGGGCGGCCCTTTCCAGGGCACCCGCGGCGGCGTCCCACCGACCGACAGTTGGTCGACCACCTGCGCAACGAGCACCCGCTCACGCCACTGTGGGGGATGGTTGCCGTCCTCAGTAGCCTCGGTACGCTCTGCCTCGGGGTCGCGCTTCCGTTCGCCCTGGCGGACGGCGCCGTACTGGCCGGTGTACTCCTGGGGACCGGGCTCGCCGTATCCCTGGCCACCCTCGCCTTGGCAGTGTTTGGTATCCGCCGCGCTGCCCGCCAAGGCTCCGAGGACCGAAGGCGGCGTACCGAGCTGTGGTCCCTGCCCACTGCCGTGGAACGCCGACTCACGATCCCCCTTCTCGGTGCCGGTGACGGGGCACACCCCGGTGCCTGAACACACGGCATCCGCTGCCCCCGCGACGAGTACGCACGGCGCCGCGAAGGCGCAGCGGGCCCAAGGCCCAGATCACCGAGATCCGGGCCAACGCCTGCTGGGTTCTCGTGGCGGCCTCCGCGAGTTGTGTTGGGCTCCGATGCCATTCCCGACGGGTGCCCCTCCCGCAGCACGGAAGTGAGCGCCCAGTTGGCCCGTGAGTGTTCTGGTTGGCCGGGTTTCGGGCAAGGTCGCGCCCGGCGAGAGGGGCGAGTTACGGGTGGGCGCGGACGTGGGCGACGGGGCCGGTGCCGAGCGTTGTTGGGGATGAGAACCGGGCGTGAGGCTTCGGTGCACTTCTCCTCGCGGGTGCCGCGTGGCAGGGTGGCGGCCATCATGTCGCTGGGGGCGTCCAATGCGAGGCGGTGCCATCGGCCTCGTGGCACGATGGCCGCGGTTCCAGCACCCAGTTTGATCTCCTCCTCGTCGTCTCCCGGCTGTTCCGGTCGGAGCCAGCGGTCGAGCAGGAGGATGCAGAGGCTCTGGCGCCATCCTCAGAGCCTGTCCCAACAGCTCCTCCAGGGCCGCATCCGCGCCCGAAGGGATAGTGTCATTGGCACCTTTACGGCGTGGGTTGATAAGAATTTCCCGCCGGGCGGTAGGTGAGGTACGAGGACATCCCCTCCGGGCTTACCCCTGGATCGAAAACTGCAGGTCATCCTCGAGCCGGCCCTCACACAATGGGACGCTCATCTCCACACAGCAACGCCCTACTTACGCAGACCGCTCAAGTCCTGGCCGTGCCGCGCCGAACGACGTCTCCGGCCTCGCCCCGTCGTGGAGAGCGGAGGACACGGGCCAGCATGAGGGCGATGTCGTCGCCCCGGTGCGCGGGCCGCCAGACATCCGCCAGGAGTCGATCGGCCAGAACCTCAAGGTCGGCAGTCGAGGCTCCTGTCAATCCGTTCAGAAACACTTCGATGCCTGCATTGATGTCTCCGTGCGCTGCCTCCAGGAGACCGTCGGTGGTGACGGCCACGACGGTGCCAGGGCTGATGGGTACCAACTGGCTCGCGTAGTGGGCGTGAGCGTCCACCCCCAGCGGCAGGTCGGCGGGAACGTCGAGAAGGCGGGGATGTTTGCCCGGAGGAACTACGACCGGAGCCGGGTGGCCGGCCGTGCAGACCTCGAGCGTCCCATCGGCAGGGCGAATCAGCAGATAGCAGCAGGTGGCAAACATCGCTCGGTCCGGGTCGGGACCGAGTTCGGCCATGAGCCTGTTGGTTCGTGTCAACACGGCTGCCGGGTCGTGCCCTTCATACGCATAAGCGCGGACGACCATGCGTAGTCTGCCCATGAGAGACGCGGCGTTGACGCTGTGGCCCTGAACATCACCGATGACCAATGCCACCGTGCCGTCTGCGAGGTGGATTGCGTCGTACCAGTCCCCACCGATCTGCATTCCTGAGTTGGCCGCCCGGTAGCGAGCGGCAATGGTGAGTCCGGGGGCGGTGAGAGGGCCTGGGGGTAACATACCGTGCTGCAGTTCGGTAGCGAGGGCATGTTCTGCCTCGTACATTCCCGCCCGTTCCAGGGACTGGGCCAGGAGGCCGACGACGGCGACCAGCAACGCCCGCTCCTCATGTCCGAACTCCCGGGAGGTGGGAAATCCAATGAGGCAGACTCCAGCCGCCCCTTGGGAATCAGCCATGGGAATGGCTGCCAATGCATGGCGATGCAGTGATCCGGTCGTCCGGGTCAGCTGTGGGTACGCGGAAGTCATAGCGGCGGGGGACCCCAGGAACACGGGAACCTGGCGGGCAAAGGCGTCTTGCACCGGCGAGCGCACGGCTGGAACTGGACTGCAGAGGGCGGCTACTTCTTCGGCGGGATATCCGCACGAGGCCACGCATGAGACTCCGCCCGGCCGGGGCCCCATGACGGCGAAGCCGTCCGCGCCGAAGTCTTTCAACCCGAGCTGGGTGGCAGCCATCATGTCCTTGACTGTTACAGCCGCTGCCAGGGAAGCCGTGAGCCGCTGCATTCGCCGGTTGCGTTCCGCCCCTTCACACAGCCGACGCTTTTCTTGTGCCCGACGTTCATGTGCAGCCGTGGTGTCCATTACCACCCCCACCATCTGGGTGGGCGTGCCCGTCGCATCAGCCAGTACCCGCCCGCGTGCTTCCAGGGAGCGCCACAGCCCTTCGCCGGCCGCGACCCGGTAAGCGATCTGGTAGTTGCCGCCAGAGGCTGCCATCGACTGAAGGGCGGCGGCAAACTGCGGCAGGTCCGCCTCTGGAATGCGCGACAGGAAGGTGTCCAGATGGGGCGGGCTGTCCGGGGAGAGCCCGTGGAGCTGGTAGGTGAGGGGATCGCAGTAGATCTCGCCGGTGGCGACGTCCCAGCAGAAGAATCCCGCCTGCACCGCGTCAGCGCTCGGCCGGAACGGGAACTGCGAGCCTGGATGCCCGTTCACGCCCTCGTCCGTGGGCGCGGTGATCTCCCGGGAGGCCGGTCTGGAGCTGGGGCCGTGCTCGATGCTGCTGTGAGCACCGAGCCAGGACAGGAACCCGACCTCTGTCACTGGTCACTCCTCGCTGTGCGCAACGACGTCTCATGTGAGTGTGCCGACGGCGTGTGACGAGGGATCCACGTTAGATGCTCGACGTTCCCTCCGGCTGGCGTGAGGCAGTTGGCCACCTGAAAGTGTGACCAGGCCAACGAACGTGGACCCCGTCCTGCGAGAGCGCTCGGGTGCCCTGCCGGTGCCACCATGCCCCTTGGTTGCCTACCTGCGTCAGAGCTGTTCGAGCGTCAGGAGGCGTCGTGCCGGCGCCTCTCGCATCTGCGCCTGACCGAGCAGCAGGGGCCGATGCACCGGCCCCTGGCCGCGTACGGGATTTTCTGGTAGTGGTATCGGCGGCTAACGGCAGGCCTGTCCGCGGGCGCAGGAATTTGGTAATCCAACACGAAGATCCAGGGCTGACGAGGGTGTTGCCATGCAGGAACTGTTATTCGATCTTCCGTTTCCGTCGCGGGTAAGTACTTGCGCGGAGTCAGCAGCAGTGCATCATCTCAACTGGATTCAACGGCACGGGCTGCTGAGCCGGAAATCGCTTCGCGAGTACGCGCGATGGGACGTGCCCGGAGTCGCCGCCCGCTTCTGGCCGCATGCACAAGAATCGGATCTGGAGCTGGGGATGGACCTCGCAGGGTGGTTCCTCCTGTTTGATGACCAGTTCGATGGGCCCCTGGGGCTGCAGCCACGACGGGTGGCTCGAATAATCCAGCAGCTCATCGATGTCGTGCAATCAGCCCCCGCGGCAGCACCACCACACAGTCTTACGCCTGCCGCGAGCGGCCTGGTGTCGCTCTGGAATCGCCAAACCAGCGGGATGTCTTCTACTTGGATAGGGCGCTCGGCCCGAAACTGGGCAGATTTTCTCAGCGCCTACATCAGTGAGACGTCGAACCGCCATGCCGGCAGAATTCCCGGGATGGAAGCCTATCTGAGCCTTCGTCATAAAGCAGGACTTGAAAATGTGCTGATCGACTACGCCGAACGCATCGGGCGCTACGAGCTCCCTGAAGCCGTCTTCAATATGCCGGAGATCTGCAGGATGCGCAACGCAACGGTCCAGGTCGTCAACATCGTTCAGGATGCCTTCTCGGTAGAGAAGGAGGAGGCTCGAGGAGACTTCCATAACCTCGTTCTCGTGCTCGAGCACCACAGGGACTATTCCCGACAGGAAGCACTTGCGGAGACCAAGACGATAGTGCGCCACCACACCGATGAATTCCTTCACTTGAAATCAAAGCTCCCGAAACTCTTCGACGCCACTGCTGTGCCGCCGCCCCACAGGGATAGCGCCTACGTATTCGTCGACGACCTCCAGTCGCAGATGAGAGCATGCTACGACTGGTGCCGTACCTCCGACCGCTACTCCCGGGTGATCTATGCGCAGCCCGACCAGCCCACATATCTCGAAGACATGCGTCTAGACGGCGAAGAATCATGGTCAGGCGCTGACGTGAGGGCTTAGTACTCCAGTGTGACTTCGCGATCTACGGGCTGGAGGGGGCGGAGAGCCGCTGCCGGTAATGGCTGCGACGTGCCGAAGCTTGGTGGCTTCTGCGCCAGTTCGACCAGTGCAGGAGTGCGTTCAGGGCTGTGATCGGCGGGCTGAAAGTGCGCCGATCAGGCGGCGGATCTCCGGGACGGTCAGGTCGACCGGATCTCCGCTTCGGGCCGGGCAGTTCGGATCCGCACGTCCGGTCGGCCTCGCGTCATCGACTGCCGCGGCAAGGAACGCGTCGCGTCGGTGCGGCGTTGCTCCGTTGGCTGTTATGCGTGGCGCCTGTGTCACACCAGTGCCGCGCCGCCGTCTATCGCGAGTGTGGTGCCGGTGACGTAGGCGTTGGACAAGACGAAGAGATAGGCCGCCGCGGCTTCCTCGGCAGTGCCGACACGCCGCGTGAGCAGCTCGGACCCGGCGCTCTGGAGGAAAGCCTCGGGGTTCGGGACACTGCCGTCCCACAGCTCGGTGCGGATCACACCGGGCTGGATCACGTTGACGCGCAGAGGGGCGAGTTCGACGGCGAGTGCCCGGGACAGGGCCTCGATGCCGCCGGTGATACCTGCCGTGAGCGCGGTTCCGGACAGGGGGCGGATCGCGAGGACGCCGGAGCTGAAAGTGATCGAGCCGCCGTCGCGCAGTCGCGGTGCAGCGTACTTGGCGGAGAGGAACGCGCCCCAAAACCGGCGCTCGAAGACGGCCTTGGCCTTCTGCGGGGTGGTGTCGACCAACGGCTTGATCAGCAGAGATTCGCCCGCGGTGTAGACGAGGTGGTCGAACTCCCCGACCTGCTCGAAGAACGCGGCGATGGCGTTGCCGTCGGCGACGTCCAGGCGGCGGCCTTCGGCTGGCTCGCCCAACCGCTTCGTCGCAGCGTCCACGCGGTCCTGATTGCTGGAGGCGACCACGACGTCCGCGCCAGCCGCCGCGGCCTGTTGGGCTACCGCGAAGCCGATGCCGGAGGTTCCACCGATGATCACGATCTTCTTGCCGGCCAGAGACATGGGATCCATTCCTTCGTCGATGCAGTGCCGGGGTTCGGCAACCGCCATGGCAAGAACGTACGCCTCCATATCGAGACGGTGAATGACTTGAAATCTCGATTCCCTGTCATATCGTCTCGCCATGCAGGCACTAGAGTGGCGCTATGGACATCCTGAGCGACACCCTCGAAGTCCTGCGCACGGGACGCCCGATGGTGACTCGCACCGACGCGCACGCCCCGTGGGCCCTGAAGTTCCAACCCATCTCAGGAGCCGGATTCCACGTGGTCGTGGAAGGACACTGCCACCTGCTGCCACCGCACGGCCCGCCGCTCGCGCTCGGACCCGGCGACATCGTGTTCCTGCAGCGCGGCAGCGGACACACCCTGTGCGACGTGCCGGGCCGCGATCCGGTGGACTTCGTACCGGAGCGCGTGGACCGTTCCTCGCCGATCGGCCAGGTCACCGTGGACGGACCGGGGCCGCACACGGTGCTGGTGTGCGGCGCGTACGCGATCGATGTTGATCGCCCGCATCCGCTGTTCAGCGATCTACCGGAGGTCATCCACCTCCCCGCGGTTCCGGGCCGCCACCCGGTGCTGCGCTCGGCGGTCGATCAGCTGTGCGCCGAGTTCCACGCGCCGCAGCCGGGCTCGGACGCGGTCGTCACGGCGCTCATCGATCTGCTGCTGCTGTACATCCTCCGGTCGTGGTACGCCGAACTGCCGAAGGAGCGGACGCGGGGTTGGACGGCCGCGCTGACTGACCCGGCAGTCGCCCCGGCCCTGAAAGCGATCCACGACGATCCCGGCCATCCCTGGACCGTGGAGTCGCTGGGCACCCGCGCCGGGCTGTCCCGCGCGGCGTTCGCCCGCCGCTTCGCCTCGGTGGTCGGCGAGCCGCCGTTGACCTACCTGACCAACTGGCGGATGGCCACCGCGGCGCGGTTGCTGCACCAATCGCCGGCCCCGCTGAGCACAATCGCGCAGCACACGGGGTACACGTCGGAGTTCGCCTTCGCCAAAGCTTTCAAACGACACTTCGGATCGCCGCCGGGGGCCTACCGCAAGCAGGTCAAGACGGCAGGCGACGAACCACGCGGATACAACTGACGGTGAGGGCCAGGACATCCCCGCAGCGATTTGGGAAGCGGTGGTCGCTGCCGATCCCGGCCTCGCGGTGGCCCCGATGTGGTGGAGCGCCGGGCGGAGCGTGTCCAAGAACCCGAGCTATGCGGTGATTGCGACGATGCGCGAAGTGGCAGATGTTCTGGAGGCGAAGGTCCAGGGTGACGACGGCGAGTACTACGACGCCTGATGCGTGTGGCCACCGCGAGATGATCAAGGGTTTGTGTGGACTCTTGAAGATCGCGCGGTGGCCGCGGGCCGTAGCGTAGACCCTGCTCGATGGCAGGCGTTGTTCGACCAGGCCATGGCTCGGATTGCGGGCCTGTTCGGGCAGTGGAACCTCGGGCCTCGGCCCGCGCCTATCTGCTCGGGTTGCTGTCCGGGGCCGAGCGCAAGAACTGCTGGCAGCTGGCGGAGCACGCCGGCCATAGCCGTCCCGGTCCGATGCAGCGGCTGCTGCGGTGCGCCTCTTGGGACGCGGGTGCGGCACGCGACGAGGTCCGCCGCTACGTCGTGGACCATCTCGGCGCCGGTGACGGTGTTTTGATCGTGGATGAGACGGGCTTCCTGAAGAAGGGTCGTGGTTCGGCGGGTGTCCAGCGGCAGTACACCGGAACCGCCGGGCGGATCGAGAACAGCCAGGTGGGCGTCTTCCTCGCCTACGCCTCCAGTAGAGGGCGGGCTTTGATCGACCGCCGTCTCTACCTGCCCGAACACACATGGAGCCGGGACTCCGAGCGGCGCCGCAAAGCCGGAGTACCCGAGGACGTCGCTTTCACGACCAAGCCCGTCTCGCCCTGCAGATGATCGAGCAGGCGTTGGACGCCGGAGTGAACACGTCGTGGGTGACCGGCGACGAGGCCTACGGTCAGGACCCCGGCCTACGGTCAGGACCCCGGCCTGCGGGCCGGGCTGGAGGCCCGCGGGGTCGGCTACGTGCTGGCGGTGTCCTGCGCGACCAGAGTGCGGATCAACCAGGGCCGCACGGCGATCCGCGGGGACGAAGCCGCCTTTAGAGGTCATCTCATTTGGGGTGTTCGATAGACTCGCAGGTGTGGGGATCGTTGAGCGGCTGGTGCCGGATGAGCTGTGGGAGTTGTTCCAGCGAGTGGTGCCGGAGGCGCCGAGTCGGCCTCAAGGAGGCGGCCGGCGCCGACATGGTGACCGTGAGGTGCTGGCCGCGTGGCCACGACTTGATATCGACTTGGGTGATGCGGCACGGACCTCCCGCGCCACACAGTGCCCTGTCCCGACCATCCGCCGACGCTGTTCGGGTATGCCAGGGACGGCGTGGAGGTCTGTGGCTTCGGACTGGGTGAAGAGGTCTGGCGATGGGGTCGGCAGCCGGATCGGCTGCTGCCTGAGCTGGTCGAGACAGGCGTACTTCATCCGGATGGCGAGTACGCGCCCCCTGAGGCCGAGCCCTATCAGGACCGGCACTGTCGCACTTTGGCGATCATAGAGAAGCGCTTCGCTCTCGGCCTGCCCGCGAGGAGGTGGACACTGGGCGCCTGTCGGCCTTTGTCGTCCGCTGAGGGGCAAAGGGCATCCCGCTCGCACCGCTGCTTGCAGGCATCGTCGTTCTGGGCACTCTCCCTTTTTGCCTGCCGGCGGAACGACCTCTAGTGGACGACTCTGAGACCGCTCAGCTGGTCACGGGCGCGCTGCCTCGCACACGGGCGGTTAGGTCATGCCCGTTCGCGCATGAGTGCCGGGATCCGACACCTATGCTGTCAGTGATCACATGCGGTCAGTCCGGGGGCGTTCATGTGTGCTGGGAGAAGGGACGGAAGAACCGTGCCGGACGAGGCGGACGAGGCTTCGTGTCCAGAGGACGTGAGTGACACGGACAGCGGCTCCGGATTGCGGCGGTTGGCCTCTGTGGCGGTCGTGGTGTCGGTCCTGGTGGCGGGAGGCACGGTCTGGCTGTTCCGGGACGAGTTGTTCCATCCGTTCGGGGACGCCCGAGCGTGTGAGGGCAGCGACATGATGCTGCCGGAGGTGATCTCGGCCGGGGGCGTGCGTATACCCGCCGACGCCTCGGACATCCACTACACCACCGCGAACGGCAGCGCCCAGGTCTCCTTCCTGAGCGATCAGATGCCGGACTACCTCCGCAGCGCCGGCATCGTTCCGGAGGGGGAGTCCCTGCTCGACGAGAACTACGGTGGCGCGTACGCGCTCGGTGAGGACGACGGCGAGCTCCCCGAGGGGCTGTGCGGACCGGCTCTCAAGGGACCCGCATGGACCTACCGGACGACCGGCCCCGGCCCGGGCGTCAACGTCCTGGTCGAACGTTCTCCCACCGACTCCGGCGACTTCCGGTCCCCGGCCCGCGTCATCGCCTCCTTCACCATCCGCTGAGCGGGAGAGACGGATGGTGTGGCGAGTGACCAGCGGCTTCGTCCGATCTCCGCGGATAACGTGCGACTCATGAACGCTCGACAGAGGACCTCTCGGCCGTCAACTGAGGCTTTGCCAGGAGCGCGCGTGCCGTGGGCACGACTTCGTGAGCGAATCGGTGGATCTGCTGGGCAATGGGGCGTTCGGGCCAGAACACGATGGCCGGCCCACTGGCCGGGGGTGCCCCGGACCGGGGCGGCGCCGGTGCGGGCCCCATCGGCGTGCCGCTCGGTGATGGTGCCCACGATCTGCGCCATGCGCATGATGTCGCCGGGCTTGCGAATCGATGTCTGTGCGGCGGTGTCGATGCGGTCGTGGGCCTCGGCCCACTTCTCATAGGGCAAGTAGCTGGGAATCGGTGCGCCGCAGCCGTCGGCGATCCGCCCGGTCTGGGCAAGTGCCCTGGGCGCCGAGCCAGATCCCGATAGGGGGCGCGGGTGCGGGGCCGGCCTTGACCCCGTGCACCTGGTAGTTCCGTTGCCGTCTCTCCCGCCTCCGAGGCGGTGGCCAGCCTGCGCATGATGCAGGGACCCGGGTCTGCATGCTCTGCACCTGCCCTGGATTCGTGCCGTGCGGCGCCTGTTTGGTGAACTGGACCTTGAGCTGCTGTTCGCGCTCGCGCCACGTGGCCCGTACATTGCCGCCTTCCTGACTCCACCGCCGACCAGTCCGCTGCCGGACATCGGTGCCGAACTCCACTTGGTGGCCTATGCGGATTCCGACAAGGCCGCGGCCGAAGCGGCACGGGTTCCGGCCCGTCCGGCCTCGGAGTCCACCTGCACCCTGACAAGCCCCTGGAAGCCGTTGTCCGACTTCTCGTGGTTCGGATCGGCCGCCAAGGCCGCGTACTGGTTGGGGAGCTCAGGCATATACGGATGGTGGTCAGTTCGACGTCCAGCGACGTGGGGGCTGGGAGGACCTCGGGGTACTGTCCGCTTCAGCGCGTCGCAGAGAGGCCGGCGTGCGGCCGATGAAGTCCCGTGCAGTGCGGGTGAGATGGGCCTGATCAGCGAAGCCTGCGGTGGCTGCGGCCAGGGCGGCAGTCGAGCCCGGCAGGTCGGCGATCGCCGTGCGGAGTCGGCCCCATCGGCGCAAGCGCGCAAGCGTGATGCCCACGTCCTGCCGGACCAGGGCGCGCAGCCGCGGGGCCGACAGGCCGACCTCGATGGCTATGGAGGTGAGGGGCGTGTCGGGATCGCGCAACGCACAGAGGACAGCGTGGGCGACTCGCGGATCGAGTCGAGATGGGCGCCCAGCGAGTGTCAGCAGCTCGGCGTATCCGGCGGCCAGGTCCACGCCGGTGCCGGGGCCGTCGGAATCAACGGTACCGAGCGCGGTGAGCAAGCGGCGGACCTCGCCTGCACCGAGCCGTATCGGCACCGGGCGGGAGGGCAGCAGCCAGGAGTCGATGAACAGGGCGATGTAGGGAGAGGTCGCCGCACAGGCGTGGGCCAGCTGAGGCGGAACGATCAGCCCTGACGCCGCCACCATGGGCCGTCCAGGCTCAAGGAGTTCGGCGCGGCCGCCGATCGGCAGTACGGCTTTCCACGCGGGCAGCCGGTGTGGGGCGACGCGGAACGGGCGGGACTCGGCGAACATCGTCGCCTCGGGGCCGGAGGCGAAGACGATGCGGCGATCGTTTTGTTCAAGCGCCCAGGCACGAGGTGAACGGATCATCGTGCCATGCACGCTATCGCTTCCGTTACCTTGGCAGTGTTCCTGGTCGTCACGGGACTCGCACATTTTCTGGCCCCCGGCTACTTCCGGACGCTGGTGCCCGCGTGGCTCCGCCGGGAGCGGCTCCTCGTTGCCGTCAGCGGGGCGGCAGAGGTCGTAGTCGGTGCGCTGGTGCTGGTTCCGTGCGGCAGGCGGGCCGGGGGCTGGGCCGCCGCCGTCCTGATCACCTGCTACTTGGTGTCCCACGTGGACGCGCTGCGCCGCGCGCGCCCGGACCGGCCCCGGCTGCTGGAGCGGCCGTTTGGTGCGGTGGCTCGTCTGGTGGTCAACGTCCTGTACATCGCCTGGGCGGTTGCCGTGGCCAGGTCCGCGGCCTGACACCGATGCGCGGCGACCGATTGTCCGAGAAGGCGCCGAAGCCGTTCGTGGTCCCGGAGGAAGTCATGCCATAAGACCGTGTCCTGTGATCGGTCGTTGGGCTGTTCAAGCGGACGGCGTGACCGAGGACCACACGCCGAACCACTGCTCGGCGCCGAACTCCTCGAACCGCTCCACCTCGGCGAACCCCAGCTTCGCCGCGAGGCGCATCGAGCGGTCGTTGGCGGTCTGGGTGCACAGCACCACCGGCTCAGTGGGGAGTACGTCGGCGAACCAGGCGAGTGCCGCTGCGCAGGCCTCAGCGGCGTACCCGCATCCCCATGCCTTGGGCAGGAACACATAGCCGAGCTCGGCCTCCCCGGCATCCGGACGGACGTGACCCGGACGCTCTGTATCGCGCCGATCGAGCGAGACCGTGCCGATCATCTCTCCGTCGAGATCGATCACGAACAGGCCAGGGCGCCGCCCGGGTACCTCCGGCACCGCGCGTTCGAGTTCGTCACGCGGTCGAGGGCCTCCGAGGTAAGTGCGCACTTCTGACGATGCGAACAGCTCGATGAACGCCGCACGGTCTCCAGCCTTGGACTCGCGGAGCACGAGTCGTTCGGTCCTTATCGGGGTAGGTGGCCAGGTGACGGGTTCGAGTCCGGTCATGGCGGGCAACCTATCGCACGCCCGCGAGGGTGATCCGAAAGAGAAGGCCGAGGCGGCCTCCTTGACTTGGTGCAGAGAAGCTCCATCCGTTTCAAGGGCTGGGTACTCGACAACTGAGCCGCTGCCGAGTTCGGCGTGTAGCTTCCGCCGCGTCATCGGCTACCACGCCGACGAACTCGGCCGCGCAGAGAAGGACACGGCCCGGCGTGCGCGAGCTCGCCGAGCAACAGCCGAGCGGTACGGGCTGCGTTTCGTTGCCGTGGACTCCGGCGGCGGCCTGCTCGGCCTGGTGGAGAAGCGGGGCGTGTTTCCCGACGCAGCCCGAAGGCAGAGCATGCGGCAGAATCGAGTATTGCTCTTCGCCACCAACTTCCGCTGTCCATCGGCACCCGGACCAGCAACGGCAAGCGGCTGGTGCTGAAGTGGCACCCGATCTTCACCCTGTCGAACGCGGAGGTCTGGGAAGAGATTGCCGCCGAGGGTCTGGAGTGATGGGGCTGCATGGCCGTCGGGGGTGCAGGACCAGCGGTCGCGAATGTCCGGCGGTGGCGATGCAGGATGCTGATGCTGGCGAGGGGAGTGAGGCTGCCCAGGAGCTGCGGGCGGCGAGGGGTGCTGCGTGCGCCGGTCCGCCCCCTAGACGGGCGTCGTGCCGGCGGTGCGGCACACGCTGTCGGCGGCTCGTGGAGCCCGTACAGCCCGCTGAGGGGGTTGTACGTTCGGGGCATCGCCGTCAGGTAGTAGAAGACGTCCTGCGCATCAGGCCGTACCGGCGCAGACCACTGATGAGCACCGCGATCTCGTACGCGAACGCCGGGTCGTAGTTCGTGAGCCTCTCCTGCGGACCCCAGGACCGCGGTGATGCTGCCAGGTGTCCTGCTGCCACCCTGCCTAACCTGTAGGAGCGCCGTGGCCTGCGGCTCCGGTTTGGGTTCGGCGCCGGGCGGCGCCTGGGGAGGCATCCGCTGGCTGGTCGACCTGGCGGTGCGCTCCGATCCGCCAGAGGTGTCATAACCGGCGTCGCCCTTTTCCTGCCCAGGGTCTGCGCGGTCGTGTACGGCTTCGACGAGGACAAGGGTCGCCAGCGACCTGAAGAGCCTTTCGGCCAGCGATTTCGGGTGCGCGTGGCATCGCGTAGGACTTCGGCGTCAATGTCTGATTCGCCTCCGCACCCTGAATCGAACCGCACGCCGAACGCACCACAAGTGTCCGGCGCTGCACTCCTGGGGGCGGAACTGGACACGTCTGCTTGTCCGTCCATTCCGGGACTGACCAAGACCGCGCCCGGCCTGACTGTGGTCATCGTGGACTTCAGACCTCGAGGCCAACGCACTGCTGACGAACGCCGAGGGCAGGTCGTTGGCGACGGCAACTTCGTCTTCTTCAACAACCCCGAAGAGCGCGGGCGGCCCGGTCGAGCACACCGGTGACAACCTCACCGGTGAGGGCGAGGGCGACGACGAGTAGACAGGGTAAACCCGGCGGGGGCCGGGCGACGTCCATGACCGGGCGCGCAACGCGTCCATCTGCGCGGTCAACCAGGGCGCGGGGGGCACCGAGCTCGCCCACTGCGACCGGGCTTCGATTGAACAGGGGGCGCGTTCCGGGCCCTGGGGCAGGGGTACGCGTCGCGCGCTGCCTTCTGAGGCCTAGCATCCAGAGCGTTCAACTCCGCGTGCTGCGCTTCACTTTGAGCGTTGCCCATGGAGAGCGGGGAGCCCTTGCTCGGCCTTGCCGGCAAGCATCGGGCCGAGGGCCCCCCGCCTGGAACCGTCCTGTCAACCCTTAGGAGGGAGGCTCCAGTGCAGGAGTCTACGGACCACGAGAAAACGCCGCCGGACAGCAGGCCTCGGACTGTATGGCGGCGCCATACACGGACCGGCGTTCGCGTAGTGACTGAAGGGGCGCTGCGAGGCGTCGCGTTTGCTGCAGGCAGTGCGGCCTTTAGCCTGCTCGTCGTGTGGTGGCAGGCACACCACTAGACAGCGCTTGATCGATTGGTAGAGGCGCGCACCATGCGCAAGGAGGCGGTGCCCGGGCAACCCTGGGTACCGCGCGACCCTCAGGGCCGCTGGGCCGACCGGTTCGTCCGCTCGCGGGCGGGGTGCCCGCCGGCCTACGGAGTCATGTGCCCTGGCCGGCGCGGTCAGGGGCGGTCGGCGGGCGGCGAGCAGGACCTTGGGAGCCAGCGGGGCAGGCGGCGAACGGTCGTCGGCGTCTGTCTCGCCAGCCGTCGAAACAGTCCGACTCCCTAAGCCCAGCCCCTCCCTCGAGTGCACTGAACGGGTCCGCCTGGCCGGCGCTCACCCTCCGAAGATCCGCAGCTACGACCGGCGGAGCCCTCCGCGATCAATCGCGCTCGCCAACGCCGCCGACTCCCGTGTGAACCTCGGGGACACTGGGCTGGGCTCTTACGTTCGCCCTCTGTTGCGAGTTGATCGCCGACGCGAGAACAGGCTCCGTGATGAACCGCGGGCGAGGGAAGGCTGTCGTTCAAGGCCCTCAAGGCTGTCCCTGTCTACCACGACTCTTCTGATAGGAGGTCGGCGCGCGAAGCGCGGGGAAGCCCTTGATCGAGGTCGAACGTGAGGTCGTACTCCATCCATGGCAACACCGCTCACACACCGAATCGATCCGGAGATCGTGTAAGCGCGAAGAGACGGGTGGGTGCGTGTGATCTCCAGAAGTCCCGAAGTTGCGGTCGCTGAGGAACTCGGAAACGAACTCTCCCTGGAACTGCCCGTCCTGACTGGACCCCAGGTATGAGAGACCGACATCGACTGCCAGTGGCCGATCAGCGCCTCCGAGATCTGTTCCTGGCCCCGCATCGAGGCGTTCCGCTGGCTACGCCGATACAACACTCGACGCTGTCACTCCCGCCTGGGACATCGCAGCCATCGTTTGCGAGACAGCGTCCGAACGCGACATCAACTGCGCTGGCCAGCCGCATAACCCGTGTCCAGGATTCTGGGTCAAGGCTCAAGCGGCTTCGGAGACCGAACTACGGGCGATCGTCCGTGACGCTCTCGGCGCCTGCTACTTCCGCCGAGACCGGCCCGCTGACGCACAGGAGTGGGGTCGCACTGGAACGCATCGGCTTCCTGGAGTTCTACTACTGACAGATTTCCGACGAGACCACGCCGTGCGACGGTACTGCGCAAAGCACCGTCCGGCAGACATCCCAGCGACTCGAATCTGACCAGGCCGAAGCGCTCTGCGTTCCGGCTTGAGGCGTTGGAGTGCTACAGCCGAGTGGATGTATTCCCTCCTGTCGAGTGGTCGTGGCGCCGATCGGGCGGGCTTTCCTGCTGCAGGCTGTGGCGATCCGAGTCGTGTGAGAGGTGCTCTGTCATGTCTGAGCAAGCTTTTGACCGCAAGCCGCGCAGCAGGGATGTCACCGATGGCATGGAACGTGCGGCCGCGCGAGCCATGCTGCGGGCGGTGGGCATGACGGACGAGGACTTCGGAAAGCCTCAGATCGGTATCGCGTCGTCGTGGAACGAGATCACTCCGTGCAATCTGTCCCTGGCCCGTCTGGCAAGGGCCAGCAAGGAAGGGGTACGGGAGAGAGAGGGTTACCCGCTGGAGTTCGGCACCATCTCGGTGTCGGACGGCATCTCGATGGGCCATGAGGGGATGCGTGCCTCTCTGGTCAGCCGTGAGGTGATCGCTGACTCGGTGGAGACCGTGATGTTCGCCGAGCGGCTGGACGGGGCTGTGCTGCTGGCCGGCTGCGACAAGTCACTGCCGGGGATGCTGATGGCCGCGGCCCGCTTGGACATTGCGGCGGTCTTCGTCTACGCAGGCACTACCCTGCCGGGGCACTGGCAGGGGCGGGACCTGACGGTCATCGACGCGTTCGAGGGGGTCGGCGCCTGCGCGCTGGGAAGGATCACTCGCGACGAGCTTGACGCGATCGAACGTCATGCTTGCCCGGGCGAGGGAGCCTGCGGTGGGATGTTCACGGCCAACACCATGGCCAGTGCCGCGGAGGCGATGGGCATGTCGGTTCCCGGCAGTGCCTCACCTCCTGCCGCCGACGCGCGCCGTGACGAGTTGGCTCGCGCCTCTGGCCAGGCAGTGGTGGAGCTGATCGATGCCGGCGTCACGGCACGTCAGATCATGACGCGCCCGGCCTTCGAGAACGCCATCGCCGTGATCATGGCACTGGGTGGCTCGACCAACGCCGTGCTGCACCTGCTCGCCATCGCGCACGAGGCAGGGGTGGACCTCGCCCTCGAGGACTTCAACCGCCTCGCGGACCGCACCCCGCTGCTGGCTGATGTGAAGCCGTTCGGCAGGTACGTGATGGCTGACCTGGACCGTGTCGGCGGCGTGCCGGTGATCATGAAAGCCCTGCTCGACGCGGGCCTGCTGCACGGGGACTGTCTGACCGTCACTGGCCGCACGATCGCCGAGAACCTGGCCGCCCTCACCGTGCCGGGCCCCGACGGGGATGTCCTGCGCCCGCTGGCCGACCCGCTGCACCCGACCGGCGGTCTGACCATCCTGCGCGGTTCCCTCGCCCCGGAAGGCGCGGTCGTCAAGAGCGCCGGTTTCGAGGCTCACGCGTTCGAGGGCACCGCCCGTGTCTTCGACGGCGAGCACGCCGCAATGGACGCCCTGACCGCGGGAGCACTGCGGCCCGGCGACGTCGTTGTCATCCGATACGAAGGCCCGAAGGGCGGGCCGGGCATGCGGGAGATGCTCGCCGTCACCGGTGCGATCAAGGGAGCCGGACTGGGCAAGGACGTACTGCTGCTCACCGACGGCCGCTTCTCCGGAGGCACGACCGGCCTGTGCGTGGGGCACGTGGCTCCGGAGGCCGCCGCCGCAGGACCGATCGCGCTGGTCCGTGAGGGTGACCGCATCCGTCTCGACATGCCCGCCCGCCGCCTGGACCTGCTGGTCGACGACCAGGAACTGCAGTTGCGCCGTAACCGTTGGCAGCCCCACCCTCCGCGCTACACCAAGGGCGTCCTCGGGAAGTACGCCAGACTCGTCGGATCACCCGCCTACGGCGCCATCTGTGAGTAGATGCCCGTGAGGCGTCACCCTGCCGAGGATGGCGCAGCACGGGCGACCGCCGCCGCGGGGATGCCTCTATGGTGTGCCCATGCTCTTCCGCGTCTGCTTCGGATGTGAGGGTGTGTGAGGACGACCACGAGACCGTCCGCCTGTGCCCACCCTGCGCCACCGCGCGGTTCGAGGAGAGCTGACCGCTGCCCGTCACTCCCACGAGGCCCGGCCTCCAGATCGTGATGACGACGAGGACCTGCTGGACCGCCATGAGGCCGCTGCCGAGGTCGGCGTGGCGCCGGGCAGTTGGAACAAGTAGAAGAGGGAACCGCAGCTGACTACGCATGTCGTTCTGGTTCGGCCGGCGGAGGCGGCGCCGAGCACTGGCCGCGCCACATCGTCCGCGAGTTCAATGCCTTTCGGCCCGGCATGGGTGCCGGCGGCGGCGGCCGCCGCACCGGCAGCGGCGACATTATTCCGCGCGATGAGATCCTGCACCGGATCGCCAAACTCCTCGACGACAACCCGATCGTCACGCTCACCGAAGTGGCCGACATCCTGGGCATCGCGATGAGCGCGGCCGCATGGCACCCCGGCGCGTGCGGCGGTCGCCTGAGGTGCCAGATGGTCTATCGGCAGTCACGGGATCGGCCGTGGCGCGTTGCGTTCGGCCGTGCCTGGGGGAACCTCGGTAGTCATGAGACTTCAGGGAGGCGGTTGTGGCGCGTGAGCGGATGGGGCTGGTCGAGGTTCTCTCTGCGGCGGAGGACGCGGCGCCGGTGGAGTCCCTGGATGTGGTCGCGCGGAATCTGCGTGACCGGTTCGGTGCCCGCTACGTGTCGTTCCTGTTCGTCGACATCATCGGCCAGAAAGCGGTGCGGGTCAGTGAGGACTCCGAGACGCAGCGAGGTCTTCACGCCGACCAGATCCCTCTGGCCGGCAGCGTTTACGAGGAGGTGCTGCGGACCCAGCGCCTGGTGCAGGCGACCGGCGGCGGGCAAGGTCATCGGGTGGTCGTTCCGGTCACCAACCGCGGCGACACCATCGGGGTGCTGGAACTGACGCTTCCTCACGTGAGCGAGGAGGTTCTGGAGCAGGTCGAGGAGGCCGCGCACGCGCTGGCGTACATCGTCATCGCCGACCGTCGTTTCACCGACCTCTATCACTGGGGCCGGCGCACGACGCCGCTGACGCTGGCGGCCGAGATCCAGAGTCAGCTGCTGCCCTCTGCACCGTGCTGCGAGGCGGCCCAGTTCACTCTGGCCGGAGCTGTAGTACCGGCCGATTCCATCGCCGGCGACACCTACGACTACACCCTCGACTACGACACTCTGCATCTGTCCATCACTGACGCCATGGGCCACGACGTCAACGCCGCTGTCCTGGCCACCCTCCTGGTCAACGCATCCCGCGGCGCCCGCCGTGACGGATGCGACCTGGTCGAACAGGCTCGCCGGATCCACCAAGTCCTTCTCGACCACAGCCACGGCGCCCTGGCCACCGGGCAACTTCTGCGCATCGCCCTGGACGACGGCAGCGCGCAACTGCTCAATGCCGGCCACCTCTGGCCACTGCTCCTGCGCGACGGCAGCGTGGCAGCGGTCCGCGTGGACGTTCACCTGCCCTTCGGAGTCCCCTCACCCGAGCCATTTCGCGTCCAGAACCTCGACCTGCGACCCGGGGACCGGCTCATCCTCTACACCGACGGCATGCAGGAACGCCAGGCAGAAGGCGTCGATCTGCTCGCCCTCATCCGCGACACCGCCACCGAACACCCGCGGGAAGTCGTGCGCGCCCTCACCGCAGCGGTGACCAGCGCCTGCGAAGGCCACCTTCAGGACGACGCCAGCGTCCTGTGCCTGGACTGGCACGGACCCGACACTGACGGCCGTCACGCACACGCCGGAGCCGACGAAGTCCGCTGCTCATGACAAGCCTCGAGAGACACCGCAGGTGGCCGATACACCGGCCGCCCCTGGCAAGGCTGACCAGGGGCCGACGCGGCGGGTTGATCTGCAAGTCAGTCGACGAGCAGTCGCGGAGTTCTCAAGGGGTGTCAGGCGGGGTTCCGAACGGGTAGGGGTCGCCCCCGATGATGGCTTCGGACAGGGTCGGAGCCTTCGTGGGCGCGGGGTACTGCGTGTAGACGCGGGATGCGATGTCGAACACCATGCCACCCCCGCCACCGAGAACGGTGTCGTCCTTGCGGATGGCCGAATGTCGTGGCGTGGCGACCACAGCACGGCGGCGCGCCTGGGGGGCGTGTTCAGGGTCCATTCCTGTGTGCGCTCCTCGAACTGGGTCTTTGTGTCCTGCCTGCTGTAGCCCAGCTCATTCGTCGTGTCGGTCTTGACCGAAGCTCCAATCCCCCAGAACGAGACGCCTGCTTCGGCGCCGATGGTGATGCTGGTGCGCTCGCTGAACTCTTCGCTCTTGGCGTCGCTGATGCCCGTCGTCACCGACTCTGAGGGATTCTGCTCGGCCTCTCCGAGGGAGTTGTCGTAGTGCATCTGCCAGTAGAAGCTGACGCGGCGTTCCAGCGTGTAGAACGGCGATTCCCTGGCCTGCCGCTCCACGGTCCAACGGGGGTCGGGGTCGGAGATGAGCGTGAAGGGCACCTTGACGATCCGATCGCTGACCTTGAGGGTTTCCCGGGGGTCCGGCGCCGCGCTCGAGGTGAGGACGGGTACCGGGGGCGGATCGCTCTTGACCACGCAAGGGGGAAGGTCCAGGACATGGACCCGGCGTCCGGGGTCGTTGTAGTGGCCCTCAGCCAGCAGGAGATCAGCTCCCAGGATGAGGCGCTCGACGCTGTCGACGGGATAGCTGGGAGGGACGATGCTCCAGGTGGAGACGTTCGCGTCGGCCCCTGACTTCTTGTCCCACCAGATCAGGTCACCCACGGTGGCTTCACATACGTAGCTGCGGCCGGCGAGTTCCCTGCGGATGCAGGCGTACGTATCCGTCCGCGGCGGGTCCCAGCTGTCCCAGTCGCCCCACACGTCACCGAGGGCGACATACCCCTCCGGAGGGATCGGACGCCAGACGGCACCGTTCTTGTCCGCGCCCGACCCCTTGTCCTTCCAGATGAGTTCGAACCCGTCCGGAGGCCTGATCATCTGATCCGAGGCGTTCACGCCCCGTACCAGGATCGTCGCCCGCTTGCCTGTGATGTCCTGGTGGTCACCGACGTGGCCGAGGCTGCCGAGGTACCGCCAGCCCTCAGCCGCCATCTGCGACGTGAGCTCCGGATTGAAGAACGCGCCGTGCAATGAGGCACCCGACCCCCGGTCGTCCCACCGGCGTGAGAACCGGTCCGTCACCGCAATATCCAACGCTCCGCACCTGATGCTCTCGACCACAACGCCTCGCTTTTCTCACCGCGTCCTCGGATCGGACACTTTCGAGGTCAAACCAACCACGCTTGAATACACGGAGCCATGAATCACTACGCTGAGTAGTCGAGCGTGCGGGGGTGTTACCGGCGCAGTCGCAGGGCGCACGCCAACCAACGCACCCACGCCGACGAGAAGACCCAGTCCTGCGACATCCGAACACCCGCGTCGAGCCTCGGGATTCCTACTGGATCCTTGCCGATGCGGGGATGTTACCGGCGCAGTCGCAGGGCGCACGCCAACCAACGCACCCACGCCGACGAGAAGACCCAGTCCTGCGACATCCGAACACCCGCGTCGAGCCTC
>NZ_JBWKDP010000015.1:0-8222 GCF_056435905.1 Streptomyces sp. NPDC043861 | reverse complement strand
CGGGATTCCTACTGGATCCTTGCCGGGGTCAGGGTGGGGTGGTGTTGCGGGCGGCAGCGGCGTAGCGGGTGGCGAGCTGCGCGAATGCGTCGCTGAGTTCGCGCGGGCCGATGACTTCGATGGTGGTGTCGAAACGGCCGAGGGTGGCGGCCAGCCCGGTCCATGACCAGGAGCCGAGGGTGAGGCGGCATCGGCCGGGGCCGAGTGCTTCGACGGTGCCGTCCTGGGCGAAGGGGGCGACGGCGGTGGCGGAGAGGTCGAGAATGACTTCGCCTTGGCAGGGCCAGTCGGTGTGGGTGCCGTCGTTGCCGCGGAATCGGCTGGTGATGAAGGCGGAGACATCACCTCCGGGGATATCGCGCGGGGCGAAGCGAGGGCCGGTGGGGGTGCGGGGACGGATCCGGTCGGCGTGGAAGACCCGCCAGTCCTCACGGTCCAGGTCCCAGGCCACGAGGTACCAGCGGCCGCGCCACGTGATCAGGTGGTGGGGTTGCGTGCGGCGGGGATGCTCAGCGGTGGCGGCGCGGTCGTGCCCGTAGTCGAAGCGGAACTCCGCGCGGGCGTGGATGACGTTGCCCAGCTCCACGAGGGTGTCGGAGTCGACCGGCGCGGCGCTGTCGGTCTCGGGCGGTCGCACGGCAGTGACGCGGAGCAGGTCGATCCGGTGGCGCAGACGGGGCGGCATGACCTGGCGGACGGTGGCCAGAGCGCGTGCCGCGTCCTCGCCGATCATGGTGCTGGTGGCGGCGCTCTGCAGGGCGAGGGCCAGGGCGACGGCCTGGTCGTCGTCGAACAGCAGCGGAGGCAGATGGGAGCCCGCATCCAGCCGGTAGCCGCCGGCGGGCCCTTTGAAGGTCAGGATCGGGTACCCGAGTTCCCGCAGTCGGTCGACGTCGCGGCGCACCGTGCGCGGGGTGATGCCGAGGCGCTCGGCGAGGTCGTCGCCGGACCAGTCACGGCGGGTCTGGAGCAACGAGAGCAGCGTGAGCAGCCGCGAAGACGTTTTCTGCACACTGCCATTCTGCCGAAAATACAGGACACATCCTGTCCGCTACCTCTGTGATGGTGAGATCAAAGCCACCGAGGGAGCATCGCTCCAGGTCACGGCGGCTTCGCCGCGCTCGGATCTCCCCGCGGCGGCGCACACCCGAACGAAGACGAGGAGCAGCTCATGGCTGTCACGACCACCACCCACCTGAACTTCCGGGGCGCCGCGCGTGAAGCGCTGGACTTCTACCACTTGGTGTTCGGTGGGCGCACCATCGCCGTCACCTACAAGGACGCCGGCAACGTGCAGAACGAGAGCGAGGCGGACTGGGTGATGTGGGGTGAGGTCGTCGCGGGCAACGGCTTCCACATCATGGCCTACGACGTGCCTTCCCAGCTGCCTTGGACCCAGGGAGACAACCCGTTCTTCGTGTCCGTGCGCGGCGACGACGCCGACGAGATCAGCGCCCTGTGGCAGAAGCTGTCGGAAGGCTCGGCGGTGGTGCGGCCCCTGGAAGCCGCACAGTGGGCACCGCTGTACGGCATGCTCACCGACCGCTTCGGCGTCACCTGGGTCCTGGACGTCACCGTTCCCTACAACGGCTGACCGCCTGGCCGGCCAAACGACACAGAAGGTCCGCCGCGTTCTCGCGGCGGACCGATCAGCACGAGCGAAAGAAGAGCGGGCCACCGTCCGCAGGCGACACCTGTGAGAAGAGCATGACTGTCCTCGACACACGCGCCCTCAACCGAGCCACCCTCGCCCGCCAGTACCTGCTCGACCGCAGGGACACGCCTGTCCGCGACGCCGTGGCGCACCTGTGCGGGATGCAGGCGCAACAACCCCAGGAACCCTTCACCGGCCTGTGGTCCCGGCTGCACGCCTTCAAGCCGCAGGAACTGGACGAGGCAATGACTGGACGCGAGGTCGTGCGCACGCACCTGATGCGCCGCACCGTCCACCTCGTCACCGCCGACGACACACTGGCCTGGCGGGCGCGCCACGACTCCATGTTGCGCCAGCGGGTTACGGCCACCTACCGAGGCGAACTCGCAGGTGTCGACCTGGAGGAGGTCGCAGCCGCAGGCAGGGCAGTCATGGCCGACCAGCGGCCTCGCACCATGACCGAACTCGTCCAGGCACTCGAAGACCGCTGGCCCGCGCCCCCACGCCGCGTCCTGGGCGAACTGCTCGTCGCCGCCCTCATCCCGATGGCCCAACTCCCTCCCCGCGGCCTGTGGCGCACTACGGCCGGTGTCCACAACCTGCCCCTGGCCACCTGGCTCGGGCGTGACATCGCTCCACTCTCCTGCGACGAGAGCGATCCTGTCGGGCAGCAGCTCGTGCGGCGCTACCTCGCCGCCTACGGGCCCGCCACCACCGCGGACATCCGCTCCTGGTGCGGTCTCACCGGACTGCCCGCCGCGGTCAAAGCCATCCGCCAAGAACTCGTCACCTTCCGCGACGAACACGGGCGCGAACTACTTGACCTGCCAGACGCACCACGCCCACACCCCGATACACCCGCACCCGTGAGGTTCCTACCGGCATTCGACAACGCGATCCTCGGCTACCAGACCCGCAGCCGCATCATCGACGACGCTCACCTCGGCCTGTCCGTCGCCGGCCAACGCGCCGTCCTCGTCGACGGACGCGTCGCCGCCACCTGGACCCGGAATGACGAACAGCTCGACATCACCCCACTCCGTCCCCTCTCCGCACAGGAGCGAGAAGCAATCCAAGCCGAGGCCCAGGCCCTTGCCGTCTTCCATGACGCGGACATCGACCGCGTACACATCGCCACTGACACCGGTTGAGGATTCGTGAGAAGGAGCGTGATGCGACAGAGCACAGAAGGCCGACGCGGTTCAAGCCCCCACGCGATCATTGTGGTGGCCAGATCGAACGAGGGATCAGATACGCCAAGGATGGCGCTCGTGCAGCACAACCGACCACACCAACGGTTCCGGCTGGACCGCTCCCGCTGAACTTCCCGACCCGGCCGGACAACTCAGCGGCGACAAAGCGTGCTCATCACGTCGCAACCGCCGCTACCTGCGGCGTCGGCAGCAAACACACCATCCCAGAACGCCGTGACCAGCAGGACCACCGCCTACGCCGTGGCAGCAGCGTCGGCAGGCCCGCCGCGGTCACGAGGCGCACGGGCCGCGCCGCACAGCCCACCCGCCTGACGGTTCGCGGAAGGTGTCAACGGCCACTCTCCCCGGAGGCGGCCAGGAATGACAGGGTGATCCGAATGGAAAGGCCGGGGCCTGGGGAGGTTGCCGGCGGTGGCGCGCCGTGCAGATTCCGGCGCTCGGAACTCACGACCGTGGGTGTTCTCGGGAGGAGTGGCGGATGGCACGCTGGTGGGCGAGGAAGCGGACATCACGGGGCGTCAGCGCAGTTCCCTCGGGGCAGGACCTGTCGACGGATCCCGTGCACGGAGTGCTGGCCGGGCAGATCAACGACTCTGACGGACCGCGGACGGTGACGCTCTCCGTGCTGGACAGCGGTCTCGTACTGGCTGCGGACGATGGCGGCGACGGGCCTGCGGCCCTCGCCTCTCGGGTGTATCCCTGGGCCGAGGTCACTCACGTGTGGTTCGCCAATGACATCGAGCAGAACTCCACCGAGGGCGACGCAGTCGTGACGCAGTGGGTCTACATTCAGCAGCTGGAGTTCGCCGACGGCACCGTCGTGATGTCCCGACTGGCCGACCCGCCAGTCACCACCCCGGGGGCCGTCTTCCGGACGGGTCAGATCGCCGACCGCCCCTCCTCCACCATCTGGCCGCTGCTGGCTCACATCCGCACTCGCGTGACCGAAGCGCAGCTGACCAAGGTCAAAGCCACCCTGGCGGCAGGAGGCCAGGTGGAGTTCGGTCCCGTGACCGCTCTCTGGGACGGCCTGCACTACCAGAGCACCCACATACCGTGGGAGGACATGACCGTGCTGCGCTACAGCTTTGTCCACGCCAGTGACGACGAGGACGAGCTCGGTGCTCATCTGCGCATAGAGTTCCGCGACCGCGAGGCCGGCGCATACGGATTCCCTTTCCAGTGGCTGCGGATACCGGCCTTGGACGTACCGGACATGGAAGTACTGGAGCGGCTCACTGCGGAACGTCGTGTCTGAGACGTATCGCCCGGAGCGCCGCACGTCGACTTTGACCGGAGGACCGCGTGGTTGCCGCCGGTCAGCGACACCCCGAGCGGGATGCCTTGTGCGTCGACGAGGACGTGGTGCTTGCTGCCCGGCCGTGCGAGGTCGACCGGGCCCGGTCCGTTTTTGGGCCCCGATCGAGCGGCCCGGACATGGCTGGAGTCGATCACCGCCCGGGACCAGTCCAGCTTGTTCGCCGCCCTCGGCTTCGTCAGCAGCACGGCATGCACCCGGTCCCACACGGCGGGCTTGTTCCACGTGGCAAGCCGCCGCCAGCACGTCATCGCGGACCCCGGCGTTTGGCGGCCAGTGAGGCGCCTCGGAAATCGCAGGAGTTGGTGGTCCGATGGGTTCAGCGGTGGCCGCGCCGGTAAGGCTGAGTGGCCGGCGCGGTGATGACGCGGTGGCAGAGGACCTGGAGTGGCCGTCGGTGCCGCTCGGACTGCTGCGGGAGGCACGTCCGTGGCGGACGTTCCGCTGGTACAACACCCAGCTCAGCCGCACTGGGCCTCGAGTGACTCTGCAGGGTCCGATTCACCGGCACCGTCTGAGTCGGGAGAGGTCAGGTAGCGGTGCGGCGCCTGCGTACGGCGAACATCAGTGCGCCGCCGGTGAGAAGGAGGGCCGCACTGGCCGCGAGGTAGGGGGTGGTGTCGTTCCGGCCGGTCTCGGCCAGCGTGTCCTTCTTGGGTGCGGCGAAGAGAGGCGTGTCCTGTTGGCACGTTGTTCCGACCGGCGGGAGGGTGCCGTCGATGAGGTAGCGGCTCTCGTAGGCCTGGATGCAACTGCTCGGGTTGAGCAGTGCCGTGTGCCCGACTGCGTCGTAGGTGAGCAGGCGGGCGTGGGCCAGTTCCTTGGCCATGGTCTGCGCGGCCGAGAGCGGAGTGGAGGGATCGTAGGTGTTCCCGACTACGAGGATGGGGTTCGCGGTCGGCTTGTTCCACGGGCCGCGGTAGCGGTCCTCTGCGTACGGCCAGAAGGTGCACCCCGCGGTGGCCCACACCCAGTGGCGTCCGGTATCACCCGAACGGGCGGCGCTGGCCTCTGCGAGGGTGTGATATGCGTCGGGATCACGGGGGTTGGGGCTGTCGCCGCAGAAGACCGCACTGCTCTGTTCCTCGCCCAGGTACGGATTCGGATTGCGGACCGGTGGTCCGGGCGGGAGAGGAGTCGGCTCGGGCGCGCGGCCCTGCCACAGGTCCTGCAGCCTGCCGGCGGGCTTGCGAGCCCCGGGGACGTAGAGACTGTTCACCACGTCAGAGACCGTGGCGGCATAGGTCCAGGAGTCCACGGGATCCTTCCGCAGCCGCTGCAACAGCTGGTCGAACTTGTCCCGGGTCGCCATCGGGCTGCCGGCGGAGAACGCGCAACGGGCGGTGGTGGTGTTCCCGCACCGGGTGAGGAATTGCTTCACGGTTGCTTCCGCGCTGCGGCCCGATCCCAAGCGCTGGAACGACGTGCTCCGGGCGTCGTCGGAGTCGTGGTTCGTCCAGGCTTGCGGGTCCCAATTGCCGTCGAGGACCATGGCGCGGACCGTGCCGGGGAAGAGATTGGCGTAGGTGGCGCCCAGCATCGTGCCGTAGGAGAGCCCGTAGTAGGTGAGCTTCTTGTCGCCCACCGCCCGCCGGAGCTGCTCGAGGTCTCGAGCGGTGTCGCCGGTTGCCGTATGACGAAGGAGTTCGGGGTCTTTCCGCTCACAGCGCCGGGTCAGCTCCTTGTAGGCGGCGAAGTAGGCCTTTCGCTCCTTCATGCCCACCGGGAAGCCCGCCGCTTTGCTCGCGTTCCACTCGGCGGCCTCCTCGGGACTGTCGAAGCAGTTCACTGCGGTGCTGTTGCCGATGCCGCGGGGGTCCCAGCTGACGATGTCGAACCGCTCCCGCACCTCGCGGGGGAAGTCCTCGTAGTTCTGTGGCATCTGGACCGTGCCGGGCCCGCCGGGTCCGCCGGGGTTGAAGAACAGGGTGCCGATGCGCCGATCGGGGCCGGTCGCCTTCCGTCTGACGACTGCCAGGTCGATGGTGCGGCCATCCGATTCGTCGTAGTCCAGCGGTACCTTCGCGGTCGCGCAGTCGTACGGGCTGCCCTTTATGCAGGGTTCCCAGTCCAGGTTCGTGGCCGGCACCGAGGGTGCGGGACCTCCGGCCGCGGCGCGGTCGGACCCGGTCAGAGCGGTCGAGCAGGTCACCAGCGCGGCGATGACGGCGACACCGACCCGACGGCCCGCTCTCGGTCCAGATATGTGCATCGCTTTCCCTTTCGCAGCTGAGCGCGCGCCGTCCCTCGCTGGAAGTCAGCACGGATTCGCGTCAATAGCACCGTGGCCCGGCAATGTGTGCGAGCTGGACGAGGCCACTTGCGTGTACTGTCACCGCGTCGTCGGCGGCGGCGCCCGGCCGCCGCCGTGCCGGGTTGACCTCGCCACCAACGCTGACCGCTACGTGCGGCTGCACACCCGCGCGGCGGGCGGGAGCCAATGGCCCGGGTCTCCCGGCCGCCAGGGCGCGACTGCGGCCGGTACAACTGCTACGGGTTGCGGTAGCGGTCGTGAAGGATCTTGGCCGTGTCGGCCAGACATTGTCGGCCTGCTGGGGCACGTGGCGACCCGCATGGTCGGCCAGCCGCCGGCAGAACGAGTGCATGGTTCCTGCCTCGGTGGTATGGACACCTTTGCCGGAGCGGGCCGGAACCCGGCAGGGCGGTCACGACCGGGTCAGCGGCCCGCGACAAGGCGCCGCGCAGGCCAGCGCAGCGGTTCTGCGCGGGGCCACGGCGGCAACGCGAGAGCGGCACGCGTCCCCGAACCGGCGGCGCGGCCAGGCCGGAGCATGGACAGCGGCTGGACGACTGGGCACGGCCAGTGGGCGAGGCGGCGGCCGTCCGGCCTCTCAATCGCCCGCGACTGCATGGCAAGGACTCGGTGATGACCGGCGGGCAGGTGACCATCCGAGGCGGCATGCAGGGATTGTCATGGGGAGCGCTGTTGGACTCGGTGGCCTACGATGCCCACGACCGGTGATACATGGACCACCTCCGCGGTGAAATCGCCGGCGGCGAAGGTGTCGGCGACCTTTGCTGCCATCTCGTCCAAGCGTGCGCTCGGCGGCTCGTAGAACGTGTACAGGGTGCCGCCCGGTGCCAGGAGCTCTGCGGCGAGCGCCATTTCGGCGTGTGCCGGGCCGGTCCAGAACAGGTTGACATTGATCGCAAAAATCTTGTTGAAACGTCGACCGGTAAGACCCACAGTCGTCAGGCTGGGCTTGGCGAAGGCTGCCGTCGCGATTATGGCCCGGCCGTCCCTGACGGGCCCTTCGTTGCGCCGCACGGCGCGGCACGTAGCCGTCTGGGAACGGTCGATGGCCGTGATCGTCCCCGTGGTCAGCAGCGGGCAGACCAGCGCGACCGCGACGCCGCCGCCGCAACCGATCTCCAGGAGCCGGTCGGCCGGCTGCACGTCCAGCACTGCCACCGCCCGCCTGATGCGCTCCGGAACCACCATGCCGGCCATGGGCAACAAGTGTAGAAGCTCCGTACAGGCTCGACGTACACGTACCAACCGGCGGCGGCCGCATCATTCGTATCGGCCGCGAGGCATTGCGTTGCCTGCTCGCCCGGCGCGACGTCACCTTCCAGCGCACCAGGACGTGGAAGGAATCCCCAGAACCGGAACGCGAGACGAAGCTGGACCGGATCCAGGAGGTCCTGGACCGCTGCGTGGTCCTCGAGCGCCGGCTGGACGGCCTGTGCGACGAACCGCGGCCGGGTGTGCCACGCAAGATCACCGACGCAGATGTCGAGCGGGTGATCGTCAAGACACTCGAGGAGACACCGAAGAACGCTACCCACTGGTCGACCCGGTCCATGGCCGCGTCCACCGGTATGTCGCAGTCGGCGATCTCCCGGATCTGGCGGGCATTTGGACTCCAGCCACACCGGGCCGAGACCTTCAAACTGTCCAGGGACCCGCTGTTCGTGGTCAAGGTCCGCGACGTGGTGGGGCTGTATCTCGATCCGCCGGAGCGGGCACTGGTCCTGTGCGTGGACGAGAAGTCCCAGATCCAGGCCCTGGACC
>NZ_JBWKDP010000014.1:0-236762 GCF_056435905.1 Streptomyces sp. NPDC043861 | reverse complement strand
CTGTGGGAGAGTAGGACACCGCCGAACAATTCTTTCGGGAAAGCCCCGGACCTTATGGTCCGGGGCTTTTCTGCGTTCACCACCACCCCACCCCCCCACCCCAAAAACCCAGGGGACTCAGGGCCCGATTTTTGGATGGGTCTTGAAGAATTCCCAGATCAGATCTGTCGCCGTGACCCCCGACTCCTGGTCACCCATCGTCGGATCCTTGCTCCCCGGCCAGCTGTGGCCCATGTCAGGGAGCCTGTAGGTCACGAACTCGGACGTGTCGCGGCACCGCGACGACGTACGTGTGTTGTTGCCCTTGACCTTCTCCGGCCGGCCGGACCTGCAACCCAGCCGTTCGGACCAGGAAGTGACGCCCAGTTCGAAGAGCTCGTCATTGGTGTCCTCACCGCCGATGAACGTGGCCACGGAGACCGGTGTCTTCGGTGTGTACGTGGGCCTGTTCGCGTCCGGGCCGATGTAGCCACCGCTGACCGGGGCTATCGCGGCCAGGGTGCCCGGTAGTTCGACAGCGAGCTTGAAGGACATGTCGCCACCGTTGGAGATACCCGTCGCGTAGATCCGCTGCGGATCGGCCTTCCATGTTCCGACGAGGCGTTTTGTCATCGCCCCGATGAACCCGACATCGTCCTCGACGCCGCAGCAGACAAGTGCGTTGTAGGCCTTGTCGAGTCCGTTCGGGTAGGCAACGAGGAATCCTTCCCTGTCGGCCTTCTCGCTCAGGCCGGTGAGCCGGGCTGCGTAGGTGCCGTCACCCGGATACGGATGCATGGCGATGACCAGGGGGAGCTTTCGGGCCGGGGTGTATCCGGGCGGTGCATGGACCGTGTAGATGCGCTTCTTGCCCTTCCAGGTCATGGTGACCGTCTGGGTGCCGGCGCGGGGCGACTCCATCGCCACCGCAGGCTTCTTCGACGGTTCTTTCCCAGCGTCCTGCTCCGAGTCGCAGCCGACCACGGGTAACAGCAGGACCAGGGCGGCGATCCCTCGTTGGTGTGTCCGCATTGGCGCATGGTGGCAGTGACGCGGGGGACGGTCCAGAGGAATGGCTGGTTCGGAGCACAGGTGAGTTCGGGGTATGATTCTTCCCGTTGCCGCGCGGAAGCCGCGGAGGCAACAGGCCCCTATAGCTCAGTCGGTAGAGCGTCTCCATGGTAAGGAGAAGGTCAACGGTTCGATTCCGTTTGGGGGCTCCACACCGAAGAAGGCCCCCGCCGTGAGGCGGGGGCCTTCTTCATGCCTGGAGTGTTCAGATGCTCTGCGGCTCGGGCAGGCGCATCGCCAGGATCGCCATGTCGTCCGACGCGGGTTCCGCGGCGAAGCGCTCCACCGCACGCAGAATGCGCGCCGCGACCGCGCCGGCCGTCAGACCCGTGCATGTCGTCAGGACGTCGGCGAGGCCGTCGTCACCGAGCATCCGCGTCCCCTCCCGACGTTCGGTGACCCCGTCGGTGACACAGAGCAGGACGTCACCCGGCTTCAGGGTGACGGTCTCCTCGTACAGCTCCAGGTCCTCCATCACACCGAGCAGCGGCTGCGGTTCGGCCGCGGGCTCCACGGAGCCGTCCTGGCGCAGCCGCAGCGGGAGCGGATGGCCGGCGCACACGACCTTGAGGATCGCCGAGCCGTCCTCCTGCGGCCACAACTCGCCGTAGAGCAGGGTGAGGAAGCGGCTGCGGGCGCCCTCGTCGAGGATTGCCGCGTTCAGACGTTCCAGGACGGCAGGGCCGCCGAATCCCTCGCGGGCGAGCAGGCGGAGCGCGTGACGGGCGAGGCCGGTGACGGCGGCAGCCTCCGGACCCGTACCGCACACATCGCCGATGGCGAAGCCGTAGACGCCGTCACGGATGGGGAAGACGTCGTAGAAGTCGCCGCCGACCTCGTTGCCCTCGCCCGCGGCGCGATAGATGACCTCGACTTCGACGCCCGGGATCTGGGGCTGGTCGGGCGGCAGCAGACTGCGCTGAAGACTCTGGCTGATGGCCGTGCGCTCGGAGTAGAGGCGGGCGTTGTCGAGGGCGAGGGCCGCCCGGCGGGACAGGTCTTCGGCCAGTTCGAGGATCTCCTGGCGGAAGTGGTCGTCGGAGGGCCTGCCGAGGGTGAGCATGCCGATGACGCGGTTGCGGGCGACCAGCGGGAGAACGACGGTTTCGCCCCCTACCGCCGACGCGGTCGCGAGGGTGGTGCCGATACCGGACGCCAGCTGATGGGTACCGAAGCCCAGTTCGCGCATGGAGGTGCGCAAGGCGGCCTGATGGGCGGCCTCGGCCGGTGCGGTCCACACACGGGCGCCGGGGGTCGGCACCGGATCCGGGGCCTCGATCTTGGCAAGGAGGGCCTTGAGGCCGTCGATCCGCTCCTCGTCCTCGTGGAGGACGTAGGAGAGGTAAGGCTCCGACGACTGGTCGGCGATCGTGTAGACCGCGCACCAGGTGGCGAGAGTGGGGACGGTCATCTGGGCCATCAGGGCCAGGGTCTGGTCGCGGTCGAGGGTGCCGGCCAACAGGTCGGAAGCCTCGACCAGGAAGCTGAGAGAACCCCGGCGCAGGCGCTCCAGCTCGCCGAGCCGGGCGGATTCGACAGCGAGCGCGATACGGTCCGCGGCGAACTGGAGGCGCAGCGCCTCCTCGTTGGAGTAGCGCCCCGCGGCTTCGGCTGCGACGCCCAGGGAACCGGTGAGTCTGCCCTCGACCTTGAGCGGAACGGTGACGACGGAGCGCATGCCGGTGTCGCCGAGGAGAGGCACGGCGCCGGGGACGGAGGTGAGGTCCTCGTGGACCGCCGGCATCCGGGCGGAGCCGTACCGGCCGGTGCCGGCCTCCACGGGGACGCGGGCGAAACGCTGCCGGGCGGAGGGGAGGCCGGTGGTGGCCCGTACCTCCAGCTCGGTCTCGTCGTCGGTGGCCAGCAGCAGGAAGGCGGAGTCGCCGTCGAGCATGTCGCGGGCGCGCTCCACCGTGCGTTGGAGGAGCCCGTCGAGATCGTCGGGGGCAGGGGATCCGATGAAGACCTCGAAGGGGTCGGCACTGCGATTCTCGGATCCTGCGCCGTCGCCGGTGGATGCGGCGCGTGGGGGCGTCTGCAGGACCGCACGCTCGTAGTCGCGGACAAGGAGGCAGACGGTGGAGGCGTCCCCCTGGGTGTCACGGACACGGAGGTGCGAGGCGTACACCGGGACGACACGGCCGTCCGTGCCGCGGATGCCGTAGCTGCCCTCCCAGCGGGAGAGTTGCAGCGCCTCGGCGATGCCGGTGCCGATGCCGGGGGTGTGCGGCCAGGCGGCGAGGTCGCCGAGCGGCTTGCCCAGTACCTGGTCGGCGGCGAATCCGAAGAGGTGCTCGGCATCCCCGTTCCAGGAACTGACCGCGCCGTTCCCGTCGATCTGGAGAACGGCGACGCGGACGCGCTCGTCGGCCACCGGGAGGAGATCCACGGGGAGGACCGGGCCCGCCGAGCGGGTGCCGACCATGCGCTGCGGCAGATCGAGTTGGAACCAGACCTGCTTGTGCGTCGATGTGTACTCGACGCCCCACCGGGTGGCGAGGGCTGCGCAGAGCAGCAGCCCGCGGCCGTTCTCCCGATCGGGGTGTGCGACGGTTCTGCCGCCGCCCTGGATGGGGATCTCGCGCTCGGGATAGCGGTCGCCCACTTCGACCCGTACGCCCTCGTCGGTGCGCAGGCACAGCACATCGGCCGCGGTGCCGGCGTGGATCACCGCGTTGGTGACGAGTTCGCTCGTGAGGACAACGGCGTCGTCGACCACGTCCGAGTATCCCCAGCCCTGCAGCGTGTCCCGGACGAAGGCACGGGCGGTCGCGACCGACCGCCCCACGGGGTCGAAGGTGGCAGCCGCCCGCGCGGTGATCACAGATTTCCTCGTACGCGTCTCGACACCCGGCTCTGCCATGGTCGATGCCCGCCCCTCCCGGTGCCCGGTCGTAGTCATTGCGCCACACCGCCCCCTCCGGGCGGACCGGGGCGGTTGGACAGCCGGATGCCAGGTTACTTACCTTCGCTGTCCGAGCGGATGCCGGTCGCCGCCGTTTCCACCCTGCGAGGGCGGGGACGCTATGCGAAGCTGCCGAACTGTTATGGCCTGGTTCGGCTGCGATGAAACACTGGGAAAGATTTCCTGAGACAGCCCGAGCATGACGGTCAACCCCTTCGGGAGGGACACGGTGGAGTCTGGTGCAGCGGCGCGAGGCCTGGGCACGCGCGCACAAGGCGGACAATCCCGGAGGAATCAGTCGCGGGGTGTGGCGACGGAGGTGGACACCGCAGCTCTGAACCGGCTGCTCGCGGCACTCGTCGCGATGCGGGACGGGAACTTCCGCAAACGGCTGACCGTGTCGGGCGACGGCGTCATGGCCGAAATTGCGGCCGTCTTCAACGAGGTCGCCGACCGCAATCTCCATCTCACGGGTGAGCTGGCGCGGGTCCGCCGGGTTGTCGGCCGTGAGGGGAAGCTCACGGAGCGGCTGGAGCCCGGGGCCTGCGAGGGCTCCTGGGCCGCCGCGATCGACGCGTCCAATGCCCTGGTCGACGATCTGGCGCGGCCCGTGTCCGAGGTCGGCCGGGTGCTGTCGGCGGTCGCCGAGGGCGACCTGGAGCAGCGTATGGAGCTCCGGTCGCATGCTCCTGAGGGTTCCGACGGGGCGGTGCGGCCGCTGCGCGGTGAGTTCCTGAAGGTCGCCCGGACGGTCAACAGCCTGGTCGACCAGCTGTCCGCGTTCACGGACGAGGTGACGCGGGTCGCGCTGGAGGTCGGCACCGAGGGCAAACTCGGCGGCCAGGCCCAGGTGCGCGGTATGTCCGGTTCCTGGAAAGATCTCACCGATTCGGTGAATACGATGGCGTACCGGCTGACGGCCCAGGTGCGTGACATTGCTCTCGTGACGACGGCGGTCGCCAAGGGCGATCTGTCGCGGAAGGTCACCGTCCATGTGGCCGGCGAGATGCTTCAGCTGAAGAACACCGTCAACACGATGGTCGACCAGCTCTCCTCGTTCTCCTCGGAGGTGACGAGGGTCGCCCGTGAGGTGGGTACGGAGGGCGAGCTCGGCGGTCAGGCGACCGTGCCGGGTGTCGCCGGTGTGTGGAAGGACCTCACCGACTCCGTCAACACGATGGCGGGAAACCTCACCTCCCAGGTGCGAGGCATTGCGGAGGTCACGACGGCGGTCGCCAACGGTGATCTGTCGCAGAAGGTCACGGTGAGCGCGCGCGGTGAGGTGGCGCAGCTCGCCGAGACCATCAACCAGATGACTGAGACCCTCCGCACCTTCGCGGACGAAGTGACTCGGGTGGCCAGTGAGGTCGGTGCCGAGGGTCTGCTCGGCGGTCAGGCGCAGGTGCCGGGGGCGGCGGGGACCTGGAAGGACCTGACCGACTCGGTCAACACCGTGTTCCGCAATCTCACGACGCAGGTGCGGGACATCGCTCAGGTGACGACGGCGGTCGCCAACGGCGATCTGTCGCAGAAGGTCACCGTCGATGTCGCGGGCGAGATGCTGGAGCTGAAGAACACCGTCAACACGATGGTGGACCAGCTTCAGTCGTTCGGGTCCGAAGTGACCCGTGTGGCCAGGGAGGTCGGAGTCGAGGGCCGGCTGGGTGGCCAGGCCGAGGTGCCGGGGGCGGCGGGCACGTGGAAGGACCTGACCGACTCGGTCAACACGGCGTTCCGCAATCTCACGGGTCAGGTGCGGGACATCGCGCAGGTGACGACGGCGGTCGCCAACGGTGATCTGTCGCAGAAGGTCACCGTCGACGTGGCCGGCGAGATGCTGGAGTTGAAGAACACCGTCAACACGATGGTGGCGCAGCTGTCCTCGTTCGCCGACCAGGTGACGCGGATGGCGCGGGACGTGGGGACGGAGGGCCGGCTCGGCGGCCAGGCCCGCGTGGACGGCGTCTCGGGCACCTGGAAGGAGCTCACCGACTCCGTCAACTTCATGGCGGGGAACCTGACCTCGCAGGTGCGGCAGATCGCTCAGGTGACCACGGCGGTGGCGCGTGGTGATCTGTCGCAGAAGATCGACGTGGACGCGCGCGGCGAGATCCTCGAGCTGAAGAACACCATCAACACGATGGTCGACCAGCTGTCCGCATTCGCCGAGCAGGTGACCCGGGTGGCCCGTGAGGTGGGTACGGACGGCCGGCTGGGCGGTCAGGCGCAGGTGCCGGGCGTCGCGGGTGTGTGGCGTGACCTGACGGACTCCGTGAACGGCATGGCGGGCAACCTCACCGCCCAGGTCCGCAACATCGCCCAGGTCGCCACGGCGGTGGCGCGTGGTGATCTGTCGCAGAAGATCGACGTGGACGCGCGCGGCGAGATCCTCGAGTTGAAGAACACCCTCAACACGATGGTGGACCAGCTCTCGAACTTCGCCGAGCAGGTGACCCGGGTGGCCCGAGAAGTGGGCACCGAGGGCATCCTGGGCGGCCAGGCGGAGGTGCAGGGTGTGTCCGGCACCTGGAAGGACCTCACCCAGTCCGTCAACTTCATGGCGAACAACCTGACCTCGCAGGTGCGCAACATCGCCGAGGTGACGACGGCGGTCGCCAAGGGTGACCTGTCGAAGAAGATCACCGTCGACGCCAAGGGTGAAATCCTCGAGCTCGTGACCACCGTCAACACGATGGTGGACCAGCTGTCCAACTTCGCGGACGAGGTGACGAGGGTCGCCCGTGAGGTGGGCACGGAGGGCATCCTGGGCGGCCAGGCGCGGGTGCGTGGTGTCACCGGTATCTGGAAGGACCTCAGCGACAACGTCAACCTGATGGCCAACAACCTGACCAGCCAGGTGCGGAACATCTCCCGGGTGTCGTCGGCGGTTGCCAACGGGGATCTGACGAAGAAGGTCACGGTCGAGGCGCGCGGCGAGGTCGCCGAGCTCGCCGACACCGTCAACACGATGGTGACGACCCTGTCGTCCTTCGCGGACGAGGTCACGCGAGTGGCCCGTGAGGTGGGAACCGAGGGCGAGCTGGGCGGACAGGCCCGTGTCCCGGGCGTCTCCGGTACGTGGAAGGACCTCACCGAGTCCGTGAACTCGATGGCGTCCAATCTGACCGGCCAGGTGCGCCAGATCGCCACGGTCACCACCGCCATTGCCAAGGGCGATCTGACCAAGAAGATCGACATCGATGCCCGGGGCGAGATCCTCGAGCTGAAGAACACCATCAACACCATGGTCGACCAGCTGTCGTCGTTCGCGGAGCAGGTGACCCGGGTGGCCCGTGAGGTGGGCACGGACGGCATGCTGGGCGGCCAGGCGCGGGTGCGGGACGTCGACGGCACGTGGCGTGACCTCACCGAGTCCGTGAACGAGATGGCCGGGAACCTGACCCGGCAGGTGCGGGCGATCGCCGCCGTCGCCACCGCGGTGACCCGTGGCGACCTCAATCTCAAGATCGATGTGGACGCGGCGGGCGAGATCCAGGTCCTTCAGGACAACATCAATACGATGATCGCCAATCTGCGCGACACCACGCTCGCCAACGAGGAGCAGGACTGGCTCAAGGGCAACCTGGCCCGTATCTCCGGTCTGATGCAGGGCCGGCGCGACCTCGACGACGTGGCCTCACTCATCATGAGCGAGCTGACTCCGGTGGTCTCGGCACAGCACGGCGCGTTCTTCATGGCCATGCCGACCGGCAGCGGGGACCTCGGTTCGGACGGCGAGGGCTCGTACGAGCTGGTGATGCGGGGCAGCTACGGCTATTCGGCCGGCTCGATGCCGACGTCGTTCCGGCCGGGGGAGACCCTCATCGGCACGGCCGCCGAGGAGAAGCGGACGATCCAGGTCAACGTGCCACCGGGCTATCTGAAGATCTCCTCGGGGCTCGGTGAGGCTCAGCCCGCCTATGTGGTCGTGCTACCGGTGCTGTTCGAAGGAAAGGTGCTCGGTGTGATCGAGCTGGCCTCGTTCCAGCCGTTCACGCAGATCCAGCGCGACTTCCTCAACCAGCTCGCCGAGATGATCGCGACGAGCGTCAACACCATCAGTGTGAACACGAAGACCGAGGTGCTGCTCAAGCAGTCGCAGGAGCTGACCGAGCAGTTGCGTGACCGCTCGGAGGAGCTGGAGAACCGGCAGAAGGCGCTGCAGGCGTCCAACGCCGAGCTGGAGGAGAAGGCCGAGCTGCTTGCCCAGCAGAACCGCGACATCGAGGTGAAGAACACCGAGATCGAGGAGGCGCGGCAGGTGCTGGAGGAGCGTGCGGAGCAGCTCGCGGTCTCCATGCGCTACAAGTCCGAGTTCCTGGCCAACATGTCGCACGAGCTTCGCACGCCGCTGAACTCGCTGTTGATTCTCGCCAAGCTGCTCGCCGACAACGCCGACAGCAATCTCACCCCGAAGCAGGTGGAGTTCGCCGAGACGATCCACGGCGCAGGCTCGGATCTGTTGCAGCTCATCAACGACATCCTCGACCTGTCGAAGGTCGAGGCGGGGAAGATGGACGTCAGTCCGACCCGGATCGCGCTGGTCCAGCTCGTCGACTACGTGGAGGCGACGTTCCGCCCGCTCACCGCGGAGAAGGGGCTCGACTTCTCGGTGCGGGTGTCGCCCGAGCTGCCGGCGACGCTGCACACCGACGAGCAGCGGCTGCTCCAGGTGCTGCGCAATCTGCTGTCGAACGCGGTGAAGTTCACCGACACCGGGGCGGTGGAGCTGGTGATCAGGCCGGCGAACACCGACGTACCGCAGTCGATCCGCGAGCAGCTGCTGGAGGCGGGCTCGCTGCGCGACGCGGACGGCGATCTGATCGCCTTCTCGGTCACCGACACCGGCATCGGGATCGCGGCCAGCAAGATGCGGGTGATCTTCGAGGCGTTCAAGCAGGCCGACGGTACGACGAGCCGCAAGTACGGCGGTACGGGCCTCGGCCTGTCCATCAGCCGGGAGATCGCCCGGCTGCTCGGGGGTGAGATCCATGCGGCGAGCGAGCCCGGCCGGGGCTCGACGTTCACCCTCTATCTGCCCCTTCACCTGAGCGAACTGCCGCCGCAGGGCTACCCGCAGCTCGTTCCCGGCGGCGCTGATGCGCAGCGCGCCCCGCTGGACGATCCGGCGGCCCTCGAGTCCGGCCAGCACACGCCGCACCAGCCGACGGGGCCGGTCGATGGGCACACGGGCCCGGCGACGCTCTTCCGGCGCCGCCGCAAGGCCCTGGGCGCCACCGACATCCGGACGGCGCTGCCCGGGCAGCCGGCCGGATCGCCGGGCGCGGCACCGGAGTCGTGGGCTGCACAGCATGCGCAGGACGCGGCGCCCGAGCAGCGCCGCACGTTCGAGTTCCACAGTGAGAAGGTGCTCATCGTCGACGACGACATCCGCAATGTCTTCGCCCTGACGAGTGTGCTGGAGCAGCACGGTCTTTCCGTGCTGTACGCGGAGAACGGGCGGGAGGGCATCGAAGTCCTGGAGCAGCACGACGATGTGACGGTCGTACTGATGGACATCATGATGCCCGAGATGGACGGCTATGCGACGACGACGGCGATCCGCAGGATGCCGCAGTTCGCCGGACTGCCGATCATCGCGCTCACGGCGAAGGCGATGAAGGGCGACCGGGAGAAGGCGATCGAATCGGGCGCGTCCGACTATGTCACCAAGCCGGTCGACCCTGATCATCTGCTCGCGGTCATGGAGCAGTGGATGCGCGGGAAGTGACGATGGTTGCCCGCCGGTACATCACAGTCCGATTGCAGGCTGTGCGGATTTTCGCGAGTCGCTGACTGACTGTGGCCGAAGGCGTGTGAGAGGACGCTATTCGGGGAACCTTCTGGTCTCCCGCTGCGTTTCTGCTACGTGCACAGTGACATCGCGGTGACAGGGTGTGGCGACGGGCGGGGTGCGGCTACCATGACCGGCACAAGGACGGGCGACGCAAGGGAGTCGTCCCCTGGGGCGGCGCCCGGTGCTTCCTCCGGCCTTTCGGGCCGGGGTGAGCCCAAGCCGGGGCGAGGAGGGCGAGGCATGGTGCAGAAGGCCAAGATCCTCCTGGTCGATGACCGGCCGGAGAATCTGCTGGCGCTGGAGGCCATCCTCTCTGCGCTCGATCAGACGCTGGTACGGGCATCGTCCGGGGAGGAAGCGCTCAAAGCGCTGTTGACGGATGACTTCGCGGTCATTCTGCTGGACGTCCAGATGCCAGGAATGGACGGATTCGAGACCGCCGCGCACATCAAGCGACGGGAACGGACCAGGGACATCCCCATCATCTTCCTGACCGCGATCAACCACGGCCCGCACCACACCTTCCGTGGCTATGCCGCGGGCGCGGTGGACTACATCTCCAAGCCGTTCGACCCATGGGTGCTCCGCGCCAAGGTCTCCGTCTTCGTCGAGCTCTACATGAAGAACTGCCAGCTGCGTGAGCAGGCCGCGCTGCTGCGGCTCCAGCTGGAGGGCGGTCATGCGGGCGCGGGCGACAGCAAGGAGCCTGCGGGACTGCTCGCCGAACTCTCGGCACGGCTCGCAGCCGTCGAGGAGCAGGCCGAGGCGCTCTCCAAGCAGCTCGACGACGATTCGGCGGATGCCGCCGCAGTCGCCACCGCCGCCCACCTCGAGCGCAAACTCACCGGTCTGCGCAGGGCGCTGGATGCCCTGGAGCCGGGCACGGGCAGCGGCGCACCCACCCTTCCCTCTCAGAACTAGCCCTCTGCGAGGGGCATTCGGCGGGAAACCCGTTTCGGAGTTCTGTTTGAGCGGGCGTCAGTTCCGCGGTACGTCAAGGGCGACACGAAAGGGTGAAGCGGTGGGCACACGTGTCCGCCGCCGTTCGCACCGGTAATCTCACCACCATGTCCTCACGTACGTCCGGCAAGGGTTCCCAGGGCACGGCGGGCACCGCGAAGCCGCGTGCCGGCCGTACGACTGGCGCAGCGAAGAAGGCGGCGCCCGCCAAGAAAGCCGCGGTGAAGAAGACCGCTGCCAAGAAGACGGCACCGCCGAAGAAAGCACCCGCCAAGAAGGCGGCGGCGAAGAAGGCCGCACCGAAATCCACCCCGAATCCCACCGGCGGCGTTCTCTGGCTGCTGCGCGCCGTATGGCTCGGCCTTGCGCATGCCGTCGGTGCCATGCTCCGTGGCATAGGGCGCGGCGCGAAGGGTCTCGACCCCGCGCACCGCAAGGACGGACTCGCCCTTCTCCTGCTCGCCCTTGCGCTGATCGTCGCCGCGGGCACGTGGTCCAATCTGCGCGGCCCCGTCGGTGATCTCGTCGAGATGCTCGTCACGGGCGCCTTCGGCCGGCTCGATCTGCTCGTTCCCCTGCTGCTCGCGGCGATCGGGGTCCGGCTGATCCTCTATCCCGAGAAGCCGGAGGCCAACGGCCGTATCGTCATCGGACTCTCGGCCCTCGTCGTCGGTGTGCTCGGACAGGTCCACATCGCCTGCGGTTCGCCGGGCCGCGGCAACGGCTCGGAAGCGATGCAGGACGCAGGCGGCCTGATCGGCTGGGCCGCGTCCAAGCCGCTGGTCTTCGCGATGGGTGAGGTTCTCGCCGTACCGATGCTGGTGCTGGTCACCGTCTTCGGTCTGTTGGTCGTCACCGCGACCCCGGTCAACGCGATTCCGCAGCGGCTGCGCGCTCTCGGTGTCAGGCTCGGAGTGCTCGATCCGCTGTACGAGCCGGGCGCGACCGACGACGAGGCGTACGACGAACAGTGGCGGGACGCCCCGTCCGCCGGACCGGCCCGGCGCAGGGCTCCTGCCACCTCGTCCTCCGGGGTCTACGACGCCGAGCAGGCGGAGGAGGAGGCGCTGTCGCGTCGCAGGCGGCCGCGCCGGGCCTCCGCCCAGCCGCCCCTGGACCGTCCCATGGATGCGGTGGACATCGCGGCGGCCGCCGCGGCGGCTCTCGACGGGGCCGTGCTCAACGGGATGCCGCCCTCGCCGGTCGTCGCCGATCTGACCCGCGACCTCACCTCCGATCGTGAGCGCGCGGTCGGTCCCGTACCGGGAGCACGAACCGAGCAGCGGCCCGGGTCGGTGCCCGAGCCGCACGCCTCCGTGCCGGATCTGACCAAGGCCGCGCCCGAGGAGTCCCAGCCGCTGCCGCCGCGCGCCGAACAGCTTCAGCTGTCCGGTGACATCACGTACGGCCTTCCCTCGCTGGACCTGTTGGAGCGCGGAGGGCCCGGCAAGACCCGCAGTGCCGCCAATGACGCGATCGTCGCCTCACTGACGAACGTCTTCGCGGAGTTCAAGGTCGACGCCGCCGTCACGGGCTTCACCCGCGGCCCGACGGTCACGCGCTACGAGGTGGAACTCGGCCCTGCCGTCAAGGTCGAGCGGATCACCGCGCTGACCAAGAACATCGCCTACGCCGTCGCAAGCCCGGACGTACGGATCATCTCGCCGATTCCCGGAAAGTCCGCCGTCGGCATCGAGATCCCCAACACCGACCGGGAGATGGTCAAGCTCGGCGATGTGCTGAGGCTGGCGGAGGCAGCCGGTGACGACCATCCGATGCTGGTGGCACTCGGCAAGGACGTCGAGGGCGGCTATGTGATGGCCAACCTGGCGAAGATGCCGCACGTCCTGGTCGCCGGTGCCACCGGATCGGGAAAGTCGTCCTGCATCAACTGCCTGATCACGTCCGTGATGATAAGAGCGACACCGGAGGACGTCCGCATGGTCCTCGTCGACCCGAAGCGGGTCGAACTGACCGCGTACGAGGGCATCCCCCACCTGATCACGCCCATCATCACCAACCCCAAGCGGGCCGCCGAGGCCCTCCAGTGGGTGGTCCGCGAGATGGATCTGCGCTACGACGACCTGGCGGCCTACGGCTACCGGCACATCGACGACTTCAACGAGGCCGTGCGCAACGGCAAGGTCAAGCCGCCCGAGGGGAGCGAGCGCGAGCTTCAGCCGTATCCGTATCTGCTCGTCATAGTCGACGAGCTCGCGGACCTGATGATGGTCGCGCCGCGGGACGTCGAGGACGCCATCGTCAGGATCACGCAGCTGGCGCGCGCGGCCGGCATCCATCTGGTACTGGCGACCCAGCGGCCGTCGGTGGACGTAGTCACCGGTCTCATCAAGGCGAATGTGCCGTCCCGGCTCGCCTTCGCGACCTCGTCGCTCGCCGACAGCCGGGTCATTCTGGACCAGCCGGGTGCCGAGAAGCTGATCGGCAAGGGAGACGGTCTCTTCCTCCCGATGGGTGCAAGCAAACCGACCCGGATGCAGGGCGCCTTCGTGACCGAGGAGGAGGTCGCCGCGGTCGTCCGCCACTGCAAGGACCAGATGGCACCCGTCTTCCGGGAGGACGTGGTGGTCGGGACGAAACAGAAGAAGGAGATCGACGAGGACATCGGCGACGACCTGGATCTGCTCTGCCAGGCGGCCGAGCTGGTCGTCTCCACCCAGTTCGGGTCGACGTCCATGCTCCAGCGCAAACTGCGCGTCGGCTTCGCGAAGGCCGGCCGCCTCATGGACCTGATGGAGTCGCGGAACATCGTCGGACCCAGCGAGGGCTCAAAGGCTCGTGACGTTCTGGTGAAACCTGATGAGCTGGATGGAGTGCTCGCGGTGATCCGTGGGGAGGCTGACTCGTAAGGGAATGTGAGGCAACCGTTTCCCTTGGTCAAACGTCACATGGGAAGGAGGGACAGGACCGTGTCCCACTCTCCCGCTGTCCGGCCATTCTGATGGCGTACAAACGGCATCCGCCCGGTTGCCCCACCCTTTCGTACCACCCCTAGACTGAACCTCCAGCAGGTGGCTACACGCTCGAAAGGCGCACACGTGTCCATCGGCAACTCCCCCGAAGACGACCGGCCTTCGATCGAGGACGACCGCCCTTCGATCGGCCGCTCGCTCCAGCAGGCTCGAAGCGATGCAGGTCTGACCGTTGACGAGGTCAGTACCTCCACCCGCGTGCGCGTCCCCATCGTGCAGGCGATCGAGCAGGATGACTTCTCCCGCTGTGGTGGCGACGTGTATGCGCGCGGGCACATCGGGACGCTCGCCCGTGCCGTAGGACTGGATCCGGCCCCGCTCGTCGCGCAGTACGACGCCGAGCACGGCGGCCGCCCGTCGCCCACCCCCGCGGCCCCGCTCTTCGAGGCGGAACGTATCCGCCCAGAGCCCAGGCGCCCGAACTGGACCGCCGCGATGGTCGCGGCCATCGTCGCGGTCATCGGATTCGCCGCCTTCACCCTTCTCAACGGCGGCGACGAGGGCAACAGCACCAAGAACGTTGCCGAGGGCGCAGCGCCGCAGAAGACCACACCCAAGCCCACCCCGCCCCCCGTCAAGCCCGCGGAGCCCAAGCCGGTCCCCTCGGACAGCGCGATCGCCGCGGTTCCCCAGGACAAGGTCACCGTCAAGGTGTCCGCCGTCGGCGACAAGAGCTGGATCTCGGCGAAGTCCGCGAACGGAAAGCTGCTGTTCGACGGGCTGCTCCTGGCCGGGCAGTCCAAGACCTTCCAGGACGACGAACGGCTGGACATCATCCTCGGCAACGCGGGTGCGATCGAGCTGTTCGTGAACGGCAAGAAGGTCGAGGACAAGTTCGAGCCCGGCCAGGTCGAGCGGCTGTCGTACTCGAAGGGTGACCCCGAGGCCGGGTGACCCTGTGGCAGGTCCTGCCGGGGAGTCCTGTGGGCGGCCCCGCAGGGCCGCCCGGACCGGATGACCGGCCGAAACGGAGGCCCGTACGCCCCGGCAGCCTCGCGGACCGGGCGTGGGCCAGGACAAAGTAGTCTTGGGCCCATGCCCGAACGCCGTACCGTCGCCCTTGTCACTCTTGGCTGCGCCCGTAACGAGGTGGACTCGGAGGAGCTCGCAGGCCGCTTGGCAGCGGACGGCTGGGAGCTCGTCGAGGAAGCCACCGACGCGGACGTCGCGGTCGTCAACACCTGTGGATTCGTCGAGGCCGCCAAGAAGGACTCCGTCGATGCCCTCCTCGAAGCCAATGACCTGAAGGATCACGGCAGGACCCAGGCCGTCGTCGCCGTCGGCTGCATGGCCGAGCGGTACGGCAAGGAGCTCGCCGAGGCCCTGCCGGAGGCGGACGGTGTGCTCGGATTCGACGACTACGCCGACATCTCCGACCGGCTCCAGACCATTCTGAGCGGCGGGATCCACGCCGCGCACACCCCGCGCGACCGGCGCAAGCTGCTGCCCATCAGCCCCGCCGAGCGGCAGTCCGCCGAAGTGGCCCTGCCAGGCCATGCCCAGGCTCCGGCGCCGGAGAGTGTTCCCACCGATCTCCCGGAGGGCCTCGCACCCGCCTCGGGGCCGCGAGCGCCCCTGCGTCGCCGCCTGGACACCAGCCCCGTCGCATCCGTGAAGCTCGCCTCCGGCTGCGACCGCCGCTGCTCCTTCTGCGCCATCCCCTCGTTCCGGGGGGCCTTCGTCTCCCGGCGGCCCAGCGATGTGCTGGGTGAGACGCGCTGGCTCGCCGAGCAGGGCGTCAAGGAGATCATGCTGGTCTCCGAGAACAACACCTCGTACGGCAAGGACCTCGGCGACATCCGGCTGCTGGAGACGCTGCTGCCCGAGCTGGCGGCCGTCGACGGGATCGAGCGGGTGCGGGTGAGCTATCTGCAGCCCGCGGAGATGCGCCCCGGCCTCATCGACGTGCTGACCTCGACGGAGAAGGTCGCGCCGTACTTCGATCTGTCCTTCCAGCACAGCGCGCCTGGCGTACTGCGTGCGATGCGGCGCTTCGGTGACACCGAGCGGTTCCTGGAGCTGCTGGAGACGATCCGGACCAAGGCCCCGACCGCCGGAGTGCGCTCCAACTTCATCGTGGGCTTCCCCGGGGAGACCGAGGAGGACTTCGCGGAGCTGGAGGGCTTCCTCACGGCGGCCCGGCTGGATGCGATCGGTGTCTTCGGCTACTCGGACGAGGAGGGCACCGAAGCTGCCACCTACGACCGCAAGCTCGACCAGGACGTCGTGGACGAGCGGCTCGCGGATCTGTCCAGACTCGCCGAGGAGCTGACCGCCCAGCGCGCGGAGGAGCGGATCGGAGAGACCCTGGAGGTACTGGTCGAATCCGTCTTCGACGGGGACCAGGAAGACGACCTCGACGAGGACGAGTACGCGGCCGTGGGCCGCGCCGCACACCAGGCACCGGAGACCGACGGCCAAGTGATCTTCACGGCTGCCGACGGGCTGGTGCCCGGACGTATGGTCGAGGCGAAGGTGGTGGGCACGGAGGGCGTCGACCTGGTCGCCGAGATCGTTTCGGAGTGTCGTGAGGAGGCAGCCAGATGACGGGAGTCCCGGCGTCCGCGGGTGGGACCGGCAGGCCGGCACCCGGCGGCAAGCTGGGCGCTGCGGCCGTCAATCAGGCCAGCCTGTGGAACATTGCCAACATCCTCACCATGGTGCGGCTGGTGCTCGTCCCCGGCTTCGTCGTCCTGATGCTGATGGACGGGGGCTACGACCCGGCCTGGCGCGCCTGGGCATGGGCGGCCTTCGCCGTCGCCATGATCACCGACATTTTCGACGGTCATCTGGCGCGCACGTACAACCTGGTCACGGACTTCGGGAAGATCGCCGACCCGATCGCGGACAAGGCGATCATGGCGGCGGGGCTGATCTGTCTCTCGGCGCTCGGGGATCTGCCCTGGTGGGTGACGGGGGTGATCCTCTTCCGTGAGCTCGGGATCACGCTGATGCGCTTCTGGGTGATCCGGCACGGGGTCATCCCCGCCAGCCGCGGCGGCAAGATGAAGACGCTCTTCCAGGGCACGGCGGTCGGGATGTACGTGCTGGCGCTGACCGGCCCGCTGGCCACCCTGCGGTGGTGGGTGATGGCCGCGGCGGTCGTGCTGACCGTGGTCACCGGGCTCGACTACGTGCGCCAGGCGGTGGTCCTGCGCCGCAGGGGGCTCGCCGCCGAGCGAGAGGCCGCTCAGGAGGCCCGGCCGGACGCGGCGGAGTCGTCGCGATGAACGCGGCTCCGCACGACGCGGCAGGGGTGCTCGCGCTGCTTGCGGAGCGTGGCGAGACCCTGGCCGTCGCAGAGTCCCTCACCGGCGGTCTGGTGGCCGCGGAGCTGACCGCGGTGCCCGGCGCCTCGAAAACCTTCCGCGGCTCCGTGACGGCGTATGCGACGGCCGTGAAACAGGACGTTCTGGGAGTCGACGGGGCCCTGCTGGGCGCGCGGGGCGCGGTGGACCCGGAAGTCGCGGCGCAGATGGCGGCGGGCGTGCGCATGCGGATGGGCTCCGGCTGGGGAATCGCGACCACGGGTGTCGCAGGGCCCGAGCCGCAGGACGGGCAGGCGGTCGGAACCGTCTTCGTGGCCGTCGCGGGACCGGACGGGGCGCGGAAAGTGGCCGCGCTGCGGTTGAACGGCGACCGTGCGGAAATCCGTAGAGAGAGTGTACGGAGAGTGCTGGAACTGCTCGCCGGAGAACTCCTGGGGAATGAGCGGGCACAGGATACGGAACAGAACGGGGGGACTTGATGTTTGCAGCCCTGAGTGAACACGTCATCGCTCCCCGCACGGCCGCAGCGCGAGGCGGTACGGTGGGGCGTGAAGGATGCGGCTACACGGTCCGAGGAGGGAGCCACCGATGATTCTGCTCCGTCGCCTGCTGGGTGACGTGCTGCGTCGGCAGCGCCAGCGCCAGGGCCGTACTCTGCGCGAAGTCTCCTCGTCCGCCCGAGTATCGCTCGGCTATCTCTCCGAGGTGGAACGGGGGCAGAAGGAGGCTTCCTCCGAGCTGCTCTCCGCGATTTGCGACGCGCTTGACGTACGGATGTCCGAGCTCATGCGTGAAGTGAGCGACGAGCTGTCGCTGGCCGAGCTGGCCGAGTCGGCAGCGGCGAGTGAGCCGGTGCCCGCGCCAGTACGTCCGATGCTGAATTCCGTGTCGGTGACGTCGGTGGCGGGTGTGCCGACGGAGCGGGTGACCATCAAGGCGCCCGCGGAAGCGGTGGACGTCGTCGCCGCTTGACGGTACGGGCTGATGCCCGCGCTGATCTCCGTGTGTGAGCCCCGGTCGGGTGGGTACTCGATCGGGGCTCCACTCTTTCCCCCGAATAACCGTTTCGTCCCATATGTGCCATGGTGGAGAACGGTGTCATCGGGGGTGTCATCAAAACGGAGGTCACGATGTCTGTGGTGAAGAGCCCGCTCTCCGAGGCGGACCGCAAGGTCACCGGTGAGGCGCTGCAGGGTGCACTGGTCGATCTGGTCGATCTGGCGCTGGTGGCGAAGCAGGTTCACTGGAACGTGGTCGGGCCGCGATTCCGCTCCGTACATCTGCAACTGGACGAGGTCGTGGCCACGGCGCGGATGCACTCCGACACCGTGGCGGAGCGGGCGTCCGCGATCGGCGTGGCGCCGGACGGGCGTGCCGGAACGGTCGCCTCGTCGAGCGCCATCGGCAACGTGCCTGACGGCTGGATCCAGGACACCGATGTGGTGAGCACCATGGTGAAGGCGCTGGGTGCGGTGATCGGCAGGATGCGGGAACGTGTCGACGTCACGGGCGAGCCCGACCCGGTGAGCCAGGACATCCTGATCGGGCTCACCGCCGACCTCGAGAAGCACGCCTGGATGTTCCAGGCCGAGAGCGCGTAGCGCGATGTCCGTGTCCGTGCCCGTGGGCGCGCAGCCGGGAGAGACCGGTGGCGTGCGCGGGCGCACAGCCCGGTGCACGAACCTCCGGGACACCGAGCACATATGCTGCGGGCGCGCCTGGTGTGCAACCGGTGCGCCCTCCCGCCGAGTGATCGGTCCGGTCTAGCGTCGACCGGAGGAGGCGGCCATGGCAAGGCGATGGGTCCTGCTGCCGGCGCTCGCGCTGGGCGTGCTGTGGTGGTGGGCCGTTCTGCGACTGGCGCTGGTGCCGGAGCATGCGGGGCTCGTCGAGGGGGCAGTGGCGGCAGGCGGGTGGGGGCTCAGTCTGCTGCCGGTGCACGTCGCGTCGCGAGCCGGGGATGCCGGTGGAGCTGGGGGAGCGCACACGGCTACCAAGGCATCGCGACGCCCCCGTTCGGCCGGAGGATCTGACCCGTCGTGAACGACGACGCGTCGGAGGCGAGATGGAGGACCGCGTGCGCGATGTCCTCGGGCTCGCCGACCCGGCCGAGCGGTGACAGCCGAACCATGGCGGCCTCCGCCTTCTGCTGAAGACCGGCCTCATGGCGGTCGGTCATGGGGGTGCGCACCCAGCCCGGGGCGACCGCGTTCACCCGGATGGAGTGCTGTCCCAGCTCGGATGCGAGGGTCCTGGTGAGCTGTACAACAGCCGCCTTCGCCACGCTGTAGCAGAGCAGGCCCGGCGTCGCGGCATCGACCGCGCCCGAGGCCATGGTGATGATCGAGCCCTCGATGCCCGCATCGATCATGGAGCGGGCGGCAGCCTGGCAAGCGTGGAGCACGCCCTTGAAGTTGACCGCGAGGACTCGGTCGAGATCCTCGTCGCGGGTCTCCAGCACAGGGCTCGAGTGCATGATTCCGGCGATCGCGGCCATGACGTGAATCGGGCCCGCCGTCTGCACCGCCGCCCGGAGGCGGACGGGGTCGCTGACGTCGACGACATGGGTGTGGGCGGTGCCGCCGATGTCGGCGATCAGGGCCCGGGTCTCGTGCAGGCCCTTCTCGCCCACATCCGCACAGTGGACAGTGGCGCCCGCCCGGGCCAGGAGGACTGCGGACGCCCGGCCGATACCGCTCGCCGCCCCGGTGACGAACGCGGTGCGGCCGGTGAGGTCGTACGCGGTGAGGGGCATGCCGGTGACCGTACGACCAGATCTGACGGAGCGTCAACCAGTGCTGCGTGCACGGGAGATGGAGGTGTGCAAGGCGGCTGCTCAGGCCGCAGGGCCCGACTGGCACACCGGGCACCAGTACGTCACGCGATCGCCCTGGTCCGCTCTGCGGACCGGCGCCCCGCAGCGCAGACAGGGACGGCCTTCGCGGCCGTACACGAACAGGCGCTGCTCGGCGCGGCGCTCGGCAGGGGTGGTGCGGCGGTCGAACCGTTCCTTGTTCGCCTCCAGCAGCCGGTGCGCGGTCGCAACGAGACGCTCGGGGACGCCGGCGGGAAGCTCGCCGACCGGGAGCCAGGGCGTGACGCGGGCCATGAAGGCCAGCTCGGACTTGTAGACATTGCCGATGCCGGCGAGATTTCGCTGGTCGAGGAGCGCCTCGCCGAGCGGGCGGGCCGGGTCGGCGAAGAGATTCCGCAGCGCTGTGCCCGGATCCCAGTCGGGTCCCAGGAGATCGGGGCCCAGGTGTCCGACGACCCGTTCCTCGTCCTTGGTGCGGAGCAGTTCGAGTACGGGGAGGCGGTACCCGACAGTGGTGTGCTCGGTGTTGCCGAGCACCGCCCGGATCTGGTGCGCGGGGCCGCCGCGCCAGCGCGCACCGGCCGGGTACACCCGCCAGGAGCCGTCCATCCGCAGATGTGAGTGGAGGGTCAGACCACCCTCGATGCGGGTGAGGAGGTGTTTGCCGCGTGGTGTGACGTCCAGAACGTCCCGGCCGGTGAGGTCGGCGGTGGCGAACCGCGGCACCCGCAGGTCGAAGACCGTGAGTGTCCGGCCGGCCAGGGCACGGTGCAGATTCCGGGCGGTCAGCCAGACGGTGTCTCCTTCGGGCATGCCATCCATGATGCGGGAATCGGGCGGGAGCGCGCTCCGGCAGCCCACGGCCGGCCGTACCGGCGGGCGCCCGCCGGGCAGCGGAACGAGGGGCGTGCAGGGGTGTCGGCGGCGCGTGCGGACGGGCCTCGGGGCGTGCGACACCTGCGCAGGGCCTCCGGCTGCGTCAGGGACGCAGCCGGAGGCCTCTCGGAGTGGCGTGGAAGCCGGATTCCTCGAGCGCTCGTGACAGGGGAGAAGTCAGAGCGGTCACTCCGTTGATGCGCTCGACGGTGACGGTGCCGAGTGTGCCCGCCCTGGCCGCCGCTGCGAGCGCATCGGCCGCTGCCCGCAGCACCGGGGCGTCCGGTTCGGTGGGCCAGCACAGGAGGGTCCTGCCGCCACGCTCCATGTAGAGCGTGAGCTCGCCGTCGACGAGAACGACCAGGGAGCCCGCTTTGCGGCCCGGCTTGTGGCCCGCGCCGGTCGGAGGCTCCGGCCAGGACAGCGCTGCCCCGTACGCGTTCGCAGGGTCCGCCGCCGCCAGCACCACCGCGCGGGGCGCGGCGTGCCCGTCGGCGCGGTCGCGGGCGGTGGCGGCCGCGCGCAGCCGGTCCACGGCTCCGTCCATGGCGAACTGGGCGGCACCCAAGCCCTCGACGACATAGCCGCGTCGGGCCTGCCCGTTGTCCTCGAAGGCGGACAGGATGCGATACGTCGCGGAGAAACCGCCTTCGACCCCTTCGGCGGCCACCGCACCGCGGGTGACCACGCCATGGCGGTCCAGCAGAGTGCGGGCCAGGGCATGGGCGCGATGCGTGGGGTCCGGCTCATGGGCGGGGAGCAGCGACCAGCGCCCGGAGACGGTCGGCGGTCCCGTGCGGGAAACGGGGCGCGCGGCTCCCGTCAGTGCACCGTAGCGCCCGCGGGGGACGGTGCGCTTGGCCCGGTGCGCCGTGGAGCCGGCCGTACGGCCCGATCCCAGGAGCGAGCGCAGCGGCGCCAGGGTGTCATTGGTCAGCCGTCCCGACCAGGCCAGGTCCCAGAGCGAGTCGGCCAGCTGGGGATCAGTGGCGTCCGGGTGGGTCGTGGCCCGTACCTGGTCGGCGATCTGACGGAAGAACAGGCCGTACCCACCGGAGAGGGAGGTGAGCACCGACTCATGAAGTGCCGTCAGCTCCAACGGGTGTGGCGGAGGGAGCAACAGCGGGGCCGCGTCGGCGAGATAGAGGGAGACCCAGCCGTCCTTGCCGGGCAGGGAGCCGGCCCCGGCCCACACCACCTCGCCGGTCGTGGTCAGTTCGTCGAGCAGGGCGGGGGCGTACCCCGTGACCCGGGACGGGAGGATGAGCTTCTCCAGCGCGGAGGCGGGTATCGGCGCACCCTGCAACTGCTCGATCGCGCGCGCCAGTCCGTCGATGCCGCGAAGGCTGCTGTTCCCGACGTGCTGCCACTGGGGGAGGAATGTGGCGAGCGCGGCCGGGGGGACGGGCTCCAGCTCCTGGCGCAGCGCGGCCAGGGAGCGGCGACGCAGCCGCCGTAGCACCGCTGCGTCGCACCACTCCTGGCCGATGCCCGAGGGGTGGAACTCGCCCTGCACCACTCGCCCCGTCGCGGCCAGCCGCTGCAGCGCCCCGTCCGTGACGGCTGCGCCGAGGCCGAACCGCGCGGCGGCCCGGGACGAGGTGAACGGACCGTGCGTACGGGCGAATCGGGCCAGAAGGTCGCCCAACGGGTCCTTGACGGGCTCAGTGAATGCTTCGGGGATGCCCACGGGGAGTGCCGTGCCCAGGGCGTCCCTCAGCCGTCCGGCGTCCTCGACCGCCGCCCAGTGGTCGGCGCCCGCGATACGGACCCGGATGGCGCGGCGGGCCGCGGCGAGCTCCTCGGGCCACCGCGCCTCGGCGCCGCGCTCGGTCAGCTCCGCCGTGGTGAGTGGTCCGAGCACGCGCAGCAGGTCGGCGACGCCCTCCATGTCCTTGACCCTGCGGTCGTCGGTGAGCCACTGGAGCTCCTGCTCGAGCTCGGTGAGCACATCCGCGTCGAGCAGCTCGCGCAGCTCGGCCTGACCGAGCAGCTCGGCCAGCAGCCGTGAGTCCAGGGAGAGGGCGGCGGCGCGACGCTCGGCGAGGGGTGAGTCCCCCTCGTACAGGAACTGCGCCACATAGCCGAAGAGCAGGGAGCGGGCGAAGGGGGACGGCTCGGGGGTGGTGACCTCGACGAGCCGGACCCGGCGGGACTCGATGTCCCCCATCAGTTCCGTGAGTCCCGGGACGTCGAACACGTCCTGGAGGCACTCCCGCACCGCTTCGAGGACGATCGGGAAGGAGCCGAACTCGCTCGCCACCTGCAGCAGCTGGGCGGCACGCTGGCGCTGCTGCCAGAGCGGTGTGCGCTTGCCGGGATTGCGGCGCGGCAGGAGAAGGGCGCGCGCCGCGCACTCCCGGAACCGGGATGCGAAGAGCGCAGAGCCGCCCACCTGATCGGTCACGATCTGACCGATCTCCCCCTTGTCGAAAAGAGTGTCCGCGGCACCGACCGGCGCCTGATCGCTGTCGTACGCCGTGTCGAGGTGCACGGGGTCCTGGTCGAGGAGATCCAGGCCCATGAGGTCGGCGTCCGGCAGCCGCAGCACGATTCCGTCGTCCGCGTGCATGACCTGGGCGTCCATGCCGTAGCGCTCGGCGAGCCGGGCGCCGAGCGCGAGCGCCCACGGGGCGTGCACCTGGGCACCGAACGGGGAATGCACGACGACCCGCCAGTCACCCAGCTCGTCGCGGAACCGCTCGACGAGGATCGTGCGGTCGTCGGGCACATGGCCGCAGGCGCGACGCTGCTCGTCGAGATAGGCGAGCACATTGTCGGCCGCCCATGCGTCGAGCCCTGCCGTCAGCAGTCGCAGCCGGGCGTCCTCGTCGGAGAGCGAGCCGATCTCCCGGAGGAACGCGCCCACGGCACGGCCCAGTTCGAGGGGCCGGCCGAGCTGGTCGCCCTTCCAGAACGGGAGTCTGCCCGGAACTCCCGGCGCGGGGGACACCAGCACCCTGTCCCGGGTGATGTCCTCGATCCTCCAGGACGTGGTGCCGAGCGTGAAGACATCGCCGACGCGGGACTCGTACACCATCTCCTCGTCGAGCTCGCCGACGCGACCGCCGCCCTTCTTGGGGTCCGCCCCGGCGAGGAACACCCCGAACAGCCCGCGGTCCGGGATCGTGCCGCCCGAGGTGACGGCGAGGCGCTGGGCGCCGGGCCGCCCCGTGACCGTTCCGGCGACCCTGTCCCACACCACGCGCGGCCGCAACTCCGCGAAGGCATCGGACGGATAGCGCCCCGCGAGCATGTCCAGCACGGCCGTGAACGCCGACTCGGGGAGCGAGGCGAAGGGAGCCGCGCGCCGCACCAACGCGAGCAGATCGTCCACCTGCCAGGTGTCGAGGGCGACCACGGCGACGAGCTGCTGGGCCAGTACGTCCAGCGGATTGGCGGGGATGCGCAGCGCCTCGATCGAGCCGGTCCGCATCCGCTCGGTGACCACGGCGGCCTGCACCAGATCGCCCCGGTACTTGGGGAAGACCACGCCCGTGGACACCGCGCCCACCTGGTGCCCCGCGCGGCCGACGCGCTGAAGTCCGGAGGCGACGGACGGTGGCGACTCGACCTGGACGACCAGGTCCACCGCGCCCATGTCGATGCCCAGTTCCAGGCTGGACGTGGCGACGACGGCGGGCAGCCGGCCCGCCTTCAGGTCCTCCTCGACCAGCGCGCGCTGCTCCTTGGAGACCGAGCCGTGGTGCGCGCGGGCGAGCAGGGCCGGAGCGCCGTGGGCGGTACCGGACTGCGCCATGATCTCGGCGGGCGGAGCGCCTTCCGGCAGGGGTTCCCCCACAGACCTCTCGTACGCGATCTCGTTGAGCCGGTTGCACAACCGCTCGGCGAGACGGCGGGAGTTGGCGAAGACGATCGTCGAGCGGTGTGCCTGGACCAGGTCGGCGATCCGCTCCTCGACATGGGGCCAGATGGACGGCTTCTCACCGGCGGCGTCCGGCTCCGACGCGGGGGATCCGCCCAGCTCGCCGAGATCCTCGACCGGTACGACCACGGACAGGTCGAACTCCTTGCCCGAAGGCGGCTGGACGATCTCCACCCTGCGCTGAGGCGAGAGATAGCGGGCCACCTCGTCGACCGGCCGGACCGTCGCGGACAGGCCGATCCGGCGGGCCGGGCGCGGCAGCAGCTCGTCCAGCCGCTCCAGGGACAGGGCGAGGTGCGCGCCTCTCTTGGTCCCCGCGACCGCGTGCACCTCGTCCAGGATCACCGTCTCGACACCCGTCAGTGCCTCCCGGGTGGAGGACGTGAGCATCAGGAACAGCGACTCGGGGGTCGTGATCAGAATGTCCGGCGGGCGGGTGGCCAGAGCCCTCCGCTCGGCCGCCGGGGTGTCACCGGAGCGGATCCCGACCCGCACCTCCGGCTCGGGGAGTCCGAGCCGGACCGACTCCTGGCGGATCCCCGTCAGCGGGCTGCGCAGATTGCGCTCGACATCGACGGCGAGCGCCTTCAGCGGTGATACGTACAGCACACGGCAGCGCTTCTTCGCGTCCGCGGGCGGCGGCGTGGACGCGAGCCGGTCGAGGGCGGCCAGGAACGCGGCGAGCGTCTTGCCGGACCCGGTCGGTGCCACGACCAGGACGTCCGAATCCTGCCCGATGGCCCGCCAGGCGCCCTCCTGGGCCGCGGTGGGCGCGCTGAACGCCCCCGTGAACCAACCGCGGGTCGCGGGGGAGAAGGAATCGAGCGCGCTCCTGGACATGCCCCCATCGTGCACCGCCCCAGTGACAATCGCCCGGACCTGCGAGAATGTGCTCATGGCGAAGGGCGAGTGGGCGCGATTCTGGCAGCACGAGGGTCTGCCGGGCATCGATCTGCTCAGGGCCCGCTACGTCCGGCACACGTTCCCCCGCCACAGTCACGAGGGGTACGTCTTCGGCACGATAACCGGCGGGATCGAGGACGTCGGGCTGCCCGGCGGCGTCGTGCACGCGGGACCCGGCACGGTCGTCATGATCAATCCCGAGGTCCCGCACACCGCGAGGGCCGGGGCGCCCGAGGGATGGGTGTACTCGACTCTGTACCCGTCCTCGCAGGTGGTCGCCGAGATCGCCGCCGAGACCACCACGATCCGTGGCACGCCCGGCTTCGCCGAGACCGATGTGGTGGACCACCGGGCGGCCCGGCTCATCCGCGCGGTCCACCGTGCGGCGGAGGAGGGCAACGCGCTTGCAGCCGACAGCATGCTGCGGATCATGGTTTCGCGGATGCTGTGCCACTACGGCAGCGCCCTGCCCCCTCGCCCGGCACCCACCGCTGGCGCTGGCAACGCCGCGCGCGCCCGTGCGCTGCTGGAGGAGCGGATGGAGGATCCGCCCACGCTCCAGGCTCTGGCCGCCGAGCTCGGCACCAGCCCGTTCGCCCTGCTGAGGGCCTTCCGCGACAGCTACGGAATGCCCCCGCACACCTGGCTCACCGACGCGCGGGTCCGCCGTGCCCGTCGGCTGCTGGACACGGGCACCGCCCCGGCGGAGGCGGCCGTCGCCGTCGGCTTCACCGACCAGCCCCACCTCAACCGGCATTTCGCGCGGATCGTGGGCGTGCCTCCGGGGGCCTACCAGCGGGGCCGCGGGCTCGGCGGGGAGGGCTGAAGCACGTCGGGCGGGACCGGCTGGGTCCGTCGTCGCGCTTCCGGACCCGTCGCGCCGGCACCGTGCAGGACCGGGGCGGGCCGCAGGGCCGTTCACGAGAGGACGGACCGCCGGTACGACCGGACGGACCGCACAGGGCCGGGGACGGACCGCAAGAACGTACAAGACCGTGGACGATCCGCCCCCGTAACGTCCACGGCGTGGCAGAACAGACAGCATCCCCAGAGATACCCGTCGAAGGCGCACGGTCCACAGCGGCCCGTGCGCCCGGGCGCCCGGGCATTCCCGGTGCACCGGTGAAGACCGACTCCGCGGTCGTGAGGGACGCTCTCGGCGTCGGAATCGCCGTGGGCCTCTCCGGCTTCGCCTTCGGCGTCACCGCCGCGGGCGCCGGACTCACCGTCCTGCAGACCTGCGCGCTCAGCCTGCTCGTCTTCACCGGCGCCTCGCAGTTCGCCCTGGTCGGCGCGCTCGCCGCGGGCGGCAACCCGTTCACCGCGGCGGCCGGCGCCTTCTTCCTGGGCACCCGGAACGCCTTCTACGGTCTCAGGCTGTCCCAGCTCCTGGCCCTGCGACGGTCCGTGCGGCCTCTGGCCGCCCACTGGGTCATCGACGAGACCACTGCCGTCTCGCTCGCACAGCCCACCAGGCACGCAGCACGGCTGGGCTTCACCGTCACCGGTCTCACGCTCTACGTGCTGTGGAACCTCACCACGCTGCTGGGCGTGCTCGGGGCCGAGGCGATCGGCGACACCAATGCATGGGGTCTGGACGCCGCCGGACCGGCGGTCTTCCTCGCCCTGCTCGCACCCATGCTTCGCACGACGACCGAGCGGGTCGTCGCCGGTCTCGCAGTCGTGCTGGGGCTCGGCCTGCTGCCGGTGCTGCCCGCCGGGGTGCCGGTGCTGGTCGCGGCGCTCGCCGCGCCCGCCGTCCTCTGGCTCGAAGGCCGCAAGATCATCAATAGTCGGAAGGGAACGGACCGTTGAACGGACCGTTGAACGTATGGATCGCGATCGGCGTGACAGCGGTCGCCTGCTACCTGGTCAAACTGGCCGGTCTCCTGGTCCCCGCAGGGGTGCTCGAGCGACCGCTGGTGCAGCGGCTCGCCGCACTGCTCCCCGTCGCGCTGCTGGCGGCGCTCACGGCTCAGCAGACGTTCAGCGCCGGCGGCGCGCTCGTCGTCGACGCCAGGGCCGCGGGTCTGGGGGCGGCGGCGGTGGCGCTGGTACTGCGCGCGCCCTTCCTCCTTGTCGTCGCGGCAGCCGTCCTTGTCACCGCGGGCGTGCGGGCACTGGGCGGCTGAGGCCTCGCCCGAGGGCGTGCGCGTGCGCGAGCAGGCGCCCAGCAGGACGCGATCGGCGGAACCCGGTGGGCCTCGGCATGCCTCAGCGGATTGATCGCCCGTGCGCCCTGAGCGTCCGGAGTGCCTCGACCGTCACGACCGGGCGGCCCTCCAGGGCGGTGCCCGGGGCCCACTGCTGCCAGGGCACGGGCCATCCGCCGTCCTCCTGCTGCCGGCCGGCGAGGTGATCGAGCGAGAGCTCCATCTCCTCGTCCGTGAACCAGCGTCGGGCCAGCGAGCCGGGCACCCGCGCGTAGTCGTACGGAAAGTGGTGCTCGCCGGGCGCATATCCGGCAGCGACCGGGTACGCGTCCGGCCGGGACGGGTCGAGGACCACGAGGCGCTGCTCGCGCACGAGCCGGCCGAGCCGGTCCGCCGCAGCCTCGGCCCTGGAACGGTCGGGGACGCCGTCCAGGAAGGCGACCGCTGCCTGGATCTCGTACGGATGCGACTTCCCGAGCGCGTCGACCGCCGCCCAGCAGAAGTCCGTCGCCCGGAACAGCCACGCGTGCCACACCTGGTTGCGGTGCAGCAGTCCGACGACCGGCCCGGTGGCCAGGAGCTCGCTCGCGGGGTCGTCGACGACGGGGATGAACGGCGCGGACGGGTAGCCCCGCTGAGAGGGATGGACCGCGGGCAGCGCGCCGTCCCTGGTGGCCACCTGAGTGAGATACCGGCACATCCGCTCGACCCGCAGTCCGCCGCAGCGCCCGATGGAGTCCAGGATGCGCAGCGCATGCAGCGTGTGCAGCGGCTGGCTCACGGGGCCGCGGAGATCGGGTTCGAGGGCGTGCCCGTACCCCCCGTCCTCGTTGAGGTACGCGGTCAGCGCGGCTTCGACCGGGTCCGCGCCCGCACCGAGGAAGTGGTACGCGAACCGTCGCTGCTCGAGCACGCGGGCGGTCAGCCAGACGAAGTGCTCGGCCCGTTCCAGGGGTGTTCCAGCCATGCTCCGACCGTAGGGCGGAAACGGCTCTCGGCAAGGAGGTCGGGCACGGCTGCACTCTCAGGAGCGGGATACTGGAGGCATGCGGTTGACGATTTTCTGGGAACGCATGGAAGAGCACTTCGGTGCGGCCTACGCCGATTCCTTCGCGCGGGACCATGTGATGGCCGAACTCGGCGGCCGCACCGTGTACGACGCACTGGCCGCCGGGTGGGAGACGAAGGACGTGTGGCGCGGGGTGTGTGCGGCGGTGGGGATTCCCGCCGACAAGCGGTAGCCGCCGGGTTTTCCACAGGCCGTCGTCCGGTGGTCGGCGCGGTGAGTGAGACTTGCTCCGTGGCATCGACTGACGAGACCCTCCGTGACGAAGTGCCGCCGATCGCCCCGCCCGGCGTCGGCGGTCCGCAGAGCTGCGCCGGTACCGCGCATCCCGGCGCCGAGGCAAGGGGAGCCAGCGCCGGTGCGACGGAGCCGGACGTCCGTCCCGTGGACACCGCCAACGGGCCGGCTCCCGGGGTTGCTCCGGGCCCGGGGGCCGTCAGCGGGACCGCCCAGCCGGGCGGTCCCATCCGTATGCCCCGCTGGCTTCCGCGGGCCATGGTGCTGGCGCTGGCCCTCTACGCCTGCTTCCAGCTCGGCAGCTGGGCGTTCCACCAGCTCGTCGGGCTGCTGATCAATATTCTGATCTCGTTCTTCCTGGCACTGGCGATCGAGCCGGCGGTGGGCCGCATGGCAGCGCGTGGCATGCGCCGGGGCCTCGCCACCTTCCTCGTCTTCTTCGGGGTGCTGATCGTCGGCGCCGGATTCGTCGTGCTGCTCGGCTCGATGCTGGCGGGTCAGATAGTCGAGATGGTCGAGGACCTTCCCAAGTACCTCGACCAGGTGATCAACTGGATCAACCAGACGTTCCGCACCCAGCTGTCGCGGGTCGCGATACAGGACAGTCTGCTGCGCTCGGACAGGCTGAAGAAATATGTCGAGAACAGCGCGACCGGCGTTCTCGACGTCTCGGCGACGGTGCTCGGCGGACTGTTCAAGCTGCTGACGATCTTTCTGTTCTCCTTCTACTTCGCGGCCGACGGGCCCCGGCTGCGGCGGGCGCTGTGCTCCGTGCTGCCGCCGGCGAAACAGACCGAGGTGCTCCGCGCCTGGGAGATCGCGGTCGACAAGACGGGCGGCTATCTCTACTCGCGCGGTCTGATGGCGCTGATCTCCGGCGTCGCGCACTACATCCTGCTCGCGCTGCTCGGTGTCCCGTACGCCCCGGCGCTGGCGGTGTGGGTGGGGCTGGTCTCGCAGTTCATCCCCACGATCGGTACGTATCTGGCAGGCGCCCTGCCGATGCTGATCGCCTTCACGGTCAACCCCTGGTACGCGCTGTGGGTCCTCGGCTTCGTGCTGGTCTACCAGCAGTTCGAGAACTATGTGCTGCAGCCCAAGCTCACGGCCAGGACCGTGGACATCCACCCCGCGGTGGCGTTCGGCTCGGTCATAGCGGGCACGGCGCTGTTGGGGGCGGTCGGCGCGCTGATCGCGATTCCTGCGGTCGCCACACTCCAGGCCTTCCTCGGCGCGTACGTGAAGCGGTACGCGGTGACGGACGACCCCCGTGTGCATGGCCACCGCCGCCAGGGCGAAGCGGTGGTCGCCCGGCTCCAACGCGTGCTGAGCAGCAGGAGGGAGCAGGCGCCGCCCGCGGGGGACGACGCCTGAGACTGCCCGACCGAGGAGCCTCCCGTCCGAGGGGTGGTGCCGATTCGACAGTCGGCGCGCATGGACCGCCCCGGCCCTCACCTGTGCCCGCTCCGTGAGGCCGACGCCTGTCCTCAGGGCAACCGGGCCGGCCGGCACAGCGCGGGACCGCCGGCCCTCCCGTCAGGGCACATCAGTGGCGTTCCAGCTCCATTGCCGGCAGTGCACGGCGCAGCCAGGACGGCAGCCACCATGCGCTGCGCCCGAGCAGTTGCATGACCGCCGGGACGATCAGACAGCGGATCACGACGGCGTCCAGCAGGATGGCCACCGCCAGCCCGAGTCCGAACTGCTGCAGCATCCGGTCAGGGCTGAGCATGAAGGCCGCGAACACCACGATCATGATCGCCGCCGCAGTGGTGATGACCTTCCCGGTCGCCGCGAGGCCCTCCCGCACCGCACCCTGCGGGTCCTTTGTGCGCTCCCACTCCTCGTGGATCCGGGAGAGCAGGAAGACCTCGTAGTCCATGGAGAGACCGAAGACGATCGCGAAGATCATGACTGGGATGAACGCCTCGATCGGGCCGGGATCGACTCCGAACCAGCCGTGCTGGAAAACGAGAGTGATCGCGCCGAGCGCCGCGCCGATGGACACCAGATTCAGGAGCGCCGCCTTCACCGGGATCAGCACCGAACGGAAGACCGCGAGCAGCAGCAGTGCGGAGAGGCCGACGACGATCGAGACGAACATCGGCATCCGGTCCGAGACGGTCGAGGCGAAGTCCTCCGTGGCCGCCGTAGAGCCCCCCACCAGCAAGTCCGTACCCGTGCGCAGCTCGAGCCGCGGCAGGACGTCACCACGGAGCCGTTCCACGAGCCGTGAGGTCTCCTCGGCCTGCGGCGCGGAGTCCGGGAAGACGATCAGCGTGGCGACCGAACCCCCGTCGGCCGCGAGAGGCGGGGTGGTCGCCGCGATCCCGGGCGTACGTTCCAGAGCGGCCCGCACTTCGCCCGCCGCCGCCACTGCCGTCCCGCTGCCGCTGCCGCTGCCGCTGCCGCTGCCGTCGCCGTCCCCGGTCCCGTCCGCGACCACGATCAGCGGACCGTTGAAACCGGCTCCGAAGCCCTCGGCGAGCATGTCGTACGCCCGCCGACTGGTCCTGGTCTCCGCGTCGTTGCCCGCATCGGCGAAGCCGAGCCGCATATCGAGCGCGGGTGCGGCCAGGGCGCCGAGTGCCACGACCGACACCAGCAGGGCGGCCCACGGCCTGCGCTGCACCCTGTCGGTCCAGCGCCGCCAGCCCGCGCCCTCGGTACGGCCCTTGGCCGCGGTCCTCGCCGCCCGCTTCTCGACCTGCCTGCGCAGTCGGTTCCCGCACAGGCCGAGCAGAGCGGGAAGCAGCGTCAGCGAAGCGACCATCGTCACCAGCACGGTCAGCGCGACCGCCAGCGCGACACCCTGCAGTGACCCCAGCCCCAGCGCCACCAGCCCCATCAGCGCGATGATCACCGTGCAGCCCGCGAAGAAGACCGTGCGTCCAGCGGCGTCCAGCGCCCTGCGGGTCGCGTCCTGCGGGGTCGCACCGCTCAGCAACTCGCCCCGGTAGCGGGAGAAGATCAGCAGCGCGTAGTCGACGCCGACCCCGAGACCGACCAGCATCATGATCGGCGGGGTGAAGTCGGCGACGTCCGCGAGATGCGAGGCGAGCGCGATCAGACCGATCGAACTGCCCACGGCGAACAGCGCAGTGACGACCGGAAGGCTCGCGGCCACCAGCGAACCGAAGAGGAAGACCAGAATCACCAGCGCCCCGAGGACGCCGGCGCCCTCGGCCGCACCGCCCTCTCCTTCCTCCGCTCCGCGCGCCGCGTCACCGCCCACCGCTGTCACCAGTCCATCGCCCTCGATCGACGCCGCCGTGCCGATGAGCTTCCGCACGTGCTCCTTGGGAACGTTCTCGGCCTCGCCGTCGAGGGTCACGGTCGCATAGCCGACGGTGCCGTCCTCGGAGATCGCCGCGGAGTCCTCGTAGGGGCTGCGCACATCCGTCACACCCGGCAGTCCGGCGACCTCGCCGAGCATGCCCTCCACACGCCGCTCGGCCGAGCCGCCGCGGATTCCTCCCGGGTGCTTGACGACGATCTGCACGGTGGCGTCCGCCTGTGCCGATCCGTGCCGCTCCAGCACCGCTCTGGCCCGGTGCGAGTCCGTGCCGGGCAGCGAGAAGTCGTTGTGGTACGAACTGCCGACGGCCGTCGAGGCCAGGGTGACCCCGGCCACGGCCACGACCCAGAGGAGCAGGGCCCACCAGCGGTGCCGGTGCGAGAGAGCGGCGATGCGTTCGAAGGCGCTCGCGCGCTGCCGGATCGCGCGGTCGGTGTCCCGTGTCACGGTCATGGTGGTCTCCTCGTCGAAGTCGGAAGATGCGGGTGGGTCAGAGGTACGAGGGGCGGCTCACCCGGTGCCGGAACATGCGCCACGTCCATACCTGGGCAGCGACCAGCAGCGGAGTGAGGACGAGCAGTGCAGGCACGAGCAGCGCGAGCGTCGCGCCGTCCGCGGCCGACGAGCCGAGTTCCAGCCCTGTTCCCGCCAGCAGCGCCGTGGCACCCATCGACACGGCGGTCAGAGCGAACGACTTCCCGGGCCCGGTCCGGCCGACCAGTCGGCGGGCACGCTCGTAGGGGGCTCCGGTGAGCCGCATCCCGGCGAAGCCGAGCCCGTGCACGGCGAACAGCGCGGCGACCGCGCCCGCCGTGAGGACGGCGACGGGACCGGAGGCGAGCTCGCCAGGCCGCCCGGTGAACAGTGCGGCCAGCAGCCAGCCCCAGGCCGACGCGACCACCCAGCTCCCGCACACCACGGCCGTGTCGCAGACGGCCCGCCAGAGGCGCTCCTCGCGGCGACCGCGCAGCCACAGCCCCATGTCACGGACGATCCACCCGGCGAGCAGCGGTACGACCACGGCGATCTGGCCGCTCAACAGCTCCCCTTCGAGATCCGGGAAACATCCGACGAGCACCCCCGCCGTGGCTATCAGCCACACCTCGTTGCCCAGGAAGAAGGGCGCGAAGGAGGCGATGACCAGCCGGCGTTCACGGTCGTCGCGGCCGAGGTACGGGGCGAGCATCCCGGTGCCGATGTCGGCTCCGGCGAGCACGAAGTAGCCGGTGGCGAAAAAGCCGAGCAGCACGATGGCAAGGGTCTCCACAACCACTCCTCAGTAACTGGACGCGGGGAACGGGTCGGCGGCGTCCCGACCGTCGCCGCCGGTGTGCGTGCGGTCGTCGTGGCCGAGGCCGTGCTCGACGGGGCCGCGGCGCGCGAAACGCACCAGCAGGTGCACGTTGACGGCCGCCAGCACCGCGAACAGGGCGGTGAAGGTGATGAGTGAGGCGCGCATCGCACCGGGGGAGAGGCCGGAGACCGCGTCCTCGGTCCTGAGCAGCCCGTACACCACCCACGGCTGGCGGCCCGCCTCCCGGAACACCCAGCCGCTGATCATCGCCAGGTACGGCAGCGGAACGGAGGCGATCAGCACGACATGCCAGGCGCGGAAGCGGAGGACCGCTCTCCTGAAGAAGGCCATGACGAAGCCCGGCAGGACCAGGTACATCATCAGCGCGAAGCACAGCAGCATCACGATCGCTCCGCCCCGAGTCCATGCCTCGGACGGCACGTAGTCGCCGGGGCCGAACCTGGCGGTCATGTCCGCCTGGAGCTGGTCGATCTCGGCCTTCTTCTGACTGAACACGGCCGATTTCATGGGCTGGAGCGTCGTGAGCGACAGCAGCTGCACCCCGCCGAAGGCCGCCGCGGCGAACAGCGCGGGCACGGACAGGAACACTCCCGTGCGCAGACTCAGCCCGAAGAGTTCCCATTCCGGACTCCTCCGGAAGAGGTGGTACGCGCTGACCCCGGCCATGAAGAAGCCCGCCGTCAGCAGCGCTCCCGCCACGATGTGCCCGAAGGCCAGCAGGGCACTGGGGTTGGTCAGCACGGCCCCTGCATCGGTCAGGACCAGCTTCCCGCCCTCCACGCGGTGTCCCACCGGGTTGTTGAGGAAGCCGTTCGAGACGAGGATCCAGTACGCCGACAGATACGCGGTCAGCGTGACGGTCCAGATCATCGCCAGGTGGACCCAGCGATTGAAGCGGTGCCAGCCGAAGATCCACAGCCCCAGGAACGTCGACTCGACGAAGAACGCGACGATCGTCTCGACGGCGAGCGAGGCGCCGAACACATTGCCCGCGTAGTGGGTGAGACCGCTCCAGCTCAGCCCGAACTGGAACTCCATCACGACGCCGGTGACGATGCCGACCGCGTAGTTGATGACGTACAGCTGCCCCCAGAAGCGCACCATCCTGGCGTGCAGGGGCCTACGGCTGAACGTCGCCCTCGTCTGGATGCAGGCGACGACCGTCGCCAGCCCCAGCGTGAGGGCGACGAAGAGGAAGTGGCCCCCGGCGGTGAGGGCGAACTGGAGCCGCGCAAGATCGAGGACCTCTGCGCTTTCGATGGATTCAGCCACGCCGCAAGCGTCGGCGTACGGCTACGCGCGGAGCGTCGGCCGAGGGTGGTCACCCGGCGTACCCCAGGGGTTGCGGGCCCCGCCCGACGCATACCCCATGAGTTGCGGAAGGTGGGCGAGGCCCCCTAGGGCCTCTCGTGTGGATCTTGCCGGGCTCGTGTGCCCCGGTACGCACGCTCGCCGCGTTGTCGTCGGTCGCCCACGCTCCGCGTGGGCTCCTTCCTCCGCCCTGCGATCGCACGCACCGGACCCCGCTCACCGATCCAGCCTGATCCAAACGAAAGACCCCAGTGACCTGAGTCAGAGATCTTTAGGCAGTTCGATCGGCTCTCGGCTTGCGGCTGGCGATGCCAAGTCGAGTCACACCGTGGTCGACAGTGGACGAGGCAGCCGACATTCGAATCGGAGATCTACCGAGGAATCTCTGACTCAGGTCACTAGGGACCAGCCTCAGCCCAGCCAGCCCGGAGTGATCATGCCCGACTCGTAGGCCAGGATGACGAGCTGCGCCCGGTCCCGTACGTCGAGCTTCGTCATGATCCGGCTGACATGCGTCTTCGCGGTGGCGGGGGAGAGGACGAGCCGTTGCGCGATCTCGTCGTTCGACAGACCGGCCCCCACCAGTCCCATCACCTCACGTTCCCGTTCGGTCAGGGCATTGAGGCGCGGGCTCGGGTCTGGCTGCCTGCCGCGCTTCGCGAACTCGGCGATCAGTCTGCGGGTCACGGCGGGCGCGATCAGCGCATCGCCGCGCGCCACCACCCGTACACCGTGGAGCAGTTCCATCGGCTCCGTGTCCTTCACCAGAAAGCCGGAGGCCCCGGCGCGCAGCGCACCGTAGACATAGTCGTCGACGTCGAAGGTGGTGAGGATGACGACCCGCACATCAGCGAGGCGCTCGTCGCCGGTGATGCGACGGGTGGCGTCCAGGCCGTCGAGGCCTGGCATGCGGATGTCCATCAGGACGACGTCGGGGCGCAGTTCGCGGGCGAGTGCGACGGCCTGCTCGCCGTCGCCCGCCTCGCCGACGACTTCCATGTCGGGCTCGTCCGCCAGGATCGAGCGGAACCCGGCCCGTACCAGCGTCTGGTCGTCAGCGAGCACGACACGAATCATTCCTGGGTCCCCCCGGTGGTGGTGAGCGGCAGCCGGGCGCTCACCCGGAAGCCGTCCGCGGTGTTCTCCGCGGTCAGTTCGCCGCCGAACGCCTTGGCACGCTCGGCCATTCCCCGGATGCCGCTGCCCAGCGCCTGCTCGTCCGCCGAGCCCCGTCCGTCGTCGTCGATCCGCACCCGAACGTCCTCTTCGGTGAACACGATCGTGACCAGTGCGCTGTGAGCCTCTGCATGCCGCGTCACGTTCGTGAGCGACTCCTGCACGATCCGGTACGCGGCCAGGTCGAGCGGAGGGGGCAGCGACCGCGGTGTGCCTTCCGTCCTCGTACGCACCTCGATCCCGGCAGTACGGGCCCGTTCGACGAGCTCGCCGAGCCGGTCGAGTCCCGAGGTCGGCGCGGTCGGCGCCGCCTCGTCGGCCTGGCGCAGCACACCGAGGGTGGCCCGCAGCTCGCGAAGGGCGTCCTTGCTGGTGGCCTTGACGGCTTCCAGCGCCCCCTCGGCGGTGGCCAGCCCCGCGGCGGGCCCGGGCTTCTTGCCGAGTTTGTGCAGCGCGGCGGAGGACTGGACGTTGATCAGGGAGATGCTGTGGCCGAGCACGTCGTGGACCTCGCGGGCTATCCGCAACCGCTCCTCGGTGGCGCCCTGCAGGGCGCGCGCGTCCTGTTCGCGCTCGGCGGCCAGCGCCCGTTGCTCCACCTCGTGGAGATAGGCGATCCGGGTGCGCTGCGCGCGGCCCATTGCCACCAGACTGATCAGCCAGCCCGCGAGCATGAAGAGAGAGGTGTCGTCGATCTGGCGGTTGTCCCCGGTCTGGCGCGCCTCGCCGAAGCCGACAGCGAGCAGCGTGATCACGCCGAGCGCTACCGCGGCGGTGAAACGGCCCTCGGCGCTCGCGGTGTAGAGCGCCAGCGCGAACGCGACCATCAGGGGACCGTCGTAAGCACTGAGGGGGTAGTACACCGTGGACACGACCAGGGTGACGGCGGCGACGGTGACGGGATGCCGACGCCGGAAGGGGAGGGCCCCGCACCCCACGGCGATCAGCACCCAGCCGATCAGGGTGCGGTCCAGCGGCTCGTCCTCGTACCGCATGCTGACCAGCGTCCAGGCAACCACGACGGCGGTGACGACGAGCGTCACGGCGGTGTCGGTGGCCCGTGCGGACAGACGGCCGCCAAGGGCGCGGGAGAGGAGGGCCATGAACGGAAGGATAGGCAGACGCGGGGTGCGAGCAGCGGGGGTTGTGGACGGCCGGGCAGTATGTGGCGGTACGGACCGGTCTCAAGGACCCGGCTTCTCCCGGACGCCTCACCCCGGCCACGCCCTGGCACCGGTCACTGCACCGCCGCGCGGTGGAAGCGGCGGCGCTCCGTCGCATCGCCGGGGTGCGGGAGCGCCAAGGCTCATTCCGGCCCCGTCGCGAGCCGCTCGGCCAGGAAGGCGATGATCTCGTTCCGAGCCTGCACGGTGGGGTGACCGTTCTCGTCGACGAGGTGTGCGGTGACGACGCTGTGGGCGCAGCCGACGACGTCACGGAAGAAGGGCGGAGGGTTCGTGTTCGCCGTCTCGGCCTGGAGTACGCGGCCGTCGAATGCGTCCCCGAGGAGCGCTCGGTAGGCCGCGAACCGCCGGCCGGTGCACCAGCTGTCGTCGTCGAAGCGATAGGCGAGGACCTTCAATCCGTCTCGCGCGACGCGTTCGGCCACGGCAGCTGCGTCTTCGTCGCTGATCTCCAGACCTCCGGGGTCGTCGAGCGGAAGCGACGGATGGTTGACCACCGGTGCGATGACGGCGGGTTCGAGCGCCATGGTCAAGGCGAAGTTGCCGGTGAAACACAGACCGACGGCGCCGACGCCGGGCCCGCCACGCTCGGCGTGCGCCAGGCGGGCGAGGCCGCGCAGCCATGCGACGACCGGGCTGGTGCCGCCACCGGCAAACGCTCGGAACTCGGCGCTGACGCACGCCCGTCGAACGACGGTGTCGCGTGCCTCGGCGAGCGGATAGGCACCGTCGACGCCGAAAAGAGAAGGCAGGTACACGGAGAAGCCGGCATCACGCACCCAACGCGCGAACCGCGCGACGTCGGGGCTGATACCCGGCATCTCGGGCATGAGGACGACCGCCGGTCCCGAACCGGCGACGTACACGGTCTTGTCGACGCCATCGACGCCGACGGCCCTCCGTACGAAGTCGTCCAAGGGGTCGCTCTGTCCTCGCATGATTGTCATGATCGAGATGATGATGAGTGGCCGCCCTCCTGAGAAGCGGCGGCATCGCCATGTATCCCGGTAATATCGCCACCCGTTCAGAGGCGCCGGAGGGGCTGTATGAGTCCGCTGCGAGTCGGTGTGCTGGCCTATCCCGGCTGCTTCGCGTCGGAGGTGTTCGGGGTCCCCGATCTCCTCGCGATGGCGACTCACGTCGCCGCGGCGCAGGGCTCGGTCCAGCCGGCCTACGAGACGTCGGTCGTCTCGCCCCGGCGGCGCGTGATCGCGTCCGGCGGCTCCGTCCTCGACGTCTCGGCGGTTCGCCCGGTGGACGTCCTGATCGTGCCGGGCTTCGAGCTTTCGCCCACTCTCGATCTCGACGCGACACTCGCGGACCTGGGACCGGAAGTGGCGTCGATTCGGTCGCAGGCGGCCTCGGGGACCGCCGTCGTGTCGATCTGCGTGGGTGCCTTCCTGGTCGCTGAAGCCGGGCTCCTCGGCGGACGCGAAGCGACCACGTCCTGGTTGTTCGCGGATCGGTTCGCCCGCCGGTACGCCGATGTGCGCCTCCGCCCGGAGAGCTTGGTCGTGACCGACCGGGGGGTGACGACCACGGCGGCCTTCAGCGCCATGTACGACTTCGCGCTGCAGTTCATCCGCGAGCACGACGGTCCCCGCGTCGCCCGTAGCACCGCGCGTATCGCGCTGGTCGACGATGCGCGTTCCACGCAGGCTCCCTATGTCGACTCGGAGCTCATACCCACTGTGGGCAGGGAGTTCTCGCTCAGCGTCAAGCGGTGGCTCGACCAGAACCTCAAGTCCCGCTATGACCTGCCCGCGCTCGCCCAGGAGTTCCACGTGAGCACGAGAACCATGCTCCGTCGCTTCGGTGACGAAGCCGGCGAGACGCCACTCGCGTACCTGCAGACGGTCAGGGTGCGTCGGGCGAGACACCTGCTGGAGACGACCGACAGGACCGTCGCAAGCATCGCCGCCGACGTCGGCTACCGCGATCCCGGGGCGTTCAGCGGCATCTTTGCCAGACACACGGGCCGGCGGCCGAGGGAGTACCGCGCGACATTCCATCGTCGCGGCGACCACCACGGGTCGACCCGACGACCGGAGACATGAGACCCGTCCGCCGACAGACAGGACCTTCGGGCCGGGCCGAGCGCAGGCTTCCGCAAGCCCGCAAGCCCGCAAGCCCTGCGCCTGCGTGTCTGCAACCCGGCGGGTCACGCTTCGACGGCACGAACCACTGGTCATCGACCTTCGATGATGACGCCGAGCGCGGACGGCGCAGGGCACATGTTCTGTGACTGCGAACCTCGACCATTGCCCTCGAACGTCTGACGACCGGGCAGTTCGTGGCGCCGGAGCCTGACCGGACGGAATTCCGCAGCCGACACCGGACAGCCCTCAGCGCGGCGTGGTGTCGTCGGCCCTGAACGGGCCTCCGTGGCCGGGCACGATCAGGTCCGCGGCGGTCAGCACCCGGAGCCGGGAGGCGCGCAACACCTCACGGTCGGGGGCCACGGGGTCGTCCGCCGGGCCGTCCGCGTGCCACCACAGGTCACCGGCGAAGGCGACCACGCCCGACTCCGTGCCCGCCAGCATCGTGATGTCCTCGGCGCTGTGGCCGGGGGTGCGGATCAGCCGTAGCGACGGGGTGAGTTCGTAACCCTCCGCATCCCGGTTCCTCCACCGATCGCCGAGGTACTCCACCTTGTGGTCGTGCACCCGGGCCCGTCCGAACAGGCCCACGTTCATGGTGTTGTCCGGGTGGTGGTGGCTGAGCACCACGTCGGTGATGTCGTCGGGGCCGAGCCCCAACTCTTCGAGCGGGGCGAGGATGCGGTCGCGACTCGCCACCATGCCCGGGTCGAAGATCACATGCCGGCCGGCGTCGGACACGTAGGAGACGGTGGCGGCGACTCCGGGGCCGGTGGAGCCGACGTATCCGGTGGTCAGGATCGTGTACACGGCGCTGCGGCCGAGCGGTGCGTCTGTCATGGCCTCAATGCTTCCGGGCAGGCCGATCGTTCACGAGTGGCACAGCTGCCGCTGATCGCAGGATTAGTGCCACACTGCACGTGTGCCTCCCTTCGTGACCGTCGCCGCGTACACCCCGCCCGGAGTCGGCATGCTCGCCGTCGGCATCGTCGCCGAGGTCTTCGGCCCGCACGGCGGGACACTGCCCGGCTTCGACTTCGCCCTGTGCACCGACCGGCCCGGGCCGGTCCCCACCGACCTCGGCGTACCGCTCACCATCACGCACGGCCTGGACCGGCTCGCCTCAGCCGATCTGGTGATCGCCCTGCCGTGGGCCGGCTTCCGCACACCACCCGCTCCCGCCGTGCTCGATGCGCTGTCGGCCGCACACGAGCGCGGCTCACTGGTCGCGGCCCACTGCGTCGGCGCTTTCGCGCTCGCCGCCGCCGGACTGCTCGACGGTCGGCGGGCCACCACCCACTGGCGGTTCGCCGAACTGCTCGCCCGCCGCCACCCCGAAGTCACCGTCGAACCCGACGCCCTCTACATCGACGAAGGACACCTCATCACGGGCGCGGGCGCCGCCGCGGGCTTCGATCTCTGCCTGCACCTGCTGAGGCGGGAGTACGGAGCAGCGATGGCCAACGCTGTTGCCCGGGACGTGGTGCTGCCCTCCCACCGCGACGGCGGGCAGGCACAGTACCTGGCCGCCCCCGTCCCCGAAGACTGCCGCGACGAGCGTCTCGCCGGGGTACTCGCGTGGGCCCGCGAGAACCTCCACGAGCCGCTTCCCGTCGCGGAACTGGCCCGGCGTGCCTTGATGAGCAAACGCTCCTTCGCCCGCCGCTTCACCGCCGCGACCGGCACCACCCCCCACGCCTGGCTGCGGAGCCTGCGTCTGAGCAGCGCCGAGGAGCTCCTGGAGACCACGGACCTGCCGGTCGAGGAGATCGCCCACCGCGTCGGATACGGAAGCGCGGCCGTCCTGCGCGAACAGTTCGTGCGCCGCCGGGGAGTGCCGCCCCGCTCCTACCGCCGCTCCTTCACGAACACGCCGTAACGAACAGGGTCAGGAGAGCCCACGCCGCTCCGAGCAAGGCCGCCTCCCGCTCCCGCGGGCACCTGGCCACGGCGTGAGCTGCGGGACTCTTCCGGCCGAACCGTCTCGGCATTCGAGCAAGATCCACTGGCGAAGTTCTCCGCATCCCAGAGCAACGGCACCCATGAAGCCAAGCCACTTCGCCACTCAAGATTCCTCATTGCAGGTCAGAGCGACTGACTCAGGGACGACTCAGTGGCACGGGACAGCTTGACACCAAAATCGAACATCCATTCTTATGGGATTCCCCGGCCCGTGGATCCCGGCTTTCCGGTCGAGGTTTTCCACAGGCCGGACGGACGTCGGGGCGCATTGTCAGTGGCAGGGGTTAGCGTCTGTGACGTGAAGCGATCGACTCAAGCATCCCGGGTGGAACCCATGGCAGGAACCGACCGCGAGAAGGCGCTCGACGCCGCGCTCGCGCAGATTGAACGGCAATTCGGCAAGGGCGCTGTGATGCGCCTGGGCGAGCGGCCGAACGAGCCCATCGAGGTCATCCCCACCGGGTCGACCGCCCTCGACGTCGCCCTCGGTGTCGGCGGCCTGCCGCGCGGCCGAGTGGTGGAGGTGTACGGGCCGGAGTCCTCCGGCAAGACGACCCTGACCCTGCACGCCGTGGCCAACGCCCAGAAGGCCGGCGGACAGGTCGCCTTCGTGGACGCCGAGCACGCCCTCGACCCCGAGTACGCGAAGAAGCTCGGCGTCGACATCGACAACCTGATCCTGTCCCAGCCCGACAACGGCGAGCAGGCTCTCGAGATCGTCGACATGCTCGTCCGCTCCGGCGCTCTCGACCTCATCGTCATCGACTCCGTCGCCGCGCTCGTCCCGCGCGCGGAGATCGAGGGCGAGATGGGCGACTCCCACGTGGGTCTCCAGGCCCGGCTGATGAGCCAGGCGCTCCGGAAGATCACCAGCGCACTCAACCAGTCCAAGACCACCGCGATCTTCATCAACCAGCTCCGCGAGAAGATCGGCGTGATGTTCGGCTCGCCGGAGACCACGACCGGTGGTCGCGCGCTCAAGTTCTACGCATCGGTGCGCATCGACATCCGCCGTATCGAGACGCTCAAGGACGGCACGGAGGCGGTCGGCAACCGGACCCGCTGCAAGGTCGTGAAGAACAAGGTGGCACCGCCCTTCAAGCAGGCCGAGTTCGACATCCTGTACGGCCAGGGCATCAGCCGCGAGGGCGGCCTCATCGACATGGGCGTGGAGCACGGCTTCGTCCGCAAGGCGGGCGCCTGGTACACGTACGAGGGCGACCAGCTCGGCCAGGGCAAGGAGAACGCCCGGAACTTCCTCAAGGACAACCCCGACCTGGCCAACGAGATCGAGAAGAAGATCAAGGAGAAGCTGGGCGTCGGCGTCAGCCCGGAGGCTCCGTCGGCCGAGCCGGGTGCGGACGCGGCGGGCACCGCGGCTTCCGCCGATGAGCCCGCGAAGTCGGTGCCCGCGCCCGCCACGAAGGCGACCAAGGCCACCAAGGCGGCTGCTTCGAGCAAGAGCTGAGCCCGCCCATGACCCGGCGCACCGAATGGCCGGGCGACAGCCCCGATTCGTCGAGGGCCGAGAAGGAGCTGTCGCCCCAGGATCCGGCTGAGCGGGCGCGGGCGATCTGCCTGCGCCTGCTCACCGGCACCCCGCGTACGCGCAAGCAGCTCCGCGATGCGCTGCACAAGAGGGACATCCCGGAAGATGTCGCCGATGAGGTCCTGTCCAGGTTCGAGGACGTCGGCCTCATCGACGATGCGGCGTTCGCGGAAGCCTGGGTGGAGTCCCGGCACCATGGGCGGGGCCTGGCCCGCCGGGCTCTTGCAAGGGAACTGCGGACCAAGGGCATCGAGTCGTCGCTGATCGACGAGGCGGTCGGTCAGCTCGACCCGGACCAGGAGGAGGCAACGGCCCGCGAGCTGGTCGCCCGAAAACTCCGGGCCACTCGCGGTCTCGACCGGGATCGCCGACTGCGCCGCCTTGCGGGCATGCTCGCCCGCAAGGGATATGCGGAGGGCATGGCTCTGCGCGTGGTGCGTCAGGCACTGGAGGAAGAGGGCGAGGACACCGAGGGCCTGGACGACGGCTGCGACGACCTCTACTGACCGGAGTCCAGTGAGTTCAGCCCCGGTCCTGCCCGGTCACCGGCAATGCACTGCCTGCTGCCAGGAACGACCACAGCCGTTCGTCGGCTCCCAGGATCGACCCTCTGCATCAAGGGCCTGGCCCGGGCGACCGGCAGCCCCTGGGCCATCACTACAGGTGGCATCACGAGCGCCCTCTGTGCAGAAAGAGGCGGCCGTCATGAAGAACCGTCATGAAACAGGGGCGGCCGTGGCCGGCCGCCCCTGACTCAGCCCGTCATGCCTCAGGGCTTGGGCGTGGCGTGCGGGGTGCACGTCACATCGCGGCTGTCCAGCTTGCCGCTGAGCAGGTAGGAGTCCACCCGCTCGTTGATGCACGGGTTGACCAGACCGGTCACACCGTGCGAGCCGGCGTCCTTCTCGATGATCAGACGCGAGCCCTTGAGCCGCTTGTGCAGCTCGACGGCGCCCCCGAAGGGAGTGGCGGCGTCACGGGTCGCCTGCACGATGAGCACCGGCGGCAGGCCCTTGCCGGTCCGCACCTGCACCGGGGTGTGCTGCTTCGAGGACCAAGTGGCGCACGGCAGGTTCATCCAGGCGTTGGCCCAGGTCATGAACGGGTGGTCCTTGTGCAGCCGGGTGTTGTCCCGGTCCCACTTCTTCCAGCTGGTGGGCCACTTGGCGTCGGCGCACTCGACGGCCGTGTAGACGGCATTGCCGTTCTCCGAGGCGATGTTGCCCTTGGTGTCGGACAGGTCGGGTGCCGCGGCGTCGACGAGTGCCTGGGTGTCACCGGCGAGGTACTTGCTCCAGGTCTGGGCGACGGGCACCCAGGACGAGTCGTAGTACGGGGCGCTCTGGAAGAAACTGATGAGTTCGGCCGGGCCGACGACCCCACCGAGCGGCTTCTTCTTCGCGGTGGCCCGCAGCTCGACCCACTGCTGCTCGACCTTCTCCGGTGTGTCACCGATGTGGAAGACGGCGTCGTTCTTGGCGACCCATGCCTTCCAGTCGTCCCAGCGCATCTGGAACGCAACATCCTGGTCCAGGTTCGCCTGGTACCAGATCTTCTCGCGCGACGGGTCGACCACGCTGTCGACGATCATGCGCCGGACATGGCCGGGGAACAGGGTCGCGTAGACCGCACCGAGGTAGGTGCCGTAGGAGACGCCCAGGAAGTTGAGCTTCTTCTCACCGAGTGCGGCCCGGACGACGTCCAGGTCACGCGCCGTGTTCGGCGTGGTCATGTGCGGGAGCATCCAGCCGCTGCGCTCGGCGCACCCGTCCGCGTATTCGGCGGCGAGCTTGCGTTGCGCTCGCTTGTCGGCCTCGCTGTCGGGCACCGGGTCGAGCTTCGGCGCCTTGACGAACTCCTGCGGGTCGACGCAGGAGATGGGCGTCGAGTGGCCGACGCCGCGGGGGTCGAAGCCCACGAAGTCATAGGCCTTCGCGGTCTTGGCCCACAGTGGGCTCTTGTTGGTCACCCTGGCCGGGAAGCGCAGCCCGGATCCGCCCGGGCCTCCCGGGTTGTAGATCAGGGCGCCCTGTCGCTCTTCCTTGGTCCCGGTGTTTCCGATACGGTCCACGGCAATCTTGATCTGCTTGCCGTTCGGCCGCGCGTAGTCCAGCGGTACGCTCACGAAACCGCACTGGATGGGCTTGGCGAGCCCCCAGTCCTCCGGGCAGTCCGCCCAGTCGATCCCCTTCTTGGCCGCCCGCTCCGCGGCGACCTGGACGCCCCGGGCTTCGGACCATCCATGGCTGCGGCTGTCGGCACTGGCCGCCGGAGCCGCCATCGCACCCGCTATGAGGGTGCCCGCGACCAGAGTGCCGGCCGAGCCGAGCACTACTGTGCGTCTCACGTAGAACCTCCCCCTGATGTTGTGGAGTTGACCGGGAGATCCTTTCGTGGGCAGCGCGGCGCGGAACAGGGCGGACCGGTGTTCTTTACCGAACCAATAACCGGTGCGACAAGTACCGCTCAGCGGTGCAACTCCATGGACGGGTCGACCGGTTGGGCAGGAGCGGGCCACCCAGTGCGACGCATGCTCCTCGACGGGTTCGGTCGATGTCGGCCCGGGAAGGGGCCGTGGCGCCAGGACGGGGCACCGGTGCGTGGGGCCGTGGGCGTCGCATCCGTGGCCCATCGCCTGCGGGTGTCGCCCGGGCACCCGGTTGCGAGGGTCCGACGAGATCGTGACCGGCCCTTCCCCAACAGGCCCCCACCACGCACGAGATCACCGGCCCGTGTCCGCAAGGTCCCGGCCGGTCCGCGACCTCCGCCCGGCCGGCCCGCTGCGTCGTCGGGCCCACCCGAGTGCGTCACGAGAGCAGCCGCCGTACGACCGCACGCCGGGGCAGCGACGTCCGTGCGACTGCACACCGCGGGCAGCGACGTCCGTGAGACCGCACGCCGCGGGCAGCGACGTCCGTGAGACCGCACGCCGCGGGCAGCGACGTCCGTGCGGACGACGCTGCCGTGGCGAGACGTCCCGGGCTTACGGCACCTGCACCGGCAGGCCCTCCGCCCGCCAGGCCTGGAAGCCACCCACCAGATCCGTCGCCCGGTGCAGCCCCAACTGCCTGAGCGAGGCGGCCGCGAGGGACGAGGCGTAGCCCTCGTTGCAGACGACCACGATGTGCAGATCGTGGCTCGTGGCCTCGGGCGCGCGATGGCTGCCCTGGGGATCGAGCCGCCATTCCAGCTCATTGCGCTCCACCACCAGCGCACCCGGGATGAGTCCGTCCCGCTCCCTCAGCGCCGCATAGCGGATGTCGACCAGCAGCGCCCCGTTCGCCGCGGCATCGAAGGCCTCGTGCGGCCCGACCCGTACCAGACCTTCCCTGACCCGTTCCAGCAACTCGTCGACACCCAGCGGGTTCCCGCGCCGCTCGCTCACTGCCAGTCCTCCGGACGCTCGACCTGTTCGAGTCGGAGCATTGCCCCGGTCCGGCTGAAACGCCGGAGCAGTGGCAGCGGTGGAAAGTACGCATGGACCGATACCGCGTGTTCGGTCTCCGAGGCGTTGAGCACCTCGTGCACATGGTGCTGTCCGAACGCCCGCCCCCGGCCGGGACCCAAGCGCCGCTCGCGGTCCACCCCTTCCGCCAGCTCCAGTGTCTTCCAGCCGTCGGCCGGGAGCCTCACGGTGAGCGAGTGCTCCCTGAGCTCACCGGAGGCCGTCGCGAATGCGCCGATCGACTCGGCGTGGTCGTGCCAGCCGGTTCCGGTGCCCGGCGGCCAGCCGATCAGCCAGGCCTCGCTGCCGCCCGGTCCTTCGAGCCGCACCCAGGTGCGGCCCTCGGGGTCCAGGGGGAGCGAGGCCATCAGTTCGGTGTCGGCGGCGGTGCGTCGGACGAAGTCGAGGAGATCGGCCGCGGTGGGCGCGGCCGACGCCGTGGGTACGGCAGCAGACTGAGGCACGGGAACCGTCCTGGAAGTTCGCAGAGGTGTGCGCGGCCCGGCCCAGGAGGGAGCGGACGCTGTTGCGCGGAGGGAAGAGGCGAATCAGCAGGACGGACGACACACGCAGCCCGCATAGCGGAGCAGGTCCATATGGACCCTCCGCCACAGGCGCACATGGGTGTCGGTCATGTTCCGGAGTACACCATGCACGCCTGTGGCGGTCAATTGATGTCCGCAGTGCGGTCGGCGGCGCGGTCCGAGCGTACGGACGGTGATTCCGGTTCGCCCCCGCGCGCGCTGTCAGCCGCCGCGAACAGCTCGGCCGGGTGCACCCCGCCGAAGGCCGCGACGAGATGCCCGTCGGGCCGTACGAGCAGCACCGTGTGCGCCGAGGCTCCCGGGTAGCACTCGGTGACCAGCAGTTCCGCCCGGACCGGCAGGGCCTCGACGGCCTGGACCAGCCGTGGCATCACACCGGCCGTGACCCAGTGCCGCCGGTCCCAGACGCCCGTTCCGGGCGCGACCAGGACGACCAGCAACCTGCCCAGCCCGAGCCGGTCCCGCAGCCGTACGGTCGTGCCGTCCGGTGCCGTGACCCGGGCGTCGGCCACCGGTGCTCCGTACGGAGTACCGACGGCGGTGTGTCCCTCGGTCTGCCGTGGCTGGAGCGGGGAGTGCCGGTACGAGGGGGGCGCGCCCAGTGGCCCGAGCCCGAGATGCGCGTCGGTCAGCATGGTGTCGTGCCCACGCGCGGCACCCGGTAGATAGGTCCGCAGCCCACCGCTGCCCCGCAGTATCGGCAAGGACTGGTCTGCGGCACGCAGCCGCGCGGCAACGGCCGTCCGCCGCTCCGCCTGGTAGCTGTCGAGCAGAGTGTCCGAGGCGCCGTGGTGCCAGGCATGGGCGAGCTTCCAGGCCAGGTTCTCGGCGTCGCGGAACCCCTCGTCGAGTCCCTGCGTGCCCACCGCACCGAGGAGGTGTGCCGCGTCCCCGGCGAGGAAGGCCCGGTCCACCCGCCAGCGCCTGGCCAGCCGGTGGTGCAGGGTGTAGACGCCCGTGTCGACGAGGTCGTACTGCGGCGGACCGTCGCACCAGCCGGACAGGGTGTCCCGCACCCGCGACACCAGGGCGTCGGGCGTCACCAGCTCGCCGCGGGCCGGTAGCAGCCAGTCCAGCCGCCAGGCGCCGTCGGGCAGCGGCCTGGCCGTGACCTCCTCGCCACCCGATCGCCACGGCGGCAGCCGGTGCAGCACCGCCTCGTCGGGCCACGGCAGCTCGGCCCGCAGCGCGGCGACGGCATGACGCTCCACGGCGGTACGGCCCGGGAACCGGACGCCGAGCAGTTTGCGCACCGTCGACCGCGCCCCGTCGCAGCCGACCAGATAACTCCCGCGCCACCACGTCGCCTCGGGCCCGCGCGTGTGCGCGGTCACACCGCTGTCGTCCTGCTCCAGTGCGTCGAGCCGACTGTGGGTCGCGACCTGGACCAGATCGGCATCCGCAATGGCGTCCCGCAGTCCGCGCAGCAGGGCGTGCTGCGGAATGTGCAGCGGCGCCGGGAAGTCGTCCCCGCCGAGCTCCAGCGCCCGCAGCTCCTGCTTGCGCCGCAGCGATCGCCAGCCGACCCAGCGGGCACCCTCGTCACGGATCGTGGCACAGCCGAGCCGCTCCATCAGGGCCGCGGTGTCGGCACGGAGCACGACCGTACGGGCCGGGCGCGGCTCGTCCTTTCCCGCGCCTTCGTCGAGAACGACGGAAGGAACGCCCTGCGCGGCCAGAGCCAGCGACAGCGCAAGCCCGACGGGGCCCGCGCCGACGATGATCACCGGGTCCACGGCGCTGCTCCTGAGGCCTGCCGGGTCGGAGGGAATGGTGAGGACGGGCTGGCCGGAGCTGGGTGCGCGATCACAGAACGTATGCAACCCACTGCCGCTGCCCCCGTCAAGCGACGGCGGAACGCGGCGAGGGGCGGTGGCCCTGTGGCCACCGCCCCTCGCACAATGAATCCTTGACGACTGATCAGACCGCGCGGCCGTCGTCGACGTGGATCGTCGGCGGGCCGATGGTCTCCAGACCCCCGCCGGGGCCGGCGTGCACCACGGCGCCCGTGCTCTTCTTGCCGCGCCGCAGCTTGCGCTCCAGCCCGCTCGCGGCCGAGGTGAGCGCGAAGTTCAGGGCCACGAAGATCACGGTGACGATGGTGAAGCAGGCAATGGTGTTCGCACCGTAGTTGGCGCTCATCGGGCGGACCGAGGAGAGCAGTTCGGAGAAGGTGAGCATCGCGCCGCCGAGGGCGGTGTCCTTCACGATGACCACCATCTGGCTGACGATCGCCGGGAGCATGGCCGTGACCGACTGCGGCAGCAGCACGTGCTGCATGGTCTGGCCCTTGCGCATGCCGATCGCCTTGGCCGCGTCCGTCTGCCCGCTGGGCAGGGAGAGGATGCCGGCCCGGACGATCTCCGCCAGGACCGAGGCGTTGTAGAGCACCAGGCCGGTGACCACCGCGTACAGCGGACGCATTTCGCTGCTGATATCGGTGAAGTCGACGTAGGCCTGGTTGGCGAACAGCATGAGGATCAGCACCGGGATGGCGCGGAAGAACTCCACGACCGCGCCGGCGACCCCCCGGACCCATCGGTGGTCGGAGAGCCGGGCGATGCCGAAGAGCGCTCCCAGCGGCAGCGCGATGACCAGCGCCAGGGCGGCGGCGATCAGAGTGTTCTGAAGGCCCGGCCAGATGTACGTGGCGTACGGCTGGGAGCTGGTGAAGAACGGCTCCCACTTGACCCAGTCAAGCTGGCCCTTGGCGTCGAGGCTGTCGTACACCCACCACCCGAGGGCCGCGAGACCGACCGTGAACAGCAGCGTGTAGAGGATGTTGCGCCGCTTGGCGCGGGGGCCCTGGGCGTCGTAGAGAACGGAACTCATCGCTTCACCGCCACCTTCTTGCCCACCCAGCCGAGAACCAGTCCGGTCGGCAGCGTGAGGCAGATGAATCCGAGCGCGAAGACGCCGACGATCGGCAGGAGCGCGGCGTAGTTCTCGATCCATTCCTTCATCAGGACCGCGGCCTCGGCGACGCCGATGGCCGATGCCACGGTCGTGTTCTTGGTCAGCGCGATCAGCACGTTCGCCAGCGGATTGACGACCGAGCGGAAGGCCTGCGGAAGGATGACGAGCCGCAATACCTGCGTGAAGCTGAGACCCAGGGCGCGCGCCGCCTCCGCCTGTCCCACGGGCACCGTGTTGATGCCGGACCGCAGTGCCTCGCACACGAAGGCGGCCGTGTAGGCGATCAGACCGAGCACGGCGAGCCTGAAGTTGATGACCGTGAAGTCTTCCGCCCCGAGCTTGACAGCGAGCGTCTGGAAGAGGCCCAGTGAGGTGAAGACGATGACCACGGTGAGCGGGATGTTGCGCACCACGTTCACATAGGCGGTGCCGAAGCCCCGCATCAGCGGGATCGGGCTGACCCGCATGCCGGCCAGCATTGTTCCCCATATGAGGGAGCCGAGGGCCGAGTAGACGGTGAGCTGCACCGTCACCCAGAAGGCCCCCAGGAGCTTGTCCATTTCAAGAAAGTCGAACACGATCTCCCGCGCTTCCGCGTGTGCGTGTGGGAAGGGCCGGCGCGCCGCCGCCGTCAGCGGCGACGCGCCTCGTCAGCCCCGGAGTCACTTGACGATGTTGCCGATCTTCGGCGCGGGGTCGTTCTTGTAGCCGGCCGGGCCGAAGTTGGCGTCCACGGCCTTCTGCCAGGAGCCGTCCTTGACCATCTTCTCGAGCGCCGCGTTGATCTTGGTCTTGAGCTCGGCGTCGCCCTTCTTCAGGCCGATGCCGTAGTTCTCGTTGCTCAGCTTGAAGCCGGCGAGCTTGAACTTGCCCTTGTGCGCCTCCTGCGCGGCGTAGCCGGCGAGGATGGAGTTGTCCGTGGTCAGGGCGTCGATGACCTTGTTCTCCAGGCCGGTCAGGCACTCGGAGTAGCCGCCGTACACCTGCAGCTGGGCCTTCGGCGCGAGCTTGTCCTTGACGTTCTGCGCGGAGGTCGAGCCGGTGACCGAGCAGAGCTTCTTCTTGTTGAGGTCCTCGGGCTTGGTGATGGTGGTGTCGTCGGCGCGGACCAGGATGTCCTGGTGGGCCAGCAGGTACGGGCCGGCGAAGTCGACCTTCGCCAGACGCTTGTCGTTGATCGAGTAGGAGGCGGCGATGAACTTGACGTCACCGCGCTCGATCGCCGTTTCACGGTCGGCGCTCTTCGTCTCCTTGAAGACGATGTCGCCCTCTTCGTAACCCAGCTCCTTGGCGACGTACTTCGCCACGTCCACGTCGAAGCCGGTGTACTTGCCGTCCGGGGTCTTCAGGCCGATGCCCGGCTGGTCGATCTTGATACCGATCGTGATCTTCTTGCTGCCGCCCGCGGAATCGCTGCCGCCGCCGGCGTCCTTCTTGCCCGAACCACAGGCAGTGGCGGAGAGGGCCAGCGAGAGCGCGACGGCCGAAACGGCGGTGACCTTACGAAGGTTCATGGTGACTTCCCTAGAGTTGAAGCGATGAGGTGATCAGCTGATCCGGGCCGGATTCAGTGGTGCAGGATCTTCGACAGGAAGTCCTTGGCGCGGTCGCTGCGCGGGTTGTTGAAGAACTCCTCGGGCGAGGCCTCTTCGACGATCTTGCCGTCGGCCATGAACACGACCCGATTGGCGGCCGATCGCGCGAAGCCCATCTCGTGCGTGACGACGACCATGGTCATTCCGTCCCGGGCCAGCTGCTGCATGACCTCGAGCACCTCGTTGATCATCTCGGGGTCGAGCGCGGAGGTGGGCTCGTCGAAGAGCATCACCTTCGGATCCATGGCCAACGCCCGGGCGATCGCGACACGTTGCTGCTGACCACCGGAGAGCTGGGCCGGGTACTTGTCGGCCTGGGTGCCGACGCCCACCCGGTCGAGCAGGGAACGCGCCTTCTCCTCGGCCGCCTTCTTGTCCGTCCTGCGAACCTTGAGCTGACCCAGCATCACATTCTCCAGCACGGTCTTGTGTGCGAAGAGGTTGAAGGACTGGAAGACCATGCCCACGTCGGCGCGCAGCCGGGCGAGGGCCTTGCCCTCCTGGGGCAGTGGTTTCCCGTCGATCGTGATGGTGCCGGAGTCGATCGTCTCCAGGCGGTTGATGGTGCGGCACAGCGTGGACTTGCCGGACCCGGAGGGCCCGATCACGACGACGACCTCGCCGCGCGTGATCTTCAGGTCGATGTCCTGGAGCACATGCAGCGCGCCGAAGTGCTTGTTGACGTTGCTCAGTACGACCAGGTCGGCCGCCGGTACGGCATCCTCGGCGCCCTTGGTCACTGACACTCCGCTCATCGGCTTCTTGCTCCGTCCTCCTCGGTTGGGGAGGACACTAAGCACGCGGTACGACCAGCGTCAGTACATCTGAGCGGAAATTGAGCATAACGATCCGGCTTCATCCGGGCACTCTGGGTGAACGGGACGGTCGATGTCGTACCGGGTCGATAACGGAAACCCCAGGTGAACGGAAACCGCTTGACGCACCCCCGCGTCATCGGCGTTCATTCGGTGGTACATACGCGAGGGCTACGTCTGGAGAGGGGCCATGAGGCTGCTGCTCGTCGAGGACGACGACCATGTCGCTGCGGCCCTGTCGGCAGTGCTCGCCAAGCACGGCTTCTCCGTGACGCACGCCAGAAACGGTGAAGAGGCGCTGCAGGCCGTGCTGCCCGCCGCCACCGGGACCAAGCCGCCCTTCGGTGTCGTTCTGCTCGATCTCGGACTGCCCGACCAGGACGGCTACCAGGTCTGCGGAAAGATCAGGAAGCTCACGTCCACGCCGGTGATCATGGTGACCGCGCGGTCCGACGTCCGCTCCCGTATCCACGGCCTCAACCTCGGCGCGGACGACTACGTCGTCAAGCCGTACGACACGGGTGAGCTGTTGGCCCGGATCCATGCCGTCAGCCGGCGCAACGCACCCGGAGAGGATGCGACTCCCTCTGCCGACAGCGCCCTCAGGCTGGGATCCGTCACCATCGAGCTCCCCACCCGCCGTGTCAGCGTCGAAGGCACGGCCATACAGCTCACCCGCAAGGAGTTCGACCTGCTCGCGCTGCTCGCGCAGCGTCCCGGAGTGGTCTTCCGCCGGGAGCAGATCATCAGTGAGGTGTGGCGCACGAGCTGGGAGGGCACCGGCCGGACGCTCGAGGTGCACGTCGCGTCGCTGCGCTCCAAGCTCCGTATGCCCGCTCTGATCGAGACCGTGCGTGGCGTCGGCTACCGCCTGGTCGAGCCCGCCGCGTAGGGCGGCCGCTCCCCTTGCGTACCCGCCTTCTCCCGCTCCTCATCGTCCTCATGGCGGGCGTTCTGCTCGCACTCGGCTTTCCGCTCGCCGTGAGTCTTGCCGCGGGCGAGCAGCAGGGAGTCGTCGTCGACCGGCTGGACGACACCGCGCGGTTCGCGGCGCAGGCCCAGTTCGTCACCGACGGGTTCGCGGGCCAGGACGAGCGCCGCGAGACGCTCGAGGAGGAGCTGAGCCGGTACCACGATGTCTACGGAATGCGGACCGGGGTCTTCTACCGAAGTGACGTCGCCATGGCTCGCGCTCCCGAGTTCTGGGAGCTCCCGGAGGAGGGGGAGGGTCGCCGGGCCTTCCAGGAGGCGCTGGTGGGGCGGCGCAGCCACGACCCGCCCCAGGTCTGGCCCTGGCAGCTGGATGCCAGGCTCGTCGTCGCCTCACCGGTGGTGCGCGACGGCGATGTCGTCGCCGTGGTCGTGACCGACTCGCCCACCGGTCAGCTGCGTTCGCGGATCCTGACCGGCTGGCTGCTGATCGCCGCGGGCGAGTCCGCGGCCATGCTCCTCGCCGTCGGGGCGGCGGTCCGGCTCACCGGCTGGGTGCTGCGTCCCGTACGCGTCCTGGACGCCGCAACCCACGACATAGCGACCGGCCGGATGAACTCGCGTGTTGCGGCGGCCGGCGGACCTCCGGAGCTGCGCCGGCTGGCCCGTTCGTTCAACGAGATGGCGGACAACGTGGAAGAGGTGCTCGAGCAGCAGCGCGCCTTCGTCGCCGACGCCTCCCATCAGCTGCGCAATCCGCTCGCCGCACTGCTGCTGCGGATCGAGCTCCTGGCGCTCGAACTTCCCGAGGGCAACGAGGAGATCGCCTCCGTACGTACGGAGGGCAAGCGCCTCGCCCAGGTCCTGGACGATCTGCTGGACCTGGCGCTGGCCGAGCACGCATCCGCGGACCTCCAGCTCACCGACATCGGCGCGATGGCCGCCGAGCGGGTCGCTGCCTGGCGTCCCCTCGCGGAGGAGAAGGGTGTACGGCTCACCGGCAAGGGCCCGGCGGTCACCGCCTGGGCCGACCCGGTGGCGCTGTCCAGCGCTCTCGATGCGGTGATCGACAACGCCCTCAAGTTCACGCCGGAAGGCGAGGAGGTCACGGTCGCGGTCGCCGCGGACGGCGACACGTCGACGATCGTGATCACCGACCGGGGCCCCGGACTGACCGACGAGGAGCTGGGCCGGGTCGGCGACCGGTTCTGGCGCAGCAACCGGCACCAGAACGTGAAGGGCTCGGGTCTCGGACTGTCGATCACCAGGGCACTGCTCGCGGCAGCGGGTGGTTCGATCTCCTACGCGCACGCTGATCCTCGCGGCCTGCGTGTGACGCTCACGATTCCGCGCACCTCACCCGTCGGGGACCGCTTCGAGGACGCGCCCGACACCTGCTGACCGGACAGGAGGCCCACACCTGCTGACCGGACGGGACCAAGCGGGGCCGGAGCGTTCGGCGCATGGCCGTGCAAGGCGCATCCACAGCACCGCGCGCCGAGCACGCGCCGGCAGCACACCGGCGTCCGAAGCATGCGGGACGCGCCCTGAGCCGTCGGGCGACGGTCTGCGGGGAGACCTCTACGGCTTGACCGAGCGGTAGTACCGTCGGGCGCCCTCGTGCAGCTGCAGCGGATCGGTGTAGATCGCCGTACGCAGGTCGACCAGCTGCGCCGGGTGCACCTCCCGCCCGATCCGATCCCGGCTGTTGATCACCGCACGGGTGAGGCGCTCGGTCAGTTCCGGGTCCGCGGCGGTGGTCGTGACCAGCAGGTTGGCGACGGCGATCGTCTCCACCTGCAGGGCGCCGCCCATGATGTTCGGGTATGCGTCGGCAGGTATCACGGCCGAGCGGTAGTAGCGGGTCGAGCCGCCGGATCCGTGGAGCCGGTCGACCAGGTCGTCCTTGAGCGGGATCAGCCGCACGGGGAAGCGTTCCGAGAGCATCTGTACCGCGCTGGTGGGCAGTCCGCCCGACCAGAAGAAGGCATCCAGCTCCCCCCGCTCCAGCCTGCCGGGCATTGTGTCGATGCCTGCGGAGACCGGAGTGATGTCCTCCTCCGGGTCGAGCCCCGCCGCCGTCAGCACCCGCTCGGCGATGAGCCGGACACCGGACCCGGGCTGCCCCACACCCACTTTCATGCCGCGCAGATCGGCCGGGGTGTCCGCCCGCGACCCCTGCGGGACCACGAGCTGCACATAGTCGTCGTACAGCCGTGCACAGCCGCGCAGCCTGTCCGCTCCGACCTTGCCGTCCCGTTGGTGCGTCGCCACGGCGTCGGCGGAGGCGATGGTGAAGTCGGCCTCGCCGTTCGCCACCCGTTCGAGGTTCTGCTGAGAGCCCTCGCTGGTCCGCAGGTCTATGGAGACGTTGGGCAGATCGCGGGCGAGCGTGTTGTCGAGGAGCTCGCCGTACTTCTGATAGACGCCGGATGTCACGCCGGTGCTGAACGTGAGCCGCCCACTCGGAGTGCTCTCCCCGACGGGCAGGAGCCACCAGAGCAGCAGCCCGCACACCACGGCCAGCGCCGCCGACGCCTGGAGAGCGAGGCGTCGGGTGATGCGAGGAAGTGCCGGTGACATGCCCGCGATCCTGCCAGCTCGCTCCCCGTGCTGGCCAGGCCGCCCCGGAGCAGTGCCGGCCAGGCCCCCTTCGGGCCGGGCCCCGTCTCTCGTCGGAACTCAGCGGCGGCGGCTGGACGCGACCCCGTACCCTGGTGTGCGAGATGAGCGCGAAGACTTACGAGGTGCGCACCTACGGGTGCCAGATGAACGTCCACGACTCCGAGCGGCTGTCCGGCCTGCTGGAGGATGCGGGATATGTCCGGGCGCCCGAGGGCACGGGGGAGGGCGAGGTCGATGTCGTCGTCTTCAACACCTGCGCGGTGCGGGAGAACGCCGACAACAGGCTGTATGGAAATCTCGGCCGGCTCGCCCCGATGAAGGCCGCCCGTCCAGGGATGCAGATCGCCGTCGGCGGCTGCCTGGCCCAGAAGGACCGCGACTCGATCGTCAAGCGGGCGCCGTGGGTCGATGTGGTCTTCGGCACGCACAACATCGGCAAACTGCCGGTGCTGCTGGAGCGTGCGCGCGTCCTCGAAGAGGCGCAGGTCGAGATCGCCGAATCGCTGGATGCCTTCCCCTCCACGCTGCCCACGCGCCGCGAGAGCGCCTACGCCGCCTGGGTCTCCATCTCCGTCGGGTGCAACAACACCTGCACCTTCTGCATCGTCCCCGCGCTGCGGGGCAAGGAGAAGGACCGGCGCCCCGGCGACATCCTCGCCGAGGTGGAGGCACTGGTCGCCGAGGGCGTCTCGGAGATCACCCTGCTCGGCCAGAACGTGAACGCTTACGGCTCCGACATCGGTGACCGCGAGGCGTTCAGCAAGCTGCTCCGTGCCTGCGGGAGGATCGAGGGGCTCGAGCGGGTCCGGTTCACCTCGCCGCACCCGCGCGACTTCACCGACGACGTGATCGCGGCCATGGCGGAGACCCCGAACGTGATGCCGCAGCTGCACATGCCGCTGCAGTCCGGCTCGGACACGGTGCTGAAGGCGATGCGGCGCTCGTACCGGCAGGACCGTTACCTCGGGATCATCGAGAAGGTCCGCGCCTCGATTCCGCATGCCGCGATCTCGACCGACATCATCGTGGGCTTCCCCGGCGAGACCGAGGAGGACTTCGAGCAGACCCTGCATGTCGTGCGCGAGGCGCGCTTCGCGCAGGCGTTCACCTTCCAGTACTCCAAGCGGCCCGGAACCCCGGCTGCCGAGATGGACGGGCAGATTCCCAAGCAGGTCGTCCAGGCCCGCTACGAGCGTCTGGTCGCCCTTCAGGAGGAGGTCTCCTGGGAGGAGAACAAGAAGCAGGTCGGCCGCACCCTGGAGGTCATGGTCGCGGAGGGCGAGGGCCGCAAGGACGGCGCCACCCACCGGCTGTCCGGCCGAGCCCCGGACAACCGCCTCGTGCACTTCACCAAGCCGGTGACCGAGGTCCGACCGGGCGATGTCGTCACCGTCGAGATCACCTACGCGGCCCCCCACCATCTGCTGGCCGAGGGCCCGACGACGGCGGTGCGGCGTACCCGTGCCGGCGACGCCTGGGAGAAGCGCAATGCCGCCCCGCCCCAGCCGGCCGGCGTGATGCTGGGCATCCCGACGATCGGAGTTCCCGCGCCGCTCCCGGCAGCGACCGGTGGCTGCGCGGTCGACTGATCCGACCCGGATGCCGGGCGGACCGCGTCCGAGCCGTTGCACCGTTCCGTGCGGCTGCGGCGATGACTTCGCGCCCCGGCCGCACGGCTCGTACGCGGTACCGAGCCTGCGACCGGGCCGTGTGACACGGTCCCGTCAACCAGTGGCTGCGGCAGGGACTAGGCTGCGATCATGCTCGTCGCCGCAGCCGTCTGTCCCTGCCCCCCGCTCCTCGTGCCCGACGTGGCAACGGGCGCCGCGCCCGAGCTCGACGCCGCCAGAACGGCTTGCGCCGACGCCCTGAGCGTGCTCGCGGCCTCCCGCCCCGACCGGCTGATCGTGGTCGGTCCTGCGGGGCCCGACGAGCTGGGCCCCTACCCCCAGGGAGCGCGGGGCTCCTTCGAGGGCTTCGGAGTCGATGCCACGGTACGGCTGGGAGCGCCGGACGCCGCGGAGACCGACCACACCGGTGCGCCCGACACCCAGGTGCCCGGGCGCCCGCTCCCGGTGGCGCTCGCCGTCGCCGCCTGGCTGCTCGACCGGGCGCGGTGGGCCGGTGCCCCGGTCGAGGGTCTCGCCGTCGACCGGTGGCTGCCGACGGAACGCTGCGCGGAGACCGGCCGTGAGCTCGCCGCCCGGGCGCCGCGCGTCGCGCTGCTGGTCATGGGGGACGGCAGCGCCTGCCGCACCCTGAAGGCACCCGGTTACCTGGACGAGCGGGCCGCCGGCTTCGACACCGAGGCGGCTCGTGCGCTGGGAGCGGCGGACACACCGGCCCTCATGGCACTCGGCGCGTCGCTCGCGGACGAGCTGAAAGCCGCAGGGCGTGCTCCCTGGCAGGTGCTCGCGGGAGCGGCGGAGGGCGTGGGCCTGGAAGGGCGGCTGTTGTACGAGGACGCCCCGTACGGCGTCGGCTACTTCGTCGCCGCCTGGTCCTGAAGCCACCCGGCACACCCGCACGGCTCAGGACTCTCGGACACCGCAACGGCGGACGGCCGCGGAGAGAACTCCGCGGCCGTCCGCCGTTGTTCATGCGCGCCGCGTCGTGCCGGCGCATCACCGTCTCAGGTAGCCGGCGGCATCGTGCCCTTTTCCCCGGGGCCGGTGCCGTCGTCCTTGTGGGCGAGGCGGTCCAGGGCTTCCTTGGCCTTGCCTGTGCCCGACTGGATCCTGTCGCTGTACTTTCCCTTGGTCCGGTGGTCGACCTTCGCCGCGGCCTTGTCCAGACCGTGCTCGATCTTCGAGATCTTGTCTTCGTGATGGTGCGCGAAGTCGGAGACCTTGTCCTTTGCCGGGGCGAGCTTGGCCTTGAGTGTGTCCACGATTCCCATGGGTCACCTTCGCTGGTGGGTTCTACTTCCGGGCGCTCTCGCCGGCCTCGTTGTCCGCGGCCTCCTCGGCGGACTGCTGCTTGGGGATCTCCACACTCTCCGCCGGGGGAGCCTCCGCCTCCCCGGCTGCCGCTCCGGAAGCGCCCGAAGTGGCCTGCGCGTCCCCGGACACCGCCTCGGACGACGTCTCCGACGTCTTCGGCGCCGCTCCGGACCCGGGCTCGGTGCCGGCCGCGGCATCCACCTCGGAACCGGATTCGGCCGTCAGAGTGCCGGCTCCGCCCTCCTCGGTTGACGCCGTGGCAGTGTCCTTGCCCTTCCGGCGAAACCTTGCAAAAACGCCCATATCTACTCCATAGCCTACTCGGGTGGGCGAAATTCCGCGCAGCCCGGGGCATCCCATCGCGGCGCCCGGGGCGCCGGTTCGTAAACCGGCGGGCAGAACCTCGCAACAGGAACGACTCCGCGCAGGTGCCGTCACGTAACTCGTTCGGGGTGCCGGTGGAGATTTGCGAGACTGTGGCGGTGAGAAGTGCAGCTCCCGCACCGCGGGTCATCGCCGTCGTCGGTCCCACCGCGGCCGGAAAGTCCGATCTGGGTGTCCATCTGGCCCAGCAGCTCGGCGGCGAGGTCGTCAACGCCGACTCGATGCAGCTGTACCGCGGCATGGACATCGGAACCGCCAAGCTGACCCCGCACGAGCGCGGCGGTGTTCCGCACCATCTCCTCGATGTCTGGGACGTCACGGAGACGGCGAGCGTCGCCGAGTACCAGCGGCTGGCCCGTGCCGAGATCGACCGGCTCCTCGCCGAAGGCCGTACACCCGTGCTGGTCGGCGGCTCCGGGCTCTACGTACGCGCAGCGATCGACGCCCTCGAATTCCCCGGCACCGATCCCGGGGTGCGCGCCCGCCTGGAGGCCGAGCTGGAGGAGCGCGGCCCCGGGGTGCTCCATGCCCGGCTGGCCGCCGCCGATCCGGACGCCGCCCGCGCCATCCTCCCCGGGAACGGGCGTCGCATCGTCCGCGCCCTCGAGGTCATCGAGATCACCGGCAAGCCCTTCACCGCGAACCTCCCCGGCCATGACGCCGTGTACGACACGGTCCAGATCGGTGTCGACGTCGGACGCCCCGAGCTCGACGAGCGGATCGCCCTGCGCGTCGACCGGATGTGGGAAGCGGGACTCGTCGACGAGGTGCGGGCCCTGGAGGGGCAGGGACTGCGCGAGGGGCTCACGGCCTCCCGCGCGCTCGGCTACCAGCAGGTGCTCGCGGCGCTCGCGGGGGAGTGCACGGACGACGAGGCGCGGGCCGAGACCGTACGCGCCACCAAACGCTTCGCGCGCCGCCAGGACTCCTGGTTCCGCAGGGACCCGCGTGTCCACTGGCTGAGCGGCGCCGTGGTGGACCGTGGGGAACTCCCCGGCCGTGCGCTGGCGTTGCTCGAACGAGCGGTCACAGCCTGATCACGTGATGGCATCGGGACGTCATGCTCGTCATTCCGGTAGCCGAGGCCGTGCCATCATCAATCATCGATCCACCAGTGGAGTCCGAGTTGGGAGGGCGCGTGGCGATGGAGGCCGGCCCTCGAGAGAGAGATCAGGAAGCACCGGAGGACGTGGTTCGTCTGAGCCCCGACGGTCCTGACGACGCTCTGGACGTGGCCTTGGACATGCCGACGGACGACGCCGACGGGGTGCTGGTCGGTGCCGAGGTCGAGGTCGAGCTCCGCCCCCAGCGCAGGCTGCGCATCTGGCAGCTCGCCCCCATCGTGGGGCTCGCCGCGGTGGGCTCGCTCATGTTCGCCTTCCCCCTGGCCTTCGGTTCGGGGGACGGCGGTGCGGTCGTCGCCATGCTCGGCCTCCTGATCAGCAGCTGCGCCGCGGGCTGGGGAATGATGGCGGCCCGCAGGGTCGGCCACACCTGGCCCGGGCTGCCCGAGCGTGGCTCCGGCGAGCGCCCCGACTGGCGCGTGATCGCGTTGTACGCCGTCGTCGTCGTCGCACTGGTCGCGCTTGCCGTGTGGAGAGTGGCCCGGCTCCGCTGACCGGCTGCCGCGGGATCTGCCGTACGCGCCTGCGCGGCGCCCGGCCCGAGACCCTGCCGGTCCCGTCGGGCACTGCCGTGGGCGGCGGGCACGCCCCGGTCGTACCCGGCCCGGCTGCTCCGCCCTGCCCGGCCCTTACGATTGACCCGTGACCACAGCGCAGATCAGCACCAGCACGTCGCCGCTCGAGTTCCTCAAGGGCCATGGCACGGAGAACGACTTCGTGATCATCCCCGACCCCGACGGCGTCATCGATCTGACCGCGGCGGCCGTCGCCCGGATCTGCGACCGACGCGCCGGGATCGGCGGCGACGGACTGCTGCGCGTCGTGCGCTCCGCCGCCCACCCCGAGGCGCGCTCGATGGCCGGCGAGGCCGACTGGTTCATGGACTACCGGAACGCCGACGGCTCGATCGCCGAGATGTGCGGCAACGGCATCCGGGTCTTCGCCCGCTACCTGGAGCACGCGGGCCTGGTGACCGCGGGCGACATCCCCATCGCCACGCGGTCCGGCATCAAGCGGGTCCATCTCGCCAAGGCGGTGTCCGGAAGCGGTTCCACCGTCGAGGGAGACATCACGGTCACGATGGGCCGCGCAAGGCTCCTCGAGGACGGGGTCACCGTCACCGTCGGCGGCCGCAGTTGGCCCGCCCGCAATGTGAACATGGGCAATCCGCACGCGGTCGCCTTCGTCGAGCACCTCGACCACGCGGGCGATCTGCGGTCCGTGCCGCCGTTCACCCCCGCCTCCGTCTACCCGGACGGTGTGAACATCGAGTTCGTCGTCGACCGAGGCCCCCGGCACGTGGCCATGCGTGTGCATGAGCGCGGCGCCGCCGAGACCCGCTCGTGCGGAACGGGCGCGTGCGCGGTCGCGGTGGCGACCGCCCGGCGCGACGGCACCGACCCCGCGGTCACCGGTGAGCCCGTGACATACACCGTGGACGTGCCCGGCGGCACACTCGTGATCACCGAGCACCCGGACGGCGAGGTCGAGATGACCGGCCCCGCGGTGATCGTCGCCGAGGGGCGCATCGGCCCGGCCCTTCTGGACGGAGTCACGGTCGGCGCCGCACAGCACGGCCATACGGCTGCGCCATAGAGCTTCGCTCGAATGGGTGATCCGTTTCACGCTGAGCGAGAGCCGGACTCCGGGTCGTGATGGGCTCGGTAGCATCAAGCACCGGCCCGGAGGGCAAGCCTGACCTTCCCACCGCCGGTCGACGCTGCCGGAGGTGCCCCATGAGTGCAGAGGCCCCCAATCCTGGTGCTCCCAGTCGTCGGCGCGGCCGCCCCAGACTCGATCTGCGCCGGCTGGGTCGCGCGGCACTGCTCGGCCCCGCGACGCGGGACCGGTTGCCCGATGCGATCGGCCATGTCGCGGAGGCGCACCGCGCGCACCACCCCGATGCCGATCTCGCCATCCTGCGCAGGGCGTACGTCCTCGCCGAGTCCTCGCACCGGGGCCAGTTCCGCAAGAGCGGCGAGCCCTACATCACCCATCCGCTCGCCGTGACGCTGATCCTCGCCGAACTGGGCGCCGAGACAACGACCCTGACCGCCTCCCTGCTCCATGACACCGTCGAGGACACCGAGGTGACACTCGATCAGGTGCGGGCCGAATTCGGCGAAGAGGTCTGTTATCTCGTCGACGGGGTCACCAAACTGGAGAAGGTCGACTACGGAGCGGCGGCCGAGCCCGAGACGTTCCGGAAGATGCTCGTCGCCACCGGCAACGACGTACGGGTCATGTCCATCAAACTGGCCGACCGGCTGCACAACATGAGGACTCTCGGCGTGATGCGCCCGGAGAAGCAGGCCCGCATTGCCAAGGTGACCAGGGATGTCCTGATCCCGCTCGCCGAGCGGCTGGGCGTCCAGGCCCTCAAGACCGAGCTGGAGGACCTGGTCTTCGCGATCCTCCACCCCGAGGAGTACGAACGCACGCGTGCCCTCATCGCCGACAACGCCGATGCCTGCGACGCGCTCGCCGTCATCGCCGAGAACGTGGGGGCCGTGCTGCGGGACGCCCGTATCCAGGCGGAAGTCCTCATCCGGCCCCGCCACTTCGTCTCCGTGCACCGCATCCGGCTCAAGCGCGGCGATCTGCGGGCGACGGACTTCGGACGGCTCCTCGTCCTCGTCGGTGAGGACGCCGACTGCTATGCGGTGCTCGGTGAACTGCACACCTGTTTCACCCCGTTGATCTCGGAGTTCAAGGACTTCATCGCCGCCCCCAAGTTCAACCTCTACCAGTCGCTGCACACCGCGATCGCCGGCCCCGACGGTGCCGTCGCCGAAGTCCTCATCCGCACGCACCGGATGCACAAGGTCGCCGAGGCGGGCGTTGTCGCCCTCGGCAATCCCGATGTGGCGACGGACGGCAGTGAGGTGGACGAGGCCCGGCGCACGGGGGAGCACGCCCACGCCGATGGCGAGCGCGCCGACCCGACCCGGCCCGGCTGGCTCTCCCGGCTGCTGGAATGGCAGGAATCCGCCCCGGACCCCGACACGTTCTGGACGTCCCTGCAGGCGGACCTCGCCGAGGACCGTGAGATCACCGTCTTCCGCGCAGACGGCGGCGCACTGGGCCTGCCGGCCGGGGCGAGCTGTGTCGACGCCGCGTACGCCCAGTACGGCGAGGAGGCCCACGCCTGTATCGGCGCCCGCGTCAACGGCCGGCTCGCCACGCTCAGCACCCAGCTCGGCGACGGCGACACCGTGCAGCTGCTGCTCGCCCAGGACTCCGCATCAGGGCCCTCGCCCGACTGGCTCGACCACGCCCGTACGCCCGCTGCACGCATCGCCATCACCCGCTGGCTGGCCGCACATCCCGAAGGCGCGAAACCCCCGGCCGCGGCCCCCCGTGCGCCCACGTCCGTCACGGCAGGCCGCCGTTCCGCCGCCAATGCGGTGGCCGACCTGCCCGATGCCGCCGTACGTCTCGCCGGCTGCTGCACTCCCGTGCCCCCGGACACGATCACCGGCTTCGTGGTGCGCGGGGGAGCCGTCACCGTCCATCGAGAGGAATGCTCCGCCGTGGACCGCATGCGTGCACTCGGGCGGGCGCCCGTGGGCGTCCGATGGGGCGACACGGCCGAGTGCAGGGTCACCCTCGTAGCCGAATCGTTCGGACGCCCGCGGCTGCTCGCCGACCTCACCGACGTCATCGCGACGGCGGGTGCGGCGATCGTCTCCGCCACCGTCGAGCCGCCGAGCGAACAGCGTGTACGCCACACCTATACGCTCCAGCTCCCGGACGCGGCCGGGCTGCCGGCGCTGATGAGGGCGATGCGCGATGTGGCCGGGGTGTACGACGTGACCCGCGCACAGCATCCTGTGGCGACGAGCTGAAGCCCGACCGCCGGGGTGGCTCGCCGTCGTCCGGCTGACGGAGTCCGTTCGAGTGGGCGAGGAGCGCGCCGTCGCCGTGGGCGATCGGCGCGCTGGTAGCGGTGGTGCATGCTGCTCTCCTCTCGCCCCCTGCGGGCCGTGCTGCTCGTTGCCGCCTCGGCCACCCTGCTGGCCGCCGCACCGCCCGCGCCGGTACCGCTGGGGATCGGCGACCCGCTCTTCCCCTACTTGGGCAATCCCGGGTACGACGTCCTCACGTACGACATCGCCTTCGCCTACGGCGGCTCGAACAGCAAGCCCCTGGAGGCGGTCACGAAGATCGAGGCCCGCGCGACCGAGCGTCTCGAGCGGATCAACCTCGACTTCACCCGCGGCAAAGTCCGGACCGTCGAAGTGAACGGCCGCGCAGCCGGGTTCGCGACTGCCGGTGAGGACCTCGTCGTCACGCCTCGGGACGCGGTCGAGGACGGCGATCGCCTGCGGATCACCGTCACCCACACGAGCGACCCGAAAGGCCCCAAGGGGGCCGGCGGATGGGTCCGCACCTCCGACGGGCTGGTCATGGCCAACCAGGCCGATGCCGCCCACCGCGTGTTCCCCTGCAACGACCACCCGGCCGACAAGGCCATGTTCACGTTCCGCATCACCGCCCCGGCAGAGTTGACGGCGGTGGCCAACGGGCTGCTGGTGGCGAAGGTCCCGACCGGCCGGACCGCGACCTGGCTGTACCGCACCGGCCACCCCATGGCGACCGAGCTTGCCCAGGTCAGCATCGGCACGTCGGCGGTCGTCCACCGGGCGGGCCCGCACGGACTGCCCGTGCGGGACGTTGTGCCGGCGGCGGACCGCAGGCTCCTGGAGCCCTGGCTCAAGAAGACCCCGGGCCATGTCGAGTGGATGGAGCGCAAGGTCGGGCGCTATCCCTTCGAGACGTACGGACTGCTGATCGCCACCGCCGACACCGGGTTCGAACTGGAGACGCAGACGCTCTCGCTCTTCGAGCGGTCGCTGTTCACGAACACCCAGCGCCCGGCGTGGTACGTCGACTCGATCATGGTCCACGAGCTGGCCCACCAGTGGTTCGGGAACAGCGTCACCCCGCGCGGCTGGTCGGACCTCTGGCTCAATGAAGGGCACGCCACCTGGTACGAAGCGCTGTACGCGGAGGAGCACGCCCAGCAGTCCCTGCAGAAGCGGATGCGCGACGCATACACGCGGTCGGACGGCTGGCGCGCCGCGGGCGGACCGCCCGCGGCTCCGAAACCCGCAGCGCCAGGCCAGCAGCTCGGGCTGTTCCGGCCGATCGTCTACAACGGCAGCGCGCTCGTGCTGTACGCGCTGCGGCAGGAGATCGGGAAACCCGCCTTCGAGGCGCTGGAGCGCGCCTGGGTGGCCGAGCACAGGGACGGCACGGCAAGCACGGCGGACTTCACGGCACTCGCGTCACGGATCGCCCACCGGGATCTGTCCGCGTTCTTCCAGGCGTGGCTCTACGGAGAGCGCACGCCGAGGATGCCGGGGCATCCCGACTGGCGCAGTGCCGCACCGGCGGCGAAGCAGGAGCAGCCGGCGCAGCCGCAACGGTGACTGCGCCGCGCCGGCTTGGCTGCCGGGCCGCGGAAGCGGCAGCGGTGGACCGGGCAGTGGTCGTGTGCACGGCGGGGCGCGAAGCGGCGTACGGCACCGAGGGCCCCGCGGTGCCACCGAGGGGCCGCAGCGCGGCCGGCGTCAAAACCGGGGTGACGGCCGTGGTGGCACCGTGCGACCATCGACAGGTCGGCGGTGCTGCCGGGCCGGACCTTCCTGCGGGGCCCGCAGGGGGTTTCTTCCGGAGCCCCTTCGGGAATCTTTCCGGTTCGTCACGCGTTGTGACCGGCGTAGCGTACGTTCCGTACCGTAAATCTCATCGACGTAAGGATCCAATGACCTCCTCTTCATCCCCTTCCAAGCGCGCGCAGAGCTTCGCGGACAGCCACCGCACGGAGAGCCTTCGGGCCGATGCCCTGATGGAAGAGGACGTCGCCTGGAGCTACGAGATCGACGGGGACCGGGACGGCGATCAGTTCGACCGCTCCGATCGTGCCGCTCTGCGGCGTGTGGCAGGCCTCTCCACCGAGCTCGAGGACGTCACCGAGGTCGAGTACCGGCAGCTCCGGCTGGAGCGCGTGGTGCTCGTGGGTGTCTGGACCTCGGGGACCGTCCAGGACGCCGAGAACTCCCTGGCCGAGCTGGCCGCGCTCGCCGAGACGGCGGGCGCGCTCGTGCTCGACGGTGTCATCCAGCGCCGCGACAAGCCGGACCCGGCCACCTACATCGGTTCGGGCAAGGCGAACGAGCTGCGCGACATCGTGATCGAGAGCGGGGCCGACACCGTCGTCTGCGACGGTGAACTTAGCCCCGGCCAGCTGATCCACCTCGAGGACGTCGTCAAGGTCAAGGTGGTCGACCGGACCGCCCTGATCCTGGACATCTTCGCCCAGCACGCCAAGTCCAGGGAGGGCAAGGCGCAGGTGGCGCTGGCACAGATGCAGTACATGCTGCCCCGGCTGCGGGGCTGGGGCCAGTCCCTGTCCCGGCAGATGGGTGGCGGCGGAAGTGGCGGCATGGCCACCCGCGGACCCGGTGAGACCAAGATCGAGACGGACCGGCGTCGGATCCGCGAGAAGATGGCGAAGATGCGCCGTGAGATCGCGGAGATGAAGACGGGCCGCGAGATCAAGCGCCAGGAGCGGCGGCGGAACAAGGTCCCGTCGGTCGCGATCGCCGGATACACCAACGCGGGCAAGTCCTCGCTGCTCAACCGTCTTACCGGCGCCGGTGTCCTGGTGGAGAACGCACTGTTCGCCACCCTGGACCCGACGGTGCGCCGGGCCGAGACGCCCAGTGGCAGGTTGTACACGCTGGCGGACACGGTCGGATTCGTCCGGCATCTGCCGCACCACCTCGTGGAGGCGTTCCGCTCCACGATGGAGGAGGTCGGCGAGGCCGATCTCATCCTGCATGTGGTCGACGGCTCGCACCCGGTTCCGGAGGAGCAGCTGGCAGCCGTGCGCGAGGTGATCCGCGACGTCGGCGCGGTGGAGGTGCCCGAGATCGTGGTGATCAACAAGGCGGATGCGGCCGATCCTGTGGTGCTCCAGCGCCTGCTGCGGATCGAACGGCACGCGATCGCCGTATCGGCCCGCACCGGCAAGGGCATCGGTGAGCTGCTCGCCCTGATCGATGCCGAACTGCCCCGGCCCGAGGTCGAGATCGAGGCTCTCGTGCCGTACACGCAGGGCGCACTGGTCTCGCGGGTGCACGCCGACGGTGAGGTGCTCTCCGAGGAGCACACCTCCGAGGGCACACTGCTCAAGGCGCGCGTCCACGAAGAACTGGCCGCCGCCCTCGGGCCGTACGTACCGGCGACGCACTGACCCGGAGCCACGGCGAACGCCGGCAGGCAGACCGAAGGCCCGCCCCCTCCGAATGAGGGTGGCGGGCCTTCGGGCGTCCACGGCAGTTCGTGCCGGCCGGCGAACGCGTCGCCCATCGTCGTGCGGATCTGTCGGCGCCCCCGCCGAGCCGCGGTCCGGCCCGCCGGCGGACCTCGCCGGGACGACGGACGTGTTGGAGGCCGGCGCGAGCCTGCCGTTCGGCTGCTCGGTGAACCAGCCGCCACCGGAGGAGCCGGCCGTCCCGGTACGGCCGATGCGCCACATCGTCGGCGTCCCGGGGCCGGTGGACAGCCGGCCGGGAGCGACGACGACCCGGCGCCTCGGTCGATGCACTTGTGCACGATCAGACCGTCGAAAGGCACCGCCACAGGGTGGCACCGCGCGCTCATTGCACCGTTGCGCCGCGGCGGAGGAGGGCGGGAGCGCGAAGGAGCCTCCGGAGACGCGCTCCGGAGGCTCGATCGCATGTGCGGCGCTGCTGCCCCGCAGCCGGCTACTGGCCGGCGAACTTCTTGCTGACCGCGTCGTAGATGCCCTTGGCCTCGGGGCCGAGCCGCGGGCCGGCCAGCCAGCCTCCCGTCGCCGGGCCTATGGACGTGTTCGACACGAGCGCGGGCTTGCCGTTCTTGCCCGCCGCGAACCACCCACCGCCGGACGAGCCGCCGGTCATGGTGCAGCCGATGCGGTACATCGTCGTCTGGTCCTTGTCGATGGACAGGCGGCCGGGCCGGTCCTTGCACTGGAACATCCGCTCACCGTCGAACGGCGGCGCCGCCGGGTAGCCCGTCGCCGTCATGCCGCTGATCTTCGGTGTGGCGGGGGCGTTGAACTCCACCGGGAGTGCCGAACCGACCGTCTCCTCCAGTGACTTGCCGTTCCCGCCCTTCTCCGGCGTCACATGGATCACGGCAAAGTCGTACGGAGCGCCGTGGCCGCCGGTCGCCATTCCCTGGGAGATCCACTGCTCGGAGGTCTGCGCGCCGTCGGCCCACCAGACGCCGAGCGGGGCGATCTCGGCCCTCGTGCCGCCCGAGGACCTGGCGTCGTTGTTGTACGACGGGACGAAGACGATGTTCCGGTACCAGCCGCCCTCCTTGCCCGCGTGGACACAGTGACCCGCCGTCCACACCAGATTGGACTTGCCGGGGTTCGCCGGATCCTGCACAACGGTCGCGGAGCAGACCATCGAGCCCTTCGGGCCATCGAGGAGGAGCTTCCCCGCCTCGGGCGCACTGTCGTGGTACGGACTCTTCACGGCCTGTGCCGTGACCGGGTCGGGCGTCGGGTCCGTGACGCCTTCGTCACCGGAGATGTCCTCCTCCTCGACCGGCCTGTCCGGCTGCTCGGCATCCCGCATCCGGTCCGCGTCCCAGAGGTCCTCGATGATCGGGTTGACGAAGTCCTTGGCCTCGCGCAGCCACGTGTCCTTGTCCCAGTTCTTCCACTCGCCGTTCTTCCACTTGTCCAGGTCGATCCCGTGCTCCTTGAGCCGGTCCTTGAGGTCGTCCGGGATCGTGATCTTGCCGTCGGAAGTGGCTGTGGCACTGGGGCTGTTGCTCGCATTGTTCTCGCTGGGGCCGCATGCCGTGGCCGTCAGCGCGAGGGCAGCGACGACAGCAGCCGCCGTGAGCACCGGAGTTCTGCGACCGGCGCTCCTCCCGCGGCCTGCAGCGAAGGTCGGGCGAATGAGTCGCATGTGGTGATCCCCCTGGGACTTCAAGAGTTCCGTGCCTGTTGAACGAACTGCCTCCGCACAGCGGGCGGTGCCGCCCGTCGCCGGAGCGCAGCCCCCCACTATGCCGGTGCCGAAAGGGACGGTTGACGGCAGGGGCTCGGTTCCCGCCGTCAGGATCTTCGGTAGGGACCGTGATCCCTTGCGGTCGTCGTCGTTGCTACGTACGGGGGACACAACGCCGGCGCTCGGCCCCATGGTGCGGTGGTGGAGCGTCGTACCGGGTGCGCATCGCAACTGTGGACAGCAGGAGGACCCTTAGCCGTGGCCGTGACCGAACCTGCCCGGGTGACGCAACCCGCCGTGCACGAAGGGATCCTCGGACGCCAGTCGCTCCGCGAGTCGGCGGCCCGTACCTATGCTCGCTCGCTCCCGATCGTCCCCGTACGGGCCCGGGGCCTGACCATCGAAGGGGCCGACGGCCGCCGCTATCTCGACTGTCTCTCGGGAGCGGGAACCCTGGCTCTCGGCCACAACCACCCGGTCGTGCTGGAGGCCATCAGAAAGGTGCTCGACTCGGGTGCACCACTCCATGTCCTCGACCTCGCCACCCCGGTCAAGGACGCCTTCACCACCGAGCTGTTCGCCACTCTGCCCCGTCCACTCGCCGACAACGCCCGCATCCAGTTCTGCGGACCGGCGGGCACGGATGCCGTCGAAGCGGCCCTCAAACTCGTCCGCACCGCGACCGGCCGTACCGGCATGCTCGCCTTCACGGGCGCCTACCACGGCATGACCTCCGGAGCCCTCGACGCCTCGGGCGGCGCCACCGACGTCCGTGTGACCAGGCTGCCCTACCCGCGGAACTACCGCTGTCCCTTCGGCGTGGGCGGGGAGCGCGGCGCCGAACTCTCCGCGCGATGGACCGAGAATCTCCTCGACGACCCCAAGGGCGGTGTCCGCTCCCCGGCCGGAATGATCCTTGAACCGGTGCAGGGCGAGGGCGGGGTCATCCCTGCGCCCGACTCCTGGATGCGCAGGATGCGCGAGATCACCTCGTCCCGCTCCATCCCCCTGATCGCCGACGAGGTGCAGACCGGCGTCGGGCGTACCGGCACGTTCTGGGCGGTCGAGCACAGCGGGATCGTCCCCGATGTGATGGTCCTGTCCAAGGCCATCGGAGGCTCTCTGCCGCTGGCCGTGATCGTCTACCACTCGGACCTCGACACCTGGCAACCCGGCGCCCACGCCGGTACGTTCCGCGGCAACCAGCTCGCCATGGCCGCGGGCGCCGCCACCCTCGCCTATGTACGCGAGAACCGCCTCGCCGAGCGGGCCGCCACCCTCGGTGCCCGCATGCTCGGCCGGCTCCAGGGCCTGGCGGCGACGCACCGCTGTATCGGCGACGTCCGCGGCCGCGGCCTCATGATCGGCGTCGAACTCGTCGACCCGGACATCGACGACCCGGGCGCCGACGCCCCACCGCCCGATCCCGCGCTCGCCGTCACGGTCCAACAGGAATGCCTGCGCCGCGGTCTCATCGTCGAACTGGGCGGACGCCATGCCGGTGTCGTGCGTCTGCTGCCCCCGCTCACCCTCACCGATGAACAGGCCACCGCGGTCCTCGACCGCTTCGCCGATGCACTGACGGCGGCCGAAGGCTCACTTCACCGCCGGAACGGCACCCGGCCGTCTCACTGACCCCCGGACGACAGCACAAGGAAGTCCCCTGTGAACCCCACCCCCGTTGCACCCGACGTTCCCGATCCCGACTGCCCCGCCGCCCCCCACGTGACGGAGAACGGAACACCCGGCGCTCTCACGGTCGAGCAGACGACGGTGCCGCGGCAGTCATCGGGGTTCCCCGGCGAGGGGACCGACCCCGCCGCCGCCCTCGATGCCACCAGGACGCCCCTGGCCGCCTCGCCCGATCCCCTCGACCACGCCGACCCGCACATCGCCGCGGACGCGGCCGCGGTCGAGAACCTGTTGCGCTGCTGGGTCCGCGAGAACGATCTGCCGCGCCCCGACGGGTACACCCTCACCATCCCGCTCCACGCCAGCGGCACCGCCCTCCTCGTCCCCGTGCGCTACTGGTCCGACACCGGCTGGCACCGCTTCGGCCCGCCCGCGCTGCAGGGGGTGCCGGACGGTGCCCCGACGGCCGACGCAGTCACGGTCGCCGCTCTGCTCACCCGGGAGCAGGGAAGCAGGGAACGGGCCGACAGCTGCTCCGACACCGATGACCACGGGCCGGCAGGCGCATCCGGGGCCGAAGGAGCCGACCTCGTCGGCCGGGTCGCCGACTCACTCCGTCGAACGGCCGACTTCATTGCCGCCCGCCGAGAGTCCCCCGGCCCCGACGAGCGCGCCGACCTGTTCCTCACAGCCGAACAGTCGCTGATCCTCGGGCACCCCCTGCACCCCACGCCCAAGAGCCGGGAAGGCCTCACCGAGACCGAGGCCCGCCTCTACTCACCCGAACTGCACGGCGCTTTCCTCCTCCACTGGACGGCCGTCGACCGCAGCATCCTCGCCACGGACTCGGCATGGACGGAGGAAGGTCGCGTCATCCCGGCGGAGCGGCTCACGGCCCGCCTCCTCGGCAGTGATCCGAGGCTCCCTCCCGGCACCGTGCCCTTGCCGCTCCACCCATGGCAGGCTCGCGAGCTCGGCCGTCGTCCCGCCGTCGCGGCACTCCTCGACGCCGGACTGCTCCATGACCTCGGACCCGGTGGGGACCCGTGGCATCCCACCTCCTCGGTGCGCACCGTCCACCGCCCCGGCACGCCCGCCATGCTCAAGCTCTCACTCGGTGTACGCATCACCAACTCCCGTCGCGACAACCTCCGCAAGGAACTCCACCGTGGGGTCGAGGTCCACCGACTACTCCGCACAGGACTCGCCGAGCAGTGGCGGACCGTCCACCCGGGCTTCGACATCGTGCGCGACCCCGCCTGGCTCGCCGTCGACGCCGGCGACGGTCTGCCCGTGCCGGGACTTGACGTCATGCTGCGGCACAACCCCTTCGGCCCCGGCGACGACGCCGTGTGCATCGCCGGGCTCACCGCGCCGCGGCCCTGGCCGGGCCGTCCCGGGATGCACTCGCGCCTCGCCGACATCATCAACCGGCTCGCCGTCAGCACCGGCCGGCCCGGCGGCGCCGTCGCCACCGAGTGGTTCCTGCGGTACCTCGATCAGGTCGTGCGGCCCGTGCTCTGGCTGGACGGCACCGCGGGAGTCGCCCTCGAAGCCCACCAGCAGAACACCCTGGTGCTGCTCGACCCCGACGGCTGGCCCGTCGGCGGCCGCTACCGCGACAACCAGGGCTACTACTTCCGTGAGTCCCACCGCTCGGCCCTCGACCACAGGCTCCCCGGTATCGGCAGCGTCAGCGACACCTTCGTCCCCGACGCCGTCACCGACGAACGCTTCGCCTACTACCTCGGCATCAACAACGTCCTCGGCCTGATCGGCGCCTTCGGAGCCCAGCGCCTCGCCGAGGAACGCGTACTCATCGCCGCCTTCCGAAGGTTCCTCACCTCTGCCGCCGCACTCGGCTCACCCCTGCCGGCACTCCTCCTGGACATGCCCACCCTGCGCTGCAAGGCCAATCTGCTGACCCGGCTGCACGGCCTCGACGAGCTCGTCGGTCCCGTCGACACCCAGTCCGTCTACGTCACGATCGCCAACCCCCTCCACTCCTGAACGACACCGCCACCCGATGACATCGCCCCCGAGCCGCTGAGAGGAGAGGGCCACCCATGCCTCCCACCGAATCGAGCACCGACACCGGGCCGTCTCCGGCACCTCCTTCCGGCGGCGGCACCGAGGACACCCTGGACCTGCGGCTGCCCGATGAACTCCTCGCACTGCTCGGACAGGACCAGGCCTTCGGCGACACCCCCGCCACGCGCGTGGCGTCCGTCGCCGAAGCCGCCCACTGGGCGCCGGACCGTGACGATCTTCTCGACGGCCTCGCCGACTGGGGCCCGGCCGGCACCCCTTTCGGCTCCCTCCAGCTCCTCCCCGTTCGCATCGAGCGCGACCTCGAACTGATCAGCCGGTGGATGAACGACCCCGCGGTCGCCGCCTTCTGGGAACTGGCCGGGCCCGAATCGATCACTGCCCTCCACCTGCGCACCCAGCTGGACGGCGACGGCCGCAGCATCCCCTGCCTCGGAGTGCTCGAAGGCGTACCCATGAGCTACTTCGAGATCTACCGCGCCGATCTCGACCCCCTCGCCCGCCAGTACCCCGCACGCCCCCACGACACCGGAATCCACCTCCTCATCGGTGGCGTCGCAGACCGGGGACGTGGCGTCGGCACGGCACTCCTGCGCGCCGCGGCCGACCTCGTCCTCGACAAACGTCCCCGTTGCGCACGCGTCGTCGCGGAACCGGACCTGCGCAACACCCCCTCCGTGTCCGCCTTCCTTCGGGCCGGCTTCCGCTTCTCAGCGGAAGTCGACCTCCCCGACAAACGAGCCGCGCTCATGGTCCGCGAGCGCCTGCTCACCGGCCTGCTCTGAACGACCCGCTGATCTACATACACCGCTCGACCCGCATCGGTTCCATCCGAGGAGTCCCCGTGCCGAAGTCCTCCGCCGCCCCAGACTCCGACGGGCATTCGGCCCTGCTCGCACCGCCCGAGCTGAACCCGGAGACATGGCACGGTGCTTCACGTCGTCTCCTTGCCAAGATGATCGGCGAGTTCGCCTACGAGGAACTGATCGAGCCTCTGCCGCAGGGCGACGGCGATCACTACACCCTCCACCTCGACGACGGCGAACCCGTCGCCTTCCGCGCCGAGCGGGGCTCGTACGGCAGTTGGCGGGTGGCACCCGACTCGATCACAGGCGGCGCGGGGGAGCCGTTCACGGATCCACTGCGCTTCATCGTCGGAGCCCACGGTCTGCTCGCCCTGGACGGAGCCACCCTCGGCCACCTCATCCGCGAGCTGAACACGACGCTCGCCGCCGACTGCCGGCTCGCCCACACAGCACTCCCCGCCGCCCGGATCGCAGACCTCGACTACGCGACACTGGAAGGCCACCAGACCGGTCACCCCTGGCTCGTCGTCAACAAAGGCCGTCTCGGCTTCTCCGCCCAGGACTGCGCCCGCTGGGCACCCGAAGCCCGCACCCCCGTCCACCTGCCCTGGATCGCCGTCAGCACCACCCTCGCCACCTATCGCGGAGCAGGCACCGTTGCCACGGCCGACGGCCTGTACACGAGGGAACTCGACGACGCCGTCCGCGACACCTTCGTCGCAGGACTCCGCTCACGCGGCCACGACCCCGACCGCTACCTCTTCCTCCCCGTCCACCCCTGGCAGTGGGAGCACGTCCTGCTGCCCCTCTACGCCGAGTCCATCGCCCGGGGCGACATCGTCCCGCTGACCTGTGACAGCGATCTGCGGCTGCCCCAGCAGTCCGTCCGCACCTTTCTCAACACCAGCCGGCCCGACCGGCACACGGTCAAGCTCCCGCTCTCCGTGCTCAACACTCTCGTCTGGCGCGGACTGCCCACCGACCGCACCCTCGCGGCCCCCGCCGTCACCGCCTGGGTGCACGGGCTGCGCGACGCCGACCCCTTCCTGCGGGACGAGTGCGGTGTGATCCTGCTCGGCGAAGTCGCGTCCGTCACGGTCGAGCACCCGCACTACGACCGGCTCCCCGAGGTCCCGTACCAGTACAAGGAGCTCCTCGGCGCCATCTGGCGCGAGCCCCTGCGGCTGCCGCCCGGCGAGCGAGCCCGCACGCTTGCCTCACTCCTGTACACCGACCCCGAGGGGCGCGCCCTCACCACCGAGCTGGTCGGGCGCTCCGGTCTCTCTGCCACGGCCTGGCTGCAGCGCCTCTTCGCCGCACTCCTGCCCCCGCTGCTGCGTTTCCTCTATCGCCACGGCACCGTTTTCTCCCCGCACGGGGAGAACGCCATCGTCGTCTTCGACGATCACGACGTGCCAGTGCGGCTCGCGATCAAGGATTTCGTCGACGATGTGAACATCAGTGCGGAATCGCTGCCGGAACATGAATCGATGCCCGACGACGTGCGGGCGGTCCTCCTCACAGAGGAGCCGTCCTTCCTGGTCCAGTTCATCCACTCCGGACTCTTCGTCGGAGTCTTCCGCTTCCTGGCGCCTCTGTGCGAGGAGCAACTGGGTGTACCGGAAACCGAGTTCTGGCGACTGGTCCGGACGGAGATCCTGCGCCACCAGGCCCGTTTTCCGGAGCTCAAGGAGCGATACGCGATGTTCGACCTGCTCAGTCCACGTATCGAGCGGCTCTGCCTCAACCGCAATCGGCTCCACCTCGATGGCTACCGTGACCGCCCCGAACGCCCGCACGCAGCCGTGCACGGCACGGTCCGCAACCCCCTCGGCACGGGCTGAGGGCCCCGGCCCGCCATGTGTGTGATCCCGGTGTCAGTGGCGCCCCGTAGGGTGGACTGTCTATGACGAAGCCATCCCTCCCCGAGCTCCTCCACGCCGCGGTGTCAGCCGTCGGCGGGATGGAACGGCCTGGCCAGGTCACCATGGCCGAGTCCGTGGCCGAGGCCATCGACGACAGCTCCCACCTGCTCATCCAGGCCGGCACCGGCACCGGAAAGTCCCTCGGCTATCTGGTGCCGGCCCTGTCTCACGGTGAGCGTGTCGTCGTGGCCACGGCCACGCTCGCCCTGCAGCGCCAGCTCGTGGAGCGGGACCTGCCGCGGACGGTGGACGCGCTGCACCCGCTGCTCCGCCGCCGCCCGGAGTTCGCCATGCTCAAGGGGCGGTCGAACTATCTCTGTCTGCATCGCCTCCACGAAGGTGTTCCGCAGGAGGAGGAGGACGGACTCTTCGATCCCTTCGAGGCCGCGGCGCCCACCAGCAAGCTGGGCCAGGACCTGCTCCGGATGCGGGACTGGGCCGATGAGACGGAGACGGGGGACCGGGACGATCTCACCCCGGGTGTCTCCGACCGGGCGTGGTCCCAGGTCTCCGTGTCGTCCAGGGAGTGCCTCGGGGCGAGCAAGTGCGCGTACGGGGCGGAATGCTTCGCCGAGATGGCCAGGGAGCGCGCCAAGCTCTCCGACGTCGTGGTCACCAATCACGCTCTTCTGGCGATCGATGCCATCGAGGGCGCTCCGGTGCTGCCGCAGCACGAGGTGCTGATCGTCGACGAAGCCCACGAGCTGGTCTCCCGGGTCACCGGCGTCGCCACGGGCGAGCTCACTCCCGGCCAGGTCAACCGGGCGGTGCGGCGCGCCGCCAAGCTGGTCAACGAGAAGGCGGCGGACCAGCTGCAAACGGCGGCCGAGGGCTTCGAGCGGCTGATGGAGCTCGCTCTCCCCGGCCGGCTGGAGGCGATCCCGGAGGACCTGGAATATGCGCTGATGGCGTTGCGTGACGCCGCCCGCACGGTCATTTCGGCGCTCGGTGCCACCCGCGACAAGTCCGTCCAGGACGAGGACGCGGTGCGCAAGCAGGCGCTCGCGGCCGTCGAGACGATTCACGACGTCGCCGAGCGGATCACCAATGGCTCCGAGTACGACGTCGTCTGGTACGAGCGCCACGACCGGTTCGGCGCCTCGCTGAGGGTCGCACCGCTCTCCGTGTCGGGCCTGCTCCGCGAAAAGCTCTTCGCCGACCGGTCGGTCGTCCTCACCTCCGCGACGCTCAAGCTGGGCGGCGACTTCAATGGGGTGGGTGCCTCGCTTGGGCTGGCCCCGGAGGGTACGGGGGGCGAGGACCTCCCGGTGTGGAAGGGCATCGACGTCGGTTCGCCCTTCGACTATCCGAAGCAGGGCATTCTCTATGTCGCCCGCCATCTGAGCACGCCCGGACGCGAGGGCAGCCGCGACGACATGATGGAAGAGCTGGCCGAGCTGGTGGAAGCGGCCGGAGGGCGGACTCTCGGTCTGTTCTCGTCGATGCGAGCGGCCCAGGCTGCCGCGGAGGAGCTGCGGGGCCGGCTCGAGAAGCCGATCCTGCTCCAGGGCGAGGAGACCCTCGGCGAGCTGATCAAGAACTTCGCGGCCGACCCGGAGACCTGTCTCTTCGGCACGCTCTCCCTCTGGCAGGGTGTCGATGTCCCGGGGCCGAGCTGTCAGCTCGTCGTCATGGACCGTATTCCCTTTCCCCGGCCCGACGATCCGCTGATGAGCGCCCGCGCGAAGGCCGTGGAGGAAAGCGGCGGAAACGGGTTCATGGCGGTCGCGGCTACGCACGCGGCACTGCTGATGGCCCAGGGAGCAGGCCGCCTCGTACGTGCCACGGGCGACCGCGGGGTCGTGGCCGTTCTCGATCCCCGCCTGGCCAACGCACGCTACGGCAGCTATCTGCGGGCTTCACTGCCCGACTTCTGGTACACCACGGACCGTAACCAAGTGCGCCGCTCCCTCGCGGCCATCGACGCGGCGGCGAAGGTCGACGGACGCTAGTGCCGCGTCGGCCAAGGTTTGCCCCGTCGCGACGCCCGGCACGGCACTCCCCCTGGCTTCGCCGGGAGGTGCCCCCCACGCTGCGTTGCCGAATCAACCGAGTAGGCCCACTACGAGGTCGATCCAGCGCCTTGCGATCCACCGCACCGGACGCCGCTCCTTGACGGGCAGACCTTGCCTGATGCGGCACTGGTGCGCTGACCGGGGCGGTGCCGGGGCCCGCGGCGTCGGGGTGCGCGGAGTCTCCTCAGGCCTGCCAGGCCCGGGAAGGATCCCAGGGCGGTGGGGGTCCGGGGATGCCGCCGCCCGTCCGGACGCCGGGGGAGCCCTCTACCGGTTGTGGATGCTTCCCAGGCGTAGCTCCGGGAGAGCACTCGGTTCACCCCGAGAACGACGAACAACGCAGCGCGGGCGTGCCTCCGGCGGTAGCCGGGGAGCGCCGTGCAGGGAGGGTGTACCGGTGGACCCGCACCATGTCGCAGGTGTACAAGCCGGGCAGACAACAGGGCCCCGGGACCGGCGCAGTGGGTCCCGGGGCCCGGTCAGGGCCGACGAGGTGGGCTCACACCCGTCGAAGCACCGCCACCACCTTGCCGAGGATTGTGGCCTCGTCACCAGGGATCGGCTGGTAGGCCGCGTTGTGCGGGAGGAGCCAGACGTGACCGTCCTCCCGCTTGAAGCGCTTGACCGTGGCCTCTCCATCCAGCATCGCCGCGACGATGTCGCCGTTTTCGGCCACCGGCTGCCGGCGCACGGTCACCCAGTCACCGTCGCAGATCGCGGCCTCGATCATCGAGTCGCCGACGACCTTGAGGACGAAGAGTTCACCGTCACCGACCAGCTGGCGGGGCAGGGGGAATACATCCTCGACCGACTCCTCGGCGAGGATCGGGCCACCGGCGGCGATCCGGCCGACCAGGGGCACATAGGACGCGGCGGGCTTGCCGGTGGTGTCCGTGGGCTGCGTGGCGGGCTGGTCGGAGCCGCGCACCTCGTACGCCCGCGGTCGGTGAGGGTCGCGGCGGAGGAATCCTTTGCGCTCCAGAGCCATCAGCTGGTGGGCGACCGAGGAGGTGCTGGACAGGCCCACTGCCTGGCCGATCTCGCGCATCGACGGCGGGTAGCCCCGACGCTGCACGGAGTCGCGAATGACCTCGATAACCCTCCGCTGCCGGTCGGTGAGGCCCGAGCTGTCCGCGCGGATCCCTGGAGGTCGGCCTGGGAGCGAGCGCGTGGGGCGCGAGGGCTCGGCCCCCTCCGGGGTCGTGACTGTGTCATTCATGGCATGCACCGGCTCGAATCGGTTCTGGGAGCGGTCCTGGGCAGTGATGGTGGCACTGTCTGCGGTGGTGGTCACGTCGGCCCCTCTCGAGATGGTCTCCCTAGCTGGACAACGGTAGTTGCTTTCGAAAGGTTGCGCCAAACACACGTTCGAGTGAAAAATCGCAAATGACCTGACGCGTGCTTGTGGCCGGGTGTATTGGACGGGCCGTGATCACGGTGGCGATCCGGGCTGCTGCGAACGCAGCCGCGGCAACCTTCACCGCCGCTCGCCGACCGCGGGATCTTCCCGTGGGGTGTGACACCAGTGTGTCACCCGTGGCCCCGTAATCCGGGTAGCCGCGCGTTTCCCGTACCCTCGTGGCCGGTCGGATCCGCCCCTGTTCCGCTTGCCGCCGCCCCCGTGCGGCAGGGGACGCGCCGATACGCGAAAGCGGGCCAAACCCCAGATCTAGTGGTTGGATTGGGGCCGCCTCCCAGAAGTTGTGGTCCCCGGTGATTCAAGGTCCCGGCGATCGCCTATGCTTGTGGCTGCTTCGAGGGGGTCCGACCGGCCCTGTCGGGGCTATTCAGTCGTGCTGTGAAGGAGGGTTGGGAGCCATGCACTGCCCCTTCTGCAGGCACCCGGACAGTCGCGTCGTCGACAGCCGGACCACTGATGACGGCACGTCGATCCGGCGGCGCCGCCAGTGCCCCGACTGCTCCCGTCGATTCACGACGGTGGAGACCGCCTCGCTGATGGTGATCAAGCGCAGCGGGGTGACCGAACCCTTCAGTCGTACCAAGGTCATCTCCGGTGTGCGCAAGGCATGCCAGGGACGGCCGGTCACCGAGGACGCCCTCGCTCAGCTCGGCCAGCGGGTCGAGGAAGCGGTGCGCGCCACCGGCAGTGCCGAGCTGACCACCCACGATGTGGGGCTGGCCATACTCGGCCCCTTGCAGGAACTCGACCTCGTCGCCTACCTGCGCTTCGCGTCCGTGTACCGAGCGTTCGACTCGCTCGAAGACTTCGAGGCCGCCATCGCGGAGCTCCGTGAGCAGCGGCCCCCCGCAGAGGAATGCGTGCCCGGTGTGGCCCCCGAGGTCCCCGTGCCCGCCGCTGCCGCCGACTGACTGACCGGCCGGCCCCCGAGGGGCCGGCGATCGGCCGCCGGGCGGCGAACGACTGCCCCGGGCGCCGTGCGCGGCGCCAAGGGGCGAAAGACAGAGACTGTGCCACGGGAAGATCTGGGCACTTCAGGGCGTTTTTGCCCGTATATGGGAGGCGGCATGACAGAGACGGCGAGCGGCCCGGCACGGGGTTCCCGAGCCAAGGGATCCAAGGCCGCAGCGGCCCGGCAGGGCCTGCGTATCGAGCGTGTCCACACCACCCCCGGCGTGCATCCGTACGACGAGGTGGTCTGGGAGCGCCGTGACGTCGTCATGACCAACTGGCGCGACGGCTCGGTGAACTTCGAGCAGCGTGGCGTCGAGTTCCCCGACTTCTGGTCGGTCAACGCGGTCAACATCGTCACCAGCAAGTACTTCCGCGGAGCCGTGGGCACCCCGCAGCGCGAGACCGGTCTCAAGCAGCTCATCGACCGGATCGTGAAGACGTACCGCAAGGCAGGTGAGGACTACAAGTACTTCGCCTCGCCCGCTGATGCGGAGATCTTCGAGCACGAGCTGGCGTACGCCCTCCTGCACCAGATCTTCAGCTTCAACTCGCCGGTGTGGTTCAACGTCGGCACGCCGCAGCCGCAGCAGGTCTCCGCCTGCTTCATCCTGTCCGTCGACGACTCCATGGAGTCGATCCTCGACTGGTACAAGGAAGAGGGCATGATCTTCAAGGGCGGTTCCGGCGCCGGCCTGAACCTCTCTCGCATCCGCTCCTCCAAGGAGCTGCTGTCCTCCGGGGGCAACGCCTCCGGCCCGGTCTCGTTCATGCGCGGCGCCGACGCCTCCGCAGGAACGATCAAGTCCGGTGGCGCCACCCGCCGCGCCGCCAAGATGGTCATCCTCGACGTCGACCACCCCGACATCGAGGGCTTCATCGAGACCAAGGTCAAGGAAGAGGAGAAGATCCGCGCACTGCGCGACGCGGGCTTCGACATGGACCTGGGCGGCGACGACATCACGTCCGTCCAGTACCAGAACGCCAACAACTCGGTCCGTGTGAACGACGAGTTCATGAAGGCTGTCGAGTCCGGCGGCAAGTTCGGGCTGCGCGCCCGTATGACCGGCGACGTCATCGAAGAGGTCGACGCCAAGTCCCTCTTCCGCAAGATGGCCGAGGCCGCCTGGGCCTGCGCCGACCCGGGCATCCAGTACGACGACACCATCAACCACTGGCACACCTGCCCCGAGTCCGGCCGCATCAACGGCTCGAACCCGTGCAGCGAGTACATGCACCTGGACAACACGTCCTGCAACCTGGCCTCGCTGAACCTGATGAAGTTCCTGAAGGACGACGGCAAGGGCAAGCAGTCCTTCGAGGTCGAGCGCTTCGCCAAGGTCGTCGAGCTGGTCATCACCGCGATGGACATCTCCATCTGCTTCGCCGACTTCCCGACCCAGAAGATCGGCGAGAACACGCGCGCCTTCCGCCAGCTCGGCATCGGCTACGCCAACCTCGGCGCGCTGCTGATGGCGACCGGCCACGCCTACGACTCCGACGGCGGCCGCGCCCTGGCCGGTGCCATCACGTCCCTGATGACCGGTACGTCGTACCGGCGCTCCGCCGAGCTCGCCGCGGTCGTCGGCCCGTACGACGGATACGCCCGCAACGCCGAGCCGCACAAGCGGGTCATGAAGCAGCACGCCGACGCCAACTCCAAGGCCGTCCGCATGGACGACCTGGACACGCCGATCTGGGCGGCCGCGACCGAGGCCTGGCAGGACGTCATCCGCATCGGCGAGAAGAACGGTTTCCGCAACTCGCAGGCATCCGTCATCGCCCCGACCGGCACCATCGGTCTCGCGATGTCCTGCGACACCACCGGCCTGGAGCCGGACCTCGCGCTGGTCAAGTTCAAGAAGCTGGTCGGCGGCGGCTCGATGCAGATCGTCAACGGCACCGTGCCGCAGGCGCTGCGCCGCCTCGGCTACCAGCCGGAGCAGATCGAGGCGATCGTCGCCCACATCGCCGACCACGGCAACGTGATCGACGCCCCCGGGCTGAAGACCGAGCACTACGAGGTCTTCGACTGCGCCATGGGTGAGCGCTCCATCTCCGCGATGGGCCACGTCCGCATGATGGCCGCGATCCAGCCCTGGATCTCGGGCGCCCTCTCCAAGACGGTGAACATGCCGGAGTCGGCCACCGTCGAGGAGGTCGAGGAGATCTACTTCGAGGCCTGGAAGATGGGCGTCAAGGCGCTCGCGATCTACCGTGACAACTGCAAGGTCGGCCAGCCGCTCTCCGCCAAGAAGAAGGAGGCGGAGAAGGCCGAGATCACGGAGAAGGCCGAGGAGACGATCCGCACCGCGGTCGAGAAGGTCGTCGAATACCGCCCGGTCCGCAAGCGCCTGCCGAAGGGCCGCCCCGGCATCACGACCTCCTTCACCGTCGGCGGCGCCGAGGGCTACATGACCGCGAACTCCTACCCGGACGACGGTCTCGGCGAGGTCTTCCTGAAGATGTCCAAGCAGGGGTCCACCCTCGCGGGCATGATGGACGCGTTCTCGATCGCCGTCTCGGTCGGTCTGCAGTACGGCGTGCCGCTGGAGACGTACGTCTCGAAGTTCACGAACATGCGCTTCGAGCCGGCCGGCATGACGGACGACCCGGACGTGCGGATGGCGCAGTCGATCGTCGACTACATCTTCCGCCGTCTGGCGCTGGACTTCCTGCCCTTCGAGACCCGTTCGGCCCTCGGTATCCACTCGGCGGAGGAGCGTCAGCGCCACCTGGAGACCGGCTCCTACGAGCCGGCGGACGACGAGGTGGACGTCGAGGGCCTGGCCCAGTCCGCCCCGCGCCAGCAGGAGACCCTGCGGGCGGTGGCCCCGCCGAAGGCAGAGGCCCCGGACCCGAAGCAGGCCCACACCTCGGCTGAGCTCGTCGAGATGCAGCTGGGCATCAGCGCCGACGCGCCGCTGTGCTTCTCGTGCGGTACGAAGATGCAGCGTGCCGGTTCCTGCTACATCTGCGAGGGCTGCGGCTCCACCAGCGGCTGCAGCTGAATGTGAGCGCCTTTCAGGCGTGAAGTGACTGCTCGGGTTGGGGAGTCGGCAACGTGCCGGCTCCCCACTCGGCTGTCGTGGCTATCGGGACTTCCTGTCGCCCGGTTCCCCAAGTGTTCTTGCTATCAGGTCGGTATCGCAGTACTCGGTCAGCGCCCGCAGTTTTCCGTCCTCGATATGGCAAACCCAGCAGTACGTGTTGTGATAGGGCTTCCCCTCCGTGGTCGTGGCGCGCCCTCTGCACTCCACGACGACGCAGTCGCCGGCGGCGACGAAACGATGTGGGGTGTTCGTGTACGTGTCCGCGAACTGGGCGAGCAGCGGCCGGAACAGCTCGTTGAGGACGGTCTGTTTCCCCTCATAGGTCCCGGACCATTTCGTCGTACCGATGATCGTCCAGCGGAAGTCGTCGGCGAGACTCTCGGCGAGAGGCCTGCCGTCCCCTTCCTCCAGCCCGGCGAAGATGCGCTGCATCAGTCGCGTGTTCTCGGTCTCGCTCATGGCTCCTCCGTCACCTCTTCCCAAAGGTTCGGCCTGTCATTCAACAGGCTGGAGTGCCGTCGCGGGCGGCGTTCCCGGGAGAGGCGGGCACCGCGGGAGCGACGGCGCAGGCACCCGCGCGGTCGGGACCGACGGCCAGGGGCCGAGGAACGGCGCACACCAGGAACAACGGCCCTGCGCCAGTACGAGGGGGCGGAATCGCGTCGGATGCACCACCCGGCGCATCGGAACCCGAAGCATGACCTCCGGAGGGAGGGACTTTGGCTCTTGGCCGGCGCCCCTCCCTCCGGCGCGCACCAGGGCCATGCCGTGGGGACCGGCATCGCGCCGGAGAGCGCGAAGAGAACGTTCCGGAGGTGAGGGCCTCCGGGATGACGACCGCCCGGCCCTGGAGGGGCCGGGCGGTCGTCTCGGACAGGAGGCCGGCGGGTCCGCCCGCAGCGGCAGTGCTCCTGGGCCGGTCCGGCGGCGAGCTGCGGCAGCTCCATGGGCCGTCGGTCCCCCGCGGGCATGGCCTGGCTTTCACGTAGGTGGAGCAGGTGGCACAGGTGGTTCAGACCTCGGCGGACCGAAGCTGGGACGACCTCGCGCCGGGGGCGATACGACCCCCTCCCACGCTTGCCGTGAGGGTCAACGGTCCAGCCGTCGGCTAACGGGAACGCAGGGCGGACTGCGTGACGTTCCTGAGGAACGGCACCACCGTCGCCGCCGTAGCCACCGCGAACACCCCGAAGGCGGGCCGTATGCCCCCGAGTTCGGCCAGCACGCCCACCAGGGCCGCGCCCAGCGGCATCGCGCCGAAGTTGAAGAGCCGGGCCGCCGCGCCGTAGCGGCCGAGCATCTCGTCGGGGACCATGCGCTGGGTGATGGTGCGGGAGTTGACCGTCCAGAGCGTGCCGCCCATGCCGCCGAGGAAGGCGCCGACTGCCACTGCCCAGATGTTGGTGGTCAGGGCGGGCAGCGCCACCATCGCCGCGGTGCCGATGAGGTCGGCGAACATCGCCCAGCGAGCGCCCAGCAGCCGGTTCGCCCAGGTAACGGTCACCGTGCCGGCCAGTCCGCCGATGCCGAGAGCGCTGAGCACGATGCCGTACTGCTGCGGCCCGAGCTCCATGGCTTGCTTGGCGTAGAGCGGCATGAGCGCCAGCCAGGCGCCCCAGACGGCGCCGAGCACCGCGACGACCAGCGACAACGTGCGCAGCACCTGGTCCCGCCAGAGGAATCGCAGCCCCTCGGCGATCCGGCTGTGCACGGGGACGGGAGCCGCGTCCTGGGTGGGCATGGCCGCCCGGAAGCGGCCCACCAGCAGGAGCAGGGAGAGGGCGGCGATGGCGTACGAGGCGCCTATCGCCCCGAGCGCGAGGCTCGTCCCGGCGGCGAGCAGCAGCCCGCCGACAAAAGGTCCGGCGAACTCCTGCCCCACTGTCTCTGCCCCCACCATCCAGGCGTTGGCGCGTTCCCGCCCCGCCTCCGGCACCGCGGCCGGCACCAGAGCGGAGGCGGAGGTCGAGGCCAGTACGTCGGCGACGCCGAGGATCCCCCCGGCAGTGAAGAGCTGGGTGAGGGAGATGCCGCCGGTCACGGCGGAGGCGGTGAGCCAGCCCATCGCAGCCAGCCGCATTCCGTTCGCGCCCCAGAGCAGCCGCCGCCGGTCGAAGCGGTCGACGAGGACGCCGATGTGCAGGGCGACAAGCAGCCAGGGCAGCGTGAGGGTCAGCGAGACGGCGGTGACCTGGGCGGGAGAGCCGGTGAGCTGGGCGGCGAGCAGCGGGAGGGCCATCTTCATCACGCCGTCGGCGAGGTTGGTCGCGGCGGTGAAGCCGACCAGGATCGCGGTGTTGCGGCGACGAGGGTCCGGCCGGTGCCCGCCCAGCGGCAGGGAGCCAGGGTTTCCCTCGGTCTGCGTCCGCTCGGGCACCGTGGTGACCATGATCTTCTCTCCTAACCGGCTAACGCTTTAACTGGTGAGATCACTTTGGCATGCGCGCCACCGCATCCCCAACCGGTAAAGCGTTTAGGCGGTAGAATGGCGGTATCCCGTAGGAGGTGACCCGCAATGCTGGAGCCGTCGGCATCGGCCGTTCTGGTGGAGGCCTTCGCCAACACGGTCGACGTGGAAGAGGCGAGCGACGAGATCTCCACCCCGGCCGGGCTGACCGGCTGGCTGAAGAGCCGACGCCTGCTCGACGCGCCGGACGAGATCTCCGACGAGGTCCACGAGAGCTATACGGCTCTGCGTGCAGGCATCCGAGAGGAACTGGGCGCCCATGTCGGCGACACCCCGGACCCGCAACTGCTCGCCGCGGCGGACAGGGTGCTGGCCGAGCACCCGGTGCTGATCACGGCGCGCGGCGTCCTGGCCCCTGCGGCGGGACTGCCCGCGGAACGCCGGCCGCTGGCCGTGCTGGCGATCGCGTGGAGCGAGCTGGTCACGACGGGGGATGCCGCCCGGCTCAAGCGCTGCGCGGAGCACACCTGCGGGTGGGTGTTCTGGGATGTCTCGAAGAACCGCAGCCGCCGCTGGTGCTCGATGAAGGTGTGCGGGAACCGCAACAAGTCCCGGTCCTACGCCTCCAGGCAGCGGCAGGCGACCCAGTGATCCGGCCCTGAGGTTTCTCTTCGCCAGGTGAGTTGCTTCTGTCGCAGATCAAGGGCCTGGTCGCAGATCAGGGCCTCGTGCCGACAGGTGTGCTCGTTCGCGTCCGCTCGGGGTTCGCGGGCGGGGCAGCCCCGCCGCAGGAGCCCCGGTCGAGAGCGCAGAGCGCGACGAAGAGGGGCGCCGGCCCGCACCGAGGGGCAGAGCCGTACCGCAGTGGCCGCGCCTGGCCACCGACCGGCCAACGGTGGTCCGCCGGCAGGCCGGATACGACCGGCTCGAGGTCTGAATATGCCCCTTCCCGCGGGCGGTCGTTCCTCCTGCTTGGGCGGTCGGACTGGGTCCGGTCGGCCGTCCCGTGCCGCAGTGGGACGATCCGCTGCTCGCTGCTCATGGAGGGTGCGACCCCATGCCGCCTCCTTCGGCTGCGACGGCCCGTCACGATCAACCGGCCGGCAGCGCGAAGGCGCCTGGTCCTCGGCCGGCGACGCGAGGGTCGAAACAGCTCCGCGGCCAGTGCACCCAGCCGCCCGCGCGGGGGCCGTCGCGGCAACCCGCCAGGTCAGCAGCGCGCAGTGGTGGCGGATCCGGTCCGGCCCGGTGGCCGCCCGCTCACGGCACCGCCCGGCCGCGCCTGAGGCCGCTCCCGGGATGATGCCAAGGGCGGCCCGAGAGGGGATGCCGAGGGCCGGCGACACGTCACGAGAACGCGGCGCCCATCAGCTTCGCGAACTCTGCCGGGTCTGCGTCGAAGCCGCGGACACCTGTGCGCAGTTGCCATTCTCCCGCGGCGTCCCGCGTGAACTCCGCGATCGTCGCGGCGGTGGCGTCGGGCACGCTCGAGAGGTCGTCGCCGGCCAGCTCGACGGGGCCCTCGAGGATCCGCACGGCCGTGTTCGTGATCCGGGAGAAGGTCTTCTCGCCCCTGCGCTGCTGGATGACCACCCCCACCACGACGCGCGCGTATGCCTCGGCCAGGCGGTCGAGTTCCAGGGTCATGACCTCGTCGTCGCCGAAACCCTGACCGGTCCGGCTGTCCCTGTTGAGGGTGATGGTGCCGTCCGGGGATCGGCTGCCGAAGTGCACGAGATACGCGGGCTCCCCGTGCACGGCGTCCGCCGGGTAGGTTGCGGCGACGATGTCGAGGTCGACGGCCGGTTCGCCGATGGGGCTGGGATCCCATTTCAGCGTCACCTGGACCTTCCGGAGCCCCTTGCTGAGACTGCTCACCCTGCTTCCCTTCCTCGCGGGCCCGCCGTTACGGACGCCAACGCCCTTGTGGAAGGCCCATGTTGTCATGGGCGGGCACCGGCACCCCGAACACTTTCGGCCGTGTGGTCAGTGAGGGATGCGCCGGGGTGGGCGCTGCCGCGCGACGTCGTCCCGGAACACCGCGATCGCGCTGCTCACCTGGCGCATCAACTGTGTGTGCTCGATCTCTTCGAGATACAGACAACGCCGGGCCACGCCCTCCAGTTCGAAGGCGAAGTAGAGCGACATCAGGGGATTGATGAAGAGCTCGCTGCCGTGGGTACGCGAGGTGAACTGGACGTCACCGAAACCACCGCGGACCGCGGCGGCTATCGAGCCGTTCACGATGCTCGGGTGGTCGGGAGTGCCGGCCTGGGCATGAGCGACCGCGTCAAGGAAGAGAGCCCCTTCCTCGGTCGCACGGGAGACGGAGAAACTGCCGAGATACGAGCCGTCGCGCTCCAGGGCCGCGATGTTCTCCAGGACCAGTCCGTGGCTGACCCCGTGGTAGGCGTCCACACCGAAGCCGAGCGAGAGGACCAGACGTTCCGGCACGTCGAGTCCATGGAGGGCCGCGACGCTCGCCAGGTCCTCCTCCGGCGTGCCGAGCCCGGACTCGTCCCCCCGCATGAGGATGTCGGTGCCGCCGTCGACCAGGACGACCGCGTCGATGTCGTACCGCTCGATCAGTGCCCGGTAGGCGGCACGCAGCGGCTGGACCCCGACGCGTGCGAGGGCATGGACGGTGCTGGGGTAGCCGTGGAGGTCGAGCCACTGGGCGAGGGTGCGCTCCGGGAAGTACGTCTGGTGGAGCGACGTCGTCGGGGTGACGGCCGCGACGTCCGGGGCGAGCCACGAGTCGAGTGGCAGACCTTCCAGGGCGCTGAACGACAGGTTGGCGAGATGCACGTCCTTGCCCTGGTGGACCAGCGAGAGTGCCACCGGCAGCCCGGCGTAGATGTCGAATCCGCCGCCCGCACCGGTGACGAGAATGCGCTCGGCGGATCCAAGGCGTGCGAAAAGCGGGTTCAGATGAAGCGCGGTCATGACGATCATTCTGCGCTGTGCCGCGCAGCACCCGGTATCGCCTTCTCCCGGAGAGTGACCAGGGCCACGTTCCGGGCCGTACGATGGCGCGGTGCTGGTCAAGTGGATTCGCTGCACCGTCACGGACCGTCGAGGGTTCGAGCGGGGGCAGCGGAAGTGGGCGGGGCTGCTGGGTGAGCCGGGATTCCGGGGGCAGGGAGGAGGGTGGAGCCGGGGACGGCCCGGGGTGGCCCACATATTCGCGTTCTGGGAGACACGTGCCTTCTACGACTCCTTCATGGCACGCTCGCACGACCGGCTGGCGGCCGCGCAGTCGGGCACGTTCAGAGACGTTCAGGTCAAGCTCTTCGACCATCGCTTCGATGTGAAGACCGGCTTCGAGCCGCGCTTCACCGACGCCGATGTCGTACGTGTCGCGCACTGCAGGGTGCACGAGCACAGGGTCGAGCACTTCTCCCTGATGCAGGAGAAGGTGTGGAATCCGGCCATGGCGGGATCGCCAGGGATGGTCCGCGGTCTTTTCGGTGAGGCGCCCGGGAACGAGTTCCTGGTGTTGTCCATGTGGCAGTCCGCTGCGGAACACGGCAAGTACCGCGTGGAGCGGGTCGAACGCCTTTCGTTGCGCGCGCAGACGGAGGCGGACGTCGCCGCACTCGCCGGGGACGTCGTCCAGCTCGAACACGCCTGGACGGTGTGATCGCCCGCGGCCGTGCCGCTGCGGACCGGCAGCCCCACCCGGGGCGGTCGGGACATCGGCCCGCCTTCGCCCTAGGTTTGTCGTATGGCACGACCGCGGCGCATTGTTCTCGTCCGGCACGGCGAGTCGGAGGGAAACGCCGACGACTCGGTGTACGAGCGTGAGCCGGACCATGCCCTGCGGCTCACCGAGCGCGGATGGCGCCAGGCGGAGGAGGCCGGGGAGCGTCTGCGTGAGCTGTTCGGGCGGGAACAGGTCAGTGTCTACGTCTCGCCGTACCGCCGTACCCATCAGACCTACAAGGCCTTCCGTCTGGACCCGGCCCTCACCCGCGTCAGGGAGGAGCCGAGACTGCGCGAGCAGGACTGGGGAAACTGGCAGGACAGGGACGATGTACGGCTGCAGAAGGCGTACCGGGATGCGTACGGGCACTTCTTCTACCGCCTGCCGCAGGGCGAGTCGGGTGCCGATGTGTACGACAGGGTGGGGGCGTTCCTGGAGAGCCTCTACCGGAGCTTCGAGGCCCCGGACCACCCGCCCAACGTGCTGCTCGTCACCCATGGGCTGACCATGCGGTTGTTCTGCATGCGCTGGTTCCACTGGACGGTGGCCGAGTTCGAGTCGCTCTCGAACCCGGGCAACGGCGAGAGCCGGATGCTCCTGCTCGGCGAGGACGGGCGGTACACACTGGACCGGCCGTTCGAGCACTGGCGTACAGCGGAGTGGTACGGCATCACCGGATAGAGTGGCCGTGCGATGACCGCTGATTCCTCTCCTGCTTCGCCCGACTCCGTCGACCGGCGCTTCGACCGCGCCCTGGCCAGCCTGCGTGGGCTGTCCGTGGGAGACGCCCTCGGCTCCCAGTTCTTCGTGCCCGCGAATTATCCGCTGCTCAAGCGGCGCGAGCTGCCGTCCGGCCCCTGGCAGTGGACCGACGACACCGAGATGGCGTGCTCCGTGCTCGCCGTGCTCGCCGGCCACGGCCGGATCGATCAGGACGCGTTGGCCCGCTCGTTCGCCGAGCGCCATGACTTCGACCGCGGCTACGGTCCCGCCGTGAACCGGATGCTCCGGCTGATCCGGGAGGGCGGCGACTGGCGTGAACTCGCCTCCTCGTTGTTCAACGGACAGGGCTCGTGGGGCAATGGTGCGGCGATGCGGATCGCTCCGCTCGGCGCCTGGTACGCAGATGATCCGGAGCAGGCCACGCACCAGGCCGAGATCTCGTCGTACACGACGCACCAGCATCGCGAAGCCGTGGTGGGCAGCATGGCCGTTGCGGCCGCCGCCGCGCTGGTCGCCTCCCCGGACGGGCCGCCCACGCCGACCGAACTGCTCGACGGTGTGGTTGCGCTCGTGCCGCGCAGCGCGGTAGGGGCGGGACTGCGCAGGGCGCGGGACATGCTCGACTACGGTGACGCCGGGACGGTCGCCGCGGTGCTCGGCAGCGGGCGGCGCACGAGTGCGCACGACACCGTGCCGTTCGCGCTGTGGTCGGCCGCGCGGGCGCTCGGTGACTTCGAGCAGGCGTTCTGGACGACCGCGCAGGTGGGCGGGGACGTGGACACGACCTGTGCGATCGCCGGGGGAGTGGTCGCCGCGGCGGTGTCCGGGGCCCCACCGGTGAGCTGGCTGGATCGGACCGAGTCACTGCCCGGGTGGCTGCCGACCCGAGTCGGCTGAACCCCTGAGTCGGCGGAACGCCACAGTGGGCGGCCGAACGCCGGAGTGGGCTGTGCACATGACTGCACTCGGCCGGGTCCGAGCTGCACTCGGCCGGGTCCGACTGTCACGGTCCTGCCACAGGGCAGCCTCGGACGACCGTGCAGGTCCATCGAGGGCTACCCTTTCGGCCACGCCGCCGCATTGATCATGACGGGCGTGCGGCGATGAGACGCCGGGTCCTTTCCGCTGCCGTGTGGCCGCACGGGATCCGTTGGGGGAGGGGGTCCCGTGTCAGACGTACCGTCCACACCACCCGGCTCGGAGCCGGAACCGAGCCCGGGCAACGACTCGGGACCGGCCGAGGAGCAGCGCCGTCGCAGGGCTTCGCAGCACGACCAGGATCAGGACCGGGACCAGGACCGGAGGACGGGCGGGACCGAGGACCGACTTCCCGAGCCCGGCCGAATACCCGATCAGGACCGAAGACCGGATCAGAAGCGGGGCCCGGCCATGGAGTCGGGCGCGGAGCCCGGCGAGGCGACGGCCCCTGGGGAGCAACGGCAGGGGCAGTCGGGGTCCCGGCCGGACGTCACCGACGCATCGTCGGAGCCATCGGCCTCCACGCCGCGCATCCCAGGTTCCGCGCCGGACGCCTCCACCACGGGGCAGCAGCCGTCCCCGTCACCGTCATCGGGAGCGGTGCCCGGGTCCCCTCCGGGCCGGGTGTCTCCGGCTCCGTGGTCACAACAGGGCCGGCCCTGGCCCCCGCCGCCGGCGCGGACCGCCGAACCCCCGCTCGCCCGGATACGTCCCGGGCCGCCCGCACCCGTGCGCGTCGCCACGCTCTGGTGCTCCCTGGCCACCGCGCTGCTGAGTGCACTGCTGCTGGGCGACGGGCTGGGGATCAATCTGCTGATCGTGGCCGTGCCGGCCGCCCTCGCCGCGTTCTTCGCCGCTCGGTCCGCCGGTCGCCGTATCCGCGGCTGGACGGCCGCCTGGGCTGCCGGTGCCCTGGGCCTGCTGGCCGTGCCCGCGCTCCGTGACGCGAGCTGGCCGACCTTCCTGGCCGTCGTGTCCGCGCTGGCGCTCGGCTCGCTCGCTCTGCACGGCGGCCGTACCTGGCCGGGCGTGCTGTTCGGGTCCGTCGGTGTCTTCGACTCGCTCGTCACGGGACCGGCGTGGGGCTGGCGGGGGCTGCGTGAACGGGCAGGCGGTTCACGCGATCGCTGGGCGCCTGCGGCCCGGACGATCGCGGTCGCAGTGCTTCTGCTCGTGGTGTTCGGAGCGCTGTTCGCCGGCGCCGATGCAGCTTTCGCCGATCTCCTCGGCGAGCTGATACCCGACGTCTCGTTCGTCGACGGCCCGTGGCGCTTCTTCCTCTTCCTCCTCGGCCTCGCCGGGGCGCTCGCCGCGGCACGCACCGCGGCGGCGCCACTCCGCTGGGACCGCCTCGCCAAGGGGCGGGGAAAGCCGAGGGGCAGGTTCGAGTGGGCACTGCCGCTCGTCGTGCTCAACCTGCTCTTCGCCGCGTTCATCGCGGTCCAGCTCGCCGTCCTCTTCGGGGGGTACGACAAGGTTCTGGGCGAGACGGGGCTGACCTACGCCGAATACGCACGGCAGGGCTTCTGGCAGTTGCTCTGGGCCACTCTGCTCACGCTGCTCGTCATCGGGCTGGCCCTGCACTGGGCGCCGCGCGGCGGGGCCCGGGACCGCAGCCTGGTGCGGGCGGTGCTCGGCACGCTGTGCGTGCTCACCCTGGTCGTCGTGGCGGCCGCCCTGCGCAGGATGGATCTCTACGTCGATGCATACGGGCTGACGAGGCTGCGCGTGTCCGTCGCCGCGATGGAACTGTGGCTCGGGCTGGTGATCGTACTGATCATCGCCTCGGGGCTGTTCGGCAGCCGCTGGCTGCCCCGCGCCGTTGTGGCGAGTGGCGCGGCCGCTGTGCTGGCCTTCGGAGTCGCCTCCCCGGATGCGCTGATCGCCGAGCGGAACGTACAGCGTTACGAGCAGACCGGAAAGATCGACACCGGGTATCTGCGCGATCTCTCGGCGGACGCCGTACCCGCCCTCGACCAGCTGCCGGAGCCTGTCCGTTCGTGCGCGTTGAGGGAGATCGCACGCGATCTCGAGGACGCGGGCAACCCGTGGTACGTGACCAGTTGGGGCGAGGCGCGGGCCCGGTCGATCCTGGACGCGCGGCCCCCGGTCATGGACCGGGCGGCCTGCCCGGACGAACACGACGGACGGTTCGGCGGGGACCCCGACGACTACGACGCGGACTTCTACGACCCGGAGGATCCCGGCGACTACGACCCGGGCATGGGCATGGACTGAGAAAATGCGGCGCGGTGTGCGGTTCCGTCCCCCCGTGGGACGGAACCGCACACCGCCGTACGAGGGCGTCCGCTACGCGGCCGGCGGACCCGCCGCGCCTGCCGTGCCGCTCAGCGCCTCCAGGTCGCTCTTGCGGACGCGCACCACCAGCAGTGCCGTGACCAGCGCCAGAACCACCATCCCCACCGCTGCCACGAACGACGTCGAGATGCCCTCGGTCAGCACTTCGTGCCCCCAGGGGGCGGGCAGCTCCCGTGTCGTGGCGAAATCCGCCTGCTGCTGCGGCGTCGAGTGCGCGAGGAACGACGGGACCTGCTTCTCGGCTTCGCCCCGGCTCGCGGTGCCGAACACGGTGACGAGGATGGAGAGCCCCAGGGAGCCGCCCACCTGCTGCATCGCATTGAGCAGCCCTGATGCCGCACCTGCCTCGTGCGGCGCGACGCCCGAGACGGCGGTCAGCGTCAGGGTCACGAAGTTGAGCCCCATGCCGAAACCGAAGAGGACCATCGGGCCGAGAACCCCGCTGACGTACGAGCTGTCCCGGCCGATCATGGTCAGCCAGAGGAGGCCGGCACCGGTGATCGCGGAACCCGTGACCATGAACGGCTTGGGACCGAGTACCGGCAGCAGCCGCTGAGACAGCCCGGCTCCGGTGATGATCGCGGCTGTCACCGGAAGGAATGCCAGGCCTGCCTGGATCGGGCTGTAGCCGAGCACGTTCTGGACGAACAGCACGATGAAGAAGAACATCCCGAACATCGCCGCGGCCAGGCTCAGCATGATCAGGTAACTGCCGGACCGGTTCCGGTCGGCGAACATCCTGAGCGGAGTGATCGGCTCCCGGGCCCGTGACTCGACGACCGCGAATGCGGCGAGCAGCAGCACCGCCGCGCCGAAGGATCCGAGTGTGAGCGAATCCCGCCAGCCCTCCTCCGAGGCCCGGATGAAGCCGTAGACCAGCGAGGCCATTCCTGCCGTCGAGGTCAGTGCGCCTGCTATGTCGAAACGGCCGGGATGGCGCTCCGACTCATTGATGTACAGCGGGGCGAGGAACGCGATCAGGATGCCGATCGGTACGTTGACGAAGAGCACCCAGCGCCAGTCGAGCCACTCGGTGAGCATGCCGCCCGCCAGCAGTCCGATCGCGCCACCGCCCGCCGACACCGCGGCGAAGACCCCGAAGGCCCGGTTGCGTTCCGGCCCTTCGGGGAACGTCGTCGTGATCAGGGCGAGCGACGTGGGTGACGCGATGGCGCCGCCGACTCCCTGGAGCGCCCGCGCGGCGAGCAACTGCCATGGCTCCTGCGCGAATCCGCCGAGCAGCGATGCAAGGGTGAAGACCAGGATGCCGGTCATGAACACCCGTCGACGGCCCAGGATGTCGCCCGCCCGGCCGCCGAGCAGCAGCAGCCCGCCGAACGTCAGCGTATAGGCGCTGAGCACCCATGACAGATCGGTGGTGGAGAAGCTGAGCGCATCCTGGATGTGCGGAAGCGCGATGTTCACAATCGTCGCGTCGAGTACCACCATGAGCTGGCAGGCGGCGATGACGGCCAGGGCGACCCCCGGACGCCCTTCTCTGCGGGCAGCGCCGGGCGCACGCTGTGTTTCTAATTGAGAGGTTGTCACTATGGTCCCCCCACACATGAATTAGTGAACGAGTCCGTTCACTGTGTCGTTCACGGTAGTGAGTCCCCAACAGGGAACGCAAGCGTTCACTGGAGCTACCGCACTGCTGCGATGGAGAGTTGTCGATGGTTACTTCGCGATCTGTGGCCACCGCTCGGCCGCAGTCGGCGTCCCCGCGCCGCCGCGGACCCGTGCTGGAGCAGGCGATCCTCGACGCCGCGCTCGATCAGCTGAGCACGGTCGGCTGGAGCGGGCTCACCATGGAGGGCGTCGCTGCCGGCGCCCAGACCGGTAAGGCTGCGGTGTACCGCCGCTGGCCGTCCAAGGAGGACCTGGTCGCGGACGCCCTTCGGGCGGGACTTCCCAGCCTCGGCGACGCGCCGGATCACGGCAGCGTTCGTGAGGACCTCTATCAGCTCTGCCGGCGTATGCGTGCGGCCATGTACTCGAAACCCGGATGTGCGCTCCGCTCGGTACTTCACGAATGCGATTCTCCTGTCGCCGAACGCTTCCATGCCCTGATCCTCACCGGGGTCATCGAGCCCTCGAACCGGCTCTTTCGGGAAGTCGTGCACCGGGGAATCAGGCGCGGTGACGTCCGTTCCGACGCCACAGGAAGCATGGTGTTCGATGTGATTCCGGCGATGATGATGTACCGCTCGAAGGTGTGCGGAAGTGAATGGATGGATGCGGACATCGCCGAGATGATCGATCAGATCATGGTGCCCCTGTTGCGTCCGCGGGCCGTCTGAACCGGGATCCGTGGATGTCCGCCCCCGCACTCGCGGGAACCGTGTCGACTCCCGGTCCGCTGCCCCGAACTCGTCTCTCCGGGGCGGCCTGTCCCATGGCAGCACTCAAGATCGGGATCCCGGGGTGTTGTGGCCAGCCCGGGCGGCGTACCCTGTCTGGCGCCATGCCGTACGAACCACCCACCCATACCGTCGAGCGCTCGCTCCGGGCCACCACCGGCGCCAAGATCATCGCGGGAGTCGATGAGGTCGGGCGCGGAGCCTGGGCCGGGCCGGTCACGGTGTGTGCCGCCGTCACCGGACTGCGCAGAGCCCCTGCCGGACTCACCGACTCCAAGCTGATCAGCCCCAAGCGCCGTACGGAGCTGGCCGATCAGCTGGAGGACTGGGTGACGTCGCACGCCCTCGGGCACGCGTCCCCGCAGGAGATCGACGATCTCGGCATGACCGCGGCACTACGGCTGGCAGCCGTGCGCGCCCTGGATGCGCTGCCGGTGCGACCCGACGCGGTCATCCTCGACGGCAAGCACGACTACCTGGGTCTGCCCTGGCGTGTCCGTACGGTCATCAAGGGCGACCGCTCCTGCGTCGCCGTGGCGGCCGCCTCGGTGATCGCCAAGGTGCGCAGGGACGCGTTGATGGCGGAGTTGGGGGTGGAGCCGGTGTGCGAGCCGTTCGGGTTCGCCGAGAACGCCGGCTACCCCTCGCCCGTCCACAAGGCGGCCTTGCAAGAGCTCGGGCCCACGCCGTACCACCGGCTGTCCTGGGCCTTCCTCGACGGGCTGCCACAATGGCGGCACCTCAAGAAGGTCAGGATTCCCGCGGGGGCGGCCATGCTGGAGAGCGGGGGCCAACTCGGCTTCGACTTCTGATCCGCCCGGTCGACCGACCGTCGTGCGAACCGGCTGACCAGTCCGGTCGTACTTATGTGCCCACCCGCCGATGCCAGGCGCACCGGCGTTTGATAGATATCCACTCATGCCTCTCATCCCCGAGGAGCCTCAGATTCACGAGAGTGCCCAGGGTCCCCGCGTTACCCCGGCCGCAGGCCGCACCGCGCCGACCCCCCATCCCGTACCCGGTCCGCGTACCGCGGCCGCACCCCGTCCCGGACGCCCGGGCCCCGGCCCGGCCCGGCCCACCCCGCCCTCGCAGCGCACCCACAGCACTGCCGGGCAGGCCTCCGCACCACGGCCGGAGAATCGTTCCGGACCGCAGATCCAGCTGATCCCGGCCCCGGCCGACGGTGCCCTCGACGCCGCCGGCGAGGCTGTCGACCTGCTGCTCGACTCCGGACGGGCGCCCGGCGACATCCTGGTGCTCACTACGGGTGAACAGCACCCGTGGGCCGCGCACGAACTGTCCTTCGGCGAGACGGCCTACTGGGCGCAGCACGACGCCGGTGACGACGTGTTCTACGCACACGCCGCGGCGGTGGACCGTGCGTCCGCCCGGCCCGTGGTCGTCGTCGCCGTCGATGGCGGCAGCGAGGACGATGCCGCCCGGGCCCTGCCCCTCGCCATGGGCCGTGCGGGAGCACTCCTCATCGTGTGCGGCGACCCGCAGCGCATCAACGCCCTGCTCGGCGCGGGCGTCTGATACCTGCGCCGTGCCGCTCCATGACGCCGCCCGCGCCCTTGCGTGGTGCGGTCGGCGGGCCAGGTCGGCCGTGCACCCTGCGGCCGGTCCGTTCGACGTGCTCCGACGGGGGAAGGGGCGGACCGGGCGGTGGGGGGTTCCATGGCGGAGCCCTTCGTGCGGGACGTCGTGCAGACGCGGTCAGCGGGCGGCCGTGCGCCGGAGTATCTCCGCGGCTCCGCTCGCGGTGCGCAGCGGCAGAGTTCCCGTTTCAGCCACGAGGTCGCCGAAACCGCCCGGCCGGGACTCTGAGTTGGGCCGACGGCCGCCCCGCCCTTCACCGAGCACCTGCCACCCGCCGCGCGTCAGCGTGATGTACGCGCCACAGCGCAGCCCGTGCAGAGTGCAGGCGTCCCGCAGGCCCCACATCCACGCTCCGTCCTCTTCCGTCCAGCGTTCGTCGCCGTCACGGCAGTAGAGCAGCACGGCGGTACGGATCGGAGTGCGGCGGCGCAGGTCGTGGGGGATCACCCGGCGCAGCTGCGCCAGGAGGGCGTTGCGGAATTCCCAGCCGTCGGCGGACACGGCTCGCCGGACGAACGAGGCGCTGGCCGCGATCCGTTCGTCATGGTCGAGCACGGCGACAACCGCTGTCGACGGGGTCGGCCGGTGCCGTGAGTGCAGGCCGCCTACGACCTCACGGGGGTTGCGCAGCAGAGGTATTCCGGCTGCTGTCCACTCGGCGGGTTCCAGCATCCTTGCCAGGCGGCTGGCGGAGTCGGCCGATCCATTGATCGAAGTGGCTGCGGACGAAGCGAATCCGAAGGTCACGTTCCTCCCTTCGCATACGCGCCCACAGTGCGGGCAGGGTTCGGTGAGGCGCACCGCGGCACAGCCCTTGATGACCGCGAATTGGCCGTGCGGGGGGCGTATCCAATTCTTGCGGGCCTGCGGGCAGGCGGCAACGAGCAATTGAGCCCGCTGACTGGAATAGGCAGGTTTGGCGCTCATATCCCTGCCCAATCGGGCCCACTGTCACGCACTCTTCATGCCGACACGGCAAGTACCAGCGGAAACACTCCCTCGGCTCCGGCTCGGAGCAGCAGCCGCGAAGCGATGGCCAGGGTCCAGCCGCTGTCCGAGAGATCGTCGACGAGCAGCACGGGTCCTCCGGCTGTCCCGACTGCCTGAGCCAGCTCCGCCGGGACGGTGAGTGCCTCATGCAGACCGCGTACCCGCTGGGCGCTGTTGGTTCGCGAGATATGAGCCTCCTCCGACCCGGGTGCGTACTGAATCGTGCCCAGCAGTGGCATACGGCCGACCTCGGCAATTCCGGACCCGAGCGAGGCGACGAGCCGGGGCCTGCTCCGCGAGGCGACGGTCACCACTCCCACAGGACGGGACGGCGCGTCGGCGGCTCCTGACGACCAACCACCCGGACCCCTTGCCCAATCGGCCAGCACACTCACCACGGCGTTCACCACATCGGCCGGAACCTGTTCGTCAGGAGAGCCGGTGGAAAGCATCGGACGGAGACGATTTCCCCAACCGATGTCGGACAGCCTCCCCAGTGCCCGTCCGGTGAAGGACTGTTCCCCGAGCGGGATACGGCCCTTCAGTTCGATACCCACGGCCGTCAGTCCGGTCGGCCACATCTTGCGCGGCTCCACCTCCACACCGGGCCGGCCCAGTTCGCCGCGTGCCGCATCCAGTGCTGCGGCCGACACCCCGGCGTCGAAGCGGGCTCCCGCACAGTTGTCACAACGGCCGCACGGGGCGGCCTCCTCGTCGTCGAGCTGCCGCCGCAGGAACTCCATCCGGCAACTGACCGCCGAGGCGTAGTCGCGCATCGCCTGCTGTTCGGCTTCGCGCTGCCGTGCGACCCAGGCGTACCGCTCGGAGTCGTACACCCAGGGCTCGCCCGTCGAGGTCCAGCCGCCCTTCACCCTGCGCACCGCGCCGTCCACGTCAAGAACCTTGAGCATGGCTTCCAGACGCGTGCGCCGAAGCTCGACCAGGGGCTCCAGCGCGGGCAGTGAGAGGGGCCTGCCCGCCTGCGCCAGCACATCCAGAGTGCGGCGTACCAGCTCCTCCGGCGGGAAGGCGACCGAGGCGAAGTACTGCCAGATGGCCTCGTCCTCCTTTCCGGGCAGCAGCAGCACCTCGGCGTGCTTCACGCCTCGGCCTGCCCGGCCCACCTGCTGGTAGTAGGCGATGGGGGAGGACGGCGAGCCGAGATGGACGACGAATCCGAGGTCGGGCTTGTCGAACCCCATGCCCAGCGCGGAGGTCGCGACCAGGGCCTTCACGCGGTTGGCGAGCAGATCGTCCTCGGCCTGCTGCCGGTCCGCGTTCTCGGTGCGGCCCGTGTACGAAGCGACCTGGTGTCCGCAGTGCCGGAGATACGCCGTGACCTCTTCGGCCGCCGCGACCGTCAGGGTGTAGATGATCCCGGAGCCCGGCAGGTCGCCGAGGTGATCGGCCAGCCACGCCAGGCGGTGGGCGGCATCGGGCAGCGGAAGCACACTCAGGCTGAGACTTTCCCGGTCGAGCGGCCCGCGCAGCACCAGGGCATCGGTGCCCGCACCTGTCCCGAGCTGCTCCGCGACATCCGCGGTCACGCGTGCGTTGGCGGTGGCGGTCGTGGCGAGCACCGGAACACCCGGGGGCAGGTCGGCCAGCATCGTCCGCAGGCGCCGGTAGTCGGGCCGGAAGTCGTGGCCCCAGTCGGAGATGCAGTGCGCCTCGTCGACGACCAGCAGACCGGTGGCGGCGGCGAGCTTGGGAAGCACCTGGTCGCGGAAGTCCGGGTTGTTGAGCCGCTCAGGACTGACCAGCAGCACGTCGACCTCGCCGCCGGTGATCTCGGCATGGACGGTGTCCCACTCCTCCGTGTTGGACGAATTGATCGTCCGGGCCCGGATTCCTGCGCGGGCGGCGGCCTCCACCTGATTGCGCATGAGCGCGAGCAGCGGCGAGACGATCACCGTGGGTCCGCTGCCCCGCTCACGCAGCAGCGAGGTCGCGACGAAATAGACCGCGGACTTGCCCCAGCCGGTCCGCTGCACGACCAGCGCCCGGCGCTTGTCGGCGACGAGCGCCTCGATGGCCCGCCACTGGTCCTCCCGCAGTCCGGCGGCTCCGGTGGAGTCGCCGACGAGGCGTGCGAGGACGGCATCGGCCGAGGCCCTGAGGTCTGCGCGGTCTGCGTTGGTCATGCCCCCATGCAACCCGATGGCACGGACATCGCGCGAACGAGGCGGCCAGGCCTGTGGACAACGTTATCCACAGGCCTGGCGGCGGTGGCTTGATCACGGGACCGTCGAGGCATGCGAGACAGCAACGAGCACAACACGTCACATGAACCCGACGAGTCCGACCGTCAGGCCGACGGTCCCGATGGTTCGGTCGGCGCGGCGCACGGCCAGCCGGAGATCTCCCACGGCCGGGCGGACGAGTTTCCCGCACGGGTGGATGATGCTCACGCCCGGAGCGACGAGCCACTCGACCGGGCCGATGGGCCCCATGGCCGTGCGGACGAGCCGTCCATCACCCTGCGCGGGCCGGCCGAGCTCGCCGACGCCTTGCCGTATCTGATGGGCTTTCATCCGACCGATTCCGTCGTCATGGTCGCGTTGCACGGTCCGCGCGGCCGCTTCGGCGGGAGGCTCAGGGTGGGCATTCCCGCTGCGCAGCGGGAGTGGCTGCCGGTGGCGGAGCAGCTGGCGGAATGTCTTGTCGAGGCAGGCGAGCGGCGCGGAGCCCGTCCGGACGGCATTGTGGTCTTCCTCTGCCAGGACCCGGGAGAGGACGAGACGAGCCTCATGGTGATGGAGCGCCTGCGGCCGCTGGCGCAGTGGCTCAGGACGGCCTGCGGCTCATTCGACGTTCCGGTGTACGAGGCGTTGTGCATCTCCGACGGCCGCTTCTGGTCCTACTGCTGCCCGGATTCCCGATGCTGCCCCGTGGAGGGGACCGTGCTGGCGATGCAGGGCACGTCCGTGATGGCTGCTGCGGCCGCCTATGCGGGGATCCAGGTCAGGGGATCGCTGCGGGACATGGAGGCCCGGCTGGAGCCTCCGCGGGCATCCGTCATGACCGAGCAGATGCGGGCTCTTGACGGAGCGGCCTCGGGGTTGGTTTCCAGGATTCTGGATCAGAAGGGCCGCGAGCAAGTTGGCTCGGAAACGCTCGGGCTGGCCCGCCGACTGATGAAGCGGCTGGGGGAGCGGGCGCCCGGGGGCGCCGGTTGGCCGGAGGCGGACGCGGGGGACGACAGACTCATCTCGCACGACGAGGCAGCTGCCGTGATCCTCGGGCTGCAGGATCGGATCACCCGGGACCGGGCGGCGGCCTGGATGGAGGGGCCGGAGGCCGATCAGGCACTGCGCCTCTGGCGGGCGCTTTCCCGGCGCTGTGCCGGGGCCTATGCGGAGCACGCGGCCGCCCCGCTCGCGCTGGCCGGGTGGGTCTCCTGGTCGACGGGCGATGAACCTGGGGCGCGGGTCGCGCTGAGCCTGGCCCTGCGCGCCGATCCGGAGTACGTCTTCGCGCGGTTGCTCCACCAGGCGTGCAACGACGGGCTCGATCCGGAGGAACTGCGCCGCTGCCTGCGCGGGGAACGGAAAGCCTCGTCCACCGCTCCCGGCACCGGCGAAGCCATCGGCGTCGCCACGGCAGCTGCCACCGGTTCGGGTGGCACGGACACAACCGGCAAGCGCCACGTGCCACCGCGGTCCCGGCGGCGGACGGGGGCGAAGCAGTCGGCGGAGAAGAGCGCGAAGCCGGCGGAGAAGAGCGCAAAAAGGAGTGCGAAGAGGAAAGGCGAACCCGTCCCGCCCCGGCGTGGCCCCGGCCGGGGATCCGGCTGCGACCCAGGGGCCGCAGTCGGGCGGAACCGTACGCGGCCGCAGGGCGAAACGGGCCGGAGCGGTCCTGGAGCCGGGCGATGAGCACGCTGGCCCCCGGGGCAGCACTTCCCGTGGTGGTCGCCGGTGAGTCTCCTGCCCGACGGGCGGCCGGGCGGCCGGCCGATCGTGCAGCCACGCCTGCTCCGGCAGGCACCACCGCCCAGGCACCTTTCGGGCGCAGGTGCCCCCCCCGCGACAGCCCGTGCGGGTCCGGAGCCACGCCGGGACAATCTCTCGGGCTCCACGCCGCGGCAACCGTCGACGACTGCGGCCGGCGGATGCGGCGCACGCGCGGGGGCCGGAGCGAGCCGAGAAGTCGTCGTTCGGGATCACGAAGGGAGTGTTTATCGTCAGGAAGACGACTATGATCGCGTCATGTCTCCCTACGACCCGTCGGCTTTCCCGCCCTTTGCCGTCACCGTCGACCTGGTCGTGCTCACCGTACGCCGCCATGCGCTCTGCGCACTGGTCGTCCGTCGCGGAGAGCCGCCGTTCCAGGGGCGCTGGGCGCTGCCCGGGGGATTCGTCAGGGCCGACGAGGACCTTGCGGCGGCGGCGACGCGGGAGCTCGTCGAGGAGACCGGGCTCTGTGTGCACGACCCTGGTTCGCCCGAGCACGACAATGGTGCCCACCTGGAGCAGCTCGCCACCTACGGCGACCCGAAGCGAGACCCCCGTATGCGGGTGGTGAGCGTCGCCCACCTCGCGCTCTCCCCCGATCTGCCGGCGCCCCGCGCGGGTGGTGACGCGAACAGTGCCCGCTGGGCACCCGTCGAGTCGTTGCTGGACCCGGAGGGCGACGGACGCGAGAACGAGCCGCTCGCCTTCGACCATGCCCGGATTCTGGCGGACGGCGTGGAGCGAGCCAGGTCGAAGATCGAGTACTCCTCGCTGGCCACGGCGTTCTGTCCGCCGGAGTTCACGGTGGGCGAGCTGAGGCGGGTGTACGAAGCGGTGTGGGGCGTTGCGCTGGATCCGCGGAACTTCCACCGGAAGGTCACGGGCACTCCAGGCTTCCTGGTGCCGGTGGGCGGGACCACGACCCGCCAGGGCGGCCGCCCTGCTCAGCTGTTCCGGGCCGGCGGCGCGACTCTGCTCAACCCGCCCATGCTGCGGCCGGAGGTCTGACGAGACAGGCCCACGGCGAACGCCGACCGGAGTCAAGGGTCCGGCGGCGTCGTCCGACCCGGCTGCCGCACGGCCGGCCCGAGCAGGTCGAGCTCCGCGTGCGCACGGCGAGGACGTGCTGCACAGGACGTGCTGCACATACGCGAAAACTGGCTCCCGAAGTCGGTGAGTTGGCCATGCCGGATGGTCGGACCGGTTGGCCACCGAAGTCCTCGCCGAAGTCCTCGCGGTGAAATCCTCGCCTTCGGCGGCGTGCGATTGCGGCCGTGGTCGTCGTTCCGGTGACTCCCGTGCCACTGACGATGAAGAGGCCGGTCGGACATGGCACGGGTGGGGTCGTTGCGCGCCGATGGCCGGACCGCTTGCGCCGACCGCGCTGCGGCGACAGCAGCGGGCCCGGTGCGGCGTGAGATGCGTTGCCGTCGCCGCGCGAAACTGCAGGCGCCGCGTTTCACGGGGGCTGTGGATGCGGCCCAACCCATGCCCTCCGCAAGGACGTTGCCGCACTCTTCCGTCGTTCCGGGAAGCCTGTGCCACGTCTCCCGCGGCAGGGTCCTACGGCGGACAGGGCAGCGTGGAGGGCGGGAAACCGTCGCAACTCCCCGATGAACGACCGTTTCTTCCTGATAAGTCGTCAATTGTGGAGGGGGCGCTGATCACCCTTTCGTGTGCTTTTCACCAAAGACCTCAAGGGTCGTGGGAGCCGCGCCGACAAAGGATGCGTGAGTACCCTTGCGCACACCATGATGACCGCCGCCCGCCCCGCCGAGTCCGGCCTCGCCGGCCCGGGCGAACTCGACCGATACCCCTATCCGGAGGCGCCCGGCGCCGACCGTGCGGACCGTGTCGGCCCCCCCGCCTGGGACGCCGCGGACGGCGAGTTGGGCCGGGCGGCCGGCCGCCGAACTGCGGGCAGCCGGGGCCGCGGGCTCCACGGTCAACTCGTCCAGCAGCTGGGCCAGATGATCGTCTCCGGTGACCTCGGAGCCGACCGCCCGCTCGTACCCGAGGAGATCGGACAGCGCTTCGAGGTCTCCCGGACCGTGGTCCGGGAGTCGCTCCGCGTCCTCGAGGCCAAGGGCCTCGTCAGCGCCCGCCCGAACGTCGGCACCCGGGTCCGTCCGGTCAGCGACTGGAATCTGCTGGATCCCGACATCATCGAGTGGCGCGCCTTCGGTCCGCAGCGCGACGACCAGCGTCGTGAGCTCACCGAGCTCCGCTGGACGATCGAGCCGCTCGCCGCCCGCCTCGCCGCGGGCCACGGCAGGGAGGATGTGCAGCAGCGCCTCGGCGACATGGTCGAGATCATGAACCACGCCCTTACTCAGGGTGACGGAATCACCTTCACGCGGGCCGACGCCGAGTTCCACTCGCTCCTGATCCAGGTCGCCGGCAACCGCATGCTGGAGCACCTGTCCGGCATCGTCGGCGCCGCGCTTCAGGTGTCGGGCGGCCCGGCCTCGGGCTGCGACCGGCCTTCCGAGGTCTCCCTGGCGCACCACGCCAGGATCGTGGACGCCCTCGGCGCCGGCGACGCGAACAGCGCCGAGGCGGCCATGCGCCAACTCCTCACCGTCCACCCCGAGGTGGACCGCGTCGTTCCTGCTCCTCGCGAGCACTGACCGCAGGTACGGCCGGGGCGTCCCAGGACGTAACCCCATCGTGTGTCGCCGGACCCGCGGGTCCGGCGACACGATCGTGGTCGCGGTGTCATGAGCCGTAGGGCGGGGAAGGAATTCGCGGGAGCCTCTGTGGTGACTTCAGCGAGACGATTTTGGAGCGAACTTCCCCATTGGATGTTTTGTCGCAAATGAGGTGTGACTCGGGCCACGCGGATTGGGCGTAACACTCCTCGAAACAGTGCGATGACCTAAGAGGTGACAGCCGAGGAGGGAATACAGACGCCGTTCACGGCGCTGTGCAGCTCTGAGGTCCAGCCTGCGCCGTCGGTCACATCCCCAACCGGCGGTCGTCGGCTCCGGCCCGATCATGGGCGGGGCCGGAAGCCGTTTTCCATCGTTCCGAGAGGTTGTTCGTGTCGGCCAGCACATCCCGTACGCTCCCGCCGGAGATCGCCGAGTCCGAGTCTGTGATGGCGCTCATCGAGCGGGGAAAGGCTGATGGGCAGATCGCCGGCGATGACGTGCGTCGGGCCTTCGAGGCTGACCAGATTCCGCCAACCCAGTGGAAGAATGTTCTGCGCAGCCTCAATCAGATCCTCGAGGAAGAGGGTGTGACGCTGATGGTCAGTGCCGCGGAGTCGCCGAAGCGCACCCGCAAGAGCGTCGCAGCGAAGAGCCCGGCCAAGCGCACCGCTACCAAGACCGTCGCGGCCAAGACGACCACGGCGAAGACCGTCGCGGCCACCGCGGCAACGGCGGCAGAGACCGTGGAGGCCTCGGCCGACGAGACCGTGGCGCCCGCGAAGAAGGCGGCTGCGAAGAAGGTCGCGGCCAAGAAGACGACGGCGAAGAAGACCGCCGCCAAGAAGACGACGGCGAAGAAGACCGCCACCAAGAAGGACAGCGACGAGCTGCTCGAAGGCGAAGAGACGCTCGAGGAGGCGCAGCCCGGCAAGGGCGGCGCCGACGAGCCCGAGGGTGCCGAGAGCGCGGGCTTCGTCCTGTCCGACGAGGACGAGGACGACGCCCCCGCGCAGCAGGTCGCCGCGGCCGGCGCCACTGCCGACCCGGTCAAGGACTACCTCAAGCAGATCGGCAAGGTCCCCCTGCTCAACGCCGAGCAGGAGGTCGAGCTCGCCAAGCGCATCGAGGCGGGTCTGTTCGCCGAGGACAAGCTGGCGAACTCCGACAAGCTCGCCCCGAAGCTCAAGCGCGAGCTGGAGATCATCGCCGAGGACGGGCGCCGGGCCAAGAACCACCTGCTGGAGGCCAACCTCCGCCTGGTCGTCTCGCTCGCCAAGCGCTACACCGGCCGCGGCATGCTCTTCCTGGACCTCATCCAGGAGGGCAACCTCGGTCTGATCCGCGCCGTCGAGAAGTTCGACTACACCAAGGGCTACAAGTTCTCCACGTATGCCACCTGGTGGATTCGTCAGGCGATCACCCGCGCCATGGCGGACCAGGCCCGCACCATCCGTATCCCGGTGCACATGGTCGAGGTCATCAACAAGCTCGCGCGTGTGCAGCGCCAGATGCTTCAGGACCTGGGCCGCGAGCCCACTCCGGAGGAGCTGGCCAAGGAACTCGACATGACCCCCGAGAAGGTCATCGAGGTCCAGAAGTACGGCCGCGAGCCGATCTCCCTCCACACCCCGCTGGGTGAGGACGGCGACAGCGAGTTCGGCGACCTGATCGAGGACTCCGAGGCGGTCGTTCCGGCGGACGCGGTCAGCTTCACGCTCCTCCAGGAGCAGCTGCACTCGGTGCTCGACACCCTGTCGGAGCGCGAGGCGGGCGTCGTTTCCATGCGTTTCGGCCTCACCGACGGCCAGCCGAAGACCCTCGACGAGATCGGCAAGGTCTACGGCGTGACGCGTGAGCGCATCCGTCAGATCGAGTCCAAGACGATGTCGAAGCTGCGTCACCCGTCCCGTTCGCAGGTGCTGCGCGACTACCTCGACTGAGTCGGCGGTGCACTGGCGATGGAGCGGACGGCAGGTCGTCCGCCCTTGCGCGGCCGAGGGCCCGGTTCCCCTGCGGGGGCCGGGCCCTCGGGCGTTGTGCAGCGGGTGCGGGCTGCCGTGGCCTGACTGACTCTGAGTGGACGGAATGTCACCGGAGAGTCAGGAGACGGTATGCGTCGCCCCATCGCCCGAACACTGGCAGGGCCACTGGCCCTGATGGCGGCAGCGGCCCTTGTGCCGTTCGCCCGACCGGCCCCGGCATCCGCCGACAGTGTGATCATCGGCGGCCGCCCCGTGCGGTCCGTGGACAGCCCGTGGGTCGTCGCCCTGTCCAGCCGTGACCGGTTCGGAGGTATGCGGGCCGGTCAGTTCTGCGGCGGTGCGGTCGTGGCGCCGACGAAGGTGCTCACGGCAGCCCACTGTCTCAGCCGTGAGGTGCTGGGTGCGGCCGTGAAGGACATCCGCGATCTGCGTGTCATCACGGGACGTGAGGAGCTGCTCGGTACGGGGGGTCAGGAGATCCCTGTGCGGGCGGTCCGGATCGCACCCACGTACAGCGCCCGTACGCACTCCGCCGATCTGGCCGTACTCACCCTGTCGAAGGCGCTCCCCGCGAATCATGTGATCGCCACCGCGGGCCGCGGTGACGCTGCGTACGCACCGGGCACCACTGCGGCGGTCTACGGCTGGGGTGACACGTCCGGGGCGGGCACCTATGCGTACGCGCTGCGTTCCGCGCAGGTGCGGGTCATGCCCGACACGGTGTGTGCCCGTGCCTATCCGGGCGGTGTGGGAGGCCGCTACGAACCTTCCACCATGCTCTGTGCAGGCGACGAGAAGGGCGGGCATGACGCGTGCCAGGGGGACAGCGGAGGTCCTCTGGTGGCCGGTGGACGGCTGATCGGGCTGGTTTCCTGGGGCAGCGGATGCGGCCGGGCGGACAGCCCAGGGGTGTACACCCGGGTCGCCACGGTGCTCCCATCGGTGGCCGGACGGCCCTGAAGTGCCGCCTCCCGGCCGTGGATCCGCCCGGTGACGCTGTATGACCGGGGGCCTGCAACCAGTACCGGCGGCCCCGCGACGACGCCCGCAGTTGCCCGCGTCGTCCGCACCGCGGACGGCGACGATGCGGCTGCTGCAGGTCATGAGAATGGGCGGCCGCCCCTCAGTGAGGGGCGGCCGCCCATCGGCCGGTCCGGGACCGGCCCTTGGCTCGTCGTCGGACGCGAAAGTCAGCGCTCGTCGTCACCGGTGTCGGCCGGTACGGCGGTCAGCCGCTCCGTCTCATCCTGTATCTCCACGGCGATCTTCTTGAGTTCCGGCTCGAACTTGCGCCCGTGATGGGCACAGAAGAGCAGTTCACCGCCGCTTGTCAGGACGACGCGCAGGTACGCCTGGGCGCCGCAGCGGTCGCAGCGGTCAGCGGCCGTCAGCGGGCTCGCGGGGGTCAGAACAGTAGTCACGTCGCCTCTTCTCTAGCTCGACGAGCTGTCGTACCAGGGTCAACATCCAACCAGGCCGAAAACGTTCCCGCTCCCGCCTTTACCCTGAAACTTCTTTGTCAAGGTGGCTGTCTGCTGCCGGTTGGCGGCGAATGTGCCGTATTGCATCGCTTTACGGTTTCGCATTGGTCTGTGTGGTTCGGTCCTCCCGGCTGGGTTGCCGGTTGTTCATGAGGACGTGCCCGGAGCCTAAATGGTTCATGCCCGGAAGGGAACGTGATGTGCGCGTCACTCCATCGAGGGATCGAACGTGTATGCGACTCTCGACTAGCATGAAGAATCAAGAGGGTGGCGTTACATCGGCTCTACCAGGCCTCGGTACCCTCTGACCGGCGACCGACGCCGGGGCCTTTACCCCACAGGGGCCAGATCCAAATTCAGCGAGGAGCGAACCGCGTGACCGCCGAAAAGTCCGTGCCGTCCAGTGCGCTGCTGACCGCAGACCGTGACGGTTCCAACTACACCGCGCGGCACTTGCTGGTTCTCGAGGGGCTCGAAGCTGTCCGCAAACGGCCAGGCATGTACATCGGGTCGACCGACAGCCGTGGTCTGATGCACTGTCTCTGGGAGATCATCGACAACTCGGTGGACGAGGCCCTCGGCGGGTACTGCGACCACATCGAGGTGATCCTCCACGACGACGGCTCCGTCGAGGTCCGGGACAACGGCCGGGGCATCCCCGTCGATGTCGAGCCCAAGACCGGGCTCTCCGGTGTCGAGGTCGTGATGACGAAGCTGCACGCCGGCGGAAAGTTCGGCGGCGGCTCGTACGCGGCCTCCGGCGGTCTGCACGGAGTGGGTGCCTCCGTCGTCAACGCCCTGTCCTCCCGCCTCGACGTCGAGGTCGACCGGAACAGCGCCACGCACTCGATCAGCTTCCGCCGCGGTGTTCCCGGCATCTTCACCGAGTCCGGGCCCGACGCCCCCTTCGACCCCGCCAACGGACTGCTCAAGGGCAAGCGGGTGCCCAAGGCCCGCACCGGCACCCGCGTGCGCTACTGGGCGGACCGCCAGATCTTCCTCAAGGACGCCAAGCTCTCCCTGGAGACCCTGCACCAGCGCGCCCGCCAGACCGCGTTCCTCGTCCCCGGCCTCACGATCGTCGTCCGCGACGAGCGGGACCTTGCGGGTGAGGGCAAGTCGCAGGAGATCTTCCGCTTCGACGGCGGCATCAGTGAATTCTGCGAATACCTCGCACAGGACAAGGCCGTCTGCGACGTGCTGCGCCTCACCGGCAACGGCACCTTCAAGGAGACCGTTCCCGTCCTGGACGACCGCGGTCACATGACCCCCACCGAGGTCACCCGCGAGCTCGCCGTCGACATCGCACTGCGCTGGGGCACCGGCTACGACACCACGCTCAAGTCCTTCGTCAACATCATCGCCACGCCCAAGGGCGGCACTCACGTCACCGGTTTCGAGCGCTCCGTCACCAGAACGGTCAACGAGGTGCTGCGCTCCGCGAAGATGCTGCGGGTCGCCGAGGACGACATCGTCAAGGACGACGCCCTCGAGGGGCTCACCGCGGTCGTGACCGTGCGGCTGGCCGAGCCGCAGTTCGAGGGCCAGACCAAGGAGGTCCTCGGCACATCGGCTGCCAACCGGATCGTCGCCAACGTCGTGGCCAAGGAGCTGAAGGCATTCCTCACCTCGACCAAGAGGGATGCCAAGGCCCAGGCCAGGGCCGTGCTGGAGAAGGCCGTCGCCGCGGCCCGTACGCGCATCGCGGCCCGCCAGCACAAGGACGCACAGCGCAGGAAGACGGCCCTGGAGTCCTCGTCCCTGCCCGCCAAGCTCGCCGACTGCCGCAGCGACGACGTCGAGCGCAGCGAGCTCTTCATCGTCGAGGGGGACTCCGCTCTCGGTACGGCGAAGCTCGCCCGGAACTCCGAGTTCCAGGCTCTGCTCCCGATCCGGGGCAAGATCCTCAACGTCCAGAAGTCGTCCGTGTCCGACATGCTCAAGAACGCCGAGTGCGGTGCGATCATCCAGGTCATAGGAGCCGGCTCGGGTCGCACCTTCGACATTGATGCCGCCCGGTACGGCAAGATCGTTTTGCTTGTCGACGCCGATGTCGACGGCGCGCACATCCGCTGTCTGCTGCTCACGCTCTTCCAGCGCTACATGCGGCCCATGGTCGAGGCGGGCAGGGTCTTCGCCGCTGTGCCGCCGCTGCACCGGATCGAGCTGGTCCAGCCCAAGAAGGGCCAGGACAAGTACGTGTACACCTACTCGGACAACGAACTGCGCTCCACACTGCTGGAGTTCCAGCGCAAGGGAGTCCGCTTCAAGGACTCGATCCAGCGGTACAAGGGTCTTGGTGAGATGGACGCCGACCAGCTCGCCGAGACCACGATGGACCCGCGCCACCGCACGCTGCGCCGGATCAACATCGGCGACCTGGAGTCCGCGGAGCAGGTCTTCGACCTCCTCATGGGCAACGAGGTCGCCCCGCGCAAGGAGTTCATCACCAGCTCCGCGGCGACGCTGGACCGCTCGCGCATCGACGCCTGATACCCGACTCCTGGGGCGGAACCGCAGCATCCGTCACCTAATGGGGTGAAGAGGAGAAGAGAAGAGTCCGGGATCTCCCCGTTCTGTCCATTCTTGTGCACGCGACCTCAATGGTTCGCTGACAAGGAGAACTGAGCGTGGAGAAGCAGGAAGGCCGGGACGACGGGGCCGTACGCATCGACGACCCGTGGTACGACGCGCTGGCCGCCGGCTGGGGCGAGCTGGACGGGACGGGCGTACCCGTGCCCGCGGCCCCCGGCGGGACCTCCTGCCCGGAGCACCGCCAGACGGCGACCGACATCTATCTGGAAGTGCAGCGCAGTGCGGCGTTCCAGGAAGTGCGCACTCGCTACCGGCGGTTCGTCGTGCCCGCGACTCTCGCCTTCTTCACCTGGTACGTGGCGTACGTCGTCGCCGCCACCGCCGCGCCAGGGCTGATGGCGCGGCCCGTCGCCGGAGTGGTCAATGTGGCGATGGTGGCGGGACTCGGGCAGTTCCTCAGCACGTTCCTGCTGACCTGGGCGTATGCGCGGCATGCCCGGCTGTGCCGGGATCGCGCGGCGCTGGACCTGCGATGGACGGTCTTCGACCAGACGAGAGAGCAGGAGCCGACGCGCAAGCCGGCACCGGAGCAGGTCCGGTACGGGGAGCCGGTGCCGACGCTCGAGCCGGCGCCGGCCCGAGTACGGCACGGGGAGCCGGAACCGGACCGGGAGCACGAGCGCGAGCCCGTGCGGGACCTGGAGCCGGTCGGGGTGCCCGTGCGGGACCAGGATCCCGTCGACGTGCCGGTGCGGAATCCGGGGCCGGGCGGGGTGCCTCCGCGGAACCGGGAACCGGTTCAGATGCCGGTGCGCGACCTGGCACCGGTGTCCGTGATGGAGCAGATGCGGGGGGCCGAGCGTTGACGGGCGACCATCAGACCCTGGCGCTGTTGCTCTTCAGCGCGTTCATCGCAGTGACCCTCGGCATCACCACCTGGGTCAGCCGCAACCGGCATGGCTCGGCGGAGGAGTTCTATGCCGGCGGGCGGCTGTTCTCGCCGATGGAGAACGGTTTCGCCATCGCCGGTGACTACATGTCGGCAGCCTCCTTCCTCGGAATCTCCGGCCTCATCGCCCTCTACGGCTATGACGGAATGCTCTACTCCGTGGGTTTCCTCGTGGCCTGGCTGGTCGTTCTGCTCCTCGTCGCCGAACTCGTGCGCAACTGCGGACGGTTCACGCTCGCCGATGTCGTCGCGGCCCGGATGAGGGAGCGCCCGGTGCGCATCGCGGCAGGAACTTCCTCGGTCACCGTGTCCGTGCTCTATCTGGTTGCCCAGATGGTGGGAGCCGGCAGCCTCGTCGCCCTGCTCCTGGGCGGCACGAGCGAGGCCGCACGCTCCTGGACCGTCATCGGCGTCGGCGCCCTGATGGTGATCTATGTGTCGTTCGGCGGGATGAGGGCCACCACCTGGATCCAGATCGTCAAGGCCGTGCTGCTGATGGCGGGTGCCATCGCCCTCACCGTGCTCGTGCTGGCGCACTTCCACGGTGACTTCAACCAACTGCTGAAGTCCGCCGCCGAACAGAGCGGCCACGGCAAGGACTTCCTTCAGCCCGGTCTGCGCTACGGCGGGGACTGGACCGCCCGCCTCGACTTCATCAGCCTCGGGCTCGCACTCGTCCTGGGCACCGCCGGACTTCCGCACATCCTGTCCCGCTTCTACACCGTGCCGACCGCGCGGGCTGCCCGGCGCTCCGTCGTCTGGTCCATCGGTCTCATCGGCAGCTTCTATCTGATGACGATCGTGCTCGGCTTCGGTGCCGCGGCCATCCTCGGCACGGACGAGGTGCGTGCATCGAACGCCGCGGGGAACACGGCGGTTCCGCTGCTCGCCCTCGACCTCGGCGGCGGTGCGGGCTCCACCGGGGGCACCGTGCTGTTCGCCGTCGTGGCGGCGGTGGCCTTCGCAACCATCCTGGCCGTGGTCGCGGGCATCACCCTCGCCTCCTCGGCCTCTGTCGCGCACGATCTGTACGCCTCGCTCAAGCGCCGCGGCGGGAAACAGCACAGTGAGGTCGCGGTGGCGCGGATGGCCGCCGCGGTCATCGGAGCGGCCGCGATCGCGCTCGGCCTGCTCGCCCGTGATCTGAACGTGGCCTTCCTGGTCGGCCTGGCCTTCGCTGTCGCCGCCTCCGCGAATCTGCCGGTGCTGCTGTACTCGCTGTTCTGGCGGAACTTCACCACGCGTGGTGCGGTGTGGTCGGTCTACGGCGGGCTGATCCCGGCGGTGCTGCTGGTGCTGCTCTCGCCGGTGGTGTCCGGAAGTCCGGAGGCGCTCTTCCCGGGCGTGGACTTCCATGTCTTTCCGCTGCAGAACCCGGGCGTGGTGTCCATTCCGCTCGGCTTCCTCGCCGGCTGGATCGGCACCGTCACTTCGAACGACGTACCGGACGAGGCGAAGCACGCGGAAACCGAGGTGCGCGCGCTGACAGGGGCAGGGGCGGTTTGAACAGTGACAGGGGCGCCGTCACCGGCACGGCGCCCTCACCGGAACCGTACGACGATGATCCGGATGTGCTCCGCGCGTGTCCGGCGTCCCGGTCGGGCATGGTCGACGACCGGACCGGCCCAAAGGTGTGGTGCTCGGCGAGCATGCGCAAGGTGAGCCGCACCGGACGGGGAGCAGGCCGTACTCCAGTGACTCCGACCGAGCGGTGCGGCGCCGTGCAGGGCGTCGCGAGCCGGTGAACTCATCCGTCACCGCATCGGGTCAGCCGTCCGGACCTCGCCGGCCCGGTCCGGAGGACGGGCCCGGGACGCTCGCCGCCCATGTGTACCTGTGCTCCGGACGGCCCGTCTCCCCGTACCTCAAGGACAGACTGACCCGGCCCGAGCGCTCCAGGAGCTTCAGATAGCGCTGTGCGGTCTGGCGGCTCAGCCCGGCCCGTTCGGCGATCTCCTGTGCGGAGAGAGCGGCGTCGGCGGCCAGGAGCACCTTGCGCACCAGCTCGGCGGTCGTCGGTGAGTGCCCTTTGGGGAGACCGGGAGCGCTCGTGGCGGAGAGGGCCCCGAAAATGCGGTCCACCTCGGCCTGTTCGGCCTCTCCACCGCCCTCCAGAGTGCGGCGGAGCCCGGCGTACGCCTCCAGCTTGGCGCGCAGACCTGCGAACGCGAACGGCTTCACCAGGTACTGGAGTGCCCCGTGCCGCATCGCCGACTGGACGGTCGCCACATCACGAGCCGCTGTCACCATGATCACATCGATCCGGTGGCCCTGACGGCGCAGCTCCCGGACGACCGAGAGTCCGTTCTCGTCCGGCAGATAGTGGTCCAGCAGGATCAGGTCCACGGGCTGTCCGGCGATCCGGGCGAGCGCCTCGGCGGCGGAGTGAGCCTGTGCGGCGACCCGGAAGCCCGGGACCTTGGCCACATAGACTGCGTTGATCCGGGCCACCCGGACGTCGTCGTCCACGACCAGGACGTTGATCGCGGCGCCGGTCATCGTGGTTCTCCGACGGCCGCGAGGCCCGGCTCCGACAGCGCCTCGGGAAGCACGACGGTGAACTCCGCGCCGCCCATCGCCGCATCCGCCTCGGTCACCCGGACGCTGCCGCCGTACCGTTCGGCGAATCGCCGCACCAGTGCCAGCCCCAGTCCGCGCTTGCCGTGTGCCGGGAGCTCCTTGGTGGACCAGCCCTCGGTGAAGATCAGTTCGCGCTGATCGGCGGGTACGCCGGGTCCGCTGTCGCAGACCCGCAGGACTGCCGTACGTCCCTCGCCACGCAGCTCGATCTCGATGCGCGGGTCATCGGAGCCGGCGGCCGCGTCCAGCGCATTGTCGACGAGGTTGCCGACCACGGTGACCAGTCCGCGCGGGTCGACCAGCCGGTCGGGCAGCAGGGTCCCGGACGCGATCCGCAGGGAGACACCCCGCTCCGCCGCGACCGTCGCCTTTCCGACCAGCAGCGAGGCCAGGAGCGGATCATGGACCTTCTCGGTGATCTGCTCCGCGGTGGCCCGGTGCACACCCACGACCTCGGTCACGAACTCCGCGGCCTCCTCGTGCATCTCCAGCTCCAGCAGCCCGAGCAGCGTGTGCATACGGTTCGCGTGCTCATGGTCCTGGGCGCGCAGCGCATCGATCAGCCCGTGCGTGGAGTCCAGCTCACGGCCCAGCTGCTCCAGCTCGGTGCGGTCGCGAAGCGTGGCCACCGCCCCGCCGTCGTCCGTCGGCATGCGGTTGGCTATCAGCACACGATGTCCCCGTACGGTGACCAGGTCCTCACCGGTCACCCGTCCGGCCAGCACATCCGTCGTGCGACCCGGCCCGAGGACGTCGTCGAGTGGCCGCCCGATGGCCTCGGGGCCGAGGCCGAGGAGCCGCTGCGCCTCGTCGTTCGTGAGCCGGATCCTGCCCGAGCCGTCGAGGGCGACGACGCCTTCGCGGATACCGTGCAGCATCGCCTCACGCTCCGCCAGCAGCGCCGAAATGTCCGAGAAGGCGAGATCATGGGTCTGCCGCTGGAGTCTGCGGGAGATCATGTAAGCGGCGAGGGCGCCGGCCGCCAGGGCGCCACCCGCGTAGGCGAGCAGACCGGGGATCGCGGCGAGCAGCCGCTCGCGGACGCTGTCGTACTCGATGCCGACCGAGACCGCCCCGATGATCTTTCCCTCGTCGTCGCGGAGAGGCACCTTGCCCCGAGCGGAGCGGCCGAGGGTGCCGCTGTCGATCTCCATGATGTGCCGGCCCGCGAGTGCCTGGCTGGGGTCGGTGGAGACCACGCGGCCGATCTCGCCGGGGTCGGTGTGCGACCAGCGCACACCACGGGTGTCCATGATCACGACATACTCGGCGCCCGTGGCCTGCCGGATGCGGTCCGCCTCCCGCTGCACGGGGCCGCGCAGGGACGGCGGCGAGGTCAGGAGTGCTTCGGCGACCTGCGGCGAGGCGGTCGTCTCGGCGATCGCCAGCGCGCGCCGCATGGCCTGGTCGTCCAGCTGGGCGCTCAGCGGTGCCAGGAACAGGCCGGTGGCCAGCACGGTGACACCGGCGGCGATGGCCAGCTGCATCAGCAGGACCTGAGCGAAGACCCGCCGAGGCCAGCCGAACCGCCGGCGTCTCGCCGGCGCGCCTGGGCCGGTCGGTGCGGGGCTCATACAGAGGCACGGTAGAGGGCGGATACGCGCTTCGGAAATCTCGGCGTCCGGTCGGTGAGATCCGGGTGGGAACAGGCGCGGCAGCCTCCGGGCCCGGCGCACTGCTCGTCGAAAGACCCCTGAGCGAGTCCGGGGCCGACTGTCGCCGACGCGGCGGGCCGAGCGGCGGCGCCGCATATTCTGGGTGCAGGACATGGAGTCGTCGGCCGGAGAGGTTCCGCGTTGAGCAAGCAGCAGATCCCCGTCATCGTCCTCGCGGGCTTTCTGGGATCGGGCAAGACGACCCTGCTCAACCATCTGCTCCGGGCGAGCCGCGGTACCCGGATCGGCGCGATCGTCAACGACTTCGGGTCGATCGAGATCGATGCCATGACCGTGGCCGGTCAGCTGGGTGATTCCACGGTGTCCCTCGGCAACGGCTGTCTGTGCTGCGCCGTCGACGCGAGCGAGCTCGACGTCTTTCTCGACAAGCTCACCAGGCCCACCGCCCGCCTCGATGTGATCGTCATCGAGGCGAGCGGTCTCGCCGAGCCGCAGGAGCTCGTCCGCATGCTGCTCGCCAGCGAAAACGAGCGGATCGTGTACGGCGGTCTCGTGGAAGTCGTCGACGCCGCGGAGTTCGACGCCACCCGGGAGCGGCACCCGGAGATCGAGCGCCATCTCCGCATTGCCGATCTGATCGTGCTGAACAAGGCGGACCGGGTTGCCGGTGGCGCGGTCGAGCGGTTGCGCGAGCGGATCACTGGCCTTGCCGACGGGGCGGCCGTGCTCACGGCGGCGTACGGGCGCGTCGATCCCGGACTGCTCTTCGAGTGCCGCCCGCGGACCGAGCGGGTGGGCCAGCTGTCGTTCGAGGATGCCTACGACGACGTCCACGAGCAGGTGGACGGAAGCGACCGCGAAAGCCATCACCACCTCGGCCATCTGCATACCGCCTACGAGACCGTCTCGTTCACCTCTGCCGAGCCCCTGCACCCGCGCCGGTTGCTGGACTTCCTCGACTCGCGGCCCCAAGGGCTCTATCGGATCAAGGGCTTTGTCGACTTCGGTGACGCCGATCCCCTCAATCGGTACGCCCTCCACTCCGTCGGTCGGTTCCTCCGCTTCCAACCGGAGCCCTGGCCCACGCCGGAGGCCGTGGAGCGGACGACCCAGCTGGTCCTCATCGGCTCCGGTATCGACTCCGCAGCAGCGCTCGAGGAGCTGGACGCGGCCCGGATCTCCGGACCGCACGACACCCCGCCGGAGCACAGCATGTGGGGCGTCCTGCGTCATGTGCCCGCGCCCGGGACGGCCGAAGGGCCGGAACCGGACGACTACATGCCGTGACCCGTTGTCCCGGAGCGAGCGCGTGGTTCATAGGATCAGCCTCGTGACGACAGGGACAACGGGGTGGGCGCCGCCCACGGAAACCGAGCAACTGCTGTACGAGGCAAGGGCGGGCGACGGAGCCGGGGCGGCACTCGCCGTACTCTCCCGCGCCAATCTGTTCCTGGCCGTCGGGCGGCTGCAGGCGGACACCCCCGGATCGCCCACCCTGCCCGCGCCGGTGAAGGACCCGGTGACCGGCAAGCGGACCCTTCCGGCGTTCACGGCAGGCATGCTGCCTCCCTGGCACCCGGAATGGGTGCACCGATCCGTCACCCTGGCCGAGCTGGCGCATGAGTGGCCGAACGATCGGTGGCGGCTGGCGGTCAACCCGGGCACACCGTGCGCCGTCACCGTGGACGCCCGGCGTGCCGACCGTCAGAGCTGGCTGAAGACCGCCGCGGAGACCGGCGGGCCGCCACGAGGTCTGCTGGTCACGCACACCGGAGGTCCGCTGCACGGGGCCCTGGCACATGGTCTCGCCTGCGGCGCCCATCTGTCGGTGCACAACAGCGTGGCCTGGAACGAACTGGGCACGACGTACTTCGACTACTTCAGGGACGCCGGAACGCTGCGCGGCACCTGGAAGGTGACGAACCGCGCCCAGTTCCTCGACACGCTGGACGCGCTCTGCAAGGCCAGGCTCTGCGGCAAGGAGGAAGCCACCGCCCTCGGCACCCGCGTCCGGCTCACCGAACGCCTGGGCAGGGCACCCTCCCACGAGGAGTGGCTGGATGCCGTCACCCGCGTCCTGCTCCAGCGCAGGGCGGACCACGACACGGTCGAGGAGATCCGGGAGACCGCCGGGCGGATCGCCCGCTACGAGGAGCGCTTCCGCGCCGACGGCGTGCTCGGAACCGGTGAACGCGTCGATTCGCTGAGTGCCTTCGACTACGGACGGATCGTCATCTTCGTACGGATGGCGCTCGGCTCCCGCCTGTGCGACCCGCAGGAGGCCGAGCAGGCGGTGCTCACGGCCGGCAGACTGGGCCGTGAGACGTACGCCTCGTGGGAGGCGTTCTCGGCTGCGTACTCGCTGGCCCGTGTACTCGCCTTCGACGACGAGGAGTTCGGACAGACGTACCAGGAGTCGGTCGTGCAGCACCGGATACTCACGCAGCACCCGCGGAGCCCCTACCGGAATGTCCCGTGGTCATGAACTGGGTGCCGCCGACGGCGGTGGAACGTGAGTTGTACGAGGCCCGGCTGCGCGGAGACGTGGACGCGCAGCTGCGGGTGCTCGCGGCCGAGCAGCTGTATGTGGGGCAGGCCCGGCACGAGGTCGACGCAGAGCCCGGCAGTTACCGCTGGCGCCCGGTGGCGGACCCGGTGACCGGGCGGCCCTTCAGGCCCCTCCTCACCCGGGGAATGCTGCCGCCCTGGCACCCGGACTGGGTGTTCCACGAGGTGTCGCTCGACATGGTGGCCGAGCACCAGTGGTCCGACCCGAAGCTGTGGCTCGCCGTCAATCCGGGTACCCCTGCGGCCGTCAGCCTTCCGGCGTCACCACAGGACCGGGCGCTGTGGCGGCGGTACTACGCGGAGAACGACCGCACCACGGACAACCGGCTGAGCGCGCTCCACACGGGCCCGCTGTTCGGGCCGCTCGCCTTCGGGCTCGGGTGCGGAGCGCACCTCGCCGTGCGCAACGGCGTGCCCTGGAACGAGGTCGGGACCGTCTATCTCGACTACGAGTCCCAGCGGCGCATGCTCCGCGAGTCCTGGGCGATCACCGACAACGCAGGATGGCACAAGGAGATGAGCGCCCTCCTGGACTACTCCAACAGCCCGCCGCAGCCGGAGTTCGCGCTGCGGGTGCGCGAGCAACTGCGCCGGGGACTGGGCGAGCTCCCGCCGGCAGACCTGTGGCGCGAGACCGCTGCCGGCTCCCTGCACGACCGCGGAGCCCCGCCCGCCGTCGTCAACGACATGGAGGAGCTGGTGCGCCGCATCGTGCGCTACGAGGCCAGATTCCGGGCCGACGGACTGCTGCCCGGAGACGGCCGGGTCGTCACAGCAGCCGCGTACGACTACGGGCGGGCACCGTCCGTGGCCCGCTGGGGGCTGGCCGCGCGTTACTGCACCCCGCACGAGGCCGAGCAGGCGATCGTGCACGCGGGCGCGCTGAGCAAGTCGGCGTACCACTCATGGGAGGAGTTCTCGGCCGGGTACACGCTGGGCCGGGTGCTCCGCTTCGACGACGAGGAGTACGGCGACTTCTACGAGGGTTCTCTGTGGGCCCACCGGCTGCTCACGGAGAACGAAGGCAGTCCCTGGCGGAACATCCCCTGGAGCTGACCGCTCCGCCGCCCCCTCCGCCCGATGGCGGAGGGGGCGTGCGCTCTACGACGCCGGACCCGCCAGCGAGGCGACCGGCTTCGACAGCGGCGTGCCCGAGCCGTCGCGCCTGGGGTCGATCTCCGGCAGCTCGGTCGGGGTGCCGTTCTTCTGCGCGGCGCGGGCCGGAGCCGCCCCGGCCCAGGCCAGCAGCAGCACGTCCTCGCCCTTGAGGAACCGCTGGCAGCGCACGCCGCCGGTCGCCCGGCCCTTGCGCGGATACTGGTCGAACGGCGTCAGCTTGGCCGTCGTGACCGAGTCGTCCAGTGCACCCGTGGAACCGGCGGCGGTGAAGACCACCGCATCCGCCGCGGGATCCACCGCGGTGAACGAGATCACTTCTGCGCCCTGTGCGAGCTTGACGCCCGCCATACCGCCCGCCGGCCGGCCCTGCGGCCTGACCTGAGAGGCCTGGAAGCGCAGCAGCTGGGCGTCGGAGGTGATGAAGACCAGGTCCTCCTCACCCGTCCGCAGCTCGGCGCCGCCCACGATGCGGTCACCGTCCCGGAGAGCGATGACCTCCAGCTCGTCCTTGTTGGCCGGATAGTCCGGCACCACACGCTTGACCACACCCTGGAGCGTGCCCAGCGCCAGGCCCGGCGAGGACTCGTCGAGCGTGGTGAGACAGACCACGGACTCGTCCGTCTCCAGCGACAGGAACTCGGACACCTGGGCCCCGCCCGAGAGATTCGGTGCGGCGGCCGTTTCGGGCAGCTGCGGAAGGTCGATCACCGAGAGGCGCAGCAGCCGTCCGGAGGACGTGACCACACCGACCTCGCCACGCGCCGTCGCCGGCACGGCGGAGACGATCACATCGTGCTTGGTCCGCTTGCCGCCGTCCTCCGGCAGCGGCTCCCCGGTGACCGTACGGGCCAGCAGCCCCGTCGAGGAGAGCAGCACACGGCACGGGTCGTCCGCGACCTGGAGGGACACGACTGCGGGTGCGGGTGCCCCCGCGGACTCCAGCAGGACGGTGCGCCGGTCGGTGCCGAACTTCTTGGCCACCGCGGCCAGTTCGGACGACACCAGCTTGCGCAGCTCCGCGTCCGACTCGAGGATCCGCGTCAGCTCCGCGATCTCCGCGGTCAGCCTGTCGCGCTCGCTCTCCAGCTCGATCCGGTCGAACTTGGTCAGCCGGCGCAGCGGGGTGTCCAGGATGTACTGCGTCTGCACCTCGCTGAGCGAGAAGTGCGCGATCAGCCGCTCCTTGGCCTGTGCGGAGTTCTCGCTGGAGCGGATGAGCCGGATGACCTCGTCGATGTCGAGGAGCGCCACGAGCAGGCCCTCCACGAGATGCAGCCGGTCGTTCTTCTTGCGCCGCCGGAACTCGCTCCGTCGGCGCACCACGTCGAAGCGGTGGTCGAGATAGACCTCCAGCAGCTCCTTGAGGCCCAGCGTCAGCGGCTGGCCGTCGACGAGCGCCACATTGTTGATGCCGAAGGACTCCTCCATCGGCGTCAGCTTGTACAGCTGTTCCAGGACGGCCTCGGGGATGAAGCCGTTCTTGATCTCGATGACCAGGCGCAGCCCGTGCTCACGGTCGGTGAGGTCCTTGACGTCCGCGATGCCCTGCAGCTTCTTCGAGCCGACCAGGTCCTTGATCTTCGCGATCACCTTCTCCGGGCCGACGGTGAAGGGCAGTTCGGTGACGACGAGGCCCTTGCGGCGCGCCGACACGGTCTCGACGGCGACCGTCGCACGGATCTTGAAGGTGCCGCGGCCGTTCTCGTACGCGTCCCTGATTCCGGACAGGCCCACGATCCGGCCGCCGGTCGGCAGGTCGGGACCCGGGACGTACCGCATCAGCGTCTCGAGATCGGCGCCCGGGTGCCGGATCAGATGGCGCGCGGCGGCGACGACCTCGCCCAGGTTGTGCGGCGGCATGTTCGTCGCCATACCGACCGCGATGCCCGATGCGCCGTTGACCAGCAGATTCGGGTAGGCGGCCGGAAGAGCGACCGGCTCCCGCTCCTGCCCGTCGTAGTTGGGCGTGAAATCGACCGTGTCCTCGTCGATCGACTCGGTCATCAGGCTGGTCGCATCGGCCATCCGGCACTCGGTGTACCGCATGGCGGCCGGGGGGTCGTCGTTGCCCAGCGAGCCGAAGTTGCCGTGGCCGTCGACCAACGGGAGACGCATGGAGAAGGGCTGTGCCATGCGCACCAGGGCGTCGTAGATCGACGCGTCGCCGTGCGGGTGCAGCTTGCCCATGACCTCGCCGACGACACGGGCACACTTCACGTAGCCGCGGTCGGGGCGCAGCCCCATCTCGTTCATCTGGTACACGATCCGGCGGTGCACGGGCTTCATGCCGTCCCGGGCATCGGGCAGGGCTCGGGAATAGATCACCGAGTACGCGTACTCGAGGAAGGAGCCCTGCATTTCGTCGACGACGTCGATGTCGAGGATTTTTTCCTCGAAGTCGTCGGGCGGCGGCGTCTTCGTGCTGCGGCGGGCCATCGCTGCTGCGGCTCCTTCACCAACATGAACCTTGAACGGATCTGACGCGGACCATTGTGGACCGTCCCGCTGACAACGCCGACCGCGACCCGTGTACCCGCCCGTATCGGCGCCCCGGAACCGGCCCGGTCGCCCGGCCGCGGGCCCCGCCCGGGGCCCGCCCCTGAACGCTCCGGCGGACTGCCGGGAACTTCGCCAGGTGTCGGCGGGCTTGCATACAGTGGCAGGACATTCACGACGCGATCGAAGGGACCACATGCCCATGGGTCACACGGCCACAGCCCAGGCCGGCTCCGGCGGCCTGACAGCGACCGAGCACCGCCTGGCCAACGGCCTGCGCGTGGTGCTCTCCGAGGACCGCCTGACCCCGGTCGCCGCGGTCTGCCTCTGGTACGACGTCGGCTCACGCCACGAAGTCAAGGGCCGTACGGGCCTGGCTCACCTTTTCGAGCACCTGATGTTCCAGGGGTCCGCCCAGGTGCCGGGGAACGGACACTTCGAGCTGGTGCAGGGAGCGGGCGGCTCGCTCAACGGCACGACCAGTTTCGAGCGCACCAACTACTTCGAGACCATGCCCGCCCATCAGCTCGAGCTCGCGCTCTGGCTGGAGGCCGACCGCATGGGCTCGCTGCTCTCCGCGCTCGACGACGAGTCCATGGAGAACCAGCGCGACGTCGTCAAGAACGAGCGCCGCCAGCGCTACGACAACGTTCCGTACGGCACGGCCTTCGAGAAGCTGACCGCCCTCGCCTACCCCGAGGGCCACCCGTACCACCACACCCCGATCGGCTCCATGGCCGACCTGGACGCGGCGACCCTCGAGGACGCCCGGGAATTCTTCCGCACGTACTACGCGCCGAACAACGCGGTGCTGTCGGTCGTCGGTGACATCGACCTGGAGCAGACGCTCGCCTGGATCGAGAAGTACTTCGGCTCCATCCCGTCCCACGACGGCAAGCAGCCGCCGCGCGACGGGTCCCTGCCCGACATCATCGGCCGGCAGCTGCGCGAGGAGATCGTCGAGGAGGTGCCCGCCCGTGCGCTGATGGCCGCCTACCGGCTGCCGCACGACGGGACGCGTGAGAGCGACGCCGCCGATCTGGCGCTCACCGTCCTCGGCGGCGGGGAGTCGTCCCGCCTGCACAACCGCCTGGTGCGCCACGACCGCACGGCGGTCGCCGCGGGATTCGGTCTGCTGCGGCTCGCCGGTGCCCCCTCGCTCGGCTGGCTGGACGTGAAGACGTCCGGCGGGGTCGAGGTGCCCGAGATCGAGGAGGCCGTGGACGACGAGCTCCAGCGGTTCGCCGCCGAGGGCCCGACGCCCGAGGAGATGGAGCGCGCCCAGGCGCAGCTGGAGCGCGAATGGCTGGACCGGCTCGGCACGGTCGCCGGCCGTGCCGACGAACTGTGCCGGTACGCCGTGCTGTTCGGAGACCCGAAGCTGGCGTTCAGCGCCGTCTCGCGGATCCTCGACATCACCGCCGAAGAGGTGCAGGCCGTCGCCCAGGCACGACTGCGCCCGGACAACCGGGCGGTGCTGGTGTACGAGCCGGTCGGGGCCACCGAGGACAACGACGACGCACAGGACGCAGAGGGGGCCGCACAGTGACCGACGCTGCCGTGACCATGGACTTCCACCCGCAGCCGCAGCCCGGCGAGGCGAGGCCGTGGGCCTTCCCGGCCCCGGACCGCGGCACACTCGACAACGGACTGACCGTCCTGCGCTGCCATCGCCCCGGCCAGCAGGTCGTGGCCGTCGAGATCTTCCTCGACGCTCCGCTGGACGCCGAGCCCGAGGACCTCGACGGTGTCGCGACGATCATGGCGCGGGCCTTGTCCGAGGGCACCGACAAGCACACGGCGGAGGAGTTCGCCGCCGAGCTGGAGCGGTGCGGCGCCACCCTCGACTCGCATGCCGACCACCCCGGTGTGCGCCTGTCCCTCGAGGTGCCGGTCTCCCGTCTCCCCAAGGCCCTCGGTCTGCTCGCCGAGGCCCTGCGCGCACCGCTGTTCGCGGACAGCGAGGTGGAACGGCTCGTACGGAACCGGCTGGACGAGATTCCGCACGAGACCGCGAACCCGGCCCGTCGCGCCGCCAAGGAGTTCTCCAAGCAGCTCTTCCCTGCCTCCTCCCGGATGTCCCGCCCCCGCCAGGGAAGCGAGGAGACGGTGGAGCGCATCGATTCCGCCGCCGTGCGGGCCTTCTACGAGGCGCACGTCCGCCCCGCCTCCGCCACTGCCGTGATCGTCGGCGATCTCACCGGTGTCGACGTCGACGCCGTGCTCGCCGACACGCTGGGCGCCTGGACCGGTGGCGCGGCCGAGAGCCGCCCCATGCCGCCGATCACGGCGGACGACTCGGGCCGTGTCGTGATCGTCGACCGTCCCGGTGCGGTGCAGACACAGCTGCTCATCGGCCGCATCGGCCCGGACCGCCACGACAGCGTCTGGTCGGCCCAGGTGCTCGGCACGTACTGCCTGGGCGGCACCCTCACCTCCCGACTGGACCGTGTCCTGAGGGAGGAGAAGGGCTACACCTACGGCGTCCGGGCCTTTGCCCAGGTGCTGCGCTCCTCCGCTCCTGCCGTCCCCGGAGGGGCCACGGGCGCGGCCACGCTGGCCATCAGCGGCTCCGTCGACACCCCGCACACCGGCCCGGCCCTGGAGGACCTCTGGAAGGTGCTGCGCACCCTGGCGGCGGAGGGGCTGACGGACGCCGAGCGCGATGTCGCCGTGCAGAACCTCGTGGGTGTCGCCCCGCTCAAGTACGAGACCGCGGCGTCGGTCGCGGGCACCCTGGCCGACCAGGTCGAGCAGGACCTTCCGGACGACTTCCAGGCCCGGTTGTACGCGCGGCTGACCGAGACCGGCACCGTCGAGGCGACGGCTGCGGTCGTCAACGCCTTCCCGGTGGACCGGCTCGTCACGATCCTGGTGGGGGACGCCTCGGAGATCGAGGGGCCCGTCAGGGAGCTGGGCATCGGTGAAGTGACGGTTGTCACGGGCTGATTGACCGCCCATGGCGTGAAGCGACCCATGAGGGCCCCGTTGACCAAGTGTCAACGGGGCCCTTCCGTATGTCCGTTTTGTTGGAGAGGCTGCCCGTCTGGGCTGTGGCATGCACTACAAATCTTCGTGACCGTTTGGTGATTGACAGATGTCCGGCCTAGCGTCATCTGCGCTGTCCGCCAGTTGCACCCGCCGCACCCGCGGCATCGGACAGCCATCGCCGAGTCCCCGTCGGGCGCGAGCCTGGGGAGCCGGGGACCCATATGTCCCTGGGGTGAATCGGACGCCTTCGCGCTCGCGCGGAGGGGCCCGTAGGAGACCTTCCTGCTCCGAACCCGTCAGCTAACCCGGTAGGCGAGAAGGAAGGAAAGGATCAGCCACTACATGGCGTTCACCCGTGCCACCGGGAAGCATCGTGCTCCGAGCAGGCTGTCGCGCAGGCGTGCGGGTGTCGCGGGAGCCGCGGCCCTCGCCACCACCGGCGTCATCGGAACCCTCGCCTCCCCGGCGCTCGCCGCCGACACGGAAGCGTCCTCCGTCGAGGACACCGGTCTGAACCAGATCGTCGCCGGCGACATCCTCGCCGAGCAGGTAGACGCCCAGGCCGACGCCCAGCAGCACGAGGCCGAGCTGATCGCCGCCAAGGCCAAGGCCGAGGCCGAGGCGAAGCGGAAGGCGGAGGCCCGCGTCAAGGCCGCTCGTGAGGCCGAGGAGCGCGCCGCCCGCGAGGCCGAGCGCAAGCGCCTGATGACCTACACCCTCCCCGTCGCCGGTTCCTACGTCAGCACCGACTACCACGCGGGCGGTGCGGTCTGGTCCTCCGGCAGCCACACCGGCGTCGACTTCCACGCCGCGTCCGGCTCCTCGGTCGTCGCCGTCGGCACGGGCACGGTCGTCGAGGCGGGCTGGGGCGGTGCCTACGGCAACAACGTCGTGATCAAGATGAACGACGGCACCTACACCCAGTACGGCCATCTGTCGTCCATCGGCGTCTCCGTCGGCCAGCGGGTCACCCCGGGCCAGCAGATCGGTGTCTCCGGGTCGACCGGCAACAGCACTGGTCCGCACCTCCACTTCGAGGCCCGTACGAGCCCCGAGTACGGCTCGGACATCGACCCCGTCGCGTATCTGCGCGGCCACGGCGTCAAGGTCTGACGCTCGCAGCGAGCAGTACCCGCAGCGAGCAGTACGAAGGCCCCGGCCCGGTCATCGAGACCGGCCGGGGTCTTCGGCATATTCAGGCCAAAAGATATCCACGGATTGCTGTAGGCCATCGGAAATTGCGGCCCATTGCAATAGAGTCACCGAACAGACGTCGCTCGACTGGGTTTCGCGTGGATTAAAGGCGGAGGTTTGGTATGCGCATTCCTGCGCGCTCGGTATGCACGGCGATCCGTGACGACATCGTCTCCGGTGTCTTCGAGCGCGGCAGCCGGCTGGCCGAGGAGCAACTGGCGCGCCGGTACGGCGTCTCACGGGTCCCGGTGCGCGAGGCTCTGCGCACCCTGGAGTCGGAGGGCTTCGTCATCACCCGCCGGCATGCCGGTGCATGTGTTGCGGAGCCCACCGAGCAGGACGCCGCCGACCTCCTGGAGATACGGATGCTGCTGGAGCCGCTGGGCGCGGCGAGGGCCGCCCGGCGGCGCACCGAAGCCCACCTCAAGGTGCTGCGCGGCCTGGTCAGGCTGGGGCAGGACCGGGCGCGCCGGGGTCAGGCCGAGGATCTGCGGTCGCTGGGGGCCTGGTTCCACGAAACCCTCGCCCAGGCCTCCGGAAGCCCCGGCCTCATCGCGCTGCTCACCCAGCTCCGCCACAAGATCGCCTGGATGTACCACGTCGAGCAGCCCGCCCGGCCGGTGGAGGCATGGGGCGAGCACGGCGCGATCGTGGACGCCGTTGCGCGCGGCGACGTGGAGCGCGCGCGGGCGCTCACCGCGGTGCACGCGGAGCGGACGACGGGGGCGCACCGATTGAGGATTCCGGCGCCGGGAGCGGTGAGGGCTTCGCAACATGCCGTAAACACGGCGAGCGCCCGCCATTAACACGAGCACCGTATACAAAGAGCGGGTATTCAATTCAAAGAACAGCGGAACCGCGGGACCGGGAATTTACGGTCGTCGCGGCTCCGGTGTGCGAATTGATTGCCGGGCTCGCCGGTGTTTTCACGGCCGACTTTCCGCCCTGGTCGCGGGCCGGGCGGGAGCCCGTTCCGATCAGACCGTCTCGGGGAGTTCCTCGAGGCCTTCGGCGACGAGCTTCGCGAGTCGGTCGAGGGCGGCCTCGGCGCCGTCGGCGTCCGAAGCGAGCACGATCTCCTCGCCGCCCTCCGCGCCCAGGCCGAGCACTGCGAGCATCGAGGCGGCATTGACCGGCGTGCCGTCGGCCTTGGCGATCGTCACCGGGACGCCGGAGGCCGTGGCGGCACGGACGAAGATGGAGGCGGGGCGGGCGTGGAGGCCCTCGGCCCAGCCGACATTGACGCGGCGCTCAGCCATGGTGATGCCCTTCAAGTCCTAGCGGTTGTCTAGACCAGTATCTCATGTGCTGCGGATGGCACGGGACGGGCCTGCGATCCTCTTCCGTCCGTCGTCCGGACCTCGCGGACCGGGTCGTCCGGCTGTCCCGGGTGCACCCAGACTGCACCCCCGCTTCGGGCTTCGCGACCGGTGTCCGGGTCGTAGTCTTGCCCCCATGCAGACCCCGTCGGATCACGCGTACCCCGACCACTGGGAAGCCGACGTGGTGCTGCGTGACGGTGGCACCGCGCGCATCAGGCCCATCACCACGGAGGACGCCGAACGGCTCGTGAGCTTCTACGAGCAGGTTTCGGACGAGTCCAAGTACTACCGCTTCTTCGCGCCGTACCCCCGGCTCTCGGCGAAGGACGTGCGCCGTTTCACCCACCACGACTACGTGGACCGGGTGGGTCTCGCCGCGACGGTGGGCGGCGAGTTCATCGCGACCGTCCGCTACGACCGCATCGATGCCACCGGAATGCCTGCGTCCGCACCTGCCGACGAGGCCGAGGTCGCCTTTCTGGTGCAGGACGCGCATCAGGGGAGAGGCGTGGCATCCGCGTTGCTCGAACACATCACGGCCGTGGCGCGGGAGCGTGGGATCAGGCGGTTCGCGGCCGAGGTGCTGCCCGCGAACACCAAGATGATCAAGGTCTTCATGGACGCCGGTTACACACAGAAGCGCAGCTTCGAGGACGGGGCCGTCCGTCTGACGCTGGACCTGGAGCCGACTGCCGAGTCGCTCGCAGTGCAGCGTGCCCGGGAGCAGCGCGCCGAAGCGAGGTCCGTGCAGCGACTGCTCGCACCGGGGTCGGTCGCGGTGATCGGGGTGGGCCGTACACCGGGTGGAGTGGGCAGGGCCGCCCTGCGCAATCTCCTCGGATCGGGCTACACCGGGCGGATGTACGCGGTGAACCGCTTCCTTGCGCCGGATGTGCGCGAGCTGGACGGTGTGCCGGCGTTCCGCTCGGTCGCGGAGATCGGGCAGCCCGTCGATCTGGCGGTCGTGGCCGTCTCCGCCGAACGTGTGCCGGACGTCGTCGCGGACTGCGGGGAACACGGGGTGCAGGGGCTGGTCGTCCTGGCCGCGGGCTACGCGGAGAGCGGAGCGGAAGGGCGGTCCCGGCAGCGTGAACTGGTGCGGCAGGCGCGCTCGTACGGGATGAGGATCATCGGGCCGAACGCCTTCGGGATCATCAATACGGCGGACGCCGTCCGGCTGAACGCCTCCCTCGCCCCGGAGTCCCCGGCACCCGGCCGGATCGGGCTCTTCACCCAGTCGGGGGCGATCGGCATCGCGCTGCTCAGCGGGCTCCACCGGCGAGGTGCCGGGCTGTCCTCGTTCATCTCGTCCGGCAACCGGGCGGACGTGTCCGGGAACGACTTCCTGCAGTACTGGTACGAGGACGCGGACACCGATGTCGTTCTGCTGTATCTCGAATCGATCGGCAACCCCCGCAAGTTCACCCGCCTCGCGCGACGCACGGCCGCGGTCAAGCCGGTCGTGGTCGTCCGGGGTGCGCGGCACAGCGGCAGCGCGCCGCCGGGACATGCGGTGCCCACGACAAGGGTCCCCTACGCCACGGTCTCGGAACTGCTCGCGCAGGCAGGCGTGATCCGCGTCGACACCGTCACGGAGCTCGTGGACGCCGGGCTGTTGCTGGCCGGGCAGCCACTGCCGGCGGGGCCGCGCGTCGCGATCCTGGGCAACTCCGAGTCGCTGGGCCTGCTGACGTACGACGCCTGTCTCACGGAAGGGCTGCACCCGCTGCCGCCGCGCGATCTGACGACGGCGGCGACGCCCCAGGACTTCTGCGACGCACTGGCCGAGGCACTGGGGGACGACGCGTGCGACGCGGTCGTCGTCAACGCGATCCCCTGGGTGGGGGAGGGGGGTGTGACGGAGTCGGGCGACGGCGAGGTTCTCGCGGCGGCCCTGCGCAGCGCGGCCGCGACGGCCCCCGCCAAGCCGGTGCTCGTGGTCCACGTCGAGCTCGGCGGGCTCGCTGACGCGCTGGCCGCGGCGACGAGCTCGGCGCCACCGCGGGCGGCCGCGGCACCCGGCACCGATCAGGCTCCGGCCGGCCGGGACGGGTCCGGGCCGGGCCACCGGTTCCCGGAACCCGGAGCGGACCCCCTGGTCCCCGTCGCCGACCCGGCTCCGCCGTCGCGGACGTCCGCCCCGGGCACGCCCGCAGCGCGCCCCGCCCCTGCTCCGTCTTCCGCCCCGACGGGCGGGCCCGGTGGGCACTCGACGGGGCACGGGAGCCGGGAGCCCGTCCGGAGCGCCACCGGCGAGCCCATGCCGCCGGCCGCCGGTGACCCGCGGTATGCACATCCTGGACCGGCCTCGGGCCGTACGCCCGAGGGATCCGCCGGGGACGGCCCCACGACAGGGCCACCGCCCGCCGTGGCACACGCCCCTCGGGCCGGCGCAGCAGGCACCACCGCTCCCGGTCCGGGCGGGTCCGGGGCGACGCCCGGCACCGCGGGTCCGGCCGGCCGGACCGGGAGGAACCCGCAGGCGGATTCCGCAGGACAGGCGCCGGCCGACACGGCCCAGCGGGCACGGGGCGAGGGACGGGCCCCCGCGTCGGCGCCCCGGATCCCCGCCTACCCCGCGGCGGAGCGAGCCGTACGGGCGCTCGCCCAGACCGTGGGTTACGCGCAGTGGCGACGGGATGCCGCCGAGCCCGGGAAGGTGCCGCAGTACGACGACATCGACGAGACCGGGGCCGGCACTCTCGTCGGACGGATGCTGGACGGGACACCCGAGGGGGAGCACGGGGTCACACTGCGGGAGCAGGACGCGAGGGAGCTGCTGGCACGCTACGGGATCGACGTGCGGGCCGCTCTCCCCGCATCCGGACCGGACGCCGCCGCCCGTGCAGCCGCCCGGCTCGGCTATCCGGTGGCGCTCAAGACCACCGCCCCCCATCTGCGCCACCGGCCGGATCTCGGCGGCGTACGCCTCGACCTCGCCGACGAGCAGCAAGTGCGTCAGGCCTACGCCGAGTTGACCGAGACCCTCGGCAAGCCGGAGGAGCTCCAGCCGGTCGTACAGGCCATGGTTCCCCGTGGGGTGGACACCGTCGTGCGTGCCGCCATCGACCCGGCCGTCGGCGCCGTGCTGTCGTTCGGACTCGCAGGACCCGCCACCGAACTGCTCGGTGACACGGCCCACCGCCTCGTCCCCGCCACCGACCGCGACGCCGCCGCGCTCATCCGGTCCATCCGCACCGCCCCGCTCCTCTTCGGCTGGCGGGGGTCCGCGCCCGTCGACAGCGCGGCGCTCGAAGAGCTGCTGCTGCGCGTGTCCCGGCTGGTCGACGACCATCCCGAGGTGGTCGGCGTCAGTCTCGAACCGGTGGTCGTCGCCCAGCACGGCCTCTCCGTGCTCGGTGCCACCGTCCGGCTCGCCCCGCCCCCTCCCCGCACCGACCTCGGACCGAGGACGCTCCCCAGTTACTGAGCGCACTCCAGGGTCCCGCGGCCCCGTAGGATGGAGCCCATGGCGAAGACCGGTACGACGACCCAGGGGCTGCGCGCGGCGATCGAGCGCAGCGGCTACTACCCGGCTCTCGTGGCCGAAGCGGTGGAAGCCGCTGTGGGCGGTGAGCAGATCGCGTCGTACCTGGTGCACCAGGAGACGACGTTCGATGCGAACGAGGTCCGCCGTCACGTCACGGTCCTGGTCCTGACCGGCGCCCGCTTCATCGTCAGCCACACCGACGAACAGGCCGCCGACAGCAGTTCTCCGACGCCGTACGCCACGACGTCCACCGAATCGGTCAAGCTCGGCCGGATCTCCTCGGTCGTCCTCAGCCGTGTCGTCGCCAACCCCGAGTCGTACACGCCGGGCACCCTGCCCCGCGAGGTCGTCCTCACCATCGGCTGGGGCGCCGTGTCGCGCATCGACCTGGAGCCCGCCGCCTGCGGCGACCCCAATTGCGACGCGGACCACGGCTACACCGGAAACTCCACCGCCGACGACCTCAGCCTGCGCGTCAGCGAGGCCGGTGACGGCCCGGAGGCGGTCAGGCAGACGCTCACCTTCGCCCAGGCGCTCTCCGAGGCCACGGCCGCCACGACGGCCTCCCGCTGATGTCCCAGCACGTCTCCGCCTGGCCCGAGGAACCTCTCCCGCTCGCACTCGACACCGCGGCCGTACCGGCGTACGGCTCGGCGTCGCTCGCCGATCTGCTGCCGACGGTCGCGGCGGGGCAGGGGGTGCCAGGGCTGGGCACCGCCATCGCGGAGCTCAAGCCCGCCGACCGGAACTGCATCTTCCTCATCGACGGTCTCGGCTGGGAGCAGCTCAGGGCCCACCCCGACGAGGCACCCTTTCTGACCTCGCTCCTCGGCTCCTCCTGCGGGGGCACGGGCGAACCGATCACCGTCGGCTTCCCCGCCACCACGGCCACCTCGCTCGCTTCCTTCGGCACCGGGCTGCCGCCCGGCCGGCACGGACTGCCCGGCTACACCGCCCGCAATCCGGAGACCGGCGAGCTGATGAACCAGTTGCGCTGGAAGCCATGGACGTCCCCGCGCGTCTGGCAGCCGTATCCGACGATCTTCCAGCTGGCCGACGAGGCCGGGGTGCACACCGCGCAGGTCTCGTCGCCGGCGTTCCGGGAAACCCCGCTCACCAAGATCGCGCTGAGCGGCGGAACGTTTCACGGCAGGCTCACCGGTGAGGAGCGGATGGACTTCGCGGCGGAGCAGCTCGCCGCGGCCGACCGGTCGCTCGTCTACACGTATTACAGCGAGGTCGACGGCAAGGGGCACCGCTTCGGCGTCGACTCCGACGCCTGGCGCGGCCAGTTGATGTACGTCGACCGTCTGGTGCAGCGACTTGCCGAACAGCTCCCGCCGCGTACGGCGCTCTACGTCACGGCCGACCACGGCATGATCGACATCCCTTTCGACGAGGAGTCGCGGATCGACTTCGACGAGGACTGGGAACTGCGGGCCGGTGTCGCCCTGCTCGGCGGCGAAGGGCGTGCCCGGCATGTGTACGCGGTCCCGGGCGCCGAAGCGGACGTGCTCGCCGTCTGGCGGGAGGTGCTCGGTGACCGCTTCTGGGTGGCAAGCCGCGACGAGGCGACCGAGGCGGGCTGGTTCGGTCCGCAGATGGACGAGCGGGTCCGGCTGCGTGTCGGCGATGTCGTGGCCGCGGCCCAGGCCGATGTCGCGATCACCGCTTCGGTGAACGAGCCCAACGAGTCCGCGATGGTCGGTATGCATGGCTCCATGACCCCGGCCGAGCAGCTCGTACCGCTCGTAGAGGTACGTTCGTAGTCCCCAGGCAGCTGAGCAGTACCGAAGTCCGCAGTCCTGAAGCCGCAGTCCCGAAGGTGCAGTCCCCCGCAGGCATCCCGGCACCCGGCCAGAAAACCGAAAGGTCGTCACTTTGTCATGCCCGAGCTGGTGTTCTTCTCCGGAACGATGGACTGCGGAAAGAGCACCCTCTCACTGGGGAATCCGCCATGTGTCGGCGCTGCCCGCCCGATGCCCCGAAAGGTCACTTCCTACTGATGTCCGAACTGGTCTTTTTCTCAGGCACCATGGACTGTGGGAAGAGCACACTGGCGCTGCAAATCACCCACAACCGCTCGGCCCGCGGCCTCCAGAGCATGATCTTCACCCGCCAGGACCGCGCCGGCGAGGGCAAGCTCTCGTCCCGCCTGGGCCTGGTGACCGACGCGGTCGAGGTGACCGACGCGATGGATCTGTATGCGTACGTGGTCGGTGAGCTGTCCCAGGGTGGGAGAGCGGACTACGTGATCGTGGACGAGGCCCAGTTCCTGGCATCAGAGCAGATCGACCAGTTGGCCAGGATCGTGGATGACCTCGACATGGACGTCTTCGCCTTCGGGATCACGACGGACTTCCGCACGAAGCTCTTTCCGGGCTCGCAGCGCCTCATCGAACTCGCGGACCGCATAGAGCAGCTCCAGGTCGAGGCGCTGTGCTGGTGCGGCGCACGTGCTACCCACAACGCCCGGACCGTCGACGGGGAGATGGTTGTCGAGGGCGAACAGGTCGTCGTGGGCGACGTCAACCGCGCCGTAGAGGTGGGCTACGAGGTCCTGTGCCGACGCCACCACCGGCGCCGTATGACCGCTGCCTCGGCACGGGCCGCCGCGCTCTCCCCGGACGTGCTTCCCGTCGCGCCCGCCTGACCGCGCCCGGCGGCAGGGCCGCGCCGAGGCGTCTGCCAGGGCACGCCGACGGGGTCTCCCGGCGGCTCTGTCCCGCTGAGGTCTCCCGGCTGTACGTTTCAGCGCTGTGCCGACCGCACGATCGTGAAGACCGCGCCCTCCGGGTCCGCCACCGTGGCGAGCCGCCCGCTCGTGCCCTCCACGGGTGGGTTCAGCACATGCCCGCCGAGGTCCACCACATCGGCGGCGGTCGCGTCGGTGTCCTCGACCTCGAAGTACGTCATCCAGTGCGAGCCCCGGTCGCGGGGCAGGGCAGGGCCGACGCCGTGCAGAGAGGCCACGGCGCGGCCCGCCAGATGGAGGGTCATGTAGTCGAACTCGGCGGAGACCACCGGCTCCACGTCGTAGCCGAAGACGGACTGGTAGAACTTGCTGACCGACGACGTCTCGCGCGTCACCAGCTCGTTCCAGACCGGGGTGCCGTGCGTGCCGAACAGGGCGGTGCCGGTGTGGGCGGCGGCCTGCCAGATGCCGAACACCCCGCCCTCCGGATCCGAGGCGATCGCAAGCCGTCCCGCCTCGTCCGCGTCCAGCGGCCCGACGCCGACCGTGCCGCCGCAGCTTCTGATCTGCTCCGCCGTCTCGTCGGCGTCGTCCGTCGCCATGTATGGCGTCCAGGCGATCGGAAGATGGCGGTCGAGAGGGAGCTGGCCGATGCCCGCCACCTCCTTGCCGTCGATCAGTGCGCGGACGTACGGGCCCAGATGCCGCGGACCGGGGACGAAGTCCCAGCCGAACAGGGCCCGGTAGAACTCCTGTGTCGCGGAAAGTCCGTGCACCATCAGGCTCACCCAGCAGGGCGTGCCCGGTCTGCGCCGGGTCGCCTCGGTCGTCATCGTCGCTCTCTCCTCGGACCATCGTCGTGGCCGTACGGCGGGGAACCCGGAACGGGCCGTGGTGGCCAGCGGCCCACTGCCCCCTGCAGATGCTTGCACCACCCGGCGCGCGGCGTGTCCCGGCCGCGCCGTACTTCCCGGGATCTCCCAGGAGGATGCCCGTTCTGGCATGGCCCATCCCCTCCGTCGCCAAGGGGCCGACGCCCTGCGCGAGGATGGCTCTTATGACCCCCATCATCACCGCAACAGAACTCGCGAGCGAGTCGGCCGGTCCACGGCCTCCCGTCCTTCTCGACGTCCGCTGGCAGCTGAGCCTGGCCAAGGCGGCCGGGGCCCCTGCCTTCGACGGACGAGCCGCGTACGAGGCCGGGCACATCCCCGGTGCCGTGTACATCGACCTGGACTCCGAGCTGGCGGGCCCGCCGGGGGAGGGTGGCCGGCATCCGCTGCCCGACGTGACGGCCTTCGGCGCGGTGATGCGCCGTGCCGGTGTCTCGTCCGGCACCCCGGTCGTCGTGTACGACGGGGGCCTGGGCTGGGCCGCGGCGCGTGCCTGGTGGCTGCTGCGCTGGACCGGGCACGCCCATGTGCGGGTCCTGGACGGTGGTCTGGCGGCCTGGGACGGCTCCCTGACGACGGAGGTCCCCACTCCTGAGGCGGGTGACTTCACTCCGGCACCGGGTGCCCTGCCGCTGCTCGACGCGGCCGGGGCCGCTGCCCTGGCCCGCTCCGGGCTGCTGCTGGACGCGCGTGCCGCGGAGCGCTACCGCGGCGATGTCGAGCCGATCGACCGGGTCGGCGGCCACGTTCCGGGTGCGGTCTCGGCCCCGACGACGGAGAACGTCGATCCGGGAGCCACCACGTTCCTCCCCGCGGAGGAACTGACGGCACGTTTCAAGCGCCTCGGTGCCCTGGACGTCGCCGAGGTCGGCGTCTACTGCGGTTCCGGTGTGTCCGCAGCCCATGAGGTCCTGGCGCTGGAGATCGCGGGTGTCCCGGCGGCCCTCTATGCGGGCTCCTGGTCGGAGTGGTCCTCCGACGAGGCGCGCCCGGTGGCCAAGGGCCCGGACCCGCAGTAGCACCGGCCCGCCCCTGGTTTGTTTCGGGGCGCGGCCGTGTCCGACGCCGGGCGGGGCGAGCCTCGTCCGGAACGGATGCCCTGGAGGCGTGGAGGCGTGGAAAGGGGCTCGTACGGAGTGCGGTACGAGCCCCGTGCGCCGTGCCGGCGCTACTCCTGCTTCTTCCGCCGGGTCCCGAACACGATCTCGTCCCAGCTCGGAACGGCTGCGCGACGGCCCGGACGGACACCGTCGGCCTCTGCCTGGCGGTCGGTCGTGCCGGTGAGGCGGTCGCGGTGGCCGCTCACCGCGCGGGGCATGAGGACGTCCGCGTAGGCCGAGCCGGCACCCGCCGACGCGGCAGGGGCAGGGGGTTCCTCGGCCTCGGGCTCCTGGGCCGGGTCGGTGGCGGGCGGGTCGGCCGTCGCCGTCCGGTCGGGGACGACCATGTCACCGCGGAAGCTCGGGACCGCCTCGAGGAGGCTGGTCAGCGAGTCGCGTTCGCCCTCATCGGCCTCGGACGGGGCCGGCGCCGGGCGCTCCAGTGCGCGGTCGAGAGCACGGTCGAGCGGCCTGTCCCGCGGCAGCCGGGCGATGCGGGGCACGAACGGGAAGCTCGGCTCCTGCGTGATCATGGCGTCGTCGGTCTCGCCGATCAGCGCACGCGCCTCGTCGTCGACGGCCTGCACCAGCCGCCGCGGCGGGTCGTACGTCCAGCTCGCCGAGTGCGGTTCGCCCGCCACCCGGTAGACCAGCAGCACCTCCCAGGTGCCGTCGTCCCGGCGCCAGGAGTCCCACTGGACGCTGTCCTTCTCGGCGCCGCGCAGCAGCAGCCGCTCCTGCACCGCCTCGCCGAGCTGGGGCCCGGTGTTCTCGCCGGGGCGTCGTACGGGCGTCTTGCGTGCCCGCTCGGCCATGAAGGCCCGCTCCGCAAGCACGGGCCCCTCGAAACGCCGCACGCGGTCGACCGGGATTCCGGCGAGCTGGGCGACCTCCTCCGCGGAGGCACCGGACCGTATGCGCGCCTGGATGTCGCGGGGGCGGAGGTGGCTCTCCACCTCGATCTCGATCTGGCCGAGGCGTGCGCGGTCGTTGCGCACGGCAGCGCGCAGCCGCTCATCAATCGGAAGCGTGTACTCCGTGCTGTCCGCAGCCTTCAGCACCAGTCGTGTGCCGTCGTTGGAGACGGCCACGACACGCAGTTCGGGCATGGGGACCTCCCGGGTGGTGCCTGCCGACGTCACGTGCGTCGCTGCTTCCGCTAGTCGAGTGTGGCCTGCCCGGGTGCAGCCTGCCACAACCTTGCCGAGTTGCCCGGCGTGTCGGGCGTGGGCCCTGGATCGCCGTTATGGCACGGTTACCTGTTTGCAACGCAGCGTGACGAACCGTCACTCTGTGCAGCAGGCGCCCGTGCGGTGCCGCGGCGCCGCCGGTTCGAGTGCCACTTTCGGCCCCCTCCCGTAAGCCCGGATACCCGTGAGGGACACCGAACCCAGGGCTCGCCACAGTACTCCATTCGGGCCATGGGGGTGGACCGGCGCGCCGCCGAACTTGTCGCGGGGAGCGGGAGTTGGGATCCGCGCCCGCGAAATGATGGTGTCAAGATTCACAGAATCCGCATAAGCGGAACCATTGCCTTCGCCCATTTGTCCCTTCCTGGTGCATGGTGGGACAGATGGGTGAACAGAGGCCGGAGATGCATCAGAAGCAGGATGTGGACGAGCGGAGGGTGATACGGCAGGCGGAGCGACCGTCGGGGCAACAACGGGAGCGACGGCTGGATCTGAGCGTCCCCCAGGTCGCGGGCAGCACGCTCGCGGCGGTTGCGGCCGCAGTGCTCGCATCGCGTCTCGGGGTCTACGGCACCGTCGTGGGCGCGGGTGTGGTGAGCGTGGTGGCGACCTGTGGCGGCCCGGTCTTCCAGCACCTGTTCCGGCGAACCGGCGAACAGATCCGCGATGCCACGGCCCATGCCCGGCCGAGGCCCCACGAGCCCGGTGTTCATCCACCGAACGAGGTGCCTCCCGAAGGGGAGTTCGGTGCGCCGACGATGCATGGCATCCGCATTCGGGGCTGGAAGCGGTCCGTGCCGGTCGCCGCCGTCGTCTTCGCCGTGGCGATGCTCGGAATCACTGCGTACGAGGTCGCGTCGGGCAAGGACCTCGGCGGGGGCTCGGGCACGACGGTCGGCTCGGTCGTACGGGGGACCGGTGACGGCGGCAGCCCCAAGGACCCCGCACCCGGGCCGGCTCCTTCGGGCAGCACCTCGGACGCCCCGTCACGGGACGGAAGTCAGCGCCACGGGCGCGAGGGTGACGGGCGGAACCCGGCGCCCGACAGCGGCTCCCGCGCCCCGCTGAGCCCCGGCGGCCCAGGGGAGAGCACGGATACCGACCGAGGTGACGGCGCAAGCGGGTCCGAACCCGCCCCCGACGACACCGCCCCGGCGGGCGAGGACGCCCGGCCCCCGTCGCCCGGCACTCCGCCCGCGCCGTCCGCCTCCACGGGAACAGGCACGGGAACGGGAGAAGGGACAGGAATGGACGCAGGCCCGTCCTAGGCCGGTCCGCGGGGTCCCGCCCGAGCCCGCTCGCCGTGTGTCGTGCCCGCCGGAGTGCGCACGTACGAGGACACTCCTCCGCCGGCACGCAGCCCGAGCCGGACGTGAGAAGGGCGACCCACGACCCGTCCCGGGGTGCCCTGTTGGAGACCCGGGCGCCGGACGCCGCGAGCTTTCCGGCGGACCCCTTCCGGTGGCAGCGCTATGCGCCCAGCACCCGTCGCAGATAGTCGTTGCCGAACACCCGGTCGGGATCCAGCCGGTCCCGGAGCGCGGTGAACTCGCCGAACCGCGGGTACACGCCGGCGAAGTACTCCGCGTCGCGGGTGTGGATCTTGCCCCAGTGGGGGCGTCCGCCGTGTGCAGTCATGATCCGCTCGACCGCGGTGAAGTACGAGCGGTACGGCGTGCCCTTGTACATGTGCACGGCGATGTACGCGCTCTCGCGGCCCGAGGCCGTCGACAGCGTGATGTCGTCCGCCGGGGCGGTCCGCACCTCGACAGGGAAGCTGATCCGCAGTGGTGAACGATCGATCATCGTCTTCAGCTCGCGCAGCGCCTCGATCGCGGCCTCCCTCGGCAGCGCATATTCCATCTCCACGAAGCGAACCCTGCGGGGACTTGTGAAGACCTTGTAGGGAATGTCCGTGTACGTGCGGGCGGAGAGGGCCCGGCTGGAGACCTTCGCGATCGCGGGAATTGTCGCGGGCACTGCCCGGCCGAGCGAATTGACCACCTGGAACAGGCCGTTGGAGAGCAGCTCGTCCTCGATCCAGCCGCTGACCGCTCCGGGCGGGGCGGCGGGACCGGCGCTGCGGTTGTTGCGCTTGGTGTTGCAGCTGCCCGTGTGGGGGAACCAGTAGAACTCGAAGTGCTCGTTCTCCGCGTGCAGCTCGTCGAACTCGGCCGTGACGCGGTCGAACGGCATCGGCTCCTCGCGCGCCGTGAGCAGGAACAGCGGCTCCACGGCGAAGGTGATCGCGCTGACCACTCCCAGCGCGCCGAGGCCGATCCGGGCCGCGGCGAAGATCTCGGGATTCTCCTTCTCGGAGCAGCGGAGCAGTGAGCCGTCCGCCGTGATCAGCTCGAGCCCTCTGATCTGGGCGGCGATCGACGCGGAGTCACGGCCCGTGCCGTGCGTGCCGGTGCTGGTCGCGCCCGCGACCGTCTGCTCCATGATGTCGCCCATGTTCGTGAGCGACAGATCCTCACGGGCGAGCGCGGTGTTGAGCCGCTTCAGCGGCGTCCCCGCCTCGACGGTGACCGTCATCGCCGTGCGGTCGATCTCGCGGATGCCGGTGAGCAGGTCCGGCCGTATCAGGACGCCGTCGGTCGCGGCGATCGCGGTGAACGAGTGACCGGTGCCCACCGTCTTCACCCGCAGACCGTCCTCGGCCGCACGCCGTACGACGGCGGCCAGTTCATCGGCGGTGGCGGGCGACTCCTCCCGCTGGGGGCGGGAGTTCACCGTGCCCGCCCAATTACGCCACGCGCTCGCCGTTCTGGTCGTGGATGTGCTCGTCATCCTGCCCCTCCCGCGTCGGCACCGGCCTGCGCAGCCGGCGGTACCCCAGGAACGCCACCACGGCCGCGAGCGCTCCCGCCACCGCGGGCACCCCGTACGCGGCACCGGCCCCGAACTCGTCCACCACCCGGCCGGCGGCCGCGGAGCCCAGTGCCACACCGACCGCCAGCCCGGTGCCTGTCCAGGTCATGCCCTCGGTCAGCTTGGTGCGCGGTACGTGCGCTTCGACGAGGGCCATCGTGGTCACCATCGTCGGTGCGATGGCCAGGCCGGCGACAAAGAGCGCCACGGCCAGGATCGGCAGATTCCCGGCCAGTTGGAGGGGGATCATACTCACGGCCATCGCACAGACACCCAGGACCCACCTGCGGGACGGTTCGCCCCTGAGGTGGAGCAGTCCGAAGACGGCCCCGGCGAGACAGGACCCCAGCGCATAGACCGAGAGGACGACGCTCGACCATGCCTTGTGGCCCTGCTCGTCCGCGAAGGCCACCGTCGCCACGTCCACCGCCCCGAAGATCGCGCCCGTCGCCACGAACGTGACGGCGAGGACCTGCAGTCCGGGAGAGCGCAGAGCGGAACCGCCGGAGTGATCCCCGTGAGGATGCGGCACGGGTTCGGTGGCGCGCTGGGCCGTCAGCCACAGGACTCCTGCGACGAGGAAGACGGTGGCCAGCAGCGGACCGGCCGCCGGGAACCAGACCGTCGACAGGCCGATGGAGACGATCGGGCCGATGACGAAGCACACCTCGTCGGCGATCGACTCGAAGGCATAGGCGGTGTGCAGCTCACGCGGCGACCCCTCGTAGATCGCCAACCAGCGGGCCCTGGTCATCGCGCCGACCGCCGGAATGCAGCCCGCGCACGCGGTGAAGGCGAAGAGGGTCCAGTCCGGCGCGCCCTGCTGCGCGCAGACGAGCAGGCCCGAGACGGCCGCGACCGAGATCAGCATGGCGGGGCGCATCACCCGGCGCTGACCGTGCCGGTCGACCAGTCGGGAGACCTGGGGGCCGAGGACGGCAGCCGAGAGCGCGAGGGTCGCGGTGAGCGCGCCGGCCAGGCCGTAACGCCCCGTCAGCTGGGAAATCATGGTCACGATGCCGATGCCCATCATGGACAGCGGCATCCGGCCGAAGAAGCCGGCGGCGGAGAACGCGACGGTGCCGGGGGCGGCGAATATCGCGCGATAAGGGCTGGGCAAGGGGGCGCTCCGTCGGGCGTGGGCATGCGGGCGCGCGAGCGCTCCGTAAGGTGCGTGGAAGGCTTGAACAGCTTACGGGTTAGGCACCCTCACTCCAGCGCGGCACCGACGGCCGTACAGGGCCTCGACACGGAGGGGACAGGGGAAGAGTGGGAGGATCGCACCATGGCCGAACAGCTGCACCCCGCTCCACATGACCCAGCCCCCTACGACGCCCTGCTGCTGCTCTCCTTCGGCGGGCCCGAGGGACCGGACGACGTGGTTCCGTTCCTGGAGAACGTGACGCGCGGCCGCGGCATCCCCAAGGAGCGGCTGAAGGAAGTCGGTCAGCACTACTTCCTGTTCGGCGGGGTCAGCCCGATCAACGACCAGAACAGGGCGCTCCTCGAAGCGCTGCGCAAGGACTTCGCCGGTGCAGGGCTGGACCTGCCGGTCTACTGGGGCAACCGGAACTGGGCGCCCTATCTGACCGACACCCTGCGGGAGATGGTCCTCGACGGCCGTAGGCGGGTTGCGGTGCTCGCGACGAGCGCATACGCCTCGTACTCGGGATGCCGGCAGTACCGGGAGAATCTGGCCGACGCGCTTGCCGCCCTGGAGACGGAAGGGCTGCCGCTGCCCCGGGTCGACAAACTGAGGCACTACTTCAACCACCCGGGGTTCATCGGTCCCATGGTGGAGGGCGTGCTCGCCTCACTCGCGGATCTACCCGAGGACGTACGGGCCGGAGCGCACCTGGCCTTCACCACCCACTCCATCCCGGACGCCGCGGCGGACGCGTCGGGCCCGGTCTGGGAGCACGGCGAGGGCGGGGCGTACGTGAAACAGCACCTCGACGTGGCCCGGGTGATCGTCGACGCGGTACGGGACGAGACCGGTGTCGAGCACCCCTGGAAACTCGTCTACCAGTCGCGCAGCGGAGCCGCGCACATCCCCTGGCTGGAACCCGACATCTGCGACCACCTCGAGGAACTGCACGCGAGCGGGGTGCCCGCCGCGGTGATGGTGCCGATCGGGTTCGTTTCGGACCACATGGAGGTGCTGTACGACCTCGACACGGAGGCCACCGCCAAGGCCGGCGAGCTGGGGCTGCCGGTGAGACGCGCGGCGACGGTCGGTGCGGACCCCCGGTTCGCGGCGGCGGTCCGTGACCTGGTGCTGGAGCGCGCGGCGACCGAGCGCGGGACAGTGGTGGAGCGGTGTGCGCTGGGGGCGCTCGGTGCCTCGCACGACCTGTGCCCGATCGGGTGCTGCCCGGGCCGGTCGGAGCGGTCCGCTGCCGCCGGGGCCGACAGCCCCTACGCCTGAGACCGGCGGTCCGTGCGGCTGAGGCCGACGGTCCGCAACCCGACGACACGACCCTGCGCACGACCCATGAGGAGACCCTGGTGACCGACCCCGTGCTCGGTGAGCTGCTGACCCTGGCCCTGGAGGCCGGGCGCAGGGCCGGAGCCCTGCTGCGTGACGGGCGACCGGACGATCTGGCCGTGGCCGCCACCAAGTCCAGTCCGATCGACGTCGTCACCGAAATGGACATCGCCGCCGAGAAGCTGATCACCGGCTTTCTGGCCGACGCCCGGCCCGACGACGCCTTCCTCGGTGAGGAGGGTGCGTCGACGGAGGGCACGAGCGGTGTCCGCTGGGTGATCGACCCGCTCGACGGCACGGTCAACTATCTCTACGGGCTTCCCACGTGGGCGGTCTCGATCGCTGCCGAGCGCGACGGGGAGACCGTCGTCGGCGTCGTCGAGGTGCCGATGAGGGGCGAGACCTACCGGGCGGTGCTCGGCGGCGGCGCCTTCTGCGGCGACCGGCGACTGCGCTGCCGGCCCGCACCGCCGCTGGACCAGGCGCTGGTGTCCACCGGCTTCAACTACGTCCAGTCCGTGCGCAGCCACCAGGCGGACGTCGCCCAGGAGCTGATCCCGCGCCTGCGCGACATCCGGCGCAGCGGCTCGGCCGCGGTCGATCTCTGTGATGTGGCCGCCGGCCGTCTCGACGGGTACTACGAGCGCGGACTCAACGCCTGGGACCTCGCCGCCGGCGACCTCATCGCCCGTGAGGCGGGCGCCCTCACCGGCGCCCGACCGGGCGAGCGCCCGTCCGGCGACCTGGCGGTCGCGGCCTCGCCAGGCGTCTTCGAGCCGCTCCAGCGTCTGCTCGAGGACCTGGGCGCCTGGCACGACTGAACCCGCCCCGGGGAACCGTACGCAGCGCCCTCGGACGGCCGGTGCACCCACGACGCCCGGGCGACGCATACGAAGGGGCCCGATGCCGCATGACGGCATCGGGCCCCTTCCCAGCTGTCAGGCGCTCGCGGCGCCGACTTCCACGCCGTGCTCGGCGGCGAGGCGATGCAGGTCGTCCAGCTCGGCCTGCTCGACATCGGCCAGGAAGTCGTCGCCCGTCTCGCGAGCCCGCGTGAGGTCGGTTTCCGTGGTTCTGATGCGCTGCAGGAGTCCTGCGGTGAATGCGTCCATGGTTGCGCCCCCTCGTCGTGGGTCTGTGGCACGGGGGTGTGCCTACGGCGGGTTGATCACGCTCCCTCCCTGGGGGGTCAGAGAGCGGGGTGTGGCAAGCCACATACATGGCGTGATCGCGGGTGTGCAGTCGTCCTCCCCAGGCACACCCGCGGGGAAACCTCAACTTCTCCGGGAATCCCGTGAATTCCCTGCGCCTCCGGCGTGTCCCTCGTAGGCGTGAGAACGACTTACATCCGGTTTACGCGCGTAAGGGGCAGGATGGAGGCACACAGTCAGTGCCAGCCCGTACTAAAGCCTGCCCTGATCACGGGTCGGGGCGGGCCCCAGAGGAAGGACCAGCCACGTGCGCGTACTCGTCGTCGAGGACGAGCAGCTGCTCGCCGATGCGGTGGCCACCGGACTGCGCCGGGAGGCCATGGCGGTCGACGTCGTGTACGACGGCGCCGCCGCACTCGAGCGCATCGGTGTGAACGACTACGACGTGGTCGTTCTCGACCGCGACCTCCCGCTCGTCCACGGCGACGACGTCTGCCGCAGGATCGTGGAGCTGGGCATGGCCACCCGCGTGCTGATGCTCACCGCCTCCGGCGACGTCAGCGACCGCGTCGAGGGCCTTGAGCTCGGAGCCGACGACTACCTCCCGAAGCCGTTCGCGTTCACCGAGCTCACCGCGCGTGTCCGTGCCCTCGGCCGGCGTACCACCGTGCCGCTGCCGCCCGTCCTGGAGCGCGCGGGAATCAAGCTGGACCCGAACCGCCGCGAGGTCTTCCGCGAGGGCAAGGAGATCCAGCTCGCCCCCAAGGAGTTCGCCGTGCTGGAGGTGCTCATGCGCAGCGAGGGCGCGGTCGTCTCGGCCGAGCAGCTGCTCGAGAAGGCCTGGGACGAGAACACGGACCCGTTCACCAACGTCGTGCGCGTCACGGTCATGACGCTGCGCCGCAAGCTCGGCGAGCCGCCCGTGATCGTCACGGTTCCCGGCTCCGGTTACCGGATCTGAGCCCGTGGCCACGCTACCAGCGCCCCCCACAGCGCCCCCGAAGCCGAGCTGGGACCCCGGCGAGCCGGTACGGCCCTGGTTCAGGCCGACCATCCGGATAAGGCTCACGCTGCTCTACGGCGGGATGTTCCTGATCGCGGGGATCCTGCTGCTCTCGATCATCTATCTCCTCGCGGCCCAGGCCGTGCAGGTGGGCAGCGAGCTGCCGTTCAAGATCGTCAGCGGCAGCGTGACCAGCGAGGTGTGCAACTTCCCCGACAACGCCGGGCCCGCGCCCGAGGTCAACCGGTTGATGAATGCCTGTGTGACCGAGCAGCGCCAGCACGCCCTGGACGAGCTGCTCACCCGCTCCCTCTTCGCGCTCGTCGGTCTGAGCGTCATCGCCTTCGCGTTCGGCTACGCCATGGCGGGCCGTGTCCTCTCACCGCTCGGCAAGATCACCCGCACCGCGCGCCGCGTGGTCGGCTCGGACCTCTCCCGGCGGATCGAGCTCGACGGCCCCGACGACGAGCTCAAGGAGCTCGCCGACACCTTCGACGAGATGCTGGAGCGGCTCGAGCGTGCCTTCACGGCGCAGCAGCGGTTCGTCGCCAACGCCTCGCACGAGCTGCGCACGCCGCTGGCGATCAACCGCACGCTGCTGGAGGTCCATCTCTCCGACCCCGGAGCGCCGGACGAGCTCAAGCAGCTGGGCAAGACCCTCCTCGCCACCAACGAGCGCAGCGAGCAGCTCGTGGAGGGCCTGCTGCTGCTCGCCCGCAGCGAGAACCAGATCGTCGAGCGCAAACCGGTCGACCTGGCCGAGGTCGCCACACGGGCCGTGGACCAGGCGCGCGGCGAGGCCGACGCCCAGGGCGTGGAGTTCCGCGGCCGGCGCGCGCCCGCCCTGGTCCAGGGCAACGGCGTCCTGCTCGAACGGATCGCCCTGAACCTCGTCCAGAACGCCGTCCGCTACAACGTGCCGGAGGGCGGCTGGGTGGAGGTGACCACCGAGATCGTGCACGGACAGGCGATCCTGGTGGTGTCCAACACGGGGCCGGTGGTCCCGGCGTACGAGATCGACAGTCTCTTCGAGCCGTTCCGGCGGCTGCGCCAGGAGCGCACGGGCAGTGACAAGGGCGTGGGACTCGGCCTGTCGATCGCCCGGTCGGTTGCGCGTGCCCACGGTGGCCGTATCATCGCGGAGCCGCGCGAGGGCGGCGGCCTCGTGATGCGGGTTACCCTGCCGGTCTGATGCCCGGCAGGACCCGCGATCGACGTGGTCGTCGGCCGCCGTGACCGGAATTTTCTTCTGTTCGCTTTACGCGGAATTTTCGGGACTCGTACCGATCAAGTTCGTGTGTGATCGATCACAGAGAGGAATTTCCGGCCATCTACTCTCCGTGATCAATAGTCCTGTCGGAAAGCCGGGAAAAGTCCGGGTTTCCGGGGGTCGAGATCACGGGAAGTACACGGGGTGGCGCCCGTGAAGTGCGACATTCGGACCGTGTACGGTCCCGATCGCCGCCCAACCCGATCACGTTTGAGGGGTCCGGTTGGGTGTCGATTGAGTAACAGACCTTGATGTGAGGCAAAATCTCCGCCTCGGGTCGGGCACAAGTCCGGCCTCTCACGCGTTACGTGCGCTGGAGACACCGCAGACACCCAGAGGGGGAGAGCGACATGGCAACGGACTACGACACCCCACGCAAGACCGATGACGATCTCAACGAGGACAGCATCGAAGAGCTCAAGGCTCGCCGGAACGACAAGACGACGTCCACCGTCGACGTCGACGAGTTCGAGGCTGCCGAGGGCCTGGAGCTGCCCGGGGCCGACCTCTCGAACGAGGAGCTGGCCGTTCGGGTCCTGCCGAAGCAGGCCGACGAGTTCACGTGCATGAGCTGCTTCCTGGTGCACCACCGGAGCCAGCTGGCCCGTGAGAAGAACGGACAGCCGATCTGCCGCGACTGCGACTGAGGGCCGGTCGGTCGTGGCAGGCGGGACACCGCCCCGGAAACCTTCCAGGAGGCTCCACTTCCGGCGGAAGGGTTCCCAGGAGCCCGAGGCGCCCTGGAGCGCTCCGGGCCCGTGGGACGGCGCTGTGACGCCGGACGGAGCCGGGTCCGGGCACGCCGGCCACCTGCCCCCCTCCGGCGACGCACACGACGACGGGCGGGGCCTCCCGGCCTCGCTCGAGGCGGTGCCGGAAGACGGGCGCTCCGCCACGGCCCGGCGCCTGGACTCGATCAGGAGCGGCGTACGCAGGAGCGGCGTGGCGGCCAAGGCCGCGCTCGGCTTCATCACCGACCGGCTGATCGACACCGCACCCCGTATCCCGGTGCGCGACCTGGCGACCCTGCGCGAGCAATTCCCGGGCCTCGGCCCCGAGGAACTCGCCGACAAGCTGGTCGCGGGAGCGGCCAACGCCAGTTCCACCGTCGGGGCCGGCATCGGCGCGGCGGCCATGCTGCCCGTGCCGCCCGCGATGCCCGCCGAGCTGGCCACGGAGATCATCAGCGTCGCCGCGATCGAGCTGAAGCTCGTCGCCGAGCTGCACGAGGTCTACGGCATGCGACCGCCGGGCGGTTTCAGGGAACGCGGCAACGCCTATCTGACCTCCTGGTCGGAGGAGCGCGGTATCGACGTGAGCAAGCCCGCGACGATCAACGCAGCCCTGGGCGGCCAGCTGAAGCGTGAGCTGCGTCAGCAGATCATGAAGCGCATGGTCCGCAATCTGCCGAATCTGATGCCGTTCATGGTCGGTGCCGCCGTGGGCGCCGTGATGAACCGGCGGGACACCAGAAAACTCGCCCAGCGCATCAGGAAGGATCTGCGCACACACCAGATCCCCTGGGACGCCCTGCCCGAGCTGCCCCGGCTGGAGAAGCCGAAGGGGGAGCTGCCGGCCGAGCTCCCGCCCGAACTGCGCAGACAGCTGGAGAGCTGAGCCCTCCGGGCCGAGCCGTGGGCGTCGCCGGTCCACAACCCGCAGCCCGGATCGACCACGCGCTGGGCAAGCAGCCGGCTGCCGGGCGTCCGGCGGAGGGCCGCGCCGTGCGATTGACCCCGCCCCCGGTACGAGCCGCCGAGGTGGAGCCGCCCGATCAGCCGTCGGTCAGTCCCCGGCCGTCAGTCCCCGCGGACGGCGTCGAGCGCGGCCACCAGGCCCCGGGGGTCCCGGGTCGAGAGATACACATAGGGCGTCGGGTCCTCAGGGTCCGTGACCAGCACCCGCACCGCCGTGGGCACATAGCTGCGCAGCAGCATGTACGCCCGCGGATCAGCCTTGTACGAACGCCACGCCCGCGCCTCCTCGGCGTCCAGCACCTCGGCATCGCCGAGCGCCGCCACCGGGATACGGGCATCACCTGCGACCAGCGACTGCGCCACCACCCGGATCCGTGCGGAGCCGTACGAACTCACCGCCGCCGCCGCGAGCGCCCCCGCCCCGATGAGCCCGCCCAGCATCGCCACCGTGCCCAGCGGGAGCAGCACCAGAGCGCCCGAGAGCGCCACCAGTGCGGTGAGGACCCACCAGGAGCGGGGGGCGGTGAGGCGTTCGTCGTAACGCGGCGCGGAAGGCGCGCCGGAGGGCGTGGCCGAGGGCTGCATGGTCCCAAGCTTGGCACGGCGCGACCTGCGGCTACCCGCGCGGGTAAGGTCTGCGCCTGTGAGTAGCACACTGACCCCGCCGGCCGACGCCCTGCCGCCGGTACGACATCCCGACGCGCCCGCCCCGGGCGACCCCCTCGGCGCGCACTACGAGTACTGCTTCGGCTGCGGCGGGGAGCAGCCGCACGGACTGCACCTGGAGGCACGGGCCGGCGAGGGCGTCAGTCTCACCGCCGAGTTCACCGTCACCGCAGCCCACCAGGGCGCGCCGGGCCTCGCCCACGGCGGTGTACTGGCCACGGCGCTCGACGAGACGCTCGGCTCGCTGAACTGGCTGCTGCGGGTGATCGCGGTGACCGGGCGGCTGGAGACCGACTTCGTCCGTCCCGTACCCGTGGGCACGGTGCTCTTCCTCGAGGCGGAGGTCACCGCCGTCAGCGGCCGCAAGATCTACTCCCGCGCCACCGGCCGGATCGGGGGTGCCGATGGGCCCGTCGCCGTCCGCGCCGAGGCGCTCTTCATCGAGGTGAAGGTCGACCACTTCATCGACAACGGCCGCCCCGAGGAGATCCAGGCGGCGATGGCCGATCCCGACCAGGTGAGGCGCGCCCGCGCCTTCGAGGTGAACCCCTGATGCGCAATCCCGTCGATGTACTGATCCGGCGTGTGGACCCGGAAGTGCCGATCCCGTCCTACGGACATCCGGGCGACGCCGGAGTCGATCTGGTGACCACCGAGGCCGCCGAACTCGCACCCGGAGAGCGCACGGTTCTGCCCACGGGGGTGTCTGTGGCGCTCCCGGACGGGTATGCGGCCTTCGTGCACCCGCGCTCGGGGCTGGCGGCCCGTTGCGGCCTGGCCCTCGTCAATGCCCCAGGGACGGTGGATGCCGGGTACCGTGGGGAGATCAAGGTGATCGTGGTCAATCTGGACCCGCGTGAGAGCGTGCGGTTCGAACGGTTCGACCGGATTGCTCAACTGGTCGTCCAGCAGGTCGAGAAGGTGCGCTTCCACGAGGTGGCGGAGCTTCCCGGCTCGGCGCGGGCCGAGGGGGGCTTCGGGTCCACCGGCGGTCATGCCGCCGTGGGCGGGTCAGCCGTGGGCGGCGCACAGGGTGGGAATCGATACGCTTCGGTCGTATCCGACCGGGAAGGACAGTGACGTGTTCGGACGTCGCAAGAAGAGCAGTTCCGCTGGGGATGCAGCGGATGTGGCGGGCGAGGCCGAGCAGGTCGTCGACGAGCTCGACACGGAGGACGCGGCGACGGAGCAGGATGAGCCCCGCCGGGTGAACCTTCCGCCGGCGCCCCGGCCCGACGGCCCCTGGGACGTCTCCGAGGTCACCAGGCCCGGCGAGGGCCGGGTGGACCTGGGCGGTCTTTTCGTGCCCGGAGTCGAGGGCATGGAGCTGCGCGTGGAGGTCGCGGGCGATGCGATCGTCGCGGCGACGGTCGTGCTGCGCGACAGTGCGGTCCAGCTGCAGGCGTTCGCCGCGCCCAAGAAGGAGGGCATCTGGGGCGAGGTCCGCGAGGAGATCGCCTCCGGCATCACGCAGCAGGGCGGCGTCATCGACGAGGTCGAGGGCCCGCTGGGCTGGGAGCTCCGGGCGCAGGTGCCGGTCCAGCTCCCGGACGGCACCGGGGGCGTGCAGCTGGTGCGCTTCGTCGGTGTGGACGGGCCGCGGTGGTTCCTGCGCGGAGTGATCTCCGGACAGGGCGCGGTACAGCCGCAGGCGGCCGGTCTGCTGGAGCAGGTCTTCAAGGACACGGTCGTGGTACGTGGTGAGGGCCCCATGGCGCCCCGCGACCCGATCGTCCTCAAGCTGCCGAACGACGCCCAGATGGTGCCCGAGGGCGTCCAGCAGGAGGAGCAGGAGACGTCCCGCTTCTCCGGTGGGATGGGACAGCTGCAGCGCGGACCCGAGATCACCGAGGTCCGCTGACGATCCACCGCGATGGGCCGCACCCCGTGACGGGTGCGGCCCGTCCGCTTTTCCGGGCGCCGGTCCCCGGTCTCACGGGCCGGGGGCGCCCCCTCGACGGCGGCCCGCACCCTGATCGAGGCCGTGGCCCCGGCCCAGCTCCCCGCCCGTGCCGCACGCGCCTCGCAGACCGACGCCTCTCTTGCCCGCGCTGCCGACGGGACTCCACGGGGAGGGAACGGACAGCAGGGCCGACCCCTCGGGTGCGCACAGGACGGCGGGGTCGACCGGGGCGCACAGGGACGACGGGGCCTGTCCTTCCAGGCGCCGGGCCTGCGCGCTGAGCGCCGGGCCTGCGCGTGGCCGGCTCCCTGGTCCTCCGCTTGTGCCTCCTGTGCGCACGTCCGTGTTCGACGCGCTGAACTCGGCGTTCAACTCCCTTGCTGCTTGCGGTTGTTCTCCCCGATACTTGGCCGTCGTCCAAGGGGTGAGCGGTACCACCGGTACCAGGGGGGCTCATGGGGGAACGAGGATCGCCGCGCACGCCTGCCCTGCTGCGGCATGTCCGTCAGCACGGACTGGTGCTGTGCGCGGCCGGCCTCGCCGTCCTGCTCGCCGCCACCGTGCTGGCCGCTCTCGCGACACTCGCCGAGGGCGCCGTCGAATCCGGCGCACGACAGCGCCTCGCGGCCGACCAGGACGCGGCGGTCACGGTCAGCGGCCCCCACGCGAACGGAGACCGCGACCGGTACGACCGGACGGACGCCGCGACACGCGCCGCCGTCGCCCGTGCCTTCGACGACGTCCCGCATCGCACCGTGGCGACCCTGCGGGCCCCCGCCTCCCTCTCCACCGCGCTCGCCGTGACCGGCGAGGACGGCGCCCCGCGCGACGACGTGACGGCATCCGTGGTCGCCCTTGGGGCCCCGGCGGCCCACGCCACGCTGCTGTCGGGGCGCTGGCCGGCAGCCGCCGGGCCGGTCGTGGAAGCCGCCGTGCCCAGGGCGCTGGCCGCCCGGCTGGGGCTCAGAGCCGGAAGCGAGTTCGGAATCCGTGCCACTGCCGGGGAGAGCCTGCGGCTGAGGGTGACCGGAATCCACGGGACCGGCGACCGCGACCCTGCCCTGTGGAACGCGCTGTCCGGGCGCTTCGGCGGACCGGAGGACCTGGTCGTCGTCGACCGCGGTGCGTTCCTGAGCACACCAGGGCTGGCGGGGGACGCCCGGGACATCTGGATCGGGCAGCCCGATGTGCAGGGCTTCCGGCTCGGTGACATCGAGCCGCTCGGCAGACGGATGCGCGCCTTCGGCCGCAGTGACACCGCCCTGTCCGTCTTCCGCGGCAAGGGGCCGCCCAAGGCCGGACTCGAAGTCGCCGACGGCCTCGCCGGGGCGCTGGTCCGGCTGGAAACACCGGTCGCGGTCGCCCGCGCCGGGCTCTATGTCCCGGCGACGCTGCTGGCCGCACTCGCGGCCGCCGCTCTCGTCCTCACCGCACGTCAGCTCGCCGAGCACCGCCGTCCCGAGCTCGCACTGCTCGCGGCCAGGGGCGCCGGGACGTCCCGCCTCACGGGCGGCGCCGCCGCGCAATGGGCTGCCGTGGCCGTGCCCGCCGGGTGCGCCGCGCCGTTCCTCGCCGAGCCGCTGCTCAGGGCGCTCGGCGGCGGCCCGCCCCCGGCGCCGGTGTTCACAGCGGCCTGGTCGGCGGCGCTCCTTGCCGTTCTGGTGCACGGCGCCGCCGTACTCCTGCCGACGTTCCGGGCCGTACGGGACCGGCGGTCCGTGTCCCGGCTGCGCCTGCGCATCGGCCGGCACGCCGGCCTGCAGCGCGCGGGCACCGACGTGGGACTCGCCGCGGTGGGGTTGCTCGGCTGGCTCCAGCTGCGCCGCTATCGCTCACCACTCTCCGTCGACGGCGGAGCCGTCGACCCGGTGCTCGTCCTCGCTCCGGTCGCCATGACCACCGCAGCCGCACTGCTGGCGCTGCGTCTCCTGCCGTTCGCCGCCCGCGCGCTCGATCCGCTTGCGCGCCGGGGCCGCGGCCTGGTGCTTCCGCTCGCCGGCTGGCAGATCGGCCGTCGGGCAGCACGCCACGCCGGCCCCGCCCTCGTCGTCACCCTCGCACTGGCCGTTGCCGCGCTGAGCTCCACCGCTCTGGCGATCCTGGACCGCGGCGACCACGACCAGGCGGTGTTCGAGGTGGGCTCCGACCTCAGGATCGAGCCGGGGTCCGAGGAGGGCGGTGGGCTGCCCGGCGGCGGCCGCCGTGCCGCGTACGAGGCGCTCCCGGGCGTCTCGCGGGTCACCCCGGTCCTCGAACTGCCCGCGACCGTCGGCCGGAGCCGCATCGGGATCACCGGGATCAACACCACCGAGGGTCCCGTGCCCACCCTGCGGCCCGATCTCGCCGACCGGCCGCTGTCCGAGCTGCTGGCGCCGCTCGGCCGGTCCGGGCCCGGTCACGGCCTGACCCTCGCGGCACCGGGGGACCGGCTTCCCCTGCGCGTGCGGCTCGCTGTCGACGGGCCGGGCAGACCCGTGCCCGTACGGCTCACCGTCCACTACGAGGACGGCGACGGCCTCAGCCACCTCGGCTCGGTCGCCCTCCCGGACACCGATGGCCGGCCGCAGCTGGTCCGGGTCCCCGTCCCCGCACGAACCGGACCCGTCCGCATCCTCCAACTGCAGCTGGGCATGCACGGTGAGAGCCTGCGGCGCACCTACCGGCTCACGATCGACCAGGTCCCGGGAGTGACCCGGGCGCCCACATGGCGCGACACCTCCGGCCGTCCGGGCAGGTACGCGGCGGGCTGCCCCGGGGCGAAGCAGCAGCAGCGCGAGGAGGGGGCTGCGGGGCCCGTGCTCTGCCAGGACCGGCCGCGGCGGGGGGCGCTGCTCGACGCGGTCCTGCGCGGCCCCGACGTGTCCGTCCCGCATCCCAAGTGGGACCTCAGGCTCGCCGTCGGGACGGGCCGGGCACACGGCCCGGTGCCCGCGCTCGCCGACGACGCGCTCCTCGCCACCGGCAAGGTGAAGGTCGGCGACCGGGTCGACGCCACCCTCGCGGACGGCACGGTGCTGGGCCTGCGGCTCACCGGACGCATCGGTGCCGTTCCCGGAGCGGAGCGCGGTCACCCCCGCGTGCTGGCCGACTCCCGTGCCATCGCCGCCCGGCTGGCCGACGGTGGCCGGCTGCCCGGCCCGGAGGCCGCGTGGCTGCTGTCCACGCGCACCGCCGACGCCTCGGCCGCGCTTCGCGCGGTGAGAGCAGACCCCCGCCTGGGCACCGCCGACGACGTGCCCACGCGGCAGGCGGCGCTGGCCGCCGATCCGGTGCGCAAGGGCGCCCGGGAGGCCCTGAGGCTCTGCCTGCTGCTCGCCCCGCCCTTAGCCGTGGTGGCCTTCACCCTCCACACAGCCCTGTCCGCCCGCACCCGGCAGCGCGAGTTCGCCCTGCTGCGTGCTCTGGGAGTACGGCGCAGAGCACTGTGGGCCGTCCTGTGGACGGAGCAGCTGGGACTCGCGGCGGTGGCGGCCCTCGTCGGCACCGCCCTCGGCACGGTGCTGGCCACGCTGATCATGCCGGTCGTCACGGTCGACGCCGGCGGTCGCGCGGTCCACCCACGGCTGCTCACCGAGATCCCCTGGGCGCGGGTCTCGCTCACGGCGTCCGTCACGACGGCGCTGATCTGCGCGGTGGTGACCGTCGCCGCCCGGTTCCTGTCGAAGGTGGACCTGGCACGTGTGCTGAGGGCGGGGGAGGACGGATGACGCCGACCGACGGCCGGGCCGGCGAGGGTTCCGCCGCACGGCGAGGCCGTCCCCTGGACCGCGGTGGCGCCGGACCCGCCGGTGGCGCCCCCGGCCGACGCCCGCGGTGGGGGCCGGACCCCGTACTCGTACGGGAGGCGCGCGCGGATCTGGCGTTGCTCCTCTGCCTCGCCGCTCTGGTCGGGCTGCTCACCGCGGCGACCGCGTCGGCTCCGCCGCTCCTCGACAGACTGGCCGGGCAGGCCCTCGCAGGACGTGTCGAGGAGGCCCAGCGAACCGTGTCCGGCGTGGAGTTCGCCGCCGTGCTCGGGCCCGAGGGACAGGACGGCGGCGGTCTCGCCGCGAACAGCCCTCCTTCCCCTCTCCCGGAGGCGCTCGCCCGCACCCGGGACGTGATCGCCGACGCCGAGCCGGAGCTGATCGCGCGTTCGATGGTGCCCGCATCCGTGCGGGCCGAGATGCCGCCGACCCGGGCGGTCGTACGGGGGCGCCAGGTCGCGGTCGGCCTGATGTACGCGGACGACGCACCCGCGCCCGCCGGTTATGCGGCGGGCCGGCCGCCGCGCGAGGCCCGTGGAGTGGCCGAAGTGGCCGTCTCCACCCGCACCCGGGACACCTTGGGCCTGCGACTCGGCGAGCGCATCGCGCTGCGGCCGGGGGGAGTGGTGCCCCTCGTCGGGACCGCCGTCGTGGTCGGGTTCTTCACCCCGGCGGACAGCCGGCTCTCCCGCGAGGTGCCTGCGCTCACCACACCGCTCACCACCACGGGCCAGGGCACCGGATACGACCACCGGATCGTCGCCCTCACCAGCGCGGGTGCCCTGGAGGCGCTGCAGCGCCAGGCGAACGTGGACTTCGCCGTCGTCTGGAGGACACGGCTGCTGCTCGACGACGCCACCGCCGCACGGCTCGCCACGGACCAGGGCCGGGACCAGCTGCAGCGGGCGCTGCTGCGCCACCAGGACGGCGCCAACGAGAAGTACTGCGGCACCTCTTCGACATTCGGGGGCCAGAACTGTGCTGTCGGCCGCCACCCCGCCACCTCGCTCAGCCACCGCTCCCCACTTCCCGACGCCGTCGCCGACTTCGGAGCCGAGTGGACGAGGGCCCGCGGACTGCTCTCCTTCGCGCTCGCTTCCGTGATCTGTGTGGGATTCGCCGCCTGCGTGGTGACGGGGCTGCTGGCCGTACGGCGCCGGCTGCCCGCCCACCGGCTGCAGCGCGCCCGCGGGGCGTCGGCCCTCGGCCTCGCGTGCGCCAGGGGCGCGCAGACCCTCCCCGGTGTCCTGGCGGGCCTGGCGGCGGGTCTCGCCTGCGCGGCGGCGCTCGCCCCGGGCGGGGCGAGCGGGCCGGCGTACGGTCGGGGCCTCGCGGTCGCCGCCCTGATCTGGGCGCTGCTGCCCGCGCTCACCTGGCGTGCGGTACGGGACCGGGGGCCACGCGACCACGAGCAGGACCCCCGCCGCCGACGCGCACGCCGGTTGACTGCGGAGGCCGTGGTCCTGCTCCTCGCGGCAGGCGGAGTGCTCGCGCTCCGGGCCCGTGGCCTGGACGGCGGTCCTGATCCACAGCTCGCCGTCGTGCCGGCGCTGCTCGGCCTCGCGGTCGTCCTGCTGCTGATCCGCTGCTATCCGCCGTCCCTGCGGCTGCTGGCGGGCCGGTCGGCGCGCGGTCGAGGCGCCGTAGGGCTGATCGCTCTGTTGAAGGCGGCCGGGGACGCCCCCGCCCGGGCAGCGGCGCTCCTCGTCCTGGTGGTCACCCTCGCCGCCGGGGTGTTCAGCAGCCTGGTCACCGGCACGGTCGCCGAGGGCCGCCGCACCGCGGCGGACCGGCACGTCGGAGCCGACGCATCGTTCGTCGGCTCCGGCGCCGCAACCGAGTCCGTGGCACGGCAGCTCGCGGCCGCCCCCGGTGTGCGTCACGCCGTTCGGTTGCACCGGGCCGGCACCGAACTGGTCGACGCCCGCGACGGCGACGGGGAGGGCAGGGCCGACCTCGTCGTACTGGACGCGTCCCGGCTCGCCGCCGCCGCTCCCGGCTCGCCCGCGGCGAGGGCACTGTCCGCCTCAGCCGCCGGTGGCGGCGACTCCGGGATACGTGCCCTCGCAGGTCCCGGGCTGCCCACCGGAACGACGTACAGGACGCGCCTTCTGGGCCATGACGTACGTATCCGGATCGTCGGAACCCTGCCCGGGGACGCGGCGAACGACCCCGCGCTGGGACCGGTCCGCGAGGGGCGGGACGAACCGCTGCTCCTCGCGGACGTCTCGGAGCTGCGGGGAATCCCGCTGCACGGGAGCGAGGGCGGCGCCCTGCTGCTGTACGGGCCGGGGACCGACGCCACCGCCCTGCGCGCGATCGTGCCGCGCTCCGGACCCGGCGGACCCGCCGGAGAACTGCGCGTCCGCGCGGAGGAGGAGCGGGAGACCGGGAACGACGGTGTGCTGCGCACGCTGACGCTCGGGTACGGCGTCTGCTCGGTGCTGGCCGGACTGCTCGCCCTGCTCGCCCTGGTGCTCGATCTGGTGCTGTCGGCGCCCGAACGCGGCCGTACGGCGGCCCTGTTGCGTACCCTCGGGCTCGGCGGCCGTGCCACGACGGCGCTGCACCTGACGCAGTTGCTGCCCGTCGTGGTGGCCGCGTCGGTGGGCGGCATCGGGCTGGGGGCGGCGCTGCCCGTGCTGCTCGGACCGGCGTTGGGGCTGCGCGAGTTCACCGGCGGACCCGCGGAACCGGCCCTCACCACCAGCCTGCCGGTCGCGGCGGCACTGGGTGCGGGATTCGTCGTACTCGTCGCCGTCGCCGTTGCGGTGGAGACCCTGCTGGCCCGGCGCCGAGACCTCGGCGCGGTTCTGCGACCGGGGGAGGAAGCCCGATGACCGAGCTCAGTGCACTGGAGGCGCGCGCCCGCGCCGCACGCGTCGCCTCCGACGACGACGCGCTCATCGTCTGCGACAACGTCGTTCGTGTCTTCCGCACCGAAGGCGTCGAGGTCCAGGCGCTCCAGGGTCTCGATCTGCTGGTCGAGGAGGGCGAATGCGTCGCGCTCGTCGGGGCGTCCGGCTCCGGCAAGTCCACGCTGCTCGCGATTCTCTCCGGCCTCGACCTGCCGACGGCGGGCCGGGCCCGTGTGGCGGGCCACGACCTGCCGGCCATGAGGCGCGCGGAGCGTGTCCGCTACCGGCGGCGGACGGTCGGATTCGTCTGGCAGCAGACCGGCCGCAATCTGCTGCCGTACCTGACCGCTCTGGAGAACGTCATGCTGCCCATGAAGTACGCGCGTGTCCCCCGTCGGCTGCGCGAGGCGCGGGCCGGCGACCTCCTCGGCGCGCTCGGCATCGCCCACTGCCGCGACCGCCGCCCCGCGGAGCTCAGCGGAGGGGAGCAGCAGCGTGTCGCGGTGGCCGTCGCGTCCGCCAACACCCCACGTGTGCTGCTCGCCGACGAACCCACCGGCGAACTCGACACCGCCAGTGGGGAGGACGTCTTCGCGGCGCTGCGGCGGGCCAACGAAGAGCTCGGTGCGACCGTCCTCGTCGTCACGCACGATCCGCTCGTGTCCGGGCAGGTGCGCAGGACGGTGCTCATCAGGGACGGCCGTACATCGACGGAGACCCTGCGGGAACAGGGCGGGGACGGCGAGGAGTTCGCGGTTCTGGACCGGGCGGGGCGGCTGCAGCTTCCGCGGGAGCACCTGGAGCGGTACGGGCTGCGTCACCGGGTGCGGCTGACCGCCGAGACCGATCACATCGGCGTCTGGCGGGACTCGCCGGGCTCCTGACCATTGTCCGGACGCGTGCCGTCTGCACATACTGACGCGGCATCGTTCACACGGGGCTACACGGGGGACCGCATGACCGAGAGCACGGCCGGACACACCACGGGCACTGCCGTGGCCGAAGAGCCCGGAGGTGGGCCGATGGTCCGCGTCGAGAACCTGCGTCGCTCGTACGGCACCGGCGCCGCAGCCGTCCACGCCCTGCGCGGGGTGTCCTTCGAGATCCCGCGCGGAGAACTCGTGGCCCTCAAGGGCCGCTCGGGTTCCGGAAAGACCACACTGCTCAATCTGGTCGGCGGCCTGGACAGCCCGGACGAGGGGCGGATCGCCGTCGACGGCACGGAGCTCTCGGGGCTCGGTGAGAAAGGGCTGCTGGAGCTTCGCCGCGACCGTATCGGGTTCGTCTTCCAGTCCTTCGGGCTGATCCCGATCCTCACCGCGGCGGAGAACGTCGGCGTACCGCTGCGACTGCGCAAGACCGACCCGCGCGAGCGCGAGGAGCGCGTCGAACTGATGCTCTCCCTCGTCGGACTCGCCGATCACGCCGCCCAGCGGCCCGGCGAGCTGTCCGGCGGGCAGCAGCAACGGGTCGCCATCGCCCGCGCTCTGGCCAACCGCCCCGCGCTGCTGATCGCTGACGAGCCGACCGGTCAGCTGGACGCCGAGACGGGCCTCGCGGTCATGGAGCTGTTGCGCGCGGTGGTCCGCAGCGAGGGGGTCACCGCCCTGGTCGCCACGCACGACGCCCAGCTGCTCGGCCTCGCGGACCGGGTGCTCGAGCTGAGCGACGGCGAGATCAGCGAGCAGTAGCCGGGACGTCCGCCCCCGGCCGCATCAGAATCGCGTCAATACGCTCCCGACCCCCTGCAGCATGTCCCTTTTGTCGGATTCGATGGTTGTAGCTTCGACAAGGCGTCCGAGGCGGACGCAGCCGTCCTGGGCGGCCACTGAAGGACAATGAGGGGCATGGGACGCGGCAAGCTTCGGATCTACCTCGGCGCGGCGCCGGGCGTCGGCAAGACCTACGCGATGCTCTCCGAAGCCCACCGCCGGGTCGAGCGGGGCACCGACTGCGTCGTGGCCCTCGTGGAGCACCACGACCGGCCGCGGACCGAGGTCATGCTGCACGGCCTGGAGCAGGTTCCGCGCCGCGACATCGAGTACCGGGGCACCGGTTTCACCGAGATGGACGTGGACGCCGTCCTGGAGCGCCGTCCCTCCGTCGCGCTGGTGGACGAACTCGCCCACACCAATGTGCCGGGCTCGCGCAACGCCAAGCGCTGGCAGGACGCCGAGGAACTGCTCGCGGCCGGGATCGACGTCATCTCGACCGTCAACATCCAGCACCTCGAGTCGCTCGGCGACGTCGTCGAGTCGATCACCGGCATCCGGCAGCGGGAGACCGTCCCCGACGAGGTCGTCCGCCGCGCCGACCAGATCGAGCTGGTCGACATGTCCCCCCAGGCACTGCGCCGCCGCATGGCGCACGGCAACATCTACAAAGCGGACAGGATCGACGCGTCCCTCTCCAACTACTTCCGCCCGGGCAACCTCACCGCCCTGCGCGAACTCGCCCTGCTCTGGGTCGCCGACCGCGTCGACGAGTACCTCCAGCAGTACCGGGGCGAGCACAACATCCGTTCCACCTGGCAGGCCCGCGAACGCATCGTCGTCGGGCTCACCGGCGGCCCCGAGGGCCGGACCCTGATCCGACGGGCGGCCCGCATGGCCGCCAAGGGCTCCGGGAGCGAGATACTCGCCGTCTACATCGCCCGCAGCGACGGTCTGACCGCCGCCTCCCCCAAGGAGCTCGCGGTCCAGCGGACCCTCGTCGAGGACCTCGGCGGCACGTTCCACCACGTCATCGGCGACGACATCCCCTCCGCACTCCTCGAATTCGCGCGCGGAGTCAACGCCACCCAGATAGTGCTCGGCTCCAGCCGCCGCAAGACCTGGCAGTACATCTTCGGACCCGGCGTCGGAGCCACCGTGGCCCGCGAATCCGGGCCCGACCTCGACGTCCACATCGTCACCCACGGCGAGGTGGGGCGCGGCCGCGGGCTGCCCGTGGCCCGGGGGGCACGGCTCGGGCGTTCCCGGATCGTGTGGGGCTGGCTGACCGGCCTCGTGGGCCCGGTCCTGCTGGCGCTCCTGCTGATCCGGGCCGACGCCGATCTCGGCCTCGCCAACGACATGCTGCTGTTCCTGTCGCTGACGGTGGCCGCGGCACTGCTGGGCGGGCTGCTCCCGGCGCTGGCCTCCGCCGCCTTCGGTTCACTCCTGCTGAACTACTACTTCGCTCCGCCCCTGCACCGGTTCACCATCGCCGACCCCAAGAACATCGTGGCGATCGCCGTGTTCTTCGGGGTCGCCGTCGCCGTCGCCTCCGTGGTCGACCTGGCGGCACGGCGCACCCACCAGGCGGCCAGACTGCGCGCCGAGTCCGAGGTCCTGTCCTTCCTCGCGGGCAGCGTGCTGCGCGGCGAGACGAGCCTGGAGGCACTGCTGGAACGGGTGCGCGAGACGTTCTCGATGGACTCCGTCGCCCTGCTGGAGCGGGAGAGCGACGTCGACCCGTGGACCTGCGCGGGAAGCGTCGGGCCGCACCCCGTCCACCGTCCCGACCAGGCCGATGTGGACATGCCGGTCGGCGACCACATGGCTCTGGCGCTCTCCGGCCGGCCACTGCCCGCCGAGGACCGGCGCGTGCTCGGCGCCTTCGCCGCCCAGGCCGCCGTCGTCCTCGACCGCCAGCGCCTCGTCGGGGAGGCCGAAGAGGCCCGCAAGCTCGCCGAGGGCAACCGCATCCGCACCGCGCTGCTCGCCGCCGTCAGCCATGATCTGCGGACACCGCTCGCCGGCATCAAGGCCGCGGTCACCTCGCTCCGCTCAGACGACGTCGAATGGTCCGAGGCGGACCGGGCCGAGCTGCTCGAAGGCATCGAGGAGGGCGCCGACCGTCTCGACCATCTGGTGGGCAATCTGCTCGACATGTCCCGGCTGCAGACGGGCACGGTCACCCCGCTCATCCGCGACATCGACCTGGACGAGGTCGTCCCCATGGCGCTGGTCGGCGTCCCGGACAGCGCGGTCGGACTGGAGATCCCCGAGACGCTGCCGATGGTCCGCGTCGACAAGGGCCTGCTGGAGCGGGCGGTGGCCAACATCGTGGAGAACGCGGTCAAGTACAGTCCCGACGCCACACCCGTCGTCGTGTCCGCGAGCGCGCTCGGCGACCGGGTCGAGATACGGGTGGTGGACCGCGGCCGTGGCGTACCCGACGACGCGAAGGAACGGATCTTCGAGCCCTTCCAGCGGTACGGCGACGCCCCGCGCGGCTCCGGCGTCGGCCTGGGCCTCGCGGTCGCCCGGGGCTTCACCGAGTCGATGGGCGGCACCTTGTCCGCCGAGGACACCCCCGGTGGCGGGCTGACGATGGTCCTCACCCTCCGGGCCGCCGGCACAGCCGCCCCGGTCACCCCCGAACTCCCCGCCCAGGTCACCGGCTGACCCCGGCCCCGGAGCCCTCGCAGAGCCCCTGCGCACGGACGAGAGAAGGAAAGGCAGGCAGGAATGACCCGAGTGCTCGTGGTCGACGATGAGCCGCAGATCGTACGCGCCCTCGTGATCAATCTGAAGGCGCGCAAGTACGAAGTGGACGCGGCCCCCGACGGGACGACCGCGCTGCAGGTCGCCGCGGCACGCCACCCTGATGTCGTCGTCCTCGACCTCGGCCTGCCGGACATGGACGGTGTCGAGGTGATCAAGGGCCTGCGGGGCTGGACCCGTGTGCCGATCCTGGTGCTCTCCGCCCGGCACACCTCCGACGAGAAGGTCGAAGCGCTGGACGCCGGCGCCGACGACTACGTGACCAAGCCCTTCGGCATGGACGAGCTGCTGGCACGGCTGCGCGCCGCGGTGCGCCGGGCCGAGCCCGCCGGCGGCGACGACGAGATCGTTCTCGTCGAGACGGAGGGCTTCACCGTCGATCTCGCGGCGAAGAAGGTCCACCGGGACGGCAAGGACGTGAGGCTCACCCCGACCGAGTGGCATCTGCTGGAGGTCCTGGTGCGCAACACCGGGCGGCTGGTCAGTCAGAAGCAGCTGCTCCAGGAGGTGTGGGGCCCCTCATACGGCACCGAGACGAACTATCTGCGGGTCTACATGGCGCAGCTGCGACGCAAGCTGGAGGCCGATCCCTCGCATCCGAAGCACTTCGTCACGGAGCCCGGTATGGGATACCGCTTCGAGCGCTGAGACCGGCCCGGCGCCGCCAGGATCGGGACACTGCCGGCACCGGACCCGGGGCCGGCGCCCGCCGCGCCGGCGTCCGGCCGGAACGGACCGGACCGGTGGTGGCACGCAGTGATGGGCGGCACCTGACCGAGGCCGGAGGGCGCCCCGGTACGCTTTCTGTTATGAGTGCCGCATCCCGATCCGAGAACGGCGAGAAACCGGCCGGCCGCTTCCGCCGGATGCTCGACCGTCTGTCCAGCTCCCAGCAGGACCTCGAGTCCGAGGAGCTCAGGGAGGACGCGCAGGCATCGGGCTGCACACGCATCTCCGACTGCGGCGACCGACAGATCGTGAAGGTGACTGGTACCTTGCGCACGGTCACCCTGCGACCGAGGGCCGGCGTGCCGGCCCTGGAGGCAGAGCTGTTCGACGGCTCCGCCGCCCTGGACGTGGTGTGGCTGGGCCGGCGCTCCATCGTGGGCATAGAGCCGGGCCGCAAGATGATCGCCTCGGGCCGGATCGCCATGAGCCACGGCAGGCGGGTGCTGTTCAATCCCAAATACGAGCTGCGACCGCTCGGACAGGAGTAGCCGGTGACGTCTCTCGACAAGCCGACCACGCAGGAACCGGAAGACAGCGGCCACGACGACGTCAAGGCCGTCACGGAAGCCGCCCTGTTCGAGGCCTTCGGCGGGGTCCGGGGCTTGGTGGAGACGGTCCTGCCCGGACTGCTCTTCGTCACGATCTTCACGATCAACAAGGACCTGCACATCTCGGCGATCGCGGCGCTGGCGGTGTCGCTGCTCCTCGTCGCCGTACGGCTGATCCGCCGGGACACCGTGAAGCACGCGTTCAGTGGCGTCTTCGGAGTGGCCTTCGGTGTCGTCTTCGCGATGATGACCGGCAACGCCAAGGACTTCTATCTGCCGGGCATGCTGTACACGCTGGGCCTCGCCCTCGCGTACATCATCACGACCATCGCCGGTGTCCCGCTGATCGGGCTGATCCTCGGCCCGGTCTTCAAGGAGAACCTCTCCTGGCGCACCCGCAACCCCGGCCGCAAGAAGGCCTACGCCAAGGCCAGCTGGGCCTGGGGCCTGATCCTGCTCACCAAGTGCGCGATCCTCTTCCCGCTCTACTGGTGGGCGGACACCACCCAGTTCGGCTGGGTCCTGGTCGCCCTCAAGATCCCGCCCTTCCTGCTGGCGGTCTATCTGACCTGGGTCTTCCTGGCGAAGGCCCCGCCGCCGATCGACGTCTTCGCGGAGATGGAGGCCGAGGAGCGGGCCGCGGAGGAACGTGAGGCGGCTGCCGCACGGGAACGCGAGGGGTAGAACGCGAAGGGCATGCCGTCGAACCGCATGCCTCGAAGGGCCCGGGACCCTTGGTCCCGGGCCCTTCGCATGCCGGCGTGCAGCCGCATCCCCCACCCCGCCCGCACTCCGCAATGCAGTCCCACGCGCGGGCACGCGGGCGCGCCCCGTGCGACGGACCGTCCGACCGGTGATCTCGCCTGGGGCGCGCTCGGGCCGACCGGTGTCGGCTGCGGCCCTGAGCGCGGTGCTCGACCGGGGCAGCCGTGGCGGGTGCCCCACGGGTCTGCGGAGAACGCCGGACCACGGCGCGGCCGGACACACAAGGGGCCCGGGGGAGCCGATGGCGCCCCGGGCCCGCTGTGCATGTGAGCGTCAGCTCGGCGCACCGTCCCCCTGGCGGACCGACAGCAGGTCCTCCAACTGCTCCTCCCGCGCCTGGGCGGCCACGAAGAGGAGTTCGTCGCCCGCCTCCAGGGTCTCCTCGTTGTGCGGGGTGAGCACCCGCGAACCACGGATGATCGTCACCAGCGAGGTGTCCTCCGGCCAGGCCACGTCCCCGACCTGCGTGCCCGCCAGCGCGGACTCCGGCGGCAGCGTCAGCTCGACCAGGTTCGCGTCGCCGTGGCTGAAGCGCAGCAGCCGGACGAGATCGCCCACGCTCACCGCCTCCTCGACGAGCGCCGACATCAGACGCGGCGTGGACACCGCGACATCCACACCCCACGACTCGTTGAAGAGCCACTCGTTCTTGGGGTTGTTCACCCGCGCGACCACGCGCGGCACGCCGTACTCGGTCTTCGCCAGCAGCGACACGACCAGGTTCACCTTGTCGTCGCCGGTCGCCGCGATCACGACATTGCAGCGCTGCAGCGCCGCCTCGTCCAGCGACGTGATCTCGCAGGCGTCGGCCAGCAGCCACTCGGCCTGCGGCACCCGCTCCACCGAGATGGCGGTGGGCGCCTTGTCGATCAGGAGCACCTCGTGCCCGTTCTCCAGGAGCTCGCCCGCGATGGAACGCCCCACCGCGCCGGCCCCGGCAATCGCGACCCGCATCAGTGACCGCCCTCCTCGGGGCCCTGGGCGAACGCCGCCTCGACCTTCTCGATCTCGTCCGTCCGCATCATCACGTGCACCAGGTCGCCCTCCTGCAGCACCGTCTGCGACGTCGGCAGAACCGCCTCGCCCAGCCGGGTCAGGAACGCGACGCGCACACCCGTCTCGTCCTGCAGCTTGCTCACCTTGTGGCCGATCCAGGCCGGCGAGGTGTGCACCTCGGCGAGCTGAACGCCACCACTAGGGTCCCGCCACAGCGGCTCCGCGCCGGACGGCAGCAGACGCCGAAGCATCTGGTCGGCGGTCCAGCGCACCGTGGCCACGGTCGGGATCCCCAGCCGCTGGTACACCTCGGCACGCCTCGGGTCGTAGATCCGAGCGGCCACGTTCTCGATCCCGAACATCTCGCGGGCGACGCGCGCGGCGATGATGTTCGAGTTGTCGCCGCTGCTCACCGCGGCGAAGGCCCCGGCCTCCTCGATGCCCGCCTCGCGCAGGGTGTCCTGGTCGAAGCCGACACCCGTGACACGGCGGCCCCCGAACCCGGAGCCGAGGCGGCGGAAAGCCGTCGGGTCCTGGTCGACGACGGCGACCGTGTGACCCTGCTGCTCCAGGGTCTGCGCGAGCGCCGCTCCCACGCGGCCGCAGCCCATGATGACAATGTGCACCTATCTACCCCGCAGTCCTGGTCATCCCGCTGACCTGCGCAAACACCCTGCTCACTCTTCTCTCTCGGCTCTGCCGGGCAACGACGGGGGCAACCGCGTGCGGTGTTGCCCTTGATGAGCTTATGACGCGACGACGACGTACCCCTCATCCGGCCGCCGGTTCGCAGGTGGCGTGATCCGGCCTTATCGATGCATCCGCCACCGCAGCCGCCGCCGCAACGCTAATCTCATCGTCGCGTCGGCCCACGGGCGGGTCATGGCCGGCCACGGGGACGGGGAGGGCGCATTGCCGTTCATAGGTGAGATCACGCTCGAAGACGGTCAGGCGGTTCTCGTCGAGGTGCCTGATCCCGAGGACGGGGCACTCGTCCGGGTGGGCCGCGCCCGGGACATGGTCGACGGAGCGGCGGAGACCCTGCAGCAGGCGATGGAGCGTGTGCGCCCGGCTCTGGACGCCGTGCTCGACGGAGTGGCCGGCATGGCACGCCGCCCGGACACCATCGCCCTCGAGTTCGGGATCAAGCTCAGCGCCGAAGCCGGCGTCGTCGTCGCCAAGGCGGCGAGCGAGGCCAACTTCACGGTTCATCTGGAGTGGGTCGACCGCCAGGAGGCCTAGGGCCTTGCGTTTGGATCATGCCGGGCTGGCGTGCCCCGGCACGCACGCTCGCTGCGTTGTCGTCGGTCGACCACGCTCCGCGTGGGCTCCTTCCTCCGCCTTGCGATCGCACGCACCGGACCCCGCTCACTGATCCAGCCCGATCCAAACGAAAGGCCCCAGTGGACTCCCGTTCACCGCTGGACGGCGGAGAAGCGTCACGGACGACGCTCGAGCCCGCCCTGGTCCGTATCGGCCACCGGAAGGGCCCGGTCGAGGGCGCCGGCTTCCTGATCGCTCCCGATCTCGTCCTGACCTGTGCCCATGTGGTGCCGGACCCGGCAGGAACGCTCGTCCTCGACTTCCCCTTCCTCGGGAAGGGAGCCGAGGCCGAGGCCACGGTGGAGCACCATGTGCCCGTACGGGACGACGGCAGCGGCGACATCGCCGTGCTGCGGCTGCGGACAGCGGCGCCCGAAGGCGCACGCCCGCTGCGGCTGGTCGCCTCCCCCGACCCCTGGGGCCACCGCACCCGGATCTTCGGCTTCCCCGATCGCCGCCCCGCAGGCAAGTGGACCTCCGCCGTGCTCAGGGACCGGCAGACCATCGGCTGGATCCAGATGGACTCGCTGGACGGCGGGCCGCCCATCACCGAAGGCTTCAGCGGATCACCCGTCTGGGACGAACAGACCGGCGGTGTCATCGGCATGACCGTCGCCGCGGAGAAGGGAAGGACCACCTCCTATCTGATCTCGTCCCGCACCCTGCGCGAGGAACTTCCCGACCTTCTCGGGCCTCTTGACACGCCCTGTCCGTACCGGGGCCTGGAGGCGTTCCGCGCCGAGGACAAGGACGTCTTCCACGGCCGTGAACGCGAGACACGGCGCCTTCTCACCGCCGTCTCCCGGCACCCCGTCGTCCTGGTCACCGGCCCGTCCGGCAGCGGCAAGTCCTCCCTCGTCCATGCGGGGCTGCTGCCCGCCCTGCACGAACAGGACGTACGCACGGTCACACTGAGGCCCGTCGCCGGTCAGACACCGCACCGGCTGCTGGCCAACGCCCTGGTGCCGCTGCTGGAACCCGACACACGGGAGATCGACCGCATCCACAGGGCGGGCGAGCTGGCGGAACTGCTCGCCGGAGAAGGACTCGCGACGGTCGCCGCCCAGCTGGTCCGGGCCACCGGCCGGCTGATGCTCGTCGTCGACCAGTACGAGGAGCTGACGGCCGAAGCGCCCGGGCCGGCCCGGGACATGCTGGAGCTGATCGCCGATCTGACCCGGGCGGGGGAGGCCGTCACCAGCCGCGGTCTGCGTGCGGTGCTCACACTGCGCTCCGCCGTCCTCGACGACCTCGTGACCGCACGCACCGTCGGCCTGCTCGAGCACGCCACGCTGCTGCTGCCCCCGATGGGCCGTGAACAGCTCGCCGCGGCGATCGAGCGCCCGGCCCGGGCGTCGGGTGTGGTCTTCCAGGACGGCCTGGTCGAACGGATCATGGACGAAGCCGCTGACGCCGACGCCCAGTTGCCCCTCGTCGAGTTCGCGCTGACCGAGCTGTGGAAGCGGCAGGACGAGGGCCGCCTCACCCACGCCGCCTACGACGGCCTCGGCGGGGTGGCGGGAGCGCTCGCCGTGCACGCGGAGCAGGTGCTGAGCGAGGAACTGTCCGCCGATGAACAGGACCGTGCGCGGCGGCTCTTCGTCCAGCTCGCCGTCCCTGCCGAGAAGGGCTTCGCCTCGAGTCCCGCCGTCCTCTCCCGGCTCGCACCGGAACTCGCGGCGCTCGCCGGGTCCCTCGCCTCCGCCGTCAACCGACTGGTCGTCGTGCGCCATGACGAGGGCCAGCCACGGGTCGCCGCTCTGTCCCATGAAGCGCTGATCCGGCACTGGGACACCCTGCGCAACTGGCTCGACGACGAGCGGGACTTCCGCGCCTGGCAGGAGGAGCTCAGACACGACCTGCAGCGTGGGAAACTCATCGACGAGGGCGACCTCGGCACGGCGGAGAGGTGGCTGGCCTCCCACCCGGACGATGTCACGGCCGAGGAGCGGCAGCACATCGCGACCAGCCGTCAGGCCGTCCGCAGCTCCGCACGGCGCGCTCGGCTGATCACCATGGGGCTGGCCGTGCTGACGGTTCTGGCACTCGTCGCCTCCCTTCTGTTCGTCCTGCGGAACAACGAGCTGAACGAGGAGCTGCGCCGGGCCGCATCGCGTCAACTCGCCCAGTCCGCGATCCGGATCGACGACGTCTCGATGGCCACCTCCGCCCTGCTGAGCGTCGCCGCGTACCACTCGGCCGACGAGCCGGAGGCCGCCGGCAGCCTTGCCGCGCAGTACCAGCGGCTGCGCCATGTCGACAAGGTCCTGATGGAGGGCAGGGGCCGGATCGACGAACTCGCGGTGAGCGAGGACGGGCGAAGGATGTTCGCGGTGCTGGCGGGCGGGCGGCTCGTCCGCGTCGGACTCGACACCGCCGAGCCCGCTCCCGAGCCCCTCGGCCCCGCGAGCCACGTGGCCGTGGCCCCTGACGGGCGCACCTTCGCCGCCGGGGACGATTTCGGCGGCGTCGCGCTCGGCGACGAACATCTCAAGCGCCGGACGCTGCGCTCCGCCCGCAGGACCGGTGGCAGCTTCCAGGACGTCGCGGATCTGCGCTTCGACAGCACGGGCCGCCGGCTGCTGGCCGCGCTGCCCGGAGAAGGCGTCGCCGTATGGGACGTGGCCGGTGCGCGGCAGCTCGGCGCCGTCCTCGCCCCGCCGCGGGGCTGGGACGTGGCGCGCGCCTGGTTCGGTCCCGGCGACGACGCGGTGATCGCCCGCGTCACCCGGGGCGACAAGGGCCGGCTGGTGGGCTGGGCCCTGGGCACCGGCCGGCTGTCGCAGTGGCCGGGCGGCACGGACGGGACCGCACAGGCGGAGGTCAGTGCCGACGGCTCGACTCTCGTACGGTGTGCCGACGACAAGGACCGGACCCTCGAGGTGTGGGACACGGCGACCAGACAGCCAAGGGCACGGCATGTGATCAGCGGTGCGTGTCCGCTGCGTGCCGCCCGGCTGGACGCGACGGGCCGGTATCTGTTCGCCGGGGCCGAGCGGTACGGCTCCGGACTGGACCGCGCCGCCTACCTCACCGTCGACCTCACCACCGGGCACCGGTCCGTGTTCGAGCTCCCCGCCGCGACCCGGACCGATCCGCAGCTCTCCACCCGGGCCGACACGCCGACGATCACCGTGTTCGGGCCACCAGACAGATTGCGGGCCGCCGTCGCCTTCGGAGGCACGGTCGTGCAGACCCGGGTCCCGCGGCCGGTCGCCTTCCACACCGCCCTGCTCACCAGCCTGGTGCGCGCAGTGGAGCCGTCCGGTCTGAGGGTGGCCACCGTCGACCCCGACGGGCGCGGCATACGGCTGTGGGACGTGAGGACGGCCCGGCAGCTCGCCGGGGTCCGCCCGTCCCGTCCGCTGGCCCGCGCCTTCCCGCGGTTCGCTCCCGGCGGCCAACGCCTGCTGGCGGCCACCGCCGACGGAAGGAGCGTGCTGGTCTGGGAACTGCCGGGGCTGCGCGAGGCACACTCCATCGATCTGCCGCGCAGGGACGGCGTCGCCCCCGTGGGCAGGGACCCGGCGACCGGTCTGACCCCGATGCTGCCCGCGATCACCTTCGATGGCGACAAGGCCGTCGTCTCGGCGGCAGGAGAGGTGTCCCGCTGGGATCTGGGCACGGGCAGGCTCGCCGGAACGACCTTCCGTCCGGCGGCCGTCGATCATCCGGACAGGATGGCGCAGGCCGCCTTCGGATTCGCGGTCGCCCGCCCCGGCCGCCCGCAGGCGGCGATCAGGGTCGCGGGGCGGGAGAACAGCGTGCTGCTCTGGGACTTCGAGAAGGGCCGTGAGGTCGGCGAGGTACCCGTGGCCGACCGGGACTCCCGCCTGGTGGACCTGAAGTCGATGACGTTCGAGCCCGGGGGGCGCGGCCTCGCGCTCCTCGACAAGGCGGGCGCGGTGCGCGTGTGGGACGCGGAGAGCGGCGCCTGGGACGGCGAGCGACTGACGTACTCCGGCGTCGCCGAGCTCAGCGGATACCTACCCGATTCGGCGCTGCTGGTCCGCACCGAGCTGAACGAGCTGGTCCGGTGGGACGTCGACGAGCGCAGGGAGGTCTACCGTTTCGCGCTCGGCGCCTCCCCGACCGGTGATCTCGGGGAGGACCGCAGCAGCATGGCTCAGATCATCGGCTCGGACGTCTGGTCGTTCCCGCTGTCCCCCGAGAAATGGCGCGAGCTGACGTGCCGGGTCGTCGGCCGCGAGCTGGAGGAGCGCGAACGCGGGCTGCTGCCGCCGGGCAGCAGAGCCACCGGACTCTGCCCCGCGGGCGGTCTCCAGGGGGTGGTGGATGGGCGCGAGCGATAGGGAACGCTTACCATCCTCTCCGTGTCCAAACTGACCGACATTCCCAAACGGATCCTGATCGGCAGGGCGCTGCGCAGCGACAGGCTCGGAGAAACGCTCCTGCCCAAGCGCATCGCACTCCCCGTCTTTGCCTCCGACCCGCTGTCCTCGGTGGCGTACGCCCCGGGAGAAGTCCTGCTGGTCCTTTCGATCGCGGGTGTGTCGGCATACCACTTCAGCCCGTGGATCGCCGTGGCCGTCGTGGTCCTGATGTTCACCGTCGTCGCTTCGTACCGGCAGAACGTCCACGCCTACCCCAGCGGCGGCGGCGACTACGAGGTCGCGAACACCAACCTCGGACCCAAGGCCGGCCTCACCGTCGCCAGCGCACTGCTGGTCGACTACGTCCTCACCGTCGCCGTTTCGATCTCCTCCGGAGTCGAGAACCTGGGCTCCGCGATCCCCTTCGTCGTGGAGCACAAGGTGTTCTGCGCCATCGGCATCATCGTGTTGCTGACGCTGATGAACCTGCGCGGTGTGAAGGAGTCGGGCAAGCTCTTCGCCATCCCGACGTACGTCTTCGTCGCCGGCGTCTTCATCATGATCGCCTGGGGCGCGTTCAGGGGGATCGTCCTCGACGACACCATGCAGGCCCCGACCGCCGGATTCGAGATCAAGCCGGAGCAGCAGGGCCTCGCCGGTTTCGCGCTGATCTTCCTGCTGCTGCGCGCGTTCTCCTCCGGCTGTGCCGCTCTGACCGGCGTCGAGGCCATCAGCAACGGTGTCCCGGCCTTCCGCAAGCCCAAGAGCAGGAACGCAGCGACGACGCTGCTGCTCATGGGTGCGCTGGCCGTCACCATGTTCTGCGGCATCATCGGCCTCGCCATGGCGACCGATGTGAAGATGGCCGAGAACCCCGCCCACGACCTGCTCAGCAACGGCTCGCCCGTCGGCGCCGACTACGTCCAGGACCCGGTGATCTCCCAGGTCGCGGCCGCCGTCTTCGGGGACGGCACCTTCTTCTTCGTGCTGCTCGCCGCAGCCACCGCCCTTGTCCTGTTCCTGGCCGCGAACACCGCGTACAACGGCTTCCCGCTGCTCGGATCGATCCTCGCCCAGGACCGCTACCTTCCGCGCCAGCTCCACACCCGTGGTGACCGGCTCGCCTTCTCCAACGGCATCGTGCTGCTGGCCGGCGCGGCCATCCTGCTGGTCTGGGTGTACGGGGCCGACTCCACCAAGCTGATCCAGCTGTACATCGTCGGCGTCTTCGTCTCGTTCACCCTCAGCCAGACCGGCATGGTCCGGCACTGGAACCGCCATCTGCGCACCGAGCGGGACCCCGCCAAGCGGCGCCACATGATCCGCTCCCGGGCCATCAACGCCTTCGGTGCCTTCTTCACCGGCCTGGTGCTGGTCGTCGTCCTCGTCACCAAGTTCACGCACGGTGCCTGGGTCGCCCTGCTCGGCATGGTGATCTTCTACGGGACGATGTCGGCGATCCGCAGGCACTACGACCGCGTCGCGGACGAGATCTCCGCCCCCGACGAGCCGACCGACGACACCGTGCGCCCGTCCCGGGTCCACTCCATCGTGCTCGTCTCCAAGGTCCACCGGCCCACACTGCGCGCCGTCGCCTACGCCAAGCTGCTGCGTTCCGACAAGCTCGAAGCGCTCAGCATCAACGTCGACCCGGCCGAGACGAAGGCGCTCAAGGACGAATGGGACCGGCGCGGCATCAATGTGCCGCTGAAGATCCTCGACTCGCCCTACCGCGAGATCACCCGGCCGATCATCGAGTACGTGAAGAGCCTGCGGCGCGAAAGCCCGAGGGACGCGGTCAGCGTGATCATCCCCGAGTACGTCGTCGGCCACTGGTGGGAGCATCTGCTCCACAACCAGAGCGCCCTGCGCCTCAAGGGCCGTCTCCTGTTCACCCCGGGCGTCATGGTGACCTCGGTCCCGTACCAGCTGGAGTCCTCGGAGCTCGCCAGGAAGCGGGCGAAGAAGCGCCAGGACTGGAACGCACCGGGCTCGGTGCGCCGCGGTCCCGTGACCGAGCGCGCCAAGGAGCCCAGCTCCAAGCGCTGAGACCCGCGACGGTGCCCGGGACCGGGGTGCGGTCGCACCCGGAATCCGGGCACCCACCGGCCACGTAGACTGGGGGGCTGTCGTCCACATGGGCGACAGCCCCCTTCCGTCACCCTGGAGCCGTCCCCGCCATGCAGAACGCACCTGAGTCTTCACTCGTCGGGGAGGAGTACGAGGTCGAGGTCGGCCCCGTCGCACACGGCGGCCACTGCATCGCCCGTACCGACGGGGGCCGCGTCCTGTTCGTCCGGCACACGCTGCCGGGCGAGAAGGTCGTCGCCCGCGTCACCGAGGGCGAGGAGGGCTCCCGCTATCTGCGCGCCGACGCCGTACGCGTCATCGAACCGTCCAAGGACCGCGTCGAGGCACCCTGCCCCTACGCGGGCCCCGGCAAGTGCGGCGGCTGCGACTGGCAGCACGCCAAGCCGGGCGCCCAGCGCCGGCTCAAGGGCGAGGTCGTCGCGGAGCAGCTGAAGCGGCTCGCGGGGCTCACTCCCGAGGAGGCCGGCTGGGACGGCACCGTCATGCCCGCCGAGGGCGACAAGCTGCCGGCGGGCGAGGTGCCGGCCTGGCGCACCCGCGTGCAGTACGCCGTCGACCCGGACGGCAGGGCGGGACTGCGCAAGCACCGCTCGCACGAGGTGGAGCCGGTGCAGCACTGCATGATCGCGGCGCCGGGGGTGAGCGAGCTCGGCGTCGAGAAGCGCACCTGGGAAGGCATGGCGTCCATCGAGGCCATTTCGGCCACCGGGTCCTCCGACCGCCAGGTGATCCTCACCCCGCGCCCCGGCGCGCGGCTGCCGATCGTGGAACTGGACAAGCCGGTCTCGGTCCTGCGGATCCACGAGAAGGACGGCAGCGTCCACCGCGTCCACGGCCGTCCGTTCGTCCGCGAACGTGCCGACGACCGCACCTACCGCGTCGGCATGGGCGGCTTCTGGCAGGTCCACCCCCAGGCGGCCCAGACCCTGGTGGCGGCGGTCATGCAGGGGCTGATGCCGCGCAAGGGGGACACTGCCCTCGACCTCTACTGCGGCGTGGGGCTGTTCGCCGGTGCCATCGGGCAGCGGGTCGGCGAGAAGGGGGCGGTGCTCGGCATCGAGTCGGGCAAGCGCGCCGTCGAGGACGCCCGCCACAACCTCGAGGACCTGCCGCGCGTCCGCATCGAACAGGGCAAGGTGGAAGCCGTCCTGCCGCGCACCGGCATCACCGAGGCCGACCTCGTGGTGCTCGACCCCCCGCGCGCGGGCGCGGGCCGCTCCACCGTCGAGTACGTCGCCGGCCTCGGCGCCCGCCGTATCGCGTACGTCGCGTGCGACCCGGCGGCGCTGGCCCGGGACATCGCCTACTTCCGGGACAACGGGTACCGGGTGCGGACGCTGCGGGCGTTCGACCTGTTTCCGATGACGCACCACGTGGAGTGCGTGGCGATTCTGGAGCCTGCTGAAAAGGGCCGCTGACCTGCGGTTTTATCCGTGCGCATTATGTGTGGTGTGGGCGTTACGGGCGATATCTTGACGCTGAAATGACGCTCGTGACGCTCATTTGGCGCTCTTCTGATGGAGCGTCAGGCAAGCCATCGGGCAGGTCAGGCCCTGTCGAAAGGGCGAGCGTCGAAGGGGACGTCCGGGGCAAGCGACGCTGACGGCGGACCTGGTAGTCCTCCTGGTCAGATGTCCCGGAAGAGAACGGGTGGCCTGTGACCTGGCGCGCTGGGCGGGTTCACGGTGTTGAACTGCACAGATCGCCCTTCGGTTGTTTCACATTCGTACTCCTTGACGCGGCCGGAAGTCCCAGAAAAGTCGCAAGGAACCGGCACTTCCGACGGCCACTGTTTCGGCTTTGGGCGGCGGAGAGGACGCAAGCAGTCGAAGTGCGGTACTCCACGGCAGTTGGCAACAGATGACGGTGGCCGTCATCCCGCTGCACTGGTCTCCACCTCGCACTAAGGCTGTGAAAGTGCGTCGGTGCCGCCTTCAGGGATGCCGATGACCTCGACAGTCACCCCTCGTGCCGCCAGCGCCTTCGCGGTCTGCGCGATGGTGATCTGGGAGAAGCCGAAGATGGAGTCCGGGGTCAGGCTCGTGCGGTTCTTGAGGAGCATCGCAAGGACGATTCGCTTGGGCGTGTAGTCATCAGGAAGCAGGCGTGCGCCGCGACTCAGCCGGGCCACCTTGGCGGTGAACTCGCTGCGGACCCGGGCGGACTCCTGGAGCAGTTCCACCGCGACCCTGGCCTGGCTGAACAGATGGCTCAGCGGACTGGAACCGCCTCCCCGTTTGACGAGGATCAGGGTGTCGTCGGGCGTGAGCAGGTCGCAGATCTCGACCTGGTCCCTGGGTCGGAGAGGGTTGGCGACGTTCTTGGTATCGAGGCAGAGCCAGCGGGGCTGACCGTCAGCCACCTCGCTGTTGTACTCGTCAGCCACCTCGCTGTTGTACTCGTCAGCCACTCTGTTGTTGTAGGTGTTCTCCGACTCGCCGTCCTCCCAGGAGGGGAGGGAGACGGAAGGCAAAGGAGAGAACAGCGCCCGCACCGTGGCCCGGCACTCTTCGACATAGGCGGCCCCGGCCTCGTACCATTCGCCGTCCATCAGGAAGAACCGTCTGGAGCCGAGGGATACACCGGTCTCCAGCCAGGTCAGCACACTGGTGACGGCGAGCGTGTCGGCGATCCCCCTCCGGCGGCTCCTGGCCAGGGTCACCGTCCCTTCGCGCAGTGCCTTCAGACGCCGGCCGGGCGGTGCGAGCCGAGCCCGGGTGATCACGTATCCGAGGTCGAAGTGGTCCGAGCGCAGGGCTCCGTTGTCGCTGTTGATCTGGGTCATGTACGTGGTGGCCTCGGCGTACGCCGTGTGATGTTCGGAGGGGACACAGACGGAGATGCTTCCGTCGTCGGGGCGCCCGAGACGGTCGTCCAGGGTTTCGCCGAGGGTGTCGAGGGTCGTCGGGTCGCTGACCGGGACAATGTGGTCAATGAACTCCAGCTCGTGATGCGGGATGTCCTCACGGCAGATCCTGGCGATGGTCCGCAGGTCGGAGAGCAGGGCCTCGGGTTCGATTCCGAGGGCGATCCGCAGCCCGCACCCACCCTGGGCGCTCACGGCTTTGCCGAGGCTGTACCGCGACCGGGTGAGCGGCAGGTCGTCGAGGTATCCGCCCAGGCTGCGCACGATGCGCGAGTGGTCGCGAATACCCAGCAACGGGACCGAGGCGCCGCCCGGAACCAGGGAGATGTCCGTGCGAGCTTGCCCGAGAGATCTCGACACGGCTCCGCGGATCAAGTTCGGGTCCATCTGCCGGATGGCGAACGAGAGACCGAAACGCTTGTCCTTGAGGTGTTCGGGGATCAACCGGTACCCCTGGTCACAGCCGATGGCATACACCATGCCATCGACTGCGATCAGCAGTACGGCGGCGGTGCGGCGGACGCTCTCGTTGACCGCGATGCCCGTGGTGCGTGACATGGGCTCGCACCACGGGGCCTCGGCGCGTTCCATCCCACAGGTGATGTACACAGCCGGGACCCCGAGTGCCTCCGGCAAATGTGGATCTACACCGAGGCTGTCTAGAAGTTCGATGTCAAGGGCGTCCAGCATGGCTTCGCTGGTGGGGGCGACGCCGGACAGCCGGTAAACGGTACGTACTTCGGTGTGCGAGGGCATGGCGCGGCTCCGTGGGCCAGGAGGGAATCGAGTACACAAGGTAAGAGAAACATCTGCATGTGTACGTTGTCAACAGACGGCACTTTGGAATGTGAGTGCCGGTCCGTGTACGCTGGAGATATGACGGACAACGCCGCTCCATCGGTTGGCCCACTGGTCACTGGCGCCGAGATCGCCCGGCTGGCCGGAGTCACCCGGGCCGCTGTCTCCAACTGGCGCCGGCGCTACGACGACTTCCCCGCGCCTGCCGGAGGTGCCGCCAACAGTCCGCTCTACGCGCTCACCGAGGTCCAGGAATGGCTGGACCGACAGCGCAAGGGCCAGGAGGTGTCACCCGAGGTCGAGTTGTGGCAGGCCATGCGGGCTGCATACGGGGAACAGATGGTCTCGGGCCTGGCGCAGGTTGCCGCCGCCGTGGCCGGCGAGACCGGACCGGGGCTGCCGGAGGACGTCGCCGCCCGTGTACAGGCGCTCGTCCGAACCGGATCGTCCGTCGACCTTGTGAACGGACTTACCGAACGGTTCATGGACTCCGCTCGGCGGGCCGGATCCGACCAGGTGACTCCTGAGCGCGTGGTGCGTGCCGTCCGCCACTTCGCCCCCGAACTGCCGTCCAACGCCACGGTCTTCGATCCTGCCTGCGGAATCGGGGTGCTCCTCCTGTCTGTCGCCTCCGGCGCCGGGACGCGTTGCTGCGGCCAGGAGGTGGATGGCTACAGTGCTCGCTTCGCACAGCTCCGCGCCGACCTCCTGGGCCGCTCCGGCGTGCGCATCGTGGCAGGCGATTCACTGCGTGCGGACGAATGGCCGGACCTCAAGGCGGATCTGGTCGTCTGTGACCCTCCTGCCGGTGTGACCGACTGGGGGCGGGAGGAGTTGCTGCTTGACTCCCGCTGGGACCTCGGCACCCCGTCCAAGGCCGAGGGGGAGCTCGCCTGGCTCCAGCACGCCTACGCCCACACCGCGCCCGGCGGCCACGTCCTCATGGTCATGCCGGCCTCGGTCGCCTACCGCAAGGCCGGCCGCCGCATCCGGTCGGAACTCGTCCGCCGGGGCATCGTGCGCCAAGTGATCGCCCTGCCGCCGGGGACGGCGACCTCGCACGCCCTGCCTGTGCACCTGTGGTGTCTCCAGCGTCCCGAGAACACGGAAGGGTTGGACACGCACCACACCGTGAGCATGGTCGACCTGACGGAGAACCCACCCGACGGGGATCTGGAACCACGCCCCGACCAGGTTGCCGACGTGCCGCTGATCGAACTCCTCGACGACACGGTCGACCTGACGCCCGGGAGCCATCTCCGTTCCCGGCACTGCGACTACCCCGCTGAATACATCGCCCTGCGCAAGGAGTTGGAGGACCAGATCCGTCGACTCGCCGGCCTTCTGCCCGAACTCGCGACGGGCGGCGGGCCGGGCTCGCTGGACGGCGCCACCACCAGCGTCGCGGATCTGGCCCGCGCCGGGCTCGTCGCGTACGACGGTCCGGAGCCCGTCTCGGCCAGCGAGCAGCTCGACACGGACTATCTGCAAGGGTTCCTGCGCAGCTCGGCCAACGCCCGCAGGTCCACAAGCGCGAGCGGGACCTACCGCTTCGACGGCAGGGGCTCACGTATCCCCCGTATGGGCATCGACGAGCAGCGTCGGTACGGCGCTGCCTTCCGTGCCCTGTCCGCGTTCGAGGAGGGCATGCGCAAGGTCGACGAGCTGAGCCGACAGCTCGCCGAGGTCGCCCGTGACGGTCTGGCCACGGGCGCCCTGGCACCGGAGGAATGAGCCGGTTCGCCAGTCAGTCGACGGGCGGGAGAAAGGGGCTCGCGGTTCCGCTCCACGTCACCTTCAGGGTTTCGCGAGCGCGTGTGCAGGCGACGAAGAGCAGACAGCGCTCACGGAGCAGATCGGCGTCATGCTGGAGCGGGTCCGCCTCACGCGGGGTGATCTCACGGGCGAACGGGACCGTGCCCTCGGCGACACCGAGCACCGACACCGCCCGGAACTCCAGTCCCTTCATCGCGTGCATCGTCGCCAGCCGCACGCCCTCGGACCCTTGCGTGACCTGCCCTTTGACCCGTAGCACCGGAATCCCCGCGGCCTTCAGCTTCTCCTCGGCCGCGTCCAGGGCGAGGTTGAAGCGCGCGCACACACCGATCTCGTGCGGCGCGAAACCCTCGGCGACCAGGGCACGCACCCGCTCCACCAGCGCCTCCGTCTCCTCCTGCCGGGTGGCGTACCCCCGTACCCGGGGGCGGCCGCCGTGAAGCAGCGAGCGGTACCCGGCCAGCGAGTCCGTCCCCTCGCCCTCCAGCGCGTCGACGGTGACGGGCGCGAGGAGGCGGGCCGACCAGGCGAGAATCTCCTCCGTGGAGCGGTAGTTGACGCGCAACCGGAAGCTGCGGCCGACTGAGGCGATGCCCAACGAGCCCAGCGACACCCGGGAGTCGTAGATCCGCTGATGCGGGTCGCCAGTGATGAACAGGTCGTCGGGGCCGGGGGAGACGGCGGCACGCAGCACCCGCCACTGCGCGGGGTGCAGGTCCTGTGCCTCGTCCACGACGACATGGGCGTACGGAGCCGGCCTGGTGCCGTCGGCGAGGAGTTCCGCCGCACGGGTGCAGATGCCCAGGTGCGTGGTCTCGCCGCGGTCGCGCAGGAACCGCTCGAACCGCTCCACGCCCCTCCACACCTCCCGGCGGCGCGCGGCACCGAGACCGGTGCCGCGGCCGCGGCGGCTCGCGCCGAGGTAGGCGTCGAGATCGCGGAGGTTCTGGCCGAGGACGACATGCCGGTACTCCTGGGCCAGGAACCGGGCGGTGAACGGCAGATCCAGCTGCTTGACCACCTTCTCCCACAACTGCCGCTGCTCCCGGTCCCCGATCGGCTTGGGCGCGGTCGCAGAGTGGGTGCGCACGACGCCGTTGGCACAGGCGTCGACCGTCGTCACATCAACCCGTGCCAGCAGCTTCTCGTCCTCGTCGAGGAGCAGACCGAGCATCTCGCGCAGTCCGGCGGCGAGTGCGTTCGTGTACGTGGTGAGCAGGATGCGGCCGTCCTCGGAGCGGCCGAGCAGATGCTTGACCCGGTGCAGCGCGGCCACCGTCTTGCCCGTGCCGGGGCCCCCGGTGACCTGGACAGGGCCGCCGTACGACGTGCGGTAGGCGACGCGCCGCTGGGAGGGATGCAGGAAGACGCGCCAGGCCGCGAACGGCTTCGCCAGCATCTCCTCCAACTCCCGCGGCCCGGTGACCAGCCGGATGCGGGCGGACGTGTTGGTGATCACCGTGGCCAGGTCCTCGACCGGTTCGGCGGGCGCGTCGGCGGGGCGGCGTACGGCCACGACATCGCGGTAGACCTCTTCCGGGCTGAAGCCCTCGGCGAGGTACTGGAGCACCTCCAGCTGGTCCTCCGGCAACAGCGTGGCGAAAGCCTCCAGTTGGGCCTTGTCCACCAACGTTCGTGCGGCGCGCAGGACTTGGTCGTCGATGCCGAGCTCGCGCAGCGTGCCGTCGGAGACGTCCGCGAACAGCAGCCGGGGAGCCGTGCGCGCGGCCGTCTCGTACAGCGGTGTCAGCTCGTCCAGGGCGACGGCGTTGCGGACCTCCAGGGCGCGCGTCGCGGAGTTCGCGCTGTACAGGCGCTTCGCCGCCCAGGTGTAGGCGTCATCGTGCGGTAGGACATTGACCAGGAGGAACATGTCACTGCCGTCGTCGGGGGCGAGGACGACACCGCGCCAGAAGTCGGTGATGCGGATCGTCCGCATCCGCGGGTCACGGGCGTTCTGGACGGACTCCAGGTGCAGCCCCTTGTCCGCGTTGAGTTCGGCCGCGCTCATGGCCTGGAACTTCGCCATGGCCTTGCGCACTCCGGCCCGGACCGGCTTCTCCAAAGCGTCGTAGCCGTCCCAGAAACTCTGGGCGAAGGCGAGCCGAGGCATCAGGTACCTTCCCTTCTTCCGGACGCCAGACGTCCGGCGATCTCCCGGAAAGCCGTGAGGAGTTGTTCTGGTTCGCGGGAGAGATCGAGGCTGTGCTGATAGATCCGCATCCCCCGCCCGTCCGGCCCCGCAGCCGTCCCCCGCACTTCGTGGACGCGCTCGGGCTGCCGTCCGGCCGCGTACACCAGGTGGGCCTCGCGCAGACCGAGCACCGTGGCATACGCGAGCGCCTGGTACAGGTCGGCGTTGAGAAGCCCGTCGGCCTTCTCGACCTTGTACTTGGCGTCGACGACGGCGAGCGGAGTACGGCCGTCACCGGTGCGGACGACCAGGTCGGGGCGCAGGCCCACCCGACCCGCGACGTCGAGGTGATGGGGGTCCTGGAGGCGCGCGGTCAGACCGTGCTCCCTGAGCGCCTCGCGCAGGCCGACGGTGACGAAGTCCTCGAACAGTTTGTTCATGTCGAGCAGGAAGCCGTCCACGGCGAGCGGGTCGGCCCCGGCCGGCCGGTGCTCCGGTGAGGTACCGCGCAGGACGGCTTCCGCGAGCCGAAGCGCGGGCTGGTAGCGGGAGTTGAGGCGCGACGGCTGCCACCGCGGCAGCGCCTGCCCCCGTATCAACGGCAGCGCGTCGGCCAGTCGTACCCGCTGATGAGCGAGGCGCCGCCGGACGGGACCGGGAACGTCCGGCAACCGCAGCAACCGCTCGGCGGCGGCGCGCAGGATGCGGTTCTCGGCGGTGTCGGCGGTGTACGCGTCGTAGGCGATCTCCACGGGCGGCGTACGGCCGAAGTGCCGCCGGATCTGCTCGGCCTCACGCAGTCTTCCACGCACGACCAGCGCGGTCTCCTCGACCTCCCGGTAGCCCTGGAGGACACCCCGTCGCAGCGCCCCGTCGATCTGACGCTCCACAGCATGGGCGAGGGCGGGCACGACATCGTCGTAGGCGCCGGTGCCCACGGTGCCTTCGCCGCTGTCGCGCCAGGCGCGGGCCGGGTCGAGGCTGAACCCGAGGAGAAAGAACAACCGGCTCACCGGGGTCTTGGGCATGATCCGTACGACCTGACCGCCGGCCGTGCGCACCGCGCCGACGCGGCTGCCCGCCCGCAGCAGCCAGTGCCCGCCACGGCCGGGATCGGGGGTGGCGCTCTCCAGGATCCCGGAGGCGGCCAGAGCCCGCCCGGCCTCGGTGTCCAGCGCGACGGAGACGGCGGGCCCGTACTCGCGCAGCGACACCTCAGGCATGGGCAGTGTCACGGGCGCCGCTCGCGCAGGGCGTCGAGGCCGTAGCGGGCGGCGATGTCGAGGCCCTCGCCGTAGTGGTGCTCCTCCAGCAGGGGCAGGATCTTTGTGCGCCACGTCCGTTCGAGGCCGCCGTCGCGGTACACGCCCGGCTTCATCAGGTACGACGGTCCGATGGCGAAGTCGGCGTCGTCGACGCGGGCGTTGAGGGCGTCGAGCAGGCGGGCGGGCTCCAGGTCCTTGCCCTCGCGCTTCAGCCAGCGGGCGAGCAGCCCGGCGGTCGGTTCGGTGCGCGGGGACAGCTCCACGAATGCGAAGCGGCGCCGCATCGCCGCGTCCACGAGGGCGATCGACCGGTCGGCGGTGTTCATCGTGCCGATCACGAAGAGGTTGGGCGGCAACGCGAAGTCGTCTCCCGAGTAGGTGAGTCGGACCGACTTCGTCCGGTACTCCAGGAGGAAGTACAGCTCGCCGAAGACCTTCGCCAGATTGGCGCGGTTGATCTCGTCGATGATCAGGAAGTGCGGGATGTGCCGGTTGCCGTCGCGGGAGGCGAGATCGGCGAGCTCCCGGAGCGGGCCGGCTGTCAGCCGGAAGGCCACCTCCCGCGTCTCGGGATCCTCCACGGGCCGGAACCCCTCGAAGAAGTCCTCATAGGCGTACGAGGGATGGAACTGCACGATCTTGACCTGCTCCGGACCGCCGCCGAGGTACTCGGCCAGCTTCATCGCCAGATACGTCTTGCCGGTGCCCGGGGGGCCGTAGAGCACCAACTGCCGTTCGTCGATGAGCAGTTCCCGCATCTCCTCCAGCCAGTCGCGGTCATGGACGAGGAGTTCGGCGGCGAGTTCCTCGGTGATGTCCGGCAGAGTCAGCTCTCGGGGCGCCGGCCGTTCCCCGGTGGTGTCGGCCGCCTCCGGGGCCGCGAGGTCCACCAGTCCGGTGAGCACGTCCAGGGCGTCCAGGACACCGGTCAGGTCGACGACATCATGCTGAACGGACAACTTCTGCTGCAGTTCCTCCGGCAGCTCCTCGTACGCGTGGCTCTGTGTGAACCAGGCGACGGTCCTGCGCAGATTGGACAGACCGCCCGGCGACGAGGCCTGTACGGCGTCGCCGGTGAGCTGCCCGATGTGAAGTCGACCGTCGCTGATGGTGGCCACGGTGTCGCCGATCCGCATCTGGGTCAGGAAGGCGTGCAGCTCGTCGACGAGACCCCGCTTCTGGTTGTACGAGGCCGCTCCCTCGTACCCGTCCTCCACGAAGCGGCGCAGCGTGCTCTTGGTCGGATCGCTCTCCTCAAGGGGCGGCAGATGCGCTGCCGGGAGCGAGACGAGGCCCTCCTGGAGCCACAACTGCCGCACCAGGTTGTGCCCGGAGACATTGGAGCCGCGCACCAGCCATGCCTTGCGCGGGGCACGCCAACCGGTGGAGAGATAGTCGGCGAGCGGATGGCCCTGCGCGGTGCGCCAGGACTCCGGGCCGGAGGCGTCGTAGCCGTACACGAGCGCGGCGGCGGCCGAGGAGGAGTTGCACTCGATGTCCCGGGCCGCCCTCCACCGTTGCTGGTCCTTCGGCAGGCCGGGGTCGGCCGTCACGTCGACGAGGCCGCCGCTCGCGCGCAGATCCGCGCGGTTGCGGCGGGCGTGGTCGCCGAGCCCGGGCCAGGCCTCGGCGGCCACCAGGGAACCCTCCCGCAGCAGGAACTTGTGCGTGCCGTTGCCGCCGAACTCGGCCAGCAGATGCCCGCGCGCCTCACCGCCCTTGGGGAGCTTGATGCGGAACTCGGGAGTGCCGGGAAGGAGCTCGGGCTGCGACATGACTCCACTCTACCTGTTGACACTGTCAATGGACTCTGTGTTGGTGAACAACGGCTCCCGAGAACCGTCACCGCTCCGTCGGCAGCACGCTTCCCACAGACGGCGGGCTGGTCACGTCCGCGAACTGGCCGCGGCCCGCCTTGGCGAGGCCCACGAGGCGTACGAGCTGTGCGTCCTGAGCCGCCTGATCGCCGCGTTCCACGGCGCCGCGCAGCTCGTCGCGGGCGGCCACGATCTCCTTCCGCAGGGTCGCCGGATAGGCGTCCTGTTCGGCCAGTTGGATGGTCGTGAGGGAGGTCCGGACCGCCGGATCGATTCCGGTCCAGAGGTCCTCGACGCGTTCGGTGTTCGCCCGCATGGCGTCGGGGTCCATGGCCTTGCGTGCGTCCATGACCGCCTCGGCGGCTTCCCGCAGTTCTTCCAGGAGCGGCGGCGGCAGCAGCCCGCGCCCGCTCCGGGAGGCGATGCTCGCCTGCGCGTGGGCACTTCGGGCCCGCGTGCACAGGTCCAGAGTGGTGCGGGCGGATTCCAGGAGCCCGTCCAGGGAACGGCCCACGGTCTCTCCCCTGGCGAGCGCCGCCAAGTCGGCCTGGGCCTCGGTGAGGGCGTCGAGTTCGGCGGCGGTCAGGCCGTGCTTGAAGTCGGCCAGGAAGCGGGCGTAGCGGTCGTGGAGTTCGGCTGCCTTCCTGCCCGTACCTGTGGAGACCAAGCTGCGGCGGAGCTCCGCGCCTCGCCAGTCGCCGGAGCCGAGGCGGTACTGCAAGGCGATGGTCCGGTCGGCATCGAGCTTCGCCTGAACGGTGAGCGGCACCTCTCCGCGGAGTCCCTCGGTGCGTTCGTCGACGAAGCTCCCGCAGAACTCGTTGCGCTGCGCCGAGCGCACGTGCGGTCCTTCCCAGAGCTGGAAGCGCACGGATGCGCCGTTGTCGCTGCGTACCGCGAGGTCGTCGACCCGGTGCCATTCGGTCGGGTAGTGGGTGCCGCCGGGGAAGAGGACTTTGAGGGAGCCGTCGTCCAGCTCAAGGCCGATGTGCTGTGCCGTGACCTGCTGGGGAAGCGCGGTGCCGAAGTCGCCGCCGCAGAACGAGCAGGTGCTGAGACCGGGGGCATTGACCATTCCGCAGCCGGGGCACTTCAGCCCGCCCAGGTCCAGCGGCGCGTCGCAGTCCAGGCACGCGGTCGCGGAGGCGGGGTTGTCGTTGCGGCCGCACTCCCGGCACTCCGTGCGGATCGTCGCCGGGGCGACAGCCCGCAGTCCGGACAGATCCGTGGTGCACACGGGGCAGACGGCGGTGAGTTCGGAGGCAGGGACGTGGCAGCCCGGGCAGTCCACGGTGGCGGCACCGAAGAGTGGGGTGTCACAGGACGGGCAGGCGTCCTCGGTGACAGGGATGCCCTCGATGGTGCAGCTCTCGGCAGGGCAGTCGAGGGTGTCGAGGAGACCGGCCTCCACGGCGGCACCGTGGGCGACGGCCATCATGGGGTCCACCGCGTCCGACACCGTGTCCTCGCCGAAGAGTCCCTGAAGATCACGCCGGACGGCAGGGATGCGAGTGGATCCGCCGACCAGGAGGACCCGCTGGATGTCCTCGGGCAGCGAGCCGCTCTCCGTCAGCACCGACGAGACCGTGTCCCGCATCCGGCCGAGGTGCTCGGTGAGGAGATTCTCGAAGTCGGTGCGCCGTACCGTCCCCGACCAGGATCCGCCCTGGAGACCGAGCGGAGCGAGCGTCACGTCGAAGGCGTCCCGCGCGGACAGTTCGACCTTCGCGCGCTCGGCGGCGGCCCGGATGCGGGAGGCGTCCCCTTCGCCGCCGTGGTCACGTCCGTCGAGCCGCTCGCGCAAGTGGCGGTCCAGCAGCGCGTCGAAGTCCGCCCCGCCGAGGAGGTTGTCCCCACCCAGCTGATCCACCGAGAAGTAACCGGGCCCGATCGTCAGCAGGGACACGTCGAAGGTGCCGCCGCCCAGGTCGAAGACGAGCAGGGTGGCGTAGTCCGGGGTCCCGTTCTCGCCCGACCTGATACCGAAGGCGTGCGCGGCGGCGGTCGGTTCCTTCACGATCCGCGCCACATGGAACCCGGCCAGCCGTCCGGCTTCGCGCACCGCATGGGTCTGCGGCTCGGCGAAGTACGCCGGCACCGTGATCACCGCACGCCGGAACGGCACTCCCGCCGTGTCCTCGGCATCCTTCTTGAGCCGTCGCAGCAGGACGGCGGAGACCTGTACGGGGGAGAGGTAGTGCTCGCCGAGCCGGATCTCCACCGAGCCGTCGGCTCCGGCCCGCACCGGCGGCGCGTCGTCCGGACGCGTGGCGAGCGCCTGCTGTACGAGGTCGTCGTCCCAGCGCCGCCCGATCAGCCGCTTGACCTCGGTGATGACGGAACTCGGGTCCCCCTTACGCCAGTTGAGGGCCTCTTGCCCCACCAGCAAGCCGCCTCGGGAGTCGATGCCGAGGGCGGACGGGGTGGCCGGATCGCCGTGCCGGTTGGGCAGGACGGCTGGGACGCCGTCGTGCAGCCAGGCCGTGACGGAGTTGGTGGTGCCGAGGTCGATACCGAGAGTCCGGTGCATGGCAGGGGGCTTCCTGATCGTCATGGAGCGTCGAAGGCGAACGGGGCGGTGCGGTACGGGTGGGTCGGGTCAGGTACGGCGGGAGCGGCGTCCGCGCCCGGCCGAGGGCTTGCGTGGCAGGCGGAGCCGTTGAGAGCGGGTGGTGCGCTGCGGCTGCGTTCGCTTGCTGCCTGAAGCGGCGATCGTGACCGAGGGTTCGGGTTCGGGCTTGGGCTCCGGTGCCGGTCCAGGCACGGCGATGACCACCCGCGGGGCCCGCAGGACGGCGCCGCCCAGGCGGAAGCCGGTGGCCTTCTCCCTGAGTACCGTGCCCTCCGGCCAGGTCGGATGCGGTTCCGTACCGACGACGCGCATCTCCGCCGGATCGACGACCCGGCCCACCACGTCCACCGGGATGACGTCGTGCTGGGCCAACTCGCTGCGCAGGATCCGGTGCGCCGCGTCGACCTGCTCGCTCAGCGCGATCGCGGCCGAGACCGCCTCACGCGGGGACCGCGCCTCGTGCAGGGCACCGGCCCGGCGGCTCGTGTCCGCGAGGACGTCGTCCAGCGACAGCAGCGCGGTCAGCAGGTCACGCAATCGGGCCTCGGCCTCCTCGCGCTTGCGGGACAACGCCTCGACCCGGCGCCGCAGCTTGTCGAGTTCGGACGGCGGGCCGGTCGACACGGCCGGGGCGGACTCGGTCACGGACGCTCCTCGGAGGCTTGCTGGGGCAAGGGCGGGGTGAGCATTTCGGCGACGAGAGCGGCGACGGGACTGCGAGAATCCTTGTCGGCGCGCTCGATGAGCCCGTGCCTGACGGGATCCTGTCGGGCCTTGGCCAGCGCTTGTGCCGCCTGCCTGCGCAGGGGCAGGGGGCGGGTGCCCGGCGCGATGCCAGGCACGAGTTCGTGGAGCGTGGGGCCGAACCAGGGGATCGGGGGGAGTTCGCTGGCCCCGCGGTCCGGGGCGGCGGATGCGTCGGGGGTCAAAAGAGAGCTTCCTGTCCGGTGTCGTCATGACCGTTCTTGCCGGAGCGAGGCCCGGGGCTGGGGCCGAAGAGCAGTCCCTGGGCGGGCAGTTCGGCCCCGATCCGCTCCGCGCACGCGCGGTCGCGCTGCGCCCCGCCCGGATCGCCGGTCCGCTCGCGCTCCCGGGCGCGGTTCAAGTAGGCGGATTCCACGGTCTGATCGAAACGGGCACTCACACCGGTCCGCATCAGATCCCGGAGGAACAGCTCGATGACGTCCGACGGGGTCGCGGTGGCTTCCAGGTGCTCCGCGAGCAGGAGAACGGCGGTGTCCATCTGCTCCCTGACCTGGCTGGTCCGGGCAGGGCCCGCGATGTCCACGGCCATGCTCAGCAGTTCGACGCGGTGCTCCATGGTGGCGCGGGTGTCGTCGGTGTCGGGGGCGATGGTTGCGGTCATCGCCAGTCCCGCGTAGTGGTCCTGGAGCCATATCCGGGCCGGCACGCACTCCGGGTCGCGTTCGAGCAGGCCCCGCACGTCGTCGACACAGAGCTTGTCTCCTCGGGCGAGGTCCGCTCTCAGGTGCTTGTCGAGGCCCGACCGGGCGTCAGGGTCCCCGGGCGTCACGTCCAGGGCACGCGCGAAACGCCTACGGCTCTGCGCCGGGTCGCTCTTGAGCAAGCGCTGACCTTCACGCACCAGCACGGCGGTCAACTCAGCCGCCACGGAGGAGTTCTGCGGCAGAAGGGCATGGGCCAGGCCGAGGCCCTGGATCCGTGTGACGGCTGAGTAGCCACGCCCGTTGTTGGTCCGCCCGACGTTCGTCGCGGCACGCAGTACGGCCTGCTGCTCCTTGGCCCCGAGGCGGCGTCCGAGCCGCGCCGCCGTGCTGAAGTCCGAGAGCGCCGAAGTCCACTCACCGGCCCGCACCCGGTCCTGGCCCCGCCCCGCAAGAGCCTGGGCCAGCGCGTCGGCGCAAGCACGGTGGTCGGGTGCGTCCACGGTCCAGGCGGTCGTGTCGGGATGGCGCGCGGTGTAGGCGTCGAGGAGGTCGGTACGGCGGCCATGTCGTACGAGATGACCGGCGGCGAGCCCGAGGGGGATGAGAGCGTCGGGGGCGGCGGCGGAGGGGACGACGACGGGGTCGAGGCCGTCGCGCTCGGCCTCCCAAGCCGTCCGCCACGCGGAGAGGGCGTCACGGCCGGCTCGGACGTCCAGGGCGTGCAGCAGGTCGGTGATGCGTCCGTGCAGATGGCGACGGGCTTCGTCCCAGAGTGTCTCGGGTACGGGGGTGTCGCGCCGTTCGCTGAGGAGCCCGTGGAAGTCGCTCAGATCCTCCTCGTCCAGGAGCTGTGCCCACAGGACGATCGCGAGCGCGGCGGTACTGGCTTCGGTGTGCCGTCCGTCTTCGCTCAGCCTGCGCAGAGCACTCACCGCAAGGGAGTGGACGATGTCTGTGTCGGCCCAGCCCAGGTCGTCTCGGTCAGGGCACCATCGGGCCGCCTCCGGCCAGTTTCCCGCACGAGCGGCCAGGGCGGCGCGGAGTATGGCGTAACGCATTGAGGTGTCGTCGGTGTCGGACGTGCCGAACTCGTTCTGGAACCGCTGGAGAAGCGGCCGTACGAGACGGAACTCCGCGCGGTGGAAGGCGTGTTCGGCATCGAGCAGGAGGCTGCGTGCCGTGACGGTCCGTTCGGGCTCGCCGGTGTCTTTCCCCTGCACGGTCTGTCGTCCCCCATGATCCCCCGTCCTGCAAGGGACCACCGTAAGGAGGCGTGTTGGCAACGTCAACGCGTGATCGGGCGGGATGGCTGATTTGCGCTGGGTGCCTCTCAGGCCGGGCTGGCCAGTTCGGCTCGCACGGTCTTGCCGCTGGGTGGGTGGGGCAGCGTCTCCCAATGGTCGGCGATCGCGGCGACGAGGGCGAGGCCGCGTCCGTTGGTGTGGAGTGCCGTGTCGGAGGAGGCGGCGGTCGTGGGCTGGGGTTGCGGCCATCTGTCACCGCGTGCATCGGTGACATCGATGCGGAGGCGGTCGGCCGGGGCGTCGAACACGAGGGTCAGCCGGAAGCTACGACCGGGCAGGCGCCCATGGAGTACGGCGTTCGCGGCGAGCTCCGCGACGACGATCTCGGCACGCTCCGTGAGGTCGTGCGGGGCGTCCCAGGACCGTAGTTGGCTCACGCTGAGCAGCCGGGCGAGGCGGGCGCCGCGCGGGGTGGGGGAGAGCAGCTGCGTGAAGGTGATGGAGGGGGTGGTGAGTTGGGGTGGGGATTGGCTCATGGAGCCAGCGTGGCGGGGGTGTGGGGGCTGTTGCGAGCGCGGCACCCCGTACGCGGAGTCAGCGTACGGGCACGCAGGGTGGACAGTACGTCTCTTCTGACGTCACGCTGAGTGGTGATCGTGTGCGGGCCCGAAGGGCTGGAGAGAGGGGCGGCGGATGGACATCGTCGAGGCGGAGACGGATGCGGAGGCGGTTGTGGGGGTTGGGGCCGCCCGGACAAGTCCGGCGGGGGAGTGGGAGCGGGAACCTCATCCGTCCGACAGTCTGCGTACGTTCGGGGCGGTCGTCCAGGCGTTGCGGGAACATGCGGGGCTGAGCCGGGAGGAGCTTGCCGCGATCGTCCAGTACTCCAAACACACCGTGGAATCGGTGGAGTTGGGGCGCCGGATGCCGGACGAGGCGTTCGTGGCGCGGGCGGAGGGGGTGACCGGCAACACGGGTGCGCTGCGGCGGGCTGCGCGTCATCTGAGCCGGGGGGAGGTGGGGCTGGCGGCTTGGTTCCGGCGGTGGGCTCGGCTGGAGCGGGAGGCGGTGAGTCTGTGCACGTATGAGTGTCGGCTGGTGCCGGGGTTGTTGCAGTCGGAGGCGTATGCGCGGGCGGTGTTCGAGGGGACGATTCCGCTGCGGACGGATGGGCAGCTGGAGGAGCAGCTGGCTGCGCGGATGGGGCGACAGGAGATGATGCGGGAACGGCCGACCGTGCCGTTCAGCTTCATTGTCGAGGAGCATGTCTTCCGGCGGCGGTTCGGGGACGCGGGGGCGATGCGTGAGCTGTTGGACCATGTGCTGGAGCGGAGTGCTCCGCGCAATGTGACACTGCAAGTCGTGCCGTTGGATGCAGGGTTGCACGCGTGCCTTGATGGGCCCGTGCAGGTTCTGGAGACTCCGGAGGGGCGGCGGCTCGGCTACTCGGAGGGGCAGAAGAACGGGCGGCTCATCTCCGACTCGAAAGAGGTGAGTGTGCTCTGCCAGCGCTATGAAACACTGCGCTCGCAGGCCCTGAACCCGACGGAATCGCGGGGCCTGCTGGAGCGACTGCGAGGAGAGCTATGAGCAGCGGTACGACGGAACTCGCCTGGTTCAAGTCCAGCTACAGCGGCAGCGAGGGCGACAGTTGCGTGGAGATCGCTCTTGCTGAACAGGCCGTCCACGTAAGGGACTCCAAGGATGTGAGCCGCCCGGCTTTCGTGGTCGGTCGTGAGGGCTGGCGGTCGTTCGTGCGGTTCGTGGACCACGCCTGAGCGGAGTGGTGCACGAGTTGGTGGCGCTTCGATCAGGCGCCACCGCAGCACTTACGGGGCATCGGCCTGGGTGTCGTCGTCCTCGTCGTCGGTCGCCAGTGCGGCCGGTAGCGGCAGGCCGTACTTCTCGCACAGGAAGCGGGTCTGGCAGTACCGCTGGGCGTCGGCGGCCACCCTGCCGAGGATCGCGGCGTTCATGCCCGCGCCGACGAGAATCCCCACGAACGGCACGACCTTGGCGACGCTCTGCACCGGCACCCTGGAGCCGGCCGGGCTGAGCTGCTGCATCAGCTTCTCCAGGGCGGCCACGAGGCGATGGTCCTGGCGGAGCTTCTGCGACCAGTTGACGCGTCCCTTGAGCGCGTGCGCTGCCCGTGCTGTGTCGCGCAAGGGCTCGGCCTTGGCCGCCTGGGCCATGAAGGACCGGCGTACCAGGCGCTGGATGAACCGCTGCTCGTCGGGGTCCTTGGCGTCGTAGCCGTAGGAGTACGCGATCCGCGAGGCGATCGACGTGCTCAGTACCTGAATGACGAGGATGTCCGCCGTCATCGCGGCAGGGATACCGGCGACGGGGACCAACGCCAGAACGCCCATGGCGCCGCCTTCGAAGGCCCCTGCGGTGCGCCATTTGAGGGTGTTGCGGGTCAGCAGCCGGTCGCAGAACTTGAGGTCCTGCTTCCGCAGCTCGGTGAAGCTTTCGAGTTCGAGCCCCTGTTTGCGAGCGAGTTTCTCGACGTTCTTCGGGTCGTTGAGCTCCCTGGCCGACTCGTTGACGAGTTCAAGCAACGCCGCAGCGCCCGCTAGCGCCGGTCGCAGGGCCTTGTCGGCGACCGCGTCGCCCGCGCGCCGCATGGGCTCCGAGACAGCGTCCGGGACCACGTCCGCGACCCGTCTCGTGGCCTTTCCGGCGGCCTCGCTGGTGCGACTCAGCGCTGTGCTCGCCCAGTTCGGCAGGCCGCGGCGGTTGTTGCGGCGCTGCCAGTGGTCGTTGAGCCTGGCCCATACCTGCTCGTCGTACTTGCTCATCGCGGGTATGCCGTCGAGGAGGTGGCCGGCGTCGGGGCTCACTGAGGTTCTCCGTTTCGACGGTGGGCCTGTTGTGCGGGTTCTCGTGACACTTCGACACCTGAAGTGCGGGCCCGCGCAGGGTGGTTGGGCCCGCTTACGCCTTCGGGGCGGTTCAGGATCAGGCTGTCAGGCTGGGTGCCGGGGGCCCTGGCCTGGAGGCGGGGCGAGGGGGGAACGGTACGTGCCGGACTCGACCTCGGTGAGCGGGGATTCTAGGGTCAGGCCGGAGGTGGCCATGCGGTCGTACTCGGTGAGGACGAGGCGCTTGGTCCGGTACTCGCCGAACGCGGAGATCTCGTTGTTCTTGAGGCCGCCGGACTCCGTCTGGAAAGACTCCAGGATGTAGTCGGTGTCCTCACGAGAGATCCCGTAGAGGTGGAAGAAGTACGCGTCCAGTTCGGCGCGCAGCTGTGCACGTCGGTCCTCGTCCCACTGGAACGGCTCGCCCTCGTCGTCGAGGTCGCGAGCGAGAGGGTTCATGTCGTACGCCGTGTAGACAAGTTCGAGGACGCGGGGGAGGAGGAAGGGGAGGTGAGGTTCGAGGGTGGTAGGTGTGGGGACTGGGAGTTGCTTCCAGATGAAGATCTTCATGTGCGCGTCGCTGATCTTCTGGCGGCTCACGAAGTCGAAGACCAGAGAGGACTGCGTGGCTAGGAGTGCAGCAATCAGCGGTGGAGAGACGCGGGGGAGCATAAGGGGGAAGGTCTCAACGACGGCGGCTCGAGGGAGGAACGCGGGGATGGCGGTGCGCTCGTTGGTGAAGTAGGTGATGTCACGCCATCCCAACAGCCAGTCATGCGTCCAATGCGTTATGGCGAGGCGTTCGCCGACGCCACGCACCTCGGTGTCCTTGCCGCGCCGGACTGTTGAGATGGGACCGTCTTCCAGGACCCAGTATCGAGGCTCAGCGCATGCCGCAGGATCGGATTTCTCCGAGGTGCTGATGCGGCGCCGGTCTTCGCTGCCAGTACCGGTGAATGAGTTCCAGCGGTGGTCGAAGAGGTGAGCCATCTTGCCCTCGTACAGCGGCAGCATCCGTTCGCCGTCGCGCTCGAAGATGTTGCCCTGGAGTTCCCACCCCTCAGCCTCAAGGTTGTTGCGACTGCGGTAAAGATCGGAGTCGTCCGTTGTGTTGAACAGGTTCTTAAAGGACATACCCCAGGGGTTGCCGTGCCGGTCTCCTTCGTTCCACAGCACGGGGATGAGCCGGTGGATTTCTGCCACCAGGTCCGCTTCGCGCTGGGATCGTAGCTTGGGGAGGGTGCCCGTGTTGGGGTTGATGATGGCCAGGTCGTCAGGTTTGAGTGTAACGACGCGGTCCTGCTCGTAGATGTCTGTGACATCGGACATGGAAAACCCGAGGCGGGCCACGTCCGCTTTCCTTGCCCGCCCTGTCACGGACAACAGGCAGAACGATTGCTTCGAGTCGATGTCAAACCACTTGCCGCCCCTGGGAAGCGCTGGAGACTTCGGGCGTCTCACCTCGAAGTCGTACAACGACGCCAGCGTGCCCCGCCGTGTGAAATCCGCGAACAGATGTTGGGAGCCCGCACCCGTTGCAATGGCCGTCGGCACGATAAGGCCGAAGCGCCCGTCTGGTGCTACCACACTGGAAGCCCGCTCTGCGAATAGCGTGTCGGTTTGTAGGGAGTTGACGCCTGGCTCCGTCAGCCCCTTCGCACACAACGGGAACACTCTCGAGTCCCCTGCGAAGTGGAACGTCCCCTTGATCGCACGCCGCGCTTCCCGGTATAGCTTCCTGGCCTCAGGATTCTCTTGCTCCCACTCGGCGATGCGAGTACGCCGTGCTGTACCGGAGATTGCCGCGATCTCCGGCGCGACCACGCTGAAGTACTTCTTGTCCTCGAAGTCGACCTTGTCCCACGGCGGATTCCCCACCACACAAGAGAACCCCCCGGCCCACCCCGTCCCTGAATCAACGGACCCCGCCCCGGCCGACACATCCCCGTCCTCCGGAACCGCGAAGATCTCCGGGAACTCCAAGTGCCAGTGGAAGAAGGCGTACTGGTCCCGCAACCTCACGATCTCGTCGTGGGTCGACTGCGGCGCCGCGTCCCCCTCCGGATCCTCCAGCCCTCGGAACACCTTGTGCGTGATGGCTGGCGGAGCCTCCTCGCTCTTCACCCAGACGAACGCCGCACACCATGCGTCCGCGAGATGCAGGGCCCGCAGATACTCGGCCGAATTTGCCCAGTCCCGGTAGTCGGCTTCCTTGCGGCGGATGTCCTTGAGGTCACCGGCCGGGGCCGCCGTGATCCGGCGCAGCCCGCGCGCGAACGAGCCGTTGGCGACCTTCGTCTCCGTCTCGACCTCGAACAGCCCGCCCTGGCCCTCACGTTCGTGCGCGTTACGGGCAAGCAGCTGCCGTGCCCACCCCTCGTCGTCACCCTCGGCCTTCTTGAACGCCTTGTCCGGGATCCCGTCCCGCATCAGCGCAGGCGTCGCACCAATCAAGCCGTTGCCGTGCTTGATGTGGGCGTCCAGGAAGCCGAGCGGTCGGCCGGGCTCCATCGCCTCCAGCCACAGGGACACCTTGGCTAGTTCGACGGCCATGGGGTTGAGGTCCACGCCGTACACACAGCGCTCGACGACCTGGTGCAAGGCATGCCGCACCGCCCTGTCCGTGGGCTCCGGGTTGCGCTTCCGCACCGCGGCGACACGCTTCGCGATACGCCGGGCCGCCGCCACCAGGAAGTGCCCGGACCCGCACGCGGGGTCGCACACTGTGAGGGACAGGAGCTCCTCGACGATCGTGTCGGCGGGGTCGGGCCGCCCCTCGGCGCTCGCGCGCTGCTCCCCGCGCTTGACGGCGTCGTCGATCACCGGGTTCAGCGTGGAGTCCAGCAGGGTCTCGGTGAGCGGGGTCGGGGTGTAGTAACTGCCGGTCTTCTTGCGGTCGTTGCCGATCCGGTCGACCAGTTCGAAGGTACGGTCGGCCGCGCTGTGCTTCGGCACCAGCTCCAGCAACGCCTCGTACACGGACCCCAGTTCCTCGGCGCCCATTCGCAGGTAGTCCACCGGACGCCAGCGCGCGGAACCGGCGTCCCGTACGCGGGCCAGGTGCTTGACCGCCTCGAAGAGGTGACGGTTGGCGAGCCGCACGCCACGCAGGGGCCTGTCGGCAGGGGTGTCGTTGAAGAGGCCGCCGAGTCCCTTCAGGCCCAGCTCGGGGCGGCCCTGCTCGGAGCCCAGCCCCTCGATCAGCAGCTCCAGGGCGCGGTACCGGTCGTCGTGCGCAGTGCCGAGGCGGCGTAGCGCGTGACGGCGGAGGCGGGCCGTGGAGAAGTAGCGGGAGAAGCGGTCGACGGTCCGTTCGTCCGCGTCGGGGTCCAGCAGGGCGCCCCGGTCCTCGGCCACGAAGAGGAAGATCATGCGGTAGATGAGCCGCAGCAGGGCCGTCTGGAAGGCGTGGACGTCCAGGTTGGTGCGCAGGTGGGTGTTGTCCGGGTGGCTCAGGAAGCCGGTGCCGAGGACGGTGAGGGCCGCCTGGACGCCGTCGCGGAAGTGGTCGAGGGCCCGGCTGCCGGACTCTATGGCGACCGTACGCCACTTCTCCAGCCAGCACCCCGAAGCCGCCGCCCCCTCCGGCACCGCGAACCGCGACGCGTGCAGCAGGCTGTACAGCAGCACGAACTCGCTGAACAGCTCACCGTCGAAGAGCGCCTCCAGGTCGAACTCGACATAGGCGGCCGTAGAGAATGACGACGAGTCGCGCAGCAGACGCAGACGCCGGCCATTGGTCAGGACCGCCCACAGGTGAGCCTCCGTACGGTTCAGGCAGTCCTGAAGCATCGACTGCGCCGGAACCTGCCCCGCCGCCGGGCGCTTGTCCAATTCCTGGTTCCAGGGGATCAGGTGGACCAGGGCCGGACCATGCCGGTGCGAAACCGGGAACCGCTTCTCCGGCTCCGAGTCGGCCGGGATACCCCCCTCCCCGACCTCCGTCAGCGCACCGAAGTCCAGCTTCCGGAAGAGCTGGGCGAGCCAGTCGGTACCGGCCCGGCCCGTCGGGTCGGCAGCGGGGGCGCCGGTGTTCGGGTCGGAGGGCAGGGCCTTGCGCAGGTCGCGCCAGAGCGGCTTGAGGTACTCCCAGGCACGCTCGGCCTCGTCGCGTACCGGGACCGACGCGGGCAGGCCGTAGTCGGCGGACTTGGTGCCCGGCAGGTTCCGCGCCTCGGCGATGCGCAGCAGCATGTCGGCGGGGAGCAGCCCGCCGACCGTGGTGACGGCGGTGAAGGCGAGGGCGGTGCGGGTGGCGGTGACGGGCATCAGGCTTCGGCTCCGGACACGGTAGAAGCGGGCTGCTGCGGCAGGTAGACGTACACACCGAGGACGTCGGCGGGCTCCTGCGGGACGACCTTCAGGCCGCGGACGATCTCCTCGTTGGCCTTGCGGACCCGGCGGTGCGAGGCGTCGAGTTCGGCGGCCAGGCTCGTGCCGTACTCCGTGAGATGCCCGGCCAGATCCGGCAGACCGTCCAGCGCACGGCCGATCTGGTTGCGGGCGAGCTGCTCATGGGTGTTGGCACTGGCTCGCGCGGCCAGCAGCGCGGCGGCCGCTTCGTCGTCCAGCCAGCGGGCACGCGACGGCATCCCCTCGTACGCGAGCAACCGGGCGTCCTCCGCGACCAGTTGCCGCTCGCCGGTGCGGGAAGGCAGCGTGAGGTGGAAGCGGTACCGCACGAGCAGGAGCGTGGTCCGGATCGTCACCGCGTCCGTCGTCACCACACCGCAGCGGCGCGCCGGGCGCGGGCCGGGGGTGTTCGCGTCGAGCGCCGAGTCGAGGACGTACGAGGCGATCGCGCCGATCGCCGGGTCGGTGCGGACCAGCGCGGCCTCGCCCCGGCCGATCGCCGGTGTCGTACGGAACGGGATCTCCCGGTCCTCCTCGATCAGGCGTCCGCCGAGTGTGGCGGCGAGTGCGTCACGCAGGCCGGCGGGAGCGCCGCCGGCCTGGGCGGTGAAGTCCCCACTCTCGTCACGTGGGTCGCGGACCAAGGCGTCTAGGTCGCGCAGTGCTTCCAGGGCGAAGCCGCGCACCTCGTCGGCGCCGCCGAGCGCGGCCCGTACGGCGGCGACCTCGCGGGCCACCTCCTCCGGGTGGATGCTGCGCTGGGCGTACTTGGACTGGGAGGTCTTCTCCCGCTCGGCGGCCGAGGACCACTCGCGCTCGATACGGTCGAAGGACTCCTGGTGGCTGTCGAGCTCGAACAGGCTCTCCTGGCTGCCGTGACGGCCGTGCAACAGCAGCCACTCCACGACGGCGTCCGTCACCCCGGAAGCCGTCTCGTCGGGGACGGAGACCGAGATGCCCAGGTCCTTCTTGATCTGCCGGTGCTTGGCGAACAGCACCTCCAGGACCTTGCCGTCGATGCCGTTGTCCTCGCCGAACATGGTGATGACCCGGATCTGGTCGCGCTTTTGGCCGTACCGGTCGACGCGGCCCTCGCGCTGGTCGTGGCGGGTCGGGTTCCAGGCCAGGTCGTAGTGGACGACGGCGTCGAAGTAGTGCTGGAGGTTGACGCCCTCGGAGAGACAGTCGGTGGCGATCAGCACACGGCGGACGGCTGGGTCGCCCGCTTCCTCGGCGGATTCGGCGGCGAGCTGCTCGATGCGCTCCAGACGCTGCTGCGGGGAGAGGGTGCCGGTCACCGCGGCGATCTTCGTCTTCTTGCCGAGCTTGCCGTCGAGCTGAGTGGCCAGGTACTCGGCGGTCGGGATGTAACGGCAGAAGACGATCGGGTGGTAGCCCTCGGCGATCAGGCTCTTCAAGTGCTTGGTGAGAGCCTTGAGCTTCGCGTCCTCCGCCGGGCCTACCAACTCCGCGGCGCGCTGCGAGAGTTCGAGCAGCCGGGCACCCGCCTCCTCCGACTCGGCGGCGCCCGGAGCGACGTCCATGCCCTCCAGACGGTCGTTCTCGGCGGAGTCGGCGGCGACCGGGGCGCCCAGGACATCCGCCTCCTGTGCGGTGCGGGCGGCGGCGGACTCCGAGCGGGTCTTCAGGGTCTGGGCGGCGGCGGCCGGGGAGGAGACCATCGAGCGCAGCAGAGCGATCACCGACCACCAGGCGACCCGGGCCTCCCGCCTGCCCTGCTCACCGGCGGCCTGGACGCGGTCCCTGGCATAGGCGATGGCGTCGTCGAGCAGTGCCCGGTAGGCAGGGCCGAGCTTGTACGGTTCGTCCTTCGTCCAGCGGTCGGACGGGAACGCGGTGCGCTCGGCCAGGGAGTCGTCGCTGAGGCCGTCCTCCTTGGTGAGGTAGGTGCGGACGTCGGCGCGCTTGCGGGCCACGAAGTACTCGGCGAGTTTCGCCCGCCCCGCCGGTGTCTCCAGGTTCAGCGTCGCGAGCTCCGGCCGCACCAGGCCGAGCAGGTTGCGGAACGCGGACTCCTTGCCGGAGTGCGGGGTCGCGGTCAGCAGCAGCAGGTGGCGGTCGGCGTCGGCGGAGATCCGGCGCAGCAGTTCGTAGCGGAGCTGGTTGGAGGTGAACGAGGCGGTGCCCTGCCCGGCGTCGTCGGCGGCCACGCAGCTGTGGGCCTCGTCGACGATCACCAGGTCGGGGCAGTTCCGTACGAAGTCCTCGCGGTGCCGGGTCGACTTGATGAAGTCCGTCGAGATGATCGTGTACGCGTGCTTGTCGAACAGGGACTGGCCCAGTTCCAGACCGCGTTCGAGCCGCGTCACCGTGGAGGCCAGGACCAGCTCGGCGTCGATGCCGAACTTCTCCCGCAGCTCACCCTGCCACTGCTCGGCCAGCGCGGGAGCACAGAGAACGGCCAGCCGGGTCGCCTCGCCCTGCGCGAGCAACTCCTTGGCGATCAGGCCCGCTTCGACCGTCTTGCCGATGCCGACGTCGTCCGAGATCAGCAGCCGCACCGTGCGCTGCCGCAACGCCATCAGCAGCGGAACCAGCTGGTAGGCCCTGGGCTCCACCGCGATCGACGCCAGCGAACGGAAGGGGCCCGCACCCGACCGGAACCCGATGCGCAGCGCCGTCCGCAGCAGACCGGCGGCCCGCTGATCGCCCAGGTCGGTTGGGCTCGGCGCCGCGAACTCGGCCGGCCGTACGTCCTCGAAGGCGGGGAAGACGGCCGCGATGTCGTCCTCGCTCCCGCCCAGCGGGCGCAGCACCAGCATGTCGGAGGCGCTCTCGGGCAGCACCACCCATTCCCGGCCCCGGGCGGCGACCAGGGAGCCGGCTGTGTACCTGAGGCTCATGAGATGTCTCGGTTCCTAAAGTCGTAAAGGTCGGGAGCCGCTGAGACGAACAACGGAGGTGGTGCGATCAACGGAGGTGGAAGTAGAGGGCGTTGGTGTCCGCTACGGTGTCCCAGTCGGCGTCCGTCGGGAACCGCACGACGTCCCAGCCGGCGTCCTCCAGGCGATACCCGGCCTCGATGTCGCGGGTGGAGTCGGGGGTGCGGCCCGGGAGGTCGACGAATACGGCGAGGTTGGCGCCGTCCAGCCGGAAGACGAGGTCCGGGCAGGCCCCGGCCTCCGGGACGAGGACGCTCACCTCGTCCGGCAGCCGGTAGCCCTTCGCCCTCAGCCAGCCGAGCAGATCGCCCTGCGCGACCAGGGCCGCCAGATCCGCCTCCACCGGGGTCGGCGAGGTGCTCGCGGGGGCCAGCCTGCGGAACCGCTCGCTGCGGGACTCGCCGCGGTCCTCGCGCTCGGTGCGGGCCTCGGACAGGCGCAGCAGCAGCGGTTGGGCCGCGTGCCGACTCAGCTGACGGTGGTGTGTCTGGTTGCCGTAGGTCAGCAGACATGCGTAGCAGCCGCGGGCGCACCTCTCGCCGTCCGCCGGCCCGCCTTCGTCCTCGCCGGTGTCCCGGTCGAAGTGGCAGATCTCCAGGGCGGTCTTCGCGGCCTCGGCGAGGGCACCCCGCTCGTGCTGGATCCGGCGCAGCACACCGGCGCCGCCCTCGGCGGCCTCCGTGAACAGCATGCGGCGGCGCGGACCCTCGTCCGGCGGGAGCAGCTCCGCGGTCAGCTCGGAGTCCTCCAGCTCGAACGCCGCCTCGATGCCCCGCTCCAGCGCGTACAGGAACGACCACGCCACCGGCTCGGGCAGCGGCTCCTCCAGGGTGACCACGAGAATGTTGCGGCGGTCCTCCACGAAGGGCAGGACCCGCTTCTTACGGCGCTTCTCGTTGCCGTCCTCGTCGACCACCGGCATACCGGTGCCCTCGATGGCGTCGGCGGCGGCCCGGTCGTTGAGCCAGCGGCCGTCGCCGAGGTCCAGCCAGTAGCCGTCCGGCTCATCCTCCTTGTCGCGGACGCGGCCGAGGTTGGTGATGCGCACGGTCGCGGAGTCGCCGTAGTCCAGGTCGAGAACGGGCACTCCGTCGCCGTCGGCGACATGCGAGGTGAGGCGTCCCGTGCGGGCGCCGTGGTCCTGGAAGGCGTACGAGGTCTCCAGCCGGAAACCGGCCCGGCGGCGCTCCTCCTCGTCGGAGGAGATCCGCTCGCGCGGCGTGGTGTACACGGTGTGCAGGTGGAGCAGGCCGGTGCGCTTGCCGCGCAGCTCCTCCTTGCACATGTCGCACTGGTCGAGGCCGGGTTTGACGGCGTAGTGGTAGCCGCAGCCGTCGCAGCGCCGGGCCTCCGCCGTCGCCAGCTCGCCCGAGGCGTCCGGCGGCAGCTGCACCCGAGTGACCTGGTAGCGGGCACCCTCGTGGTAGATGAGCGCACCGGGGCCGAACTCGCGGATCGCGAGGAAGCGGGGGCGCTGCAGATAGTCGCCGTCGGCGTTGCGGCGGTTGCCGGAGCGCGGGATGTACGCGGCCAGCGGCAGCCGCGGGAAGCTGTAGCCCGGCAGGAACCCCTCGGACGCCAGATAGCGGTACGGGTTGAAGTCGCTCATCACCGACTTGCTGTCGGTGGAGCGGTTCAGCAGCAGGTTCGTCTGGGTCTCGGCCTCCCGGCGGCGGCTGCGCGCCCGGCTCTGCTCGCCCTGCGTGAGGGTGTGGTCGACGACCCGCTTGTTCTGCTCGTACTGGTCGATGACGGCGGCCCGGAACAGCTGGCGCCACCGGTCGAAGGCGGCGTCGAACTCCTGCGGGGCCCGCTCGATCCGGTCCTCGATCCACTCGTCGTACCACCAGGTGGTCGACTCGAAGTCCGCGATCAGCGGGGCGAGGACGGTACGGGCGGTGGCGGCCGCGCGCCTGCGGGCGTCCTCCTCCAGGGACCGGTTGAGGATGTCGGAGCGGAGCGGGAGCTGCATCTGCGGATCGGGGCGGTCGTCCCCGTCCGGGTCGTAGGCGACATCGACGACCTCCGGAATCGCGATGCCGAGCTGCATCTCCGTCTCCGCCAGCCAGATGCCCTGAAGATGCGAGCGGACCAGATCCTCGTTGGCCAGGTCGAGGCGGGGTGGGGCCACCTGGCCCGACACCATGTCCTGGGAGCGCCGGAAGTAGTACTGGTCGTGGCTGTTGCCCGTCGCGCAGTACGTGGTCACCAGCGCGGGCTGACCGGAACGGCCCGCGCGGCCCGAGCGCTGCGCGTAGTTCGCCGGGGTCGGCGGCACATTACGCATCAGCACGGCGTTGAGCGAGGAGATGTCCACGCCCAGCTCCATCGTCGGCGAGCAGTACAGGAGAGGCAGTTCGGCCTTGCGGAACTGCTCCTCGCGCTCCAGCCGGTCCTCCGGGAGGACCTGGGCGGTGTGCTCACGTGCGTACAGACCGGCCAGTTCGGCGGCCGCGGTGCGGTACAGGTCGCGGAAGAACGGGTTGACGCGCGGGCCCTCGCCACTGCTGTAGGTGCGCGCGAGCGGGTCGACCGCGCCGCGTTCACCGTTCCCGGCCCGCCAGATCAGCGCCGCGGCCGACACCCGGTAACCGGTGCGCTTCTGCGCCGCACGGCGCCGGTAGGCCGGGCCGGAGAGCTCGGGGGTCGCGTCCACCTCGCGCACCAGGTCGGCGTCGACCAGTACCTTCAACAGGTCCTCGATGACGCCCTGGACGCCGTCAAGAGTCACGGACTGCTCGCGCAGCTCGGGCATGTTCCGCCGCAGGTACTTGCCGAACTTGCCACGGGCCGACAGGAACAGCGCGGAGCGTTCCATACCCGGCCGCGAGCCGTACGGATAGGCGGTTCCGACAGTCGGGCGGTCGCTCTCGCTCAGCACCCACGCCCCGGTCAGCCGCTCCTCGCTCGCCCGCTGCAGGGTGTCGAAGTCGTCGCGGAAGTACTGGACATCGATGGCCAGCGCCCGCCGCATGAAATCGAGCAGAGTACGGGCGATCTCCTCGCGCAGCGCCGGATCGGCGTCCCGCAGCACGGCGTGCGCGGACTGCCAGCGCTCGTCGGCGGCGGCGAGCCAGCCCAGGTCCTCGTAGTCGATCCTGAGCAGCCCCGTCTGCTCCAGGTTCGGCATCGTGATACGCCAGCCGCGCTCCAGGTCGCGGTAGAGGCGGTACCCGACGACGTCCCGGAAGGCCTTCACGGCCCGGCGCTCCATGGCCGGGGTGAGGTTCGCGACGTCCGTGAACTCGGCGGGCGTCAGACCCATCACCTCGGTGACGGCCTCGGCGAGGTCGTCGTGGCTGAGGCCCTCTTCACCGGCCCGCACCGCGGCCTGGTACAGGGCGCCCCGCAACTGGGTCACCTGGGCGAAGTCGTTGAAGTGACCGGCCTGCAGCGAGGCGTCCTGCCGGTTGTCGACGAAGGTGAGGAGTTTGCGCGCCTCCTTGCCCAGGCTCTCCTCCGGGACCGCCCGCAGGGACTTCACGATCGACGCGGAGATCAGCGAGGTCGCCGAGGAACGCCCCTCCTGGTCAAGGGTGGCCAGCTTGGCGAAGTCCCGGCCACGCGTCTGCTCGTAGGAGACCTGGCAGTGCACACAGAACAGGAACGGTGCCGGGACGAACGCCGCCACCAGCCCCTCACCCGACTCGTGGCCGTGGGCGTCCACGACGACCCGCTTGGGCACCCGAGGCCGGTAGGACTTCTTGACGACCGTCACACCCTGCGCGTCCGACTCCAGCCAGGATTCCGGCAACCGCCGGTCGTCAACGGCCTTCTGCGGATCGGCCGGCCAATCGTAGTCCTCGCCGGGCATGCCCAGGTACAGGTAGCCCTCGCCCGCGCGGCCGCCCGAGGCGGAGGTGTCGCGGCGCGGCTCGTACCGGAACGCGCCGTCCTCCTCCGTCCGCCAGACGGTCAGGTACTCCTGGCCGCACTCACGGCAGAACGCCAGCGGGAACAGCGGCTTGCCGTCGCTGTCCGGCTGCTCCAGCTGGTACGTGCGGGTCAGCGGCCGGGTCAGCGGATCCTCGAGCGTGGTGAAGACGGTGTCGCCCTTGGAGAGGAACTGGTGGAGCCGGAACGCGAACAGCGGCCGCTCGGTCACCGGATGCTTGGCCTGCGCGCCCGCCTCCAGGGTCGTGCGGATCGCCTCCCGCACGGTCTCCTCGGGCACCCCGGACGCCGCGGCCAGCTCGGCCGCCGCCTCCTCGACGGTGTCCGGGGCACAGCGCCGCAGCCGTTCCGTCCCTTCCTCGCGCTCCAGACCGAAGCGGGACTCCACCCAGCGGGCCAGCGGGTCCTTCGTCAGCGCGTCGTACGAGCGGGGCGCAGCCGGCACCCGAAGTCGCTCGGCGGGCACGTTCTCGGAGGCCTCCTCGGTCGCCCGGACCAGGGTCTCGCCGATGACCCGCTTCGGCAGCACCGTCGTACCGAACAACCGGCCGGCGACCCTCGCCACCTCACGCTGCTGGTCCTCCCAGGAGCCCTCGGTGGACATGGTCGCCGAGGTGCCGATGCACTGCAGGGTCGCGGACGCGCGGCAGGCCTCACGCACCCGGCGGATCAGGAACGCCACGTCCGCGCCCTGCCGGCCGCGGTAGGTGTGCAGCTCGTCGAAGACGAGGAACTGCAGCCCCTCGGCCATGCGGATCAGGCTGGACCGGTCGTCCGGCCGGGTCAGCATCAGCTCCAGCATCACGTAGTTGGTCAGCAGGATGTCCGGAGGGTTCTTGCGCAGTTCCCGACGGTCCTCCTTGGACTCCTGACCGGTGTAGCGGGCGAAGGTGACCGGCTCCCGGCCCTTTCCGAAGCCGTGGCGCAGATACTTCTCCAACTCGCCCAACTGCGAGTTGGCCAGCGCGTTCATCGGGTAGACGACGATCGCACGCACCCGGCCACCCGCATCGGGGCCGACCGCCTGACGCTCCTTCAGTACACGGTCCACGATCGGGACGATGTACGACAGCGACTTGCCGGAACCGGTGCCCGTGGTGAGCACGTAGGAGTCGCCCGCCTGTGCGGCCTCGATCGCCTGCCGCTGATGAAGGTGGAAGGTCAGCGGACGCCCGTCGGGGCGCAGCGAGCTCTCCTTCTTGTCGGCCTGGAAGATCTCCGCGCATCTCGGGTGGAGCACGCCGTCCCGCACGAGATCGGTGACCTGACCGCCGTCCGCGAAGAACGGGTTCAGCGACAACCAGGGGTCGGGCCACTGGGACTTCGCCGCCAGATCGTCCTCGACGAAGCCGGCGATTCGGGCGTCCCGGATCACCGTCGCGCTCCTGGTGAAGCTCTCGTACTCGCTGATCAGATCGGAGTGGATACCGAAGACGTCCATCGCCTCGGGCAGACGGGGCTCTCTGCGCGGCACGGGCGTGGGTGCGGCCGGGGTGGGCTGGGGGAGGAGGGCGCGCAGTCGCGCCACCGGGTCCATGACCTGCCAGTGCGGAGCCAGCAGGGCGGCCGTGTCGTCCGGTGCGAAGGCGAGGGGGACCAGCGTCTCACGGACCAAGGCGGCGTTGTCGGGCCGGAGTTCGGCGTCCTTCTCCAAGAGGCGGTCCACCAGCCGGACCAGCTCGGCGGGCAGGTCCGGGCGCACCAGGGTCAGCTGCGGCGGCCGCTCGTGCTGATGCTGTTCGGAGAGCTCATAGGGGGTTCTCGCGGAGAACGGCGGCCGCCCTATCAGCAGTTCGTACAGGATGCAGCCGAGCGCGTAGAGATCGGCCGACGCGGAGACCCGCTCGGCACGGAACTGCTCGGGCGCCATGTAGCGAGCCGTGCCGACGCTGACTCCCGTACTGGTCAGCCGCGTCTGGTCAGGATCGTCGACGACCGAGCCCATACCGAAGTCGAGGACCTTGACGGTGCCGTCGCGGGTCAGCATCGCATTGGCCGGCTTCAGATCGCGGTGGACGACCCCTGCGGTGTGCGCGGCGGCCAGACCGGCGGCGAGCTGCGCCCCGAGGGCGGCGACCCAGGAGACCGGCAGCTGGGGTTCTTCGTCGATGAGGTCGGCGAGCGGATGGCCGTCCAGCAACTCCATGGCGAGATAGGGCAGTCCGCTGCCGCCCGGAGCCTCGTCCACACCGCCGTCGATCAGCAGGGTGAGGTTCGGGTGCCCCTGGGACAGCATGCGCATGATCCGCACTTCACGGCGGAAGCGGTCGATCTCCTTGCCGGACCCCGAGGCGTCGACGGCGATCCCGGTCCGGCTCCGCAGCACGGTCTTCACGGCGACCTGCCGGTGCCGGGAGTCCGGGGCGGCCTGACGGTCCTCGGCACGGTGTACCTCGCCCATGTTCCCGCGGCCCAGAATCCCCGTGATCCGGAACCGCCCGGCGACCGTCTCCTGGCCCACTGGCCCTCCCCGTTCTCACCCGTCGCATACAAGGTGGGTACATTCCGTAGGGAGCGTATACCTTCACCTTGTTGACGAGCATCACACCTTCCTGTTGACGTTGTCAACGGGCACCTCTTGTTGTGTCTTGGCCGGAAAGGCTCGCTCCTCTGTTCCCCTTGCTTACAGTCATTCTTTTCGGCGCAGGTCTCATGAGAGGGCCAGGTCTGTGGGCTACGGGGGGCGGGGTTGAACGAGGCCGCGGGATTGCCGTATCCGGTCGAGGAACTGCTCACGGCCGCGCGATTGGAGATCGCAGCGGAGCTGCGCAGCGACGGCAAGGACGGCGGCAAGGTCTCGCTCTCGGCCGGGCGCAGGGTGGCCACCGCCGACGGCAGGCATGAGTACCTCTTCGACTGCAAGCGGTGGCTGGACGCCCTCGACGGCAAGGCGGCGCTGGTGCGCATGTCGAGGTCGACGGGCGAGTGGGCGCCTGCCGAGGTGTCGCGCATGCCCGAGGGCAAGGTGCGTGTCGTGACCGGGGCGGACCTCGGGGCGACCCCCTCCCATGTGCAGATCCGGGAGGACGACGCGGCCACCTGGCGCGTTCTCGTGGAACGGCTGGAGACGGTGGCGCAGCCGAATCACCCCGTCCAGACGGATCACGCGACCTGGGCTCTCGGACAGGGCGACCCGCGGCCGGGGAAAGGTGCGGGAACCACCGCCCAATGGGTTGCGAACTGGGCGTCACTCAAGCTCAACCCTCGTCAGCGCCAGGCGGTGGCACAAGCCCTCGACGGTGACGTGTTGTTCCTGTGGGGCCCGCCGGGGACGGGGAAGACCGATGTCGTCGGGCACATCATCGAAGGGTGCTACCGCCAAGGGCACTCGGTGCTCTTCCTGGCTCCCACCAACGTCGCCGTGGACCAGGCTCTGGAACGCATATGCGAGCTGCTCTCGGATGAGGAGGGCTTCGACAGCGGGCTCGTACAGCGCGCCGGGACCATCGCCGGCGCCTCGCTGCGGGACCGGTACGGCGACCAGGTCGACGCCGAACGGATCGGTGCCCGGCTGAGCGCCCACCTGGACGAGTCCCTCGTGCAGCTCGGCACGGCCTTGCGGCACACCCAAGAGGGCATCGCCGTCCATGACAGAGTGGACGGTCTCCGTACGGACCTCGCGGCTGCTCGACGGCGTCAGAACGATGCGGGCACCAGGCGGAGGGATCACCTTCAGGCCCAGAACGCCGCACGATCCATGATCGCCGCCCAAGAGGAACTGATCAGGAAGACAGGAGCCCCGAGCGGCATCTTCGCCGGTCGCAAGCAGGCCCAGCTCGACAAGGCCCAGGCCGCTCTCCACCAAGCCCGCATCGACGTCCAGCAGGCGTCGACGGGGCTGGCAGCGGCGGACCGCGACCTCCGCCGGGCCGCGGCCGAGGCCGACAGACTGGACAAGGCGATCACGGTCGAACAGTCGAGGCTCGTCGGGCTGCCCGCCCGTGCGGCCTTGCCGTCCCAGGCCGAGCACATCCAGCAGCAGATCGGCGAACTGGAAGCGCAGCGCCGGAAGATCAAGGAGACCGTACGCTCGAAGTGCCGCGTCCTCGGAGCGACCGTGACCATGGGCGTGCAGGTGCGCAAACTCCTCGACCGAGTCGACGTGGTCGTCGTCGACGAGGCTGGGATGGTCAACCTGCCGGCCGCTTGGTACGCCGCCGGACTGGCAAGGAAGCGGGTCGTGTTCGTCGGAGACTTCCGTCAGCTGCCGGCGGTGACGAAGGCCGACAGCGACCGTAAAGCGTCGGAGGCCGAGCGGGAGCACGCCCGGCAATGGACTGCCCGGGACGTTTTCTCCAGTGCCGGGCTGGTGAGTGCGGGCGGGTCGGTGATGCCGGATGCGCGGCTCGTCGCACTCGAGACCCAGTACCGCATGCGCAGCGCGATCTGCGATCTCGTCAACACCGTCGCGTACCCGGACGCACCGCTGAAGACGGGGCGCGATGACGATTCTCGGATCCCGTTCAACGCCTTGGTCGACGCGCCACTGATCCTCGTCGACACCTCGCGCCAACGCATCCGTGGTCGCGACCACCAGACCAACACCGTTCACGAGGCCGCCGTCCACGAACTCGTCCGCGGACTCCAGTACGAGGGCGTGCTGCCCGGCCGTAAGTGGGACGACGTACCTGTCGGGGAGAGGGCGACCGACCGCCTTGCCGTGATCGCCCCGTACAGAAAGCAGGTCCAGGCGCTCAAGAGCAGCCTCGGCCACCGATTCGGGGAACAGTTCGAGGGCCTGGTCGACACCGTGCACCGCTTCCAGGGCAGCCAGCGACCCATCGTCATCCTCGACACAACGGCAGGGGCCGGAACCCAGCCCGGCTACTTCTTCCAGGGAACCGGACTGTCCTCGAACACCTGTCGTCTGCTCAACGTCGCGATCAGCCGCGCCCAGGACCACCTCATCGTCATCGCGGACGTCGAGCATCTGCGGCAGCACCTCTCCGCAGCCAGCGAAGCGCGACGGATGCTCGACCATCTCGAAGCGCACGCCCAGTGCATCTCCGTCGACCAGCTCATCCCCGTCCGCGAGGCCGCACAACTCGCCTCGCTCTCCGAGGAGGAACTCTCCCGGCCGGCGTTCTTCCCGGCCGACGAGGTGCCTCGCGCCGTGAGCTGGGACATGGATCGGGCCACGCGCAGCATCGAGGTCTACTGTCCCTTCCTCGACCCACGACCTGTGCGGGCGTGGTCCACACAACTGGCCAAGCGAGTGGCGGACGGTGTCACTGTCACCGTCCGTACCCGGCCGCCCGAGGAGCAGCCCTCGGACGCGGCCGTGGAACGCGTCCGAGGACTCGTCCAGGAACTGAGAGCGGCCGGATGCCAGGTGGAGTTCCGTGACCGCATGCACGAGAAGGTGCTCGTTCTGGATGCCGCTGTGCTGTGGCACGGTTCGCTCAACCTGCTGGCCAACTCGGGCCCGACGGATCTGATGATGCGCCTGACGGACCGCGCCGCATGCGAACGAGTCGGGCGGGTGATCGAGCGCGCTCGCAAGGAGCGTGCCGCATGGAACCCAAGGGCCTCTCGTCCGTCGGACGGCCGGGCTACTACGCGGGATGGAAGTCGGCTCTACCTGAACGTTCCCTATGCCGAGAAGGATGAGGCGAAGAGTTTGCTCGGTGCGCGGTGGGACAACCGACGCCGCCAGTGGTACGTGGACGCGAACCGCGTCAGCCGCGAACAGGCGTCAAGGTGGTTGCCGGATCGTCTCGATGACGATTCCTGAGGGCGCACTGCTTCTGCCGAGCAGAGCGAAATGCAGGTTGCAAAGGTGTGCAGGCGGACCAGCTCAACACGTCATCCGCTGCACTTCCGTGCAGTTGGAGGTTTGTCCCCGGCTCAAAGTCCCAGAGAAGCCGCCGCACCCCTTCCAGCCTTGTGTCGGAGCAGGCCGGGAGGGGTGCCACGGCCTTCCTTCGAGGGGTGATCAGATGTCCCGGGAAGAGACCAGGCGGCGCCGTGACCTGCCACGCTGGGGGGCCGTGAGTCACTGACCTGCGTAGATGGCCTTTCGGCTGTTTCACGCTCGTGCCCGTTGATGCAACTGGAAGTCCCAGAAAAGCCCCAGAGGACTTCCACCGCTGTCGAACACTCTTTCGACCCCTATCCAAAGTGGGGTGGTGCATTGTGCGTGCGGAGCCTGTGCATCGGTGGTCCACCCTCAGCGACCGGCAGCGCGCCCAGGCTGACATCTTTCCGATGACGCACCACGTGGAGTGCGTGGCGATTCTGGAGGCGGTGGGGAAGGGGCTCTGAGCCGGGGTTCCGGGGGAGCTGCGGCTTGGACGGGGCGTCACCATCTGTTCTCGACTCCTGTCCCGGGAAGGCGCTCGAGCGGGAAACCCCGGGTCGAGCGCCCAGTCAGCTGGTGAACGCTGGTCACAACCACTCACCTGTTGTGACGATTCGTTGTACCGCCCAGGTCGACAGTACGGAAGTGATCACGAGCCGGTGCCGGCCCGCCCTGACGGACGGGGGCCGCGGTACCGGTGATGCGAAGTGCTGCCCAGCCCGCGGCCCGCAGTCGCGATGGCGCCGCCGAGTTCGCACCGCGCCGGCCAGACGCGGCCAATCGCAGTGGGCGTTTCGAGGGTCGGTGGCACCCATGTGCGGCTGGCTCGAGGCAGTAGCGGCCGTCCGCCGACCGCGAGGTGTCCGCCGCCGCGTCACGTCCGCGCTGAAGTTGTTGCCCCGGACGGGGATCCGTCCGGGGCTTCGGTCCGGGCAGGGAGCGCCGGACTCCTTTCGTTCCTCCTGCCTGCTGCGTGACCCGTGAAGTGGTGGCGCAGGTCAGCGCGCGGCGGGTGGGGCGAGTCGCTGCAGGTGGTGGACGCCGCGGCCGAAGGTCGACCAGGAGCTGTTGACGTACAGGGAACCGTCCGCAGTGGTGGTCAAGCCGCGGACGCCGGTGATGGGCGAACTCAGGCCGTCGACCTGCTCCCAGGCGGAACCGGTCCAGCGGACCAGCTTCTGGTCGTTGCCGAGCCCGGAGAGTCCGGCGTAGAGCTGCCCGCCGTAGTGGGCGAAGGCGCTGACCACGGCCCACCTGGTGATCGGCACGTCCCGGTGGCTCCAGGCCTTGCCGTCCCAGTGGATGACGTACGCGCCGGTCCTACCGCCCAGGGGCTGCCCGTCGTCGATGCTGCCGGCCACCCAGACGTCGTTCGGCCCGTTGCTGATGACCCTGCTGAGCGTCGTGCCCGCCTTCGGGGTCGGAGGCACTGGGATCTCGGTCCACTTGGTGCCGTCGTAGTGCAGGACGAGCGCTTGGTGGCGCTCGTTGGCGGGCTTGCCGGAGCCGCGGGAGCCCACGGCCCAGATGTCGTTCGCCGACCTCACGTCGAGAGCCTCAAGGCTCCCTTCGGTCTGGGGGAATTCGGTGCTGTTCCAGGCCGTACCGTTCCAGTGGGTCACAGTCGGGTACTTCTTCCCGGGCTCGCCGCTGCGCTGGGTGCTTCCGACGGCCCAGAGACTGGTACGGCTGACGGCCTTCGCGGCGCGTATCTCCAAGTTCTGTGTGTCGGGGCTGAGATTGGGCGACCACTTGGTGCCGTCGTAGTGGTTGATCCCGAAGCCGGATCCCGGGCTGTACGTGCGGCCGATGGTCCACAGGTCGTCAGGGGCCGTACCGGTCAGCGCCTCGAAGCCGGCTTCGCCGGGCGGCGTCAGTTGCTTCCAGGTCTCCGCGGACTTCTGCCACAACTTGTGTGTGGGCGTGGTGCAGTCGTCGCAGTACTCCGTGGTCTTGGCAAAGGCGTTCTGTCCATCGAACGGGAGGAATTCCGAGGTCGCCTTGTCAATGGGCTGGGAGAGCGTCTCCCAGCCGGGCGTCACCGCCGCATTCGCGGGCGAGGCCGCCAGAGCCATACCCAGAGCTGCCGTGGATAACAGCGCCGAGACTGTGCGCAGCCTGCGGGAAGTGTTCTTGAACATGGGTGAGGTGTTCTCCGTTGCTTGTCGTGCGGTGCCTGCAGGAACCCGCCCGCCGGGAATCTGCTGTGCAGGCCAGAGGCCCTCGAGGGGCCATCGACCTCCGATTGAGAGCGAGGAGGCCAACCGAAGGTTATGCAGAATGCGTGGAATTTCTCGACCATGATCACTGAGCGAAATCGGTTGCCTCGACATCCCATACGGAGTGCCAAGACCTGCGCGGACGGCCGGGGCCCGATCCTCGATCGTCATTTCCAGGCGTGCCGACCGATCGCTCGACCTGGTTCTTCTGCGGGCGTTCGCACGTGGGGCACCATCGGAACAGCAAGCCGTACCGCTCCGGGTCCGCCAAGGTTCACGACTGGCCTATTCGTGGCGGAACGGCGGCATCGCCGTTCGACGGGGCATCACCGTAACTGGTCCCCGGTGGATCAGCGCGCGGCGTCGGATGCGTGGGGTCTCCCAGGCCCGCCAGGGCCGAGGGGAAGCATCGCAGGCGGAGGAGTGTTCTCGTACTGGGCGTGTTCGGGCACTCCGAAACGCGGCGTGAGGGTGCCTCCCATCGGTGGCCGGTGGAGTGCCGTGGCGTCGTCGTGCGCCCGCCGGGGATCACGGGACAGCCCTCGGGCGTCCCGAACGGTTCGACCCCGGCTCATGGGCAGGTCAGCGACTGCCGCCGGCCTGCGTGGGATGCTCCCACTTCAGGGCAGATGCGCGGAGTCCTTCGATCGTCCGCCGGACGTCCGGGACCGGGACACTGTGGCCCGGCCGTGCGGCCGCGGCCATGGCCAGCCCCCGGCGGGCGAGGTCGGCCTCGCCCGGGGACCAGTGGGAACGCTTCTCGAGTTCCGTGAGAGCGTCATCGACGCCGCCCTCGGCCGCGCAGCCCAGTTCCGCGAAAGCGGCCTTGGCGGCGGCGATGACCATGCCGCCGCACAGCCTCGCCGCGACGCCGGGCTCGCCGTCGTCGATCGCCCGCTCTGCGAGCGAGAGAACGGCGTCGGAGCCGCTGCCCAGCGCGCGCAGATCGTGTGTTCGGAACAGGCCGCGGACGTCCTCCATGACGAGGTCCATGTACAGCTGGCGGTAGAACGACGGGCAGGCGCAGTCCCGCACGTCCGCCCGCCACCAGTAGTTGACCGAGACCGAGGGTTCCTCCTGGGCGGAGACCTGGTGCCACCAGAAGGCCGGGATGAAGAGCAGGTCACCCGGCGTGACCACGGCCTCCCAGTACTCAGCCTCCTCGAACCTGGGGAACTGCCGAGGGTCCGGGGCCTTCAGATCGACGCGGCTGAGGTGCCGGGTGCGGATGTCGAGCGGCCCCGGGTAGAGCAGGTCGCTCTGGGCGGGGTTGAAGAGCAGAAACCTCTTCGTTCCGTCGAGCTGCGCGAACAGGTTGTTCATGTTGTCGTAGTGCAGGGGTGTGTTCGACGCGCCCGAGGCCATCCACAAGTTGATGTCGGTGATGACCGCGGCCGGAACACACGGGGGGACCGTCAGATCGCCGTGCAGCTCGGAGAGCGCGTCGGTGATCGACATCTGCTGCATGCTCAGCCGGCGGCCGGACTCCGTGTTGCGGAACTCGGCGGCGAGCTGCGATCCGCGTACCGACTCGTACCGCAGTCCGTCACGCGCGTCCGGGTCGTACCGGAACGCACCGTCCGCGTCCGCGATGCTGACGAGCACCTCACGGTCGCCCAGACGCTCGGAAATGTACTCGGGAGTCCACTGCCGCATGGAGCCGAGCGCGTCGGTGCCGCGGATTATCAGCGGGGTCGTGGTGAGGACCGAAGCGCGGGTCATGGGTACGTCAGGAAGTGAGGAAATGACTTCCACATGTCCCAGTGAGCGGGCTCCCGGCATGACAGCTCTCCTTTCCGAAAGGAACGTGTGATGAAGAACCGGCGCCGGGGTCAGTCCGTCACCGGGCTCCGGGCGATCCGAACCACGATGGTTCGACAGTGGTGTTCATGTCGAGGGCACGGGTGCCCGAACGCCCTCCGAGCCGCCGGCCTGGGCGTTCAACCGGCGCACCCGCCGCAGTTGATCGCGTGGGCAAGGTGGCGACCCGTCCGCCCGCTGCGGCAGACTCCGGGAGAACCGAGTCCCGGTCCGCTCGATCGCGCGGAGATCGCGAGATCGATGGCGGTCGCCCACCGCCCGGTACGAGGACTGGGAATCGCCCCGGACGCGTGGGCGCAGAACACCCCGCGACGTCCCGGTACCCGCAGGCAGCCCAGCACCGGCGAATCGCGTACCGCTTCGGAAGGGAACACCCAACGCATGAGCCACAGCACAGCAATTCCCCTTGTGATCGAATCGGAGGAGGGCGAGAGTCTCGTCGAGCGGGTCCGGGCCCGGCGCGAATCTCTGCGGGCCTCCCTGCTCGAGCACGGTGCGCTGCTTCTGCGTGGATTCTGCGTTCCCGACGTGACCGCCTTCGACTCCGTCGTCCGCGCCCTGTCAGGGGTCCCGCTCACTTACACGGAACGCTCGTCACCGCGCAGCGCGATCCAGGGGCAGGTGTACACCTCCACGGACTACCCGCCGAACGAAGAGATCTTCCTGCACAACGAGAACTCCTACCAGCAGTCCTGGCCCATGGCGCTGTACTTCTACTGCGTACAGCCACCGTCGACGCTCGGGGCGACCTCGCTGGCCGGCACCCGCGACGTACTGGCGAGGCTCGACGATTCCGTACGCGAGGAATTCGTCCGACGGGGCTGGCGGGTGGTGCGCAACTTCCGTCCCGGGATCGGGCTGACCTGGCAGCACGTCTTCAACACCGACGACTCTGCCGCCGTGGAGGCGTACTGTGCGAAGAACGGCATCGAAGCGGAATGGCTGCCGGGCGACGGGCTGCGCACCACGGCGGTCAGGCAGGCCGTCCACCGCCACCCTGTGTCGGGCGAGCAGGTCTGGTTCAACCACGCGGCCTTCTTCCACCTGACCACCCTGGACGCGGAGATCCGAGAAGGGCTGCTCGAAATGTTCGACGAGCCGGATCTGCCGACGAACACCTATTTCGGGGACGGTGGCGCCATTCCCGACGACGTCATCGAGCACGTACGTGACTGCTACCGGGCCGCGACCGTGCGGTTCGACTACCGCGAGCACGACGTCCTCGTGATCGACAACATGCTGACCTCGCACGGCCGGGAACCCTTCACCGGCTCGCGCAAGATAGCGGTCGCGATGGCCGAGCCCTTCCATCCGTAATCCCGGCACAGCGGCGATTGCGCGTACCGCAAGTCCAGCTGCCGACACACTTCACGCCGCGCTGAGCGGTTCGGGCATCGCTTGCCGGCAGCCGGATTCGCGGTTCTCGCCCGCGCCCGCCCGCTCGCCCGCGCGGAGAGGAGAGCCCTGTGAATCTGACCCTCGAACCCAGCGTGCTCCATCTGCTGCGTCGCCACGCAGCAGATCGGCCCGATCGGACCGCCGTCACGTTCGTGCACGACCACGATGCGCCCGACGGCGCGCAGAGCCTGACCTACGCCGAACTGGACGCGGAGGCACGCCGCGTCGCCTCCTGGCTGCAGGAAAACAGTGCCCCCGGTGACCGGGTGCTGCTGCTGCACCCCGCGGGGTTGCCGTTCGTCACCGCATTCCTCGGATGCCTGTACGCCGGGGTCGTCGCGGTGCCGTCTCCGATGCCGGGCCAGTTCCAGTACCAGCAGCGCCGTGTGACGAAGATCGCCCGTGACGCGAACGTGAGCGTGGCGCTCACCGACGCCGGCCAGTTGGCCGAGACGGAGAAGTGGATCGCCGACACCGGACTCGGGCTGCCCGCGGCCGCCAGCGACGCCCCCGAGTTCGGCGACAGCCTGAGCTGGCGCGACCCCGGCGCCTCGGCCGAGGACCTGGTGCTGTTGCAGTACACCTCCGGGTCGACCGGCGACCCCAAGGGCGTCATGGTCCACCACGGCAACCTGCTGCACAACGCGGACAGCCTGCGGCGCGCCCTCGGCTTCACCGAGGAGACCAACTTCGGCGGCTGGATCCCCCTCTACCACGACATGGGCCTGATGGGGCAGCTGCTGCCCGGCCTCTTCCTGGGCAACACCTGCGCGCTGATGTCGCCGATGGCGTTCCTCAAGCGTCCACACCACTGGCTCGCCCTGATAGACAAGTACGACATCGGCTTCTCCGCCGCGCCCAACTTCGCCTACGAGCTGTGTCTGCGCCGGGTCACCGACGCGCAGATCGCCGGACTCGACCTGTCGCGCTGGAAGTTCGCCGCCAACGGCTCCGAACCGATCCAGGCCAGCACGCTGCGTGAGTTCGCGGAGCGGTTCGCCCCTGCCGGCTTCCGGGCCGAGCAGCTCGCGCCGTGCTACGGGATGGCCGAAGCGACCGTGTTCATCTCCGGCCGCTCGACCCGGCCGCCGCGCATTCAGGCGGTGGATCCGCAGGCGCTGGAGAAGCACCTCGTCCAGGACCCCGAGCCGGACGCTCCGGTGCGCGAGCTCGTCGGCTGCGGCGACGTGCCCGACTTCGACGTGCGCATCGTCGACGCGGAGAACCGGAGGGTGCTCCCGGACGGCACGACCGGGGAGATCTGGCTGCGCGGGCCGAGCGTGGCGTCCGGCTACTGGGACCGTCCGGATGCGACGGAGGGGACCTTCCGCGCCCGCACCGCCGACGGGGACGGGCCCTATCTGCGTACCGGCGACCTCGGTGCCTTGGTGGATGGGGAGCTCTATGTCACCGGCCGCACCAAGGACTTGCTCATCGTGCACGGCCGCAACCTGTACCCCCACGACATCGAACACGAGCTGCGGCTGTGGCACGCGCCGCTGGCGGCCCTGGCCGGAACGGCGTTCACGGTTCCCGTTCCGCAGGAGGAGGTGGTGCTGGTCCACGAGGTACGCGGCCGCTTCAGCGAAGATCAGCTGCGCGAACTCACCGTCGGTATGCGGGCCACCGTGCACCGGGAGTTCGGAGTGCACACCGCTGGCATCGTGCTGATGAGGCCCGGGACGGTGCGGAAGACCACCAGTGGCAAGGTGCAGCGCGCCGAGATGCGCGGCTTGTTCCTCGCCGGAGAGCTCTCCCCGCTGTACGCGGACATGGCGCCCGCGCTGCAGGCGACCATGGCAGGGGCGGCCGGGTGACCGCGGAGATACCGGCGTGGCCCTCCGCCCTCCCCGCGGTGATCGCCGACACGATGGCCGCGGCGGCTGCGGCGGGAGGCCCGTTCAGCGTGACCCGCAGCGCGGCCCTGGACGCCGCGGAGGCATTCCCCGACCAGGAGTGCGCCCTGCTGGACGCCGGCGGCCTGCCCCGCGCCTATGTCCCGGCGCGGCTCGGCGGAGTACCGGGCGGCCTCCCCGAACTGCTGCACTCGCTGCGCGAGGTGGCCCGCCGGGACGTGACGGTCGCCGTCGCGCACGGCAAGACCTTCCTCGGCGCCGTGTCGACATGGGTCGCCGGGACCGAGCAGCAGCAGCGGGCCATGGCCCGGCTGGTGCTCGACGAGAACGCGGTGGTCTCGTGGGGCCTGACCGAGCGGGGAGTAGGCAGCGATCTGCTGGCCGGAAGCCTGACCGCCGCCCTCGGCCCGGACGGGGAGTGGCGGCTCACCGGTGAGAAATGGCCGATCAACAACGCCACCCGGGGTCGGCTCATCTGTGTCCTGGCACGCACCGATCCGGCCGGCGGCCCGCGCGGGTTCAGTCTGTTCCTGGTCGACAAGTCCGCACTCCCGGAAGGGGCCTGGCAGCCGCTGCCCAAGGAGCCGACGCACGGGATCCGCGGCGCAGACATCAGCGGGCTTCGTCTGTGCGACGCGCCGGTCCCGGCCGACGCGCTCATAGGAGAGGCCGGCGACGGACTGGGGACCGTCCTGCGTGCGCTGCAGCTGACCCGCACCCTGTGCGCCGCGCTCTCCGTGGGTGCCGGAGAGCACGCCCTGCGGCTGGTGCGCGATTTCGCCGCCGAGCGTGCCCTCTACGGCACCCGGTTGCTGCTCCTGCCGCTGGCCCGGCGAGTGCTGGGCCGAGCCGCTGCGTCCATGGCCCTGGCGGACGCCGCAGCCCTGCTGGCCGCACGCTGCGCTCACGGTCTCACCGGGGAGATGAGCACGGTCTCGGCGGCCGTCAAGGCGGGAGTGCCGTGGATCGTTCAGCAGAGCATCGACGATCTGGCGGAACTTCTCGGTGCCCGAGGCTTCCTGACGGACTTCCACGCAGGCGGCATGTTCCAGAAGCTGGAGCGCGACCACCGGATCGTTGCGGTGTTCGACGGCAGCACAGCAGTGAACCGATCGCTGCTCATTTCCCAATTCCCGCTCCTGGCCAGGCTCATCCGTAGCGGTGCCTACGACGCCACCGGACTCGCCGCGACCATCGGCGAGACCCCGCTGCCGGAGCTCGATCCCACGGCCCTGCGCCTGGTGAGCCGCACGGGCTGCAGCGTCGTCCAGGCGGTACCGGACGTCGCCCCGCGGATCGCCACCCTGGCGGCAGCGGGTTCCGTGCCGCGGCGTGCGGCGGAACTTGCCGCGATGCTCTCCGCACAGACGACGGCACTCGCGGATGCCATGGCGGAGCTACCGCCGACCGCCAGGAACGCGCCCGCGGACGCGTTCGCGGTGGCCCGGCGATTCGAGGCGTGCTTCGCCGGTGCCGCCGCCCTCCACCTGCTCGCCGCACCCGGCGGGACGGAGCGAGCCGCGGAGCTGACCGCGGCCCTGGAACGCTGCTTGGAGTTGCTGGTGCCCGGCCATCGGCCGCCGTCCGACGCCTACGAGGCCCTTGTCTCGCCACTCGCGCAACCCGTGGAGGAACCGGTCCGATGACTCTCGTCGACCCCGCTGGGACCGCATCCCCCGCCGCACCCCCCGACCCGATCGACCGGTTGGAGGCGCTGTTCGGCGATGCTGGCGACGCCGCCAGTCCCGTTGGCCGGGACGCGGTGCTTGCCGCCGATGCCCACGGCTCCATGCTGTCGGCCGGGGAAGACCTGCTGGACGCGTTCGGACTCAACGCCCACTTCGTCCCGAAGGCCCTGGGCGGCCGGTTCACCGGCCCGGAAGAGCTCATCGGCGTGATGCGCGCCGTCTACCGGCGCGATCCCTGTCTGGGCCTCGGCTACGGCGCGGGATCCTTCATGGCCGCCGTCAACGTCTGGACCGCGGGGAGTACCGAGCAGCAGACCTGGCTCGCCGACCACCTGCTCTCCGGCGGTCGGGTGGCATGCGGATACCACGAGCTGGCCCACGGCAACGACTTCGCGCGCGCCGAGCTGACCGCCCTGCCCGGACCGGACGGGCAGCTGCGCGTGAACGGCCGCAAGGAGGTGGTGGCCAACCTCGATCGGGCCGGAGCCATGGTGCTCTTCGCCCGCACCGACACCGCTCCCGGCAGCCGCAGTCACTCCCAGCTCCTGCTGGAGAAGGACCGGCTGCCCCCGGGCACGGTCACCCGCCTGCCCCGCTTCGGCACCGTCGGGATGCGCGGCGTACCGCTCGGCGGAATCGAGTTCACCGACTGCCCGGTCCCGGTCGACGCCGTGGTCGGAACCCCCGGCCACGGCCTGGAGACGGCCCAGCGTTCCTTCCAGCTCACCCGGATCGCGCTGCCCGGCATGACCGTCGGCCTGCTCGACACCGCGCTGCGCACGGCCCTGCGCGGGGCCCTCGGCCGCCGTCTGTACGGTGGTACCGCCGCCGACCTGTCCCTCTCCCGGACGGTGCTCGCCGAGGCGTTCGCGGACCTGCTGCTGGCAGACGGTTTCATCACCGTGGCCGCCCGCGCGGCGCACACCGCTCCCGCGCAGTGCGCCGTGTACGCCTCGGCGGTCAAACTCCTCGTCCCCGCACTGCTGATGGCGGCGGTCAACCGGCTCTCCGAGCTGCTCGGCTCGCAGTTCTACCTCCGCTCCGCGGAGCAGCCGCTGTTCCAGAAGCTGCAGCGGGACGCGCTGCCCTCGGCCTTCGGTCATGCCTCCCGGGTCTCCTGCCAGTCCGCGCTGCTGCCCCAGCTGCCCCTGACGGCGCGGCGGACCTGGAACAAGGACGTCGGCCCGGCACTGCCCGCCACGTCCTTCCGGCCGACTGAGCCGCTGCCACCGCTGGACTTCGGGGCCCTCGCGGTCACCGCGGGCGGCCGGGACCCTCTCTCCCGCACTCTGCTCCAGGGCGCCGAACGGCGTACCGGCGAGGACGCGGAGATCGCCGCCCGGGCATCGGAGTACGCCGCCGAGATACGGGCCCTGGTCACCGCGGCAGCCACCCTCACCCCCGACCAGGTGGGCCCCAGCGCACCACCGGACGCGTTCGACCTGACGAGCCGCTGGGCGGCGGTGCTCGCCGCCGCGGCCTGCCTGGGCCTGTGGTGGGAACGGCCGGCCGGCGGGCAGGCCCTGGGCGCTGACCCGGTCTGGGTACTCGCGGCCCTGCACCGGCTGGGTGCCCACACCGGACGCCACCACGACCCGCTCCCCGAGCCGCTCAGCCGGTCCCTCTACGCAGAACTCCTCCGGCGTCACGACGCCGGTCTCACTTTCGACCACGCCGGCCGCCCCACGGGCGCCTGACCCCAACTGATACAGCACCCACGGAGGTTGCCATGTCCGACATCACCGACCGCCCGGCCACGGTCGACACCGCAGAGATCCGGGAATGGCTGCGCGGCTGCGTGGCCGCGTACGTCCGGCTCCCGGCCGAGGACATCGACACCGGTCAGCCGCTGTCCGAGTACGGTCTCGACTCGGTGTACGTGCTCAGCCTGTGCGCTGACATCGAAGACCGTTACGGCATCGAGGTCGAGCCCACTCTGCTGTGGGACCACCCCGCCATCGACCCGCTCACGGACGCCCTGGTCCCGCTGCTGGCCGGCCGCTGACAGGACGCGCGGTGGCCCGCTCGGGCCACCCGCTCCACCGGAACACCATGACGACGGGCCGCCGGAAAACCGGCGGCCCGTCACCCATGTCCGTCCGTGCCGTCAGCCCGTGGTGAGCCTGACGGGCAGCCGCTCCGGGCCGTTGACGACGATCGAGTCGAGAAGCTTGGGAGTGCCGTCGAGCTCGACCCGCACGGACCGGTCGAGCAGCTCGCCGTAGAGCAGTCGCAGCTCGACCCGGGCCAGCATGCTTCCGAGACAGAAGTGCTCGCCGAAGCCCAGGGCCAGGTGCCGGTTGGGCTTGCGGGTGATGGTGAAGGTGTCAGGGTCGTCGAACACCGTCTCGTCGCGGTTGGCCGAAGGAAGCCAGAAGACCACCCGGTCACCGGCCTCGATCTTCTTGCCGTGGATCTCGGTCGTACGTACGGCGGTTCTCATGATGTGCGTGGCGGTGGATGTCCAGCGCAGGATCTCCTCGACCGCCGACGGCAGCAGGGCCGGGTCCTCGACCAGTCGCTGCCACTGCTCCGGGCGTTCGAGGAGGGCGAGCATGCCCCCGGCGGCGGATATCCGAGTGTTCTCGGTGCCGCCGACCAGCAGGTTGTCGCAGTTCAGGATCACGTCGTCGGGGCTCAGGCGCTCACCGTCGACCACAGCCGTCGCCAGTACGCTCACCAGGTCGTCGCCCGGGCTCGCTGCCTTCTCCGACTGGAGCATCTCGAAGTAGCCGAGGATATTCAGGTGTGCGAACCGGCGGGTGAGCGGGTCGCCGGCTGCGAAGGCCTGGCTCGTCAGGTCGTAGAGGTGCTCCCAGTCGGACTCCGGCACCCCCATCATCTTGCAGATCACGTACAGCGGGACCCGGGCGGCGACATCCGTCACGAAGTCGCAACTGCCCTGCTCCAGGGCCTTGTCGACGATGCCGCGGGTGATCTCCGCCATCTCGTGCTCGAGCGCGCGGACCGAGCGCACGGAGAACCACTCGTCCACCAGTCCACGCAGCCGGCGATGGCGCGGTGCGTCGGTCAGCGCGAGGGTACGGCCACCGCCGGGGTCGGCCCCGTGGTCGTCCGGCCGGAGCAGGATGCCCTGTGCGGAGCTGAAGGTCTCCGCGTCACGGTAGGCGGTGCGGATGTCCTCGTACCGGGTCAGGGCCCAGAAACCGGGAAGCTCCGTCGGTGGGTGCCAGTACACCGGCTCATTGGCGCGGAGCCAGCGCCACTGCACAAACGGATCGCCGTGCGAGTAGAGTCCGGGATCCACCAGATTGATCGGCGGGGCCGGGGCGGCCGGCTCATTGTGCATGGGAATGCCTCACAGTTTCCTCGGAATTCGAGACCGGAAATATCATGCACGCGGCCGGGGTCTCGGTGGAATATTGCCGAGTTCTCGGCATCCGGGGTGCATCGGTTTGAAGCCCCCTGCCGCACGGAGCGTCCATTTTCGTGACGCCGCCGGACCCCTCGTGTTCAACCGCCGCCGCGGCGCAGTTGAACGGCTCACGGAGACCGGGCGGACACGGGCAGCGCGGTCGTTCGGGCAGCCACTTCTCATTGATCGCGGCAGTGTCCCTGAGCCATAGTGGATCACGTATTGGGCAGTGGAGAGTGCGTGCCGGGGGAAGCGTGTGCGGTGTCAGAGGCACACGTCGCAGCGTCAACTGTTGGCGCGATTCCATCGGGACGGTGACTATTCGGTCCCGGGCTGGTCCGGCTCAGGGCCGCATCCCAGGGTGTCGGTCGAACCGACACCCTGCTCAAGTGTTTGTGCTTTCGCCTGCGTCGTGCGCGGGCTCACGAAGTCCGCAATATCAGGTTGCAGCGGTGTGCAAGGGGGCTGGGCAGTCATGCGGCATGTCCGGAGGCGGCGGCCCGTGCTGTTTCAGCCAATGAGTCGAACCGAATGGAGTGCGCGGGAATGGCCATGTCTGAGGGTGAGCTCCGGGAAATGATGGCCGGCCAGCTCGCGATCTGGTACAGCCATCAGCTGGCACCCGAGAACCCGTGCTTCAACGGTGCCGAGTACCTGAAGCTCGACGGGGACGTGGACCTGGGTCTCCTGGTGAAGGCCTCGCATCGCCTCATGGAGGAGGCCGACGCCGCCCGGCTGCGCATCCGCGAGGTCGACGGGCAGCCGCGGCAGTACTTCCATGCCGTGGACGACTACCCGGTCGAGGTCGTCGACATCAGCTCCGAGGCCGATCCGCACGCGGCGGCCGAGAGCCTGATGTGGGACGACCTGCGCAACGAGAGGGGAGCGGCCCAACGCCCCCTCTACACCATCAAGATCTTCACGGCCGGACCCCGGCTCACCTTCTGGTACCAGCGGGCCTACCACGTGATCCTCGACGGCCGCAGCGCGGGCCTGGTGGTCGGTCGCCTGTCGCAGATCTACAACACGCTGCTCCAGGGCGGATCGGTGGAAGAGGGAGCCCTGCCCTCCAGCACCGTCCTGATGGACGCCGAACGCGACTACCGGGCCTCCGCCGACTACGAGGCCGACCGGACCTACTGGCGCGGTGTCCTGGCGGGCCTCCCCGAGGCGGAGGGCCTCGGCAGCACCTTTACGGAACGGGCCCAGCGCGCCCCCGTCCGCTTTGTGGAAAGCATCGACGCCGCGGCCGCCACGGACATGAAGGCGGCCGCCCGCGGACTGGGAGCCAGCCTCGCCGGCCTCATGATCAGTGCCGCCGCCCTCTACCAGCACCATCTCACCGGGCGGCAGGACGTGGTCGTCGGCGTTCCGGTGAGCGGCCGTGCGGGCACGCGAAACCTCGCGATTCCGTTCATGACCAACAACGTCCTTCCGATCCGCGTGAAAATCGCCCCGGACACCACGGTCGCGGACCTCGTGCGCCAGACCACCCGGGCGGTGCTGGAGGGACTGCGCCACCAGCGGTACCGCTACGAGGAGATGCTCCACGACGCGATGCTCGGTGAGGGCGGCCTGTGGGACCTGCTCATCAACGTCATGTCGTTCGACATCTACGCACTGCCGTTCGGGGACTGTTCCGTCACTGCGCACAATCTGTCCAGCGGCCCGGTCGACAGCACACGCATCGACGTGTATGACCGGTCCGGCCTGAAGATCGCCGTCGACGTGAACCCCGACGCCCCCGACCTGTCGCCGGGTGACGAGGTCTGCCGCCGCTTCCTTGCGCTGGCGCACTGGCTCGTCTCGGTCGACCCCGCCGAACCGGTCAGCCGGTCCGGCCTGCTGGATGCGGACGAGCGGCGCCGGGTGCTGGTGGAGTGGAACGACACCGAGGCCGAGTTCACGGGCCTGTCCGTGCCGGAGCTGTTCGCTGCGCAGGTGGTGCGGGCGCCGGAGGCGGTGGCGGTGCTCGCGGACGGTGTCGAGGTGTCGTACGCCGAGCTCGACGAACGGGCGAACCGGCTGGCGCACTATCTGCTGGGCCAGGGCGTCGCCGCGGAGTCGGTGGTGGGCATCTGCCTGCCGCGCGGAGTGGACGCCGTGGTGGCGATCCTCGCGGCGTGGAAGGCGGGGGCCGGCTATCTGCCGGTCGACCCGGACCATCCGGCGGAGCGCATCGCCTATCTGCTGGCCGACAGTGGCGCGGTCGTGACACTGACCGACAGCGCCGCACTGGTCGGGCAGCTTGCCGACGCGGCACATGTCGTGACGATGGATGATGCGTTGACGGCCGGCCGGGCGCCTGTGTCGACGCGGACGGCTCCCGGGGTGGAGATCCGTCCTGAGGGTCTGGCGTATGTGATCTACACGTCGGGTTCGACGGGCCGTCCGAAGGGTGTCGCGGTCACGCACGGTGGTCTGGCGAACTACGCGCAGTGGGCTGCGGGTGCGTACGAGACGGTGGGTGGTGCGCCGTTGCACTCGTCGTTGGCGTTCGACCTGACGGTGACCAGTGTGGTGGTGCCGTTGATCTCCGGTGCGCCGGTGGTGGTGAGCCGCGAGGGCGGTGCTGAGGGTCTGGCCCAACTGCTCCGGAGCGGTAGCGGGTTGGGTCTGGCGAAGGTGGTGCCGGCGCATCTTCCGCTGTTGTCGGAGTCGCTGTCGGACGCGGAGGTCAAGGATGCTGCGGCCACCTGGGTGGTCGGTGGCGAGGCACTGCCGGGTTCGGTGGTGCAGGCGTGGCTGGAGCGTTCACCCGCTTCCGTTGTGGTGAACGAGTACGGTCCCACCGAGGCGGTCGTCGGTTGCTCGGTGTTCGAGGTGCGGGCCGGACAGGAGGTCGGCGACTCGGTGCCGATCGGCCGTCCGATCGCCAACATGCGCCTGTACGTCCTGGACGGCTTCCTGCGCCCGGTGGCTCCGGGTGTGGCCGGTGAGCTGTACATCGCGGGTGCCCAGCTCGCCCGGGGCTATGTCAACCGGGCTGGCCAGACGGCCGAGCGGTTCGTGGCGAACCCCTTCGAGCCCGGCGCGCGGATGTACCGCACCGGCGATGTCACACGTCTGCGTGCGGACGGCCAGCTGGAGTATCTGGGGCGTGCGGACGAGCAGGTGAAGGTCCGCGGCTTCCGGATCGAGCCGGGCGAGGTCCAGGCCGTGGTGGCCGCCCACCCGCACGTCTCGCAGGCCGCTGTGGTTGCCCGCGAGGACACGCCCGGTGACATCCAGCTGGTCGCGTACGTCGTGACCGACGACGCGTTCGACGACCTGCAGGACGAGGTCCTCGCCTTCACGGCCGAACGGCTGCCCGAGCACATGGTCCCTGCCGCAGTCGTCGTCCTGGACGCCCTGCCGCTCGCCATGAGCGGCAAGCTGGACCGGAGAGCGCTGCCCGCCCCGGACTTCGGCACCCGGGGCGGTACCGGGCGTGGCCCGTCGAACGCTCGCGAGGAGATCCTCTGCGCTGCCTTCGCCGAAGTCCTGGGGCTGGAGCGCGTCGGTGTCGACGACAATTTCTTCCAGCTCGGCGGTCAGTCGCTGATGGCCATCCGACTGGTGGGGGCGATCCGCAAGCTCGGCGTGTCGGTGTCGGTGCGAGCCTTCTTCGACTCACCGACGGTCGCCGGTCTCGCTGCCTCCGTGGGCGCTGGAGGGGTCGCCGTGCCGGCGAACCTGATCCCCACCGACACGCAGGAGATCACCCCCGAGATGCTGCCGCTGGTCGACCTCTCGGCCGACGAGGTGGCACGGGTGGTCGCCACGGTCGAGGGCGGGGCGGCCAACATCGCCGACATCTACCCGCTGGCCCCGCTTCAGGAGGGCCTGCTTTTCCACCACCTGCTGGCTGAGGGCGGTGAGGACACCTATCTGGCCTCGGCCGTCCTTGAGTTCGACTCCGAGGAGCGGCTGGACGCGTTCACCGGTGCCCTTCAGCACGTGCTGGACCGGCACGACATCTTCCGTACCGCGATCGTCTGGGAAGGGTTGACCCAGCCGGTCCAGGTGGTCTGGCGGCACGCCCAGCTGCCGGTGGCCGAGGTGACCCTCGACCCGAAGTCCGCGGACCCGGTGACCGACCTGCCGGCGATCGTGGGCCGGACCGTGGACATCACGCGGGCACCACTGCTCGGGCTGCATGTGGCCCAGGTCGCGAATGGTCGGAGGCTGGTTCTGCTGCGTCTGCACCACCTGGTGCAGGACCACACGACGGTCGAGGTCCTGCTCGCCGAGATCCGGGAGTTCATGCAGGGGCGCGGCGCCGAGCTGCCGCAGCCACTGCCTTTCCGTGATGCCGTCGTCCAGGCCAGGGCCGGTTTGGACAACGGGGGCCACGAGCAGTTCTTCGCCGACCTCCTGGGGGACGTCACCGAGCCGACCGCACCGTACGGGCTGCTGAACACGCGTGAGCCCGGGACGGACTCGGTCGAGGCCGAGATACGGATCGCAGCGGACCTCGAACGACAGCTGCGCAGGGTCGCGCGGAAGGTGGGCGCCAGCCCCGCGACGCTGATGCACGTGGCGTGGGCGCGGGTGCTGGCGGCGGTCAGTGGTCGGGACGACGTGGTGTTCGGGACGGTGCTGTTCGGCCGTATGAACGCCGACGCCGACGCGGCTCGGGTCCTCGGCCCGTTCATGAACATGCTGCCGGTGCGGGTGAGGACCGGGCAGGTGGGTGTGATGGCCGCGGTGACCGCCGTACGCAGCCAGCTTGCCGCGCTGCTCGAGCACGAGCACGCACCGCTGGCCGTGGCGCAGAACGCCAGCGGCGTGGAGGGTGAGACCCCCCTCTTCGCGTCCATGCTCAACTACCGGCACAACGACCGTTCCGTCAGCAAGAGCGGAGCCCTCTTCGACGGCGTCGAGTTGCGGTACTACCGGGAGCGGACCAACTACCCGCTCGCGGTGAACATCGATGACGACGAGGACGGGATGCGTCTCACCGTCGACGCGGTCTCCCCGACGGACCCGGAGCAGGTGGGCACGCTCCTGTGCACGGCCACCAGGAACCTGCTGGCCGCGCTGGAACGAGCGGCGGCGGGCGGCCCCGAGACCGCGCTGAGTGCGGTCGACGTGTTGGACGGGGCTACTCGTCGGCGGGTGTTGGTGGAGTGGAACGACACGGCGGCTGAGGTCGAGCTGTCGACGTTGGCGGGGTTGTTCGAGGCGCAGGTGGTGCGGACGCCGGGTGCGGTGGCTGTGGTTGTTGATGGTGTGGAGGTGTCGTACGGGGAGTTGGATGCGCGGGCGAATCGTCTGGCGCGGTTGTTGGTGGATCGTGGTGTGGGTGCGGAGTCGGTTGTCGCGGTGGCGTTGGAGCGCGGGGTCGACATGGTGGTGGCGCTGCTTGCGGTGGTGAAGGCGGGTGGTGCGTATCTGCCGGTCGATCCGGAGTATCCGGCGGAGCGGGTCGCGTTCATGGTGGAGGATGCTGGGCCGGTCGTGGTGGTGACGTCGCAGGCTCTGGCCGGTGCGGTGGGCTTCGGGGTGCCGGTGGTGGTGCTGGATGAGCCTTCGGTGGTGGCTGAGCTGGCGGTGTTCGGTGCGGGTGTGCTCTCGGACGGGGAGCGTGGTGGTGTGTTGCTGCCGTCGCATCCTGCGTATGTGATCTACACGTCGGGTTCGACGGGTCGGCCCAAGGGTGTGGTGGTGCCGCACGAGGGCATTGTGAATCGTCTGGTGTGGATGCAGTCCTGCTACGGACTCGACGCCAGCGACCGTGTGTTGCAGAAGACGCCGTTCGGGTTCGATGTGTCGGTGTGGGAGTTCTTCTGGCCGTTGCTGGAGGGTGCCACGCTGGTGGTGGCTCGTCCGGGTGGTCACCGGGATCCGGCGTATCTGGCGTCGCTGGTCGTGGAGCAGAGGGTGACGACGGTGCACTTCGTGCCGTCGATGCTGGAGGCGTTCCTCGCTGAGTCGGCTGCGGGTGAGTGTGCGCGTGTTCTGCGGAATGTGGTGTGCTCGGGTGAGGCGCTGTCGGTGTCGGTGCGGGACCGGTTCTTCGCGGTCCTCGGTGGTGTGGGGTTGCACAATCTGTATGGGCCGACGGAGGCGTCGGTCGATGTGACGGCCTGGCAGTGTGAGCCGGGTGCTGATGGTGCCGTGGTGCCGATCGGTGGGCCGGTGGCCAATACCCGGGTGTTTGTGCTGGACGGCGGACTGTCCCCGGTGCCGGTGGGTGTGGCGGGGGAGTTGTATCTGGCGGGTGCCCAGCTGGCCCGCGGTTACGCGGGTCGTGCGGGACTCACGGCAGAACGGTTTGTCGCGAACCCGTTCGGTTCGGGTGAGCGGTTGTACCGCACCGCTGATGTGGTGCGGTGGAACGCGGATGGCCAGCTGGAGTACCTGGGCCGTGCGGACGACCAGGTGAAGATTCGTGGATTCCGGATCGAACCGGGCGAGGTCGAGGCCGTCGTCGCCGCGCATCCGCAGGTGGCGCAGGCCGCCGTACTCGCCCGCGAGGACGCGCCCGGTGACATCCGCCTGGTGGCCTACGTGGTGGCCGGGAGCAAGTCGGACGATCTCCCGGAGCTGGTAAGGGTGTTCGCGGGCGAGCGACTGCCCGAGCACATGGTCCCGTCGGCGGTCGTCGTCCTCGAGGCGCTGCCGCTGAGCATGAACGGCAAGCTGGACCGCAAGGCCCTCCCGGCGCCGGAGTATGTCACCGGAGCGGGCCGGGGTCCGGCGAACGCGCGCGAGGAGATCGTCTGCGCTGCCTTCGCCGACGTCCTGGGCCTGGAGAGCGTCGGCGTCGACGACAACTTCTTCCGCCTCGGCGGCCACTCGCTGCTCGCCGTGCGCCTGGTGGAGGTACTGCGCGGGCATGGTGTCTCGGTGTCCGTGCGGGCGTTCTTCCAGGCCCCGACCCCGGCCGCCCTCGCGGCCTCCACAGGCGCCACGCAGGTGGAGGTGCCGGCGAATCTGATCCCCGCCGACGCGCGGGAGATCACCCCGGGGATGCTGCCCCTGGTCGACCTGACCGCCGACGAGGTCGAGCGGATTGTGGCCACCGTCGAGGGCGGCGCCGCGAACATCGCTGACGTCTACCCGCTCGCCCCGCTCCAGGAGGGCCTGCTCTTCCACCACCTCCTGGCCGAGGGCGGCGAGGACGCCTACGTCCTGCGGGCGGCGCTGGAGTTCGACACCCGAGCGCGTCTGGACGCCTTCGTCGAGGCGTTGCAACTGGTGGTGGACCGGCACGACATCTTCCGCACCTCGTTCGTGTGGGAAGGGCTGCGCGAGCCGGTCCAGGTGGTCTGGCGGCACGCTCAGCTGCCGGTCACCGAGGTGACCCTCGACCCGCGGACCACCGACCCGGCGGCCGAGCTGCAGGAGATCGTCGGCTCCGCGATGAACCTGGGTCGCGCCCCCCTCATCAGGGTGGACTTCGCCGCGCTGCCGGACGGGGGCTGGATGGCACTCGCCCGGATGCACCACACGGTGCGTGACCACACCGCGCTCGAAGTCGTGCTCAGCGAGGTGCGCACGATCGTGGCCGGGCACGCTGCGGAGCTGCCGACGCCGCTGCCGTTCCGCAACTTCGTCGCCCAGGCGCGCGGAGGGGTCTCGCTCGCGGAGCACGAGCGGTACTTCGCCGGTCTGTTGGGTGACGTGACGGAGCCGACCGCCGCGTACGGCGTGCTGAACGTGCGTGGCGACGGGGCGGACTCGGTCCAGGGCGTGACCAGGTTCGGCGAGGAGCTGAACGTACGACTGCGGGAGACCGCGCGCAGGCTCGGGACCAGCCCTGCCACGCTGATGCACGTGGCGTGGGCCCGGGTACTCGCCGCGGTCAGCGGCCGCGACGACGTGGTCTTCGGCACGGTGCTGTACGGCCGGATGAACGCCGGTGCCGGTGCCGACCGGGTGCCCGGACCGTTCATGAACACCCTTCCGGTAAGGGTGCTGACGGACCGGCAGGGTGTAATGGCGGCCGTCACCGCCATGCGCGACCAGCTGGCCGAGCTGCTGGAGCATGAGCACGCGCCGCTCGTGGCAGCACAGCGGGCCAGTGGCCTTGTGGGCGACACCCCCCTGTTCACCTCCTTCATCAACTATCGCCGCAACGAGGGCCAGAGTGCCGCGGAGCGCGCTGGGGCGGTGATGGAGGGGACCCGGCTGCTGCTCTCGCGGGAGCGGACCAACTACCCGCTCGTGATCCTGGTCGACGACAACGACGACGGCATCGAGGTCGCCGTCGACGCGGTGGCCCCGATCGACTCCACCGCGGTGGGCGCGCTGGTGCTCACCGCTGCCGAGAGCCTGGTCGCGGCCCTGGAGACAGCGCTGGACGGTGGCGCGGATGTGCCGTTGAGCACGGTCCGGGTGCTCGAGGACGAAGAGCAGTCCCGCCTGCTGACGGAATGGAACGACACGGCCGCCGAGGTGCCGGCGGACACGGTCGCCGATCTCTTCGGGGCGCAGGTGGCACGCACTCCCGACGCGACGGCGATCGTCGCCGACGGCGAGCGCGTGTCATTCGCCGAGCTGGACGCGCGGGCGAACCGTCTCGCACACCACCTGGTAGGCCAGGGCATCGGCGCCGAGTCCGTGGTGGGCCTCGCACTGCCCCGCGGTATCGCGATGGTCACCGCGATGCTGGCGGTCTGGAAGGCGGGAGCCGGGTATCTGCCGCTCGACCCCGGGCAGCCGGCGGACCGGACCGCGTTCATGCTGACCGACAGCCAGGTGGTGCTGGTGCTCACCACCGAGGAGATCCTGGACGATCTGCCTGCGGGCCGGATCCGGACGGTTGCGCTGGACGGGACGCTGACGGCCATGCAGCTGGCCGCGGCGCCGTCGATCGCGCCCGAAGTGGTGACCGACCCGGACAGCCTGGCGTACGTGATCTACACCTCCGGCTCGACCGGCCGGCCGAAGGGCGTGGCGGTCGGCCACGGAGCGCTGACCAACTACGTCGCCACCGTCCCCCCGCGGATCGGGTTCACCGGGCCGGGCAGCCGGTACGCGCTGCTCCAAGCCCAGGCCACCGACCTCGGCAACACCGTCCTCCTGGCGAGCCTGGTGACGGGCGGTGAGCTGCACATCCTGGAGGAGGGTGCGGTGACCGACCCGACCGCGGTCTCCGGTTACCTGGCCGAGCACGCCATCGACCACCTGAAGGCCGTCCCCTCCCACCTGGCTGCGCTGAGCGCCGTGGCCAGCCCGGCGGAAGTCCTCCCGGCGAAGGCTCTCGTGCTCGGCGGTGAGGCGGCCGCCCCGGGCTGGGTGCGGGATCTGGTGGCCGAGGCCGGCGAGTGCGCCGTCTTCAACCACTACGGTCCGACCGAGACCACCATTGGCGTCGCCACCACCCTGCTGACGGCCGACCTCCTGGCCGACGGGGTGGTCCCGCTCGGCAAGCCGGTCGGCAACACCCGGCTCTTCGTACTGGACGACCGCCTGGAACCGGTACCGGTGGGCGTGGCGGGCAGCCTCTACGTCGCGGGTGCGCAGCTGGCGCGCGGCTACGTCCGGCGTCCGGGCCAGACCGCCGAGCGGTTCGTCGCCAACCCGTACGAGCCGGGGGCGCGGATGTACCGCACCGGTGACCTGGCGAAGTGGACCGCGGACGGCCAGGTGGTCTTCCTGGGCCGTGCCGACGAGCAGGTGAAGATCCGTGGTTTCCGGATCGAACCGGGCGAGGTCCAGGCAGCCCTTGAGTCGCACCGGCAAGTCGCGCAAGCCGCGGTCGTCGCCCGCCAGGACACCCCCGGTGACGCCTCCCTGGTCGCCTACGTGGTGCCCGGACACGGCGCGGACGCCGAGGGCCTCGCGGCCCAGTTGCGGCAGTTCGCCGCAGCGCGGCTGCCGGAGCACATGGTGCCGTCCGCCGTGGTGGTGCTGGACGCGCTGCCGCTGACCGGCAACGGCAAGCTGGACCGCAAGGCGCTCCCGGCGCCTGACTTCGCGGGCCTGGCCGGCGCCGGCCGGGGTCCGGCGGACGCCCGCGAGGAGATCGTCTGCGCAGCCTTCGCCGAAGTCCTGGACCTGGAGCGGGTCGGCGTGGACGACGACTTCTTCGAGCTGGGCGGGCACTCCCTGGTCGCGGTCAGGCTGGTGGAGATCCTTCGGGTACAGGGCGTGTCCGTCTCGGTCCGGACCTTGTTCGACAGCCCGACCCCGGCCGGTGTGGCAGCGTCCGTGGGGGCCGAGCGCATCGAGGCGCCGGCCAACCGGATTCCCGCAGGCGCGACAGAGATCACGCCGGAGATGCTCTCCATGGTGGAGCTCGCGGCGGAAGAGATCGCCCAGGTGGTCGCGACCGTCGCCGGCGGCGCAGCCAACGTGGCCGACATCTATCCGCTGGCTCCGCTGCAGGAGGGCCTGCTCTTCCACCATGTGCTCGCGGACGGCGGCGAGGACGCCTATGTGATGCCCGCGGTACTGGAGTTCGACTCGCGTGAGCGGCTGGACGCGTTCGCCCAGGCCATGCGGCACGTGGTGGACCGGCACGACATCTACCGCACCTCGTACGTCTGGAAGGGGCTGCGGGAGCCCGTACAGGTCGTGCTGCGGCACGCACCACTGTCGGTCACGGAGGTCGCGCTGGACCCGCGGGGCACCGACCCGGTGGCCGAGCTGGTGGAGCGGGGCGGCCACTCGATGGACCTGTCCAGCCCTCCGCTGATCACCCTGCACATCGCGGCTGCGCCCGGCGGCGGCAAGTGGCTGGCCCTGGTCCGGGCGCACCACATGGTGCGCGACCACACGGCCCTGGTGGTGCTGCTGACGGAGGTCCAGGCATTCCTGACCGGCCGAAGCTCCGAACTCCCCGAGCCGCTGCCGTTCCGCAACTTCGTCGCTCAGGCGCGCGGCGGCGTGGCGCAGTCGGAGCACGAGCGGTACTTCGAAGCCCTGCTGGGCGATGTCGAGGAGCCCACGGCCCCGTTCGGCCTCGTCGACGTGCGCGGTGACGGCGCGGCCCTGGTACGCAGCCAGGTCGCTCCCGCACCGGAGGTGGACGCCCGGCTGCGCGAGGTTGCCCGCCGCCTGGGGACGAGCCCGGCGACGCTGCTGCACGTGGCATGGGCGCGAGTGCTCTCGGCCGTTTCGAACCAGCAGGACGTCGTGTTCGGCACCGTCCTGTCGGGCCGGATGAACGCCGGCGCCGGCGCCGACCGGATCCCCGGCCCGTTCATCAACACTCTCCCGGTGCGGGTGCGCAATGACCAACTGGGCGTGATTGCCGCCGTATCCGCGATGCGGAGCCAGTTGGCGGAACTGCTGGAGCACGAGCACTCCCCGCTGGTGGTCGCGCAGCGTGCCAGCGGTGTGGCGGGCGGCAGCCCACTGTTCACCTCTTTCATCAACTACCGGCGCAACGCCGGCCGGAACCTGGATGAGCGCTGGGACGGGGAACTCGAGGGCACCAGGCTCGTGTTCGCCCGTGAACGCACCAACTTCCCGCTGGCGCTCATGGTTGATGACAACGGTGAGGCGATCGCGCTGTCGGTCGACGCGGTGGTGCCGGCGGACGGGGTTGCCGTGGGTGAGCTGGTGCGTACTGCGGTGGCGAATCTGGTGTCGGCGCTGGAGACGGCGCTGGACGGCGGCCCGGAGGTGCCGCTTGGTGCGGTGGAGGTGCTGGGCGAGGACGAGCGGTGCCGAATGCTCGACGAGTGGAACAGCACCGGCCGGAGTGTGGCCGGGGCGACGGTGCCGGGCTTGTTCGCGGCGCAGGTCGCTGCGACACCGGATGCGGTGGCGGTGGTCGCGGACGGTGTGAGCCTGTCGTACGCGGAGTTGGACGCACGGGCGAACCGGCTGGCGCGGCTGTTGATCGGTCGTGGAGTGGGGCCGGAGTCGGTGGTGGCCGTGGCTCTGGAGCGCGGCGTCGAGCTGGTGGTCGCGCTGCTGGCAGTGCTGAAGGCGGGTGGCGCATATCTTCCGGTGGATCCGTCGTACCCGGCGGACCGCATCGCGCACATGCTGCGGGAATCGTCACCGGTTCTCTTGTTGACGGATGGTCGTACAGCTGTCGAAACCGGGGAACTGGCCCGTGTGGTCCTGGGCGGTGCGCCCACGGGCGGGGAGCTGGCGGGGCTGGCGGACGGTCCCTTGGGAACGGCGGAGTTGCTTTCTCCGTTGGGTGTGGACAACGCGGCGTATGTGATCTACACGTCCGGTTCGACGGGGCGGCCCAAGGGCACTGTCGTGGCGCATCGGGCGGTTGACCGGCTGGTGCGTGAGTGCGGTTACCTGGATCTGGGGCCCGGAAACGTGGTGGGCCAGCTGGCGTCGGCTTCTTTCGACGCGGCGACTTTCGAGATCTGGGGTGCGCTGCTGAACGGGGCGGCGCTCGCTGTCGCCGGGCCCGGCGCGGTTTCGGTGGCCGAGCTGCGGATGTTCCTGGCCGCGCACGAGGTGGACACGCTGTGGTTGACAGCCGGTCTGTTCCACGAGGTGGTGGATCAGGACGTCTCGGCGCTGGCCGGGGTGCGGCGGTTGCTGGCGGGTGGTGACGCGCTGTCGGTGCCACATTGCCGCCGGTTGCTGGCCGCGCTGCCTTCGCTGCGGTTGTTCAATGGCTACGGTCCGACTGAGAACACGACGTTCACCGCGGTCCATGAGGTGCTCGCGGAGGAGCTGGTCGAGGGCGTCGCGTCGGTGCCGATCGGGGTGCCGATCGCCGACACGCGGGTGTACGTGCTGGATGCCGCGCTGTGTCCGGCGCCTGTGGGTGTGGAGGGTGAGCTCTACACCACGGGTGCTGGTCTTGCGCGTGGGTACGGGGGACAGCCCGCGATGACGGCGGAGCGGTTCGTGGCATGTCCGTTCGAGCCGGGGGTGCGGATGTACCGCACGGGAGATCGGGCTCACTGGACCGCGCAGGGTCGACTCGTCTTCGCGGGCCGTGCGGACGAGCAGGTGAAGATCCGCGGTTTCCGGGTCGAGCCGGGTGAGGTCAGCGAGGTGCTGTCCGAGCACCCGCAGGTGTCGCAGGCCACGGTCATCGCGCGCGATGACGTCGGCGGCGAAATGCGTCTGGTGGCCTATGTCGTCGCCGACGGCGACGGCAAGGAACTGTCCTCGCTGGTCCACGAGTTCCTTGCCGAGCGGCTGCCCGGCTACCTCGTCCCGTCCGCGGTGGTGGTGCTCGATGCGCTGCCGCTGACCGCCAACGGGAAGCTCGACCGCAAGGCCCTGCCGGCACCGGAGTACAGGGCGGGCGAGGGTCGCGGGCCGGCCAACAGCCGCGAAGAAGCCATCAGCGGCCTGTTCCGCGAGGTTCTCGGCCTCGCGCAGGTCGGTATGGACGACGACTTCTTCGCCCTGGGCGGTCATTCCCTGCTGGCCACCCGCCTGGTGACCCGGGTACGTGAAGTCCTGGGGGCCGAACTGCCGCTGCGGGTGGTGTTCGAGGCCCGGACCGTAGCAGGCCTGGCCCGGCGGGTGGGAACCGAGAAGTCAACCAGGCCGGTTCTTCGGCCGATGCGCAACCACGAGGAGTCCTGATGGTTCCCCTGTCCTTCGCACAGCGCCGGCTCTGGTTCATCGGGCAGTTGGACGGCCCGAGCGCCAGGTACAACCTTCCGGTCGTGCTCCGCCTCTCGGGCCAGGTGGACCACGTGTCGCTCAACGCGGCGCTGAGGGACGTGATCGGACGCCACGAGGTGCTGCGCACCGTCTTTCCCACGACGGACGGCGAGCCTCACCAGCGCATCCTCAAGATCGACGAGCTCGAGTGGGAGCTGAGCGCGACCGAGGTTGCGCCGGGGGATCTGGACGATGCGGTCGCGGCCGCGGCACAGTACGCCTTCGACCTGTCGAAGGAGGTCCCGATCCGGGCCTGGCTCCACTCGACGGGTCCCGAGGACCACACGCTCGTGGTGACCACCCATCACATCGCCGGTGACGGATGGTCCATGCGGGTGCTGGCCCGAGACCTTTCGGCGGCGTACGCAGCGCGCACGTCGGGACGGGTGCCGGATTGGGAGCCCCTGCCGGTGCAGTACGCGGACTACGCCCTGTGGCAGCGGGAGCTGCTGGGCGACGAGGGCGACCCTGACAGCCGGATGTCACGTCAGGTCGAGTACTGGCGTGGTGCGTTGGCCGACGTTCCCGAGGAGCTGGGGCTGCCGTTCGACCGTCCGCGCCCGGCGGTTGGTTCCCACCGCGGCCACCGCGTGCAGCTGGAGGTTCCCGCCGAGGTGCACGCACGGGTGGCGGAGCTGGCGCTGGCCGAGGGTGTGACCCCGTTCATGGTGCTGCAGAGCGCACTGGCGGTGTTGCTCTCCCGCCTCGGGGCCGGCACGGACATCCCGATCGGCTCGGCGGTTGCCGGGCGCGCCGACTCAGCCCTGGACGAACTGGTCGGCTTCTTCGTCAACACCCTGGTCATCCGCACCGACCTGACCGGCAACCCCACTTTCCGGGAACTGCTGGCTCGTGGACACCAGACGGCCCTGTCCGCGTTCGAGCACCAGGACGTGCCGTTCGAGAAGCTGGTGGAGGAGCTCGCGCCCACGCGCTCGATGGCGCGCCATCCGCTCTTCCAGGTGATGCTGACCCTCCAGAACAACGCCGCGGCCGTACTGGAACTCCCCGGGCTGCGCACCGAAGTGGTCGCGGCGGACGTCCACGGGGCAAAGTTCGACCTCGAGCTGGACTGTTGGGAGACCTTCGACGCGACGGGGCGGCCGGCGGGTCTGCGTGGCTCCCTGACGGCGGCTGCGGATCTGTTCGAGGCGGCGTCGGTCGGGCTGCTGGCGGAGCGTCTGGTGCGTGTCCTGTCCGCGGTGGTGGGCGATCCGGATCAGCCGACGAGCGCGGTAGCGGTGCTGGACGCCGCGGAGCGCGAGCGGTTGTTGGCGGACTGGGGCGGCGGGGTGGCGCCGGAGCCGTCGGTGTTCCTGCCGGAGTTGTTCGCGGCGCAGGTGGCGCGGACGCCGGACGCGACCGCGGTCGTGTTCGAGGGCGAGGAGCTCTCGTACGGGGAGGTGAATGCGCGGGCGAACCGGTTGGCCCGGCTGTTGATCGGCCGGGGTGTGGGGCCGGAGTCGGTGGTGGGGGTGTGTCTGGAGCGCGGTGTCGAGTTGGTGGTGGCGCTGCTGGCGGTGGTGAAGGCCGGGGCCGCGTATCTGCCGTTGGATCCGGAGTACCCGGTGGAGCGGCTGGCGTATGTGCTGGAGGATGCCGCGCCGGTCTGTGTCGTCACCTCGGAGGGATCCGCGTCGGCGCTGCCGGCGTCTGCGTCGCGGGTATTGGTGGAGGATCCGGCTGTTGCGGGGCTGGACTGTGGGCCGCTGGGCGTGGTGGTGCGGTCGCAGGATGCGGCGTATGTGATCTACACGTCGGGGTCGACGGGCCGGCCCAAGGGTGTGGTGGTGTCGCACGGCGCGTTGGCGGCGCATCTGGGCGGTGCGGGGGAGCGGGTACCGCTGGACGGCGCCGACCGTCTGGTGGCGGTGACGACGGTGTCGTTCGACATCGCTGCGCTGGAGCTGTTCCTGCCGCTGCTGTCCGGGTCGTCGGTGGTGGTGGCCTCTCGCGAGGTGGTTCGGGATCCGGCCGCGCTGGCGGAGCTGGTGGTCTCGTCGGGCGCGACGGTGGTGCAGGGCGTGCCGTCGCTGTGGCGGGGGTTGTTCGAGGCGGGTGGCTGGCCGACGTCGGTGCGGATGTTGGTGGGCGGTGAGGCATTGCCGGACGACCTGGCGGCACGGATGGCGGCCACCGGTGCGCCCGTCGTGAATGTGTACGGGCCGACCGAGGTGACGGTGTGGGCCACCTCCGCGCCGGTCTCGGGTGTCGGGCCGGTGGTGGTGGGGCGCCCGTTCGCGGGCGTGCGGGCGTTTGTGCTGGATGAGTGGCTGTCGCCGGTGCCGGCCGGTGTGGCGGGTGAGCTGTATCTCTCGGGCGCGCAGGTCGCGCGGGGCTATGCGGGCCGTCCCGGTCTGACCGCGGAGCGGTTCGTCGCCAGCCCGGTCGAGTCGGGTGTGCGGATGTACCGCACGGGCGATATGGCGCGTTGGACGCCGGACGGGCAGTTGGAGTGCCTGGGGCGTGCGGACGATCAGGTGAAGGTCCGCGGCTTCCGGATCGAGCCCGGCGAGATCGAGGCTGTGCTTTGCCGCCACGCCTCGGTGGCCCAGGCGGCAGTGATGGCCCGCGAGGACGTTCCCGGCGATGTGCGCCTGGTCGCGTACACAGTTCCCCGGCCCGGCGCTGCCGTGGACGGTGCCGAGCTGCGCAGCCATGCGGGATCGAACCTGCCCTCGTACATGGTCCCGTCAGCGGTCGTGATACTGGACGCTCTGCCGTTGACGTCGAACGGGAAGCTGGACCGTAAGGCCCTGCCGGCGCCGGAGCACACGGTGGGCGAAGGCCGCGGCCCGGCGACCCTCCAGGAGGAGCTGCTCTGCGGCGTCTTCGCACAGGTCCTTGGGCTGCCCGAGGTCGGGGTGGACGAGGACTTCTTCGCGCTCGGTGGCCACTCCCTCCTCGCGACCCGGCTGGTCAGCCGGATTCGGGCGGTGCTGGGGGTCGAGCTGCCCCTGCGTGCTCTGTTCGAGACGCCCACGGTGGCGGGCCTGGCGACCCGGCTGTTGGATGCGGACTCGGCTCGACTGGCCCTGACAGCGGGCGATCGGCCGGACCGCATCCCGTTGTCGTTCGCACAGCGCCGCATGTGGTTCATCGGTCAGCTCGAAGGTCCCAGCGCCACCTACAACATCCCGGTTGCCTTGCGCATGACCGGAACCATCGATCACCAAGCCCTGAACAGCGCGCTGCGCGACACTCTGGCACGCCACGAGGTGCTGCGCACGGTGTTCGCAGTGGCCGAGGACGGCGAGCCGTGGCAGCGGATCATCCCGGTGGAGGAGCTGGAGTGGGAGCTGTCGGTGGTTCGGGTGGCTCCGGAGGAGTTGGACGTTTC